>NZ_MAWZ01000035.1:0-398781 GCF_001854685.1 Rhizobium sp. RSm-3 | reverse complement strand
TTCCAGGCAAACCCTTCCTTCGACAGATCCTGCTTCAGAACGTTCAAAGCCGCCGCCTCGCCGCCCGACGTCCACCAGTGCAGCATCTGCACTTCCTTCACGTCGGCTGCTCGAGCGGACACGCCGGCGCCGGCTACAGCCAGTGCGATCACGGCAGTCGTGGTCAGAAACTTACGCATCAAAGAACCTCCCAGTTCCCGTTTGGAAGATGCGGAACCATTTCCGCATCCGATCACCCGCCCTCCTCAGGCGTAGTTTCATTGCCGGCTAAGCCGGCCTAGGTTCTCGGCATCCACCAATTGGTGCGTTTGCCGATATGCATGTTCAGCGTCTTGGTCTCCGTGTAGTCCTCGACCGCATGGCGGCCGAGCTCGCGGCCGAGGCCGCTCTGTTTGTAGCCGCCGAAGGGCAGCTCGGAGGCGCCGTCCATGAAGGTGTTCATCCAGATCGTGCCCGCCCGCACCGACCGGCCGATCGTCAGGCAGGTGTCGAAATCGCGGCTCCAGACACCGGCCGACAGGCCGTAGTCGATGGAATTGGCGATGCTGACCGCTTCGACAGTCGTCTCGAATGTCAGGACCGACAGGACCGGTCCAAAGACCTCCTCGCGCGCCACCGCCATATCGGAGGTGACCGCTTCCAGGATCGTCGGCGACATGAACTGACCCATGCCGAGGTCGAGAGTCTCGCCGCCATGGGCGACGCGGGCGCCGCTGCTCCTGGCACCGGCGACATAGCCTGAAATCTTCTCCAGATGCTGCGGCGTGATGATCGCGCCGACCTGCGTCTGGGGATCGAGGGGATCGCCGACCTTCACCCCCTTCGACAGCTCGGCGACGCGCCCGACGACGTCGGAGGCGATCGACTTGTGAAGGATCAGCCGCGAGCCGGCGTTGCAGCACTCGCCGGCATTGAAATAGGCGCCGAAGACGGCGGCATCGATGAAGGCATCGAGGTCGGCATCGGGGAAAACGATCTGCGGGTTCTTCCCGCCCAGCTCCAGCGAGACCTTCTTCAGCGTCTGCGCCGCATTCGACATGGTCAGTTTTCCGACACCGGTCGAGCCGGTGAAGGAGACCATGTCGACGTCTGGATGAGACGTCATGACCGCGCCGACTGCAGGTCCCGTACCGGTGACAATATTGACGACGCCCTCCGGAATGCCTGCCTGCTGCAGGATTTCGCCCAAGACGAGCGTCGATCCCGACGTCAGCTCGGAAGGCTTGACGACGGTCGTGCAGCCCGCGGCAAGCGCGAAAGGCAGCTTCTGGCCGACGATCAGGAACGGGAAGTTCCAGGGCGTGATGATCGAGACAACGCCGATCGCTTCGCGCAGGACGACGCCGAGCGTGCCGTCGCCGAGCGTGTTGTAGCTTTCGCCGTGGAGGTCGCGGGCGAGAGCCGCCGCATAACGCCAGATGTCGACCGAACCGGCAATTTCGCCTCGCACCTGGGTGATGGGCTTGCCCGCCTCGATGGCATCGAGAAATGCCAGTTCCTCTGCACGTGCGGCGATCAGATCGGCCGCCTTGAGCAGAATGGCGGAGCGTTCGGACGCGGTCATGCGCGGCCACCGCCCCTGGTCGAAGGCCTTTCGTGCCGCAGCGATGGCGCGCTCGGCATCGCTCCTGCTGCCGGTCGGGAAGCGGCTGACCACCACGCCATGGCTCGGCGCGATACGTTCGATCGGATCGGCGGCGCCAGCCTCCCATTTGCCATCGATCAGCATCTTGAAATCACGCGCCTTGTGGTCGCTGAGCGCCGTCGGGTTGACGAGAACCGTCATTACCATTCTCCCTTGAATATTGCCGGGCGCTTCTCGCTGAACGATGCGACGCCCTCCTTCAGATCGCCCGTCTTGGCGGCGAGGATCGAGCCCAGGGCTTCGACCGCGGTTCCGTTGTCTTCACCATTCGCCGATGCGATCATCAGCTTGACGATCTCGATTGCGGCCGGACCTCTCGCGGCAATCCGCTCGGCATATTCCCTGGCGGCGGCGAGCGCGTTTCCGGTTGGAACCACCGCGTCGACGATCCCGAGCAGGCGGGCCTCTTCTGCGGCAAAAATCTCGCCGCCGAGCGCCATGCGCCGGACGGCCTGCGCGCCGAAGCGGCGCACGAGACGCTGGGTCCCCGACCAGCCCGGCACCATTCCAAGGCCGGTCTCCGGCAGGCCAATCTTGATGTGTTCCTCTGCGAGGCGAATGTCGGCAACACCCGCCAGCTCGAGCCCGCCTCCGAGAGCGTGGCCGTTCAGGGCCGCGACCAGTGGCACCCTCAGTGTCGCCAGTCTTTCGAAGATGCGATGACCGTGACGAACCCAGGCGTGACCGAACTCCTGAGGCTGCATTCCGCCCCATGCCTTGATATCGCCGCCGGCGGAAAAGCCCTTTCCTTCGCCGGTGAGAACGGCAGCGCGCACATCCGGATTCGCTTCCACCGCGTCGGCCGCCTCCGCCAAGGCTTTCAGCATATCGAGATCGAGGGCGTTCAGCTTCTCCGGACGAGAAATCGTCAAGGTCGCTACATGTCCGTCGACGTCTACTCTGACTGTTCCGCTAGCCATGGAAGCTGCCCTCCAGCGTCCGTGCCTTTTTGGCCGGGAGCGACAGGCCGATGCCGGCCTCGCCGAAAAGTGCCGCATCCATGACCTTCAGGTCGGGTGCGACGATCAGCGGAAACTCGGACTGATCGAGGATCTCAGACCGCAGATCGACGCCGGGTGCGATCTCGGTAAGAACGATACCCTCAGGCGTCAGCCTCATCACGCACCGCTCGGTGACATAGATGATATCCTGCCCCTGTTCGATCGCCCGCCTGCCGCTGAAGGTGACGTGTTCGACCTCGTTCACCAGCTTCTTCAGCTTGCCTTCTCTCTCGATGACGAGAGCCCCATCGGCGATCGACAGCTTCGCCCCGGCATTGAACATGCCCGAGAAGACGATCTTCTTTGCCCGCGCGGTGATGTCGACGAAGCCGCCGGCGCCGGCCGTCACATGCGGCCGGAAGGAAAGTTTGGAGACGTTGACCGACCCGTCCTTGCCGATCTCGAGGAAGGACAGCAGCGACGCATCGAAGCCCGCGCCCTGAAAGTAAGTGAATTGGTAGGGGGACGGCATATAGGCATCGGCATTGGATGCGCAGCCGAAGGCGAAATCGAGCAGCGGCACGCCACCGACCGCACCTTGCTCGATCACCCAGGTGACGGCGCCATGGAGCCCCTCCTCCAGCAGGATGCGCGGCACGTTGGCCGAGATGCCGAAGCCGAGATTGACGCAGCTTCCCGCCTGCAGCTCCTGCGCGACGCGGCGCGCGATGACCTTCTGAACATTGAACTCGGGCACGTGGAAGCTATCCAGCGGACGGAAGATCTCCCCCGAAATCGCCGGATCGTATAGCGTCTGCGTCGTCTGCTTCTGTTCGGGATCGACGACGATATAGTCGACCAGCATTCCCGGCACCCGGACGTCATGGGGTTTCAGCGAGCCCTCCTTGGTGATCCGCTTGACCTGGGCGATGACTATGCCGCCATTGTTGCGGGCGGCGAGCGCCTGATCGAGGCCGCCGAGATAGGCGCCTTCATGTTCATAGGTGAGGTTGCCGCGCTCGTCGGCGGTGGTGGCGCGGATGATGGCGACCTGAGGAACGATCGAAGGGAAGAACAGCCAGTCGTCGCCCTCAAAGCTGACGCGCTTGACCACCTGTTGTTGCGACGCCAGCTGGTTCATCGCGCAGCCCTGCCGCCGGGGATCGACGAATGTGTCGACACCGACCTTGGTCAGCACACCCGGCCGCTTGGCGGCGGCTTCGCGATGGATGTCGAAGAGGATGCCGGAGGGAATGTTGTAGGCCGGGATCTCGTTGTTGGTGATCATCTGCCAGATGAGCGGCGGCTCGGACGATGACGGTCCCGACGGATAGGAGCCGCCGATGATGCGCTTGAGCAGGCCCTTCCTGGCAATATGGTCGACGCCCTTGATGCCGCTCATGTCGCCGGCGGCGATCGGATGAAGGGTCGTCAAGTCACGAGGGTGGCCGGTCGCATCGAAACGCTCGCCGATCGCCTTCAGCAGGAGGTCCGGGCAACCGAGACCGCTGGAGGACGATACCGTGACGACGGCGCCATCCGGGATGAGCGCGGCCGCTTCGGCTGGGGTGAGATGCTTCTTCATGGGCATTACTCGGCGTCCTGTTCCGATTTTACGCTCTTGCCGGTTCTCGACGGCGCGGCCTTGCCGGCGCCGCAGCTCTCGCGAACGACCAGCCGAACGGCTGTCGTCACCGCCTCCGCCTCGGCCTTGCCCGCATTGATCTGCTTGAGCAGCATCTGCGCGCCGCGGCGCCCGATGCCCTGCGGATCGACCGAGACCGTCGTCAGCGCCGGAACCGCCGCCTGGGCCTCGATGACGTCGTCGAAACCCACCACGGCGAAGTCGGCGCCAGGCTCCAGCCGGCGCGCACGCAATCCGTCGCAAACACCGAAGGCTACGGCATCGTTGAAGCAGACGGCTGCGGTCGGCCGGCGGCCAAGCGCAAGCGCTTTTCCGATCGCCTCGACCCCGCCGGCCCGCGACGGCGCCGAGGAGATGACGAGTTCTTCGTGATAATCGAGCCCGGCAACCTCCACGCCGCTTCGGTAGCCGGCATGCCGGTCGTCGAAGACGGCGGTGTCGGGAAATCCACCAAGAAAGGCGATGCGCTTGTGGCCGAGCCCCGCCAGGTGCTTGACCGCCGACATCATGCCGGCCTGGTTGTCGGAGACGATCGACGAGACCTTGGCGCCGGGCAGGTTTCGAACGACGACCACGACGGGAATCCCGGCGGCGACGAGCGGCTTGAAATCCGCGGCATCGGTGGCGCGGGCCGGCGAGACGATGAGGCCGGAAATGCCATGCTCACGCATCGATGCGACAACCTCACGCTGCCGGTCGATGCTCTCGCCGGTGTTCGACAGGAATTGCACGAAGCCGGCCGACTGGACGACCATATCGACGCCGACCGCCAACTCAGCAAAGAAGCTGTTGGTCAGGTCGTTGACGACAACTCCGACGATCCGCGATTTGGCGCCGGCTTGGCGAAGATTGGCTGCGCCGCGATTATAGACGTAACCGAGTTCGCGCATCACCGCATTGACCTTGGAGCGTGTGCCCTCATTGACCAGGGAGGAGCCCTGCAACACCAGCGACACCGTCGACTTGGAGACGCCGGCGGCCTTCGCGATATCAATGACGGTTACCCGCGCCTTTGTCATTTCCCTCTCCGACCATCACGTCGACTGCTGGATAAATATTTGGAACGTTCCAATTATGTCAAGGGAAATTTGCATAGACACCATTCTCTCTCACGGTTTTCGCGAATTTATTGGCCGCCCATGTGGCAATGAAGCGTTTACAAAATTGGAACGTTCTAAATTTTGGCCGAGACCAAGGGCCATCCGGTGATATTCTCGGGCACAAGAGAGCTACATTTTTCTACGATAGAACGCTGCCAATCTGGGGCTGGTATTTTTCAGGACATCGACTACAAGTCGAAATGAGGCGTCGGCCAAAGAACGATCGTGAGCTGAGTATATTCGCCAAACCTATTGAGATTTTTTATGCAAATTTTTAGAGCTTTTCGCGCTCGTCGTCCCATTTGCGCAGCGACGTTGGGACTTCTATTCGGTCCGGATGTGGTTATGGCCTACCTCGGACGTGGCTGGAATGCCATCGCCTACTTTATCGGCGGCATCATCATCTCGATCGCGCAACTCTGGTTGTTTGGCGTTCCTTCGGCTGCTGTTTTTGGGTATTTGCTGATCTTTGCCTGGCATCTGATCGGTCTGTTGCATGGCTATCGCACGGCAAAGAAGATGCCGGCAGAGACCATGTTTCCTTGGTACTCGCGGTGGTATAGTCTCTTTCTGATCTTTTTGATTGCAGCACTGGCCTTGGCGATGCTGGTTCGCAGTCTGCTCTTCCAGCCATTCACAATGCCGGCGAGTTCCATGCTGCCTAACTTGCAGAGCGGCGACTACATGTTCGCGCAAAAATATGTCTACGGATACAGCCGCTATTCGTTCCCGTACGGGCTTGGACCGCGGCATCGTATATTTGGATATGGGCCGGAGCGAGGAGACGTCGTCATATTCCGCCAGCCGATGGACCCGAGGATCGATTTCGTGAAACGCGTCGTCGGCCTGCCGGGTGACCGCATTCAGATGAAATCGGGTATTCTCTACTTGAACGGTACCGCAGTTGAGCGCGAACCGGCGGGTGATTTGACCTATCAATCAGAGACAGTGCATGCCTTTAAAGAGACGCTGCCATCTGGCCGCAGCTATATGATTGTTGAGCAAGTGGACAACTCTCGCGGCGACAACACCCGGGAATTCACTGTCCCCGACGGGCATTATTTCGTGCTGGGCGACAATCGCGACAACAGCCTGGATAGCCGCTTCGATATGGGCTTCGTCCCCGATGACAACATCTATGCGAAGGCAGCGATCGTGCTGTTCAATTCCGAGGATAAATCGCGGCAGACATCGTGGATCCAATAGGCTTGAGGCCGTCCATCCTCTGGCGTCAGCGCCATCGCTCGACATTCTCGATCGACAGAAAAGCGATCAAGATCCTCTGGAGAAAGGTGTCCTTGCCATCGGTGGTGGTTGCTTTGAACGATGTGACAGTGCCCTCTCTTCACGTCAGGAAGCCCGAATCGATAGCCATTAGCGAAACTTTATCGTTTCTCACCAATGCTACAGATACGTGCAACGTGCCAGATCTGAAGCAGGGCCGGATGATGCCACACTCGTTTGAATCCATTCTAGAGAACCTGCCGCAGGGCATCGTTCTCCTTGATCCTGCCGATAGGGTGACGGCTTTCAACTCCCGCATGCTGGATATTCTCGGCCTGCCCGATGGCGCCATCGGCAGAGGAATGACTATCGACGGATTGCCGGGCACCGCCGATTGCCGTGCAGCCGCATGCCGGCAGTCGACGACCGGCAGGCCGCATACGTCTCAGTTTGCGCTGTCCGACGGACGGATGGTCTCATTGACCTGCGCCCCCTCGAAGGAGGGAGGCTGGATCCTCAGCTATGAAGACATCTCTACCCTGATCCGCGTCGAAGACAGTCTCACCGAACAACATCGCCGCTTCGACGCGGCGCTCCGCAACATGCCGCATGGGCTGTGCATGTTCGATTCGACGAAGAAGCTGATCCTGTGCAACCCCTCCTACGCGCGGATGTACAATCTGCCGGATTCACTGACGCAGCCAGGGACGCCGCTTGTCGATATCCTGGCCTATCGCAGCCGCGAGGGAAATGGCCCGGCCGACACCGCGACCTATTTCGATGTGGTGTTCGAAGCGACGGTGCGTGGTGCGGTGGCCAGCCAGAATATCGTGCTCTCCGACGGCCGCGTCATCAAAATCACCCACAATCCGATGCAAAACGGTGGCTATGTGGCCACCCACGAAGACGTCACCAAGACAGTGCGGCTGACGGAAGAGCTGCGCCGGCATCACGATCAGCTCGAAACGACGGTGCAGAGCCGCACGGCCGAGGTCGAGCGTCAGGCGCGGGAACTCGAGCGAATGCTTGCGCAGGAACGCAACATCAACGAATTGCAGCGGCAGTTCGTGGCCATGGCGTCCCATGAATTCCGCACACCGCTCGCCATCATCGACGCTGCCGCCCAGCGGCTGCTGCGCAAAAGAGGAGCAGTCGAGCCCGAATTCTTGAGCGACAAGGTCGATCAGATCCGCGCATCGGTGAACCGGATCGTCGACCTCATGGAAAGCATCCTATCGGCCGGGCGCCTCGACACCGGCAAGATCGATATCAGCTACGACGCCTGCGCCTTGAGATCCTTGATAAGAAGCTGTTGCGAGCGGCAGTCGACGATCGCCAAGACGCACAGCTTTGTGTTGGATATCGACAGGCTGCCCGAGTTCATCGACGGCGATCCGCGTAGCTTGGCGCAGGTCTTTACCAACCTGCTGTCCAATGCCGTCAAATACGCGCCCGGAACACTCGAAATTCGCGTCACGGCATGGCAGGAGACCGGAAACGTCAAAGTGTCGATCAGCGACGACGGGGTGGGGATCGATCCCGAAGACGTGCCGCGGTTGTTCCAGCGCTATTTTCGTGCCGGGACGTCGACCGGAATTGCCGGAACGGGCATCGGCCTCAACCTGGTGAAGCAGATCGTCGAACTGCACGACGGCTCGATAGAGGTTCGAAGCGCACGAGGATGCGGATCGACATTCACCGTAACCCTTCCGATCAAGCGAACTGGTCACGCTTCTGAGAACAATGACGCTGCCTGATTTTTCAGGATTGCTGTCCCGCATATCTACCCTATCCTTCTCGCTATAGAGGAGGACCATGCCATGGCTTTCATTCACACCCCCAATGCATCCGCCAGCGAGAAGACAACGTCGATGTATGCGTCGGCCGAGGCGAATTATGGTTACCTGCCGAACATGTACCGTGCCTTCGGACACCGGCCGGAGGTGATGGAGAACTGGGCAGCGCTGCTTTCGAGCATTCGCGGACATATGAGCCTCAGGCGCTACGAGCTGGTGACGCTGGCAGCGGCCAAGGAGTTGAAATCCTCCTATTGCATGCTGGCGCACGGCTCGGTGCTGCTGCGCGAGGGGTTTACGAGCGACGGGCTGACGGCTGTCGTCAACGAGACGGAGAAAGCGCCGATCGATGCCGGCGAACGGGCAATCATGGCCTTTGCCGCCAAGGTGGCGCGCGACGCGACGTCGGTGACCCAACAGGATATAGACGGGCTGAAGAAACATGGGCTGAGTGACGCCGAAGTCTTCGACGTCACGGCCGCGGCAGCGGCTCGCTGTTTCTTCTCGAAAATGCTGGATGCGCTGGGCGCCGCACCCGATCACGCCTACATCGAGCGGCTGGAGCCGAATATCAGAAAGGCGCTCAGCGTCGGCAGGGAAGTCGAACGGCCTCTGGCGCCGTCACAGTCGCGTGGCACATCACAATGAAAGAGTAGCCCCTACCCTTGCTGGCTTATTCTTCCGGCTTGTCCTCAAAATGCCGGATCGCAAACTCGGCAATATTCTGACTCGACCGATCGGCATCGTCGAGCAGCGAGGGAAACAACTGCCACTGATGCGGCATGCCGGGCCAGATCTCGGTGGTGACGTCCACGCCCGCCTGGCGCGCCTTGTCGGCGAGCCGCAGCGTATCGTCGAGCAGGACTTCACCGGAACCGACCTGCAGCAGCAGCGGCGGAAAACCGGTCATATCGGCATAAAGCGGCGATGCCTGGGGATCGGTCGGCGAGCGGTTGCCGAGATAGGCTTTGCGCAAGGCCTCGATCGAGGCGCTTCCGACCAGCGGATCGTTGTCGGCATTTGATGTCATCGATCCGCCGGTCGCGGTGAGATCGGTGATCGGGCTGAGCGCAATCACAGCCGCCGGCAATGGCTTTGCCGCCTGCTTCTGCCGCAGCACCGTCTCGATCGCGATATTGCCGCCGGCGTCGTCGCCGGCGATGATAACGTTGTCGTTGCGATAGCCGTTGTCGAGAAGCCAGCGATAGGCCGTCAGCGCGTCGTTGATCTGGGCGGGATAGGTATATTCGGGCATAAGCCGATAATCGATCAGCAGCACGTCGCTGGATGCGGCCTTGGCGAGCGAGCCGGCAAGCAGGCTGTGCGTGCGGATGGAGCCGCCGGAGAAGCCGCCGCCATGAATATAGAGGATCACCCTGTGGCCGATCGGGTGATGCAGACGGGCCGGCCACATCAGCTCGGCATCAACGCCATCGGCATCGACCTGCCGGACCTGGATGCGGGTCGGCCCGGGCGTCGTTTCCATCAGCGTCCGGAAGGCTGTGCGCCGCTGCTGCAGGCTATCGGCATCGGCAAAATGATCCTTCCAGAGGCTGACAAGCTTTTCGACCTGCTCGCGCGAGGCCTGGCTTTGCGGTCCAATGTCCTTGCCGACCGCCGACGGGGCCAGCAGCATCAACGCGGCCAATGCCGGCAACAGACCGCCGAGCCGCTTTGATGCGCTTCGATTGACAGTTGGCAAGATCCGACCGTTCATCAGCCTCTCCCGATAATGCTGGCCATGGCGGCCATGGCAGCATCTTTGGCCAGTTCGAGCGCAGGAGTCAAAAGGCCGAGGGATGCGAATCCTCACCTTTTTTACTCGGCTCTCATCGCGTCGATGAACGCCCTGAAGCCCGCCGACATATGGCGGCGGCTCGGATAGTAGAGATAGAGCGGTTCCTCCGGCTGGCACCAGTCGTCGAGCACCTGGATCAGTTCGCCGCCGGCGATCGCCTTTTCCACGCGTGGCTCCCAGATATAGGCAAGACCGACGCCGCCGAGCGCTGCCTGCAGCATCAGTTCGTGATCGTCGAGCGACAGCGGTCCGGTCGGCTGGAAGCTCACCGTCTGGCCATCCTTCTCAAATTCCCAGGCATAACGTGCGCCTGACGGAAACATGTTCTGGATGCAGAGATGGCGCTTGAGCTCGTGCGGCGTCGTCGGCTTCGGCCGGACCTCGAAATAGGCTGGCGAACCGACCACGACCAGGCGGATGCGCGGTTTGATGCGCAGCGCGATCATGCCTTCGGTGACACGTTCGCCGAAGCGGATGCCGGCATCGAAGCCCTCCTCGACGATATCGACCAGCCTGTCGGTCGCGTTGATCTCCAGCTGCAGATTGGGATTGCTTTTCAGCAACGGGCCGATGATGCGACCGATGACGAAGGGGCCGATCGAATTCGGCACGTTGATCCTCACCTTGCCGAAGGGCGTGTCGCGGTAGCGGTTCAGCGCATCGAGCGCTGCCGCCATCTCCCCGAAGGCCGGGTCGAGATGCGAGATCAGCAGTTCGCCGGCCTCGGTCAGCGAGACGCTGCGCGTCGTGCGGTTGAGCAGGCGGATGCCGATCCGGTCTTCGAGGTTGAGCACGGCATGGCTGACCGCTGAGGCGGTGACACCCCTCTCCTCGCCGGCCTTGCGGAAGCTCTTATGCCGGGCAACGGCCGCAAAAGCCGCGAGTTCGGAAAGCTCGGTGGCGCGCATTACTGAATGACACTCATCGTAGTTTCAATAATAACAAATCTTATACAGCAACGGATTTTCGGTCAAATTCAACCCCGTCAGCACAGAGATGCGACGCCGAGACAGCCAAATCGACCTCGAAAGGAAAATCGTCATGAAAGTCTGGTTCATCACAGGTGCATCCCGCGGCTTCGGCGCGCTGATGACCAAGGAAGCCCTTGCATCAGGCGATGCCGTCATTGCCACCGCCCGCAACCCGAAGACCGTGGCCGAGCAGTTCGGCGATCATCCGAACCTTTTGGCCGTCGCGCTCGACGTCACCAACGAGGCGCAGGCGAAAGAAGCTGCGGCTGCCGGCATCGCCCGCTTCGGCCGCATCGACATTCTCGCCAACAATGCCGGCTACGGCCTGCTTGGCGCCGTCGAGGAAGCCACGGCCGAAGAGATCGAAAAGCTCTATGCCACGAATGTCTTCGGCCTCCTGAAGGTGACACGCGCCGTGCTGCCCTATATGCGCCGCCAGCGTTCCGGCCATGTCCTGAACTTCTCCTCGATCGGCGGTTACTTCGGCTATCCCGGCTGGGGCGTCTACGGCTCGACGAAATTCGCCGTCGAAGGCCTGTCGGAATCGATGGCCGCCGAACTCGAACCCTTCGGCATCAAGGTGACGATCGTCGAGCCCGGCTTCTTCCGCACCGACTTCCTCGCCGATACGTCACTGGCGGTCAGCCCGGCCTCCATCGCCGATTACGAAGGCACGCCGGCCGGCAACATGCGCAACTTCGCCGCCGACGCCAATCATGCCCAGCCCGGCAACCCCGCCAGGCTCGCCGCCGGCATCATGACGATGGTCAATTCGGCCAATCCGCCGCTGCGCATGCCGTTCGGCAGCGACACGGTGGCGATGATCGAAGCGCAGCATGCCAGCGTCGAAAAGGAGCTTGCCGCCTGGCGGGAACTTGCCCTCTCCACGGATTTTCCGAGCGAGGCAACAGCCTCGGCCTGAGAGCCAAGACCAGTACCGCCGCATTCCGGATTTCGGGATGCGGCGTGACAGCGAGAGGCAAAGGCAGCCGGAAGCCCCCGCTGCCGTCCCTTACTTCATCTTTGACATGTCCTTGCTCCGGTTTGAGTCGAACCGCAAGGACGGCGGCGGCCGGACTTTTCCGACACCGCGCTTCGAAATTTCTCCGATCGGGGTTTGCGACCGATTTCCAACTTTTCCTTAACCGGCATGCTGGTAAAATCTCGTCGCAGAGACTTCAGACACCACGAGACCGATGCCGAAACCGAATTTCCGCTTCACACATTACGATCTCAAGGAACAGCGCGCCGGAACGATCATCGAGGTGTCGTTGAATGCCGTGAACAATGTCCGGCTGATGACGGCGCCGAATTTCCAGCGCTTCACCGAAGTTCTCGATTTCAAATATATCGGTGGCGTGGCGCGCAAATCGCCGATCAAGATCGCCGTTCCGGAAAGCGGCCACTGGCATGTCGTCGTCGATATGGAAGGCCATCACGGGCTGGCGGACTCATCCGTCAAGGTGATCGCCGCGCCGCCAAACCAGAAAACGCCGCGCGCCTCCTGAGCTTTACAGCACCGCGCGTCTCGATGACGAAGCGTCGTGGTAGCGCCGACGCGCTCACGTCCAATCGTGCTGATCCTTGATCACGATCAATGAATCAGGCTGCTATGTCGATCACAATCCCCTTGCGAGCCGTAGCCGCCCGGAGCGCGAACCCATGCAAATCAGCTTAACTTCCATGACAGAGCGCGAGTGGAAACATCAGACCGTGGTCTTCATCACGTGGGAAGTGGTCCATGACTTCGAAACTGATCGGTCGTATCACCAATATCATTGATCCCGGCGATGCGCTCGGCGAAGTCCTTTTCGGATTGATTATGGCGCTGACGTGGACGGTCGGTTCGAGGCTGGTTTTTGAAAAGGAAGGGTTGAATGTCCACGATCTGATCGTCGCAACGATCGGCTGCAACGTCGCTTGGGGGATCATTGACGCCGTCTTGTTTTTCCTGGGTACGACGTTTAACAAAAGCAGGCGGCTGCGGCTTTTTCGACAGATCAAAACCGCCAGAAGCGAATCTGCGGCGCTGACGGTGCTTGCGAAGGAATTCCCGATAGCGGAGGCACCATTCTCTGCAAAGGGCGCTGACGCGGACGCACTCTATCGATCGCTCCTGACGCTCGCACGCCGGGCCGATCCTGTGAAGACGTCCCTCCCGAAACGGGATCTGTTGGCCGCAATCGCGGTCTTCGTTCTGGTCTCGGCCACCGCCGTTCCGGCGGTGATCCCTTTCCTTCTCATCGACAGTGCGCACCTTGCCCTGAGAACCAGCAATCTGTTTCTCATCATGCTGCTGTTTGTGACGGGCTATGCCTGGGCGAGGTTTTCAGGAGGCAGGCCTTTTTATGCCGGGATGACGATGACTTGTCTCGGCTTGCTTCTGGTTGCAATAGCGATCGCGCTTGGCGGCTGAGCCCCGTTCACCAACCGAACAGGCCAGACGCGTCAGCGCGGGTTGCGCTCCTTGCGAAGCTTGGCCCACCATTCCAGCCGCTTGCGGATGTCGCGCTCGAAACCACGCTCCGGCGGGTCATAGAAGGTCTGGCGGCCCATCTTCTCCGGGAAATAGTCCTGGCCGGAAAAGGCGTCCGGCTCGTCATGGTCGTAGCGGTAACCCTCGCCGTAACCTTCGCCCTTCATCAGCTTGGTCGGCGCATTGAGGATATGCTTCGGCGGCAGCAGCGAGCCGTTCTGCTTGGCGGCCTGGCTTGCGGCCTTGAAGGCGGTGTAGACGGCATTCGATTTCGGCGCGGTGGCGAGATAGACGCAGGCCTGGGCGAGCGCCAGTTCGCCCTCGGGGGAACCGAGATACTCATAGGCATCCTTGGCGGCGTTGCAGACCACCAGCGCCTGCGGATCGGCAAGGCCGATATCCTCCACTGCCATGCGCACCAGCCGCCGGCCGAGATAGAGCGGATCCTCGCCGGCATCGAACATGCGGGCGAGATAATAGAGGGCGGCGTCCGGGTCCGAGCCGCGCACGGATTTATGCAAGGCCGAGATCAGATTGTAGTGGCCATCCTGCGCCTTGTCATAGACCGGAGCGCGGCGCTGGACGATACGCGTCAGGCCTTCGGTATCGAAACTCTCGCCTTCGCGTGCGGCGCGCCAGACTTCTTCGGCAAGCGTCAGCACGGCGCGGCCGTCGCCGTCTGCCATGCGGATCAGACTGAGACGCGCTTCCTCCGTCAGCGGCAGCGGCTTCTGCTCGATCGCCTCGGCGCGCTTCAGCAATTCCTCCAGGCTCTCCTCATCATGCGATTTGAAGGTCAGCACGCGGGCGCGCGACAGCAGAGCGGCGTTGAGCTCGAAGGACGGGTTTTCGGTGGTGGCGCCGACGAGGATGACGGTGCCGTCCTCCATAACAGGCAGAAAGCTGTCCTGCTGGGCGCGGTTGAAACGGTGGATCTCGTCGACGAAGAGCAGCGTCTGGCGGCCGTCCATGCGGCGCAGGCGGGCAGTCTCGAACACTTTCTTCAGATCGGCGACGCCTGAGAAAATCGCCGAAATTTGCTCGAAGGCCAGCCCCGCCTCGCCCGACAGCAGCCGTGCCACCGTCGTCTTGCCGGTGCCTGGCGGGCCCCAGAAGATCATCGAGCCGAGCGAACCGCTTTCGATCATTCTTTTCAGCACGCCGTCTTCACCGGTCAGATGTTCCTGACCGGTGACATCGGCAAGCGTCTTCGGCCGCAGCCGGTCGGCAAGCGGCCGCCTGGCGGCTACCTCCTCCGGAACACGCGGCGCGAAGAGATCATTGCTCATCGGAAGAACTGCCGGATGCGCTGACCGTCGCGCTCGATCTCCACCCGCCAGAGGCCGGGGTCGCTATCGGCGATTTCGGACAGTTCGCTGGTGGTCTTCACATCGGTGCCGTTGATCGAGACGATGATATCCTTCGGCTCGAAACCGAGACGGGCGGCCGGCGAATCCTCCTTGACCTCGGAGACGACGACGCCTGCCGATTCCGGCGGCATGCGGAGTTCGTCGGCGACCCGCGGCGACAGGTTTTCGACAACGGCGCCGCTGAAGGGGGTGCGACCGCCGATCGT
Source organism: Rhizobium sp. RSm-3 (assembly GCF_001854685.1). Lineage (NCBI taxonomy): Bacteria > Pseudomonadati > Pseudomonadota > Alphaproteobacteria > Hyphomicrobiales > Rhizobiaceae > Rhizobium > Rhizobium sp. RSm-3. The sequence continues at coordinate 383,609 of NZ_MAWZ01000035.1, read as the reverse complement.
GCGCTGATCGCGCGGCGAGGTTTCCGGGGCACGATCGAGCGTCAGCGGCAATTGCTCCTCGCGGCCGTTCTCGACGACGGTGAGCTTGACCGACTTGCCGAGACCGGCCGTCGTCAGCCGGTAAAGCAGCGCATCCGGATGTTCGACCGAAATACCATCGACAGCGGTGACGATTTCGCCGGCCTTCAGTCCGGCCTTGGCGGCCGGGCCGCCTTCCGAAACCTTGACGACGAGCGCGCCGCGAACCTTGTTCAGCCCCAGTGCCTCAGCGACTTCAGAGGTCACGGCATCGAAGCTCGCGCCGACATAGGGCCGCTCGAAGGATTTGACGCCGGCGTCCGCCGAGGCGAGGAAGACCTTGACCAGATTGGCCGGAATGGCGAAGCCGATGCCGTTCGAGCCGCCGCCGCGCGAGAAGATCGCGGTGTTGATGCCGATCAGCTCGCCCTTCATGTTCATCAGCGCGCCGCCGGAATTGCCTGGATTGATCGAGGCATCGGTCTGGATGAAGAAACCGAACTCGTTCCTGACCACCTGGTTGCGCGCAAGTGCGGAGACGATACCGCTCGTCACCGTCTGGCCGACGCCGAAGGGGTTGCCGATCGCCAGCACGAGATCGCCGACCTCGACCGCATCGGAATTGCCGATGGGAAGCGTCGGGAAACTTTCCTTGGTGTCGATCTTCAGCACGGCAAGATCGACACGATCATCGCGCAGCACCACCTTGCAGGGGAATTCGCGTCCATCAGGCAGGGCAACCTTGATGTCGTCGGCGCCTTCGACGACGTGATTGTTGGTCACGACAGTGCCGTTCGCCTCGACGATGACGCCGGAACCGAGCGAGGACTGCTTCTCCGAGCGATTCGGCATCTGCTGGCCGAAGAACTGCTCGAAAAAGGGGTCGCCGGCAAAGGGCGACTGCCGCCGGACGGTCTTTTCCGCATAGACATTGACGACGGCGCCCGACGTCTGTTTGACGAGCGGCGCGAAGGAGAGCTGCATCTGCATCTGGCTCTCGGGCACTGTCTTTGCGGTCTGTGCGTAAGCGGCAGCCGGCAGGAGGAGCGTCAGAGCGAATAGCGAGACGGAGGCGCGCTTGAACAGGCCTTGCATGGGTATCCCTTTTGAATCTTCTTGAGCAACGTTTTAGAGCATGATGCCGAAAAGTGTGAGCGGTTTTCGGACGACATCATGCTCTAGCTATTCAATTGCAAACAGGATTCAGATTTTAGGCCGAACCGGCCTAAAATCATCCTGTTCTGCGGCCCGACGCTAGAAAGGAAAGAGGGCGGAAGCATGGAAGAATAAGGCAGAGATGACCCCACGAGACTGCGCTTGAAGCCTTTGCGAATTCGATTCAGGAAATTCGGCCATGCAACTGATATCAAAAGCCAAAAACTGGGCGAAGTCACTGAAGCGTGACATCATCGCCTTATGGCTTGCTGCCCGGGATCCACGGGTGCCCTGGCATGCGAAAGCGGTGGCGGGCGCGGTTGCGGCCTATGCGCTGTCCCCCATCGATCTCATCCCCGATTTCATTCCGGTGCTCGGCTATCTCGACGATCTCCTGATCGTGCCACTCGGCATTCTGCTGGCGACGCGGCTTATCCCGGCTGCAGTTATGAGCGCGCTGCGCGATGAAGCGGCAAAACGCATCGAGCGTCCTTCCGGCCGGGCCGGGCTGATCTTCATCCTTGCCGTCTGGCTTGCCTGCATCATCTTCCTGGCTCTGGCATTGCGCAAACTGGGCTGACCAGGAGCAAAAGGGACATGGGAATGATGACGGCAAGAGCGATGATGATGGGTTTTGGTTTTGCGATTTCCATCTTCGCATCGGATATGGCGCAGGCGGCAAGCTTCGACTGCGATGCGAAGGAATTGAAGCCTGATGAAAAGGCGATCTGCGACAACCGCGCGCTCAACGATGCCGACGTGAAGATGGTGACGACCTTCGAGCTGCTCTCCGGCCTGCTGGCGATGGGCTCGCGCGGGACATTGCAGGACGAGCAGACCGCCTGGCTGAAGAAACGACAGGAATGCGCTGCGGATACCGCCTGTATCAAGGCTGCCTATGACGAGCGCCTGAAGCAACTCGGCGAGACCTATAAAAACATCAACCGGCCGCTTTGAAAGCGGCCGGTCTTGAGCAGCTGACTCTCAATCAGCGGGTAATAGGTTCGACCAGTTAGCGGGCGTTCAGATCCCGCACGGCGCCGCGGTCGGCGCTGGTGGCGAAGGCGGCGTAAGCCTTCAGCGCCGTCGTGACGTTGCGCTTGCGCACTTCTGTGGGATGCCAGCCCTTGGCGTCCTGATCGGCGCGGCGGGCGGCAAGTTCGGCCTCGTCGACGCGCAGGCTGATCGTGCGGTTCGGGATGTCGATGTCTATCATGTCGCCTTCGCGCACCAGGCCGATCGTGCCGCCATTTGCCGCTTCCGGCGAGGCGTGGCCGATCGACAGACCCGAGGTGCCGCCGGAGAAGCGGCCGTCGGTGATGAGCGCACAGGCCTTGCCGAGGCCCTTCGACTTCAGATAGCTCGTCGGATAGAGCATTTCCTGCATGCCGGGGCCGCCCTTCGGACCTTCATAGCGGATGACGACGACATCGCCGGCCTTGACTTCATTGGCGAGGATCGCCTTGACCGATGCATCCTGGCTTTCAAAGACGCGGGCCGGGCCGGAGAATTTCAGGATCGATTCATCGACGCCTGCCGTCTTGACGATGCAGCCATCGACCGCGAGATTGCCCTTGAGCACGGCCAAGCCGCCGTCCTTGGAGAAAGGATGTTCGACCGAGCGGATGACGCCGTTCTGGCGGTCGGTGTCGAGTTCGTCCCAGCGGGCCTCCTGGCTGAAGGCGACCTGGGTCGGGATGCCGCCAGGGGCGGCGCGATAGAAGTTGCGGACAGTGTCGCTGTTGGTGCGGGTGATGTCCCAGCGGTCGATCGCATCGCCCAGCGTCTCGGCATGCACGGTCGGGCAATCGCGGTTCAGCAGACCGCCCTTGTCGAGCTCGCCGAGGATCGACATGATGCCGCCGGCGCGGTGCACGTCTTCCATATGAACATCGCTCTTGGCGGGTGCGACCTTCGACAGGCACGGCACCCGGCGCGACAGCGCGTCGATATCGGCCATGGTGAAATCGATCTCGCCTTCATGGGCGGCAGCAAGGATGTGGAGGACCGTGTTGGTCGAACCGCCCATGGCGATGTCGAGCGCCATGGCATTCTCGAAGGCCTGCTTGGAGGCGATGGTGCGCGGCAGCGCCTTGACGTCGTCCTGCTCGTAGTAGCGGCGGGCGAGATCGACGATCAGATGGCCGGCCTCGACGAAGAGGCGCTTGCGGTCGGCGTGGGTGGCGAGCGTCGAGCCGTTGCCGGGCAGCGACAGGCCGAGCGCCTCCGTCAGGCAGTTCATCGAATTGGCGGTGAACATGCCGGAGCAGGAGCCGCAGGTCGGACAGGCCGAGCGCTCGATGGTCTGCACATCCTCGTCGCTGATCTTTTCATCGGCTGCGGCGACCATGGCATCGACGAGGTCGAGTGCATGGGTCTTGCCGTGCAGCACGACCTTGCCCGCTTCCATCGGACCACCGGAGACGAAGACGGTCGGGATGTTGAGGCGCAACGACGCCATCAGCATGCCGGGCGTGATCTTGTCGCAGTTGGAGATGCAGACCATGGCATCGGCGCAATGGGCATTGACCATGTATTCGACGCTGTCGGCAATGAGTTCGCGCGAGGGCAGCGAATAAAGCATGCCGTCATGACCCATGGCGATGCCGTCGTCGACGGCGATCGTGTTGAACTCCTTGGCGACACCGCCGGCTGCCTCGATTTCACGGGCGACGAGCTGGCCGAGATCCTTCAGATGCACGTGGCCGGGCACGAACTGGGTGAAGGAATTCACCACCGCGATGATCGGCTTGCCGAAATCCGAATCCTTCATGCCCGTGGCGCGCCAAAGGCCGCGCGCGCCTGCCATGTTGCGGCCGTGGGTCGTGGTTCTGGAGCGGTAGGCTGGCATCGGTGTCTTCCTCGACGTGTCGGAGATCATCAGGCGAAGCGGGGCGGCATTGAGCCTGCGGCCGGGCAACGCTGCTTTTTGGAATTGTCCTAATCCAATCGGCGGGAGCTGTCACTACCGGCAAGGCCAAATCCGGTACGCTGCCGGGAGAAGCGCCTTGAGCGCCATTGGTGATATACGGTTCGGCGCGGGGTTTGGTTACAGCCTATTCCATCACAGCCGAACACAAAAAATTGGCTTCCCGTCGGTGATATTCAAGGCATAGACACTAAAGCGCGTCGCGATCTTTCAGATTCGCTCCCCGCGCTTTAGGCCTTAGTTTTTGCGCATGTCGTTATCGCAAAACCGCTACACACTTTTGCGCGACATGCTTTAATCCGAACATGCGGGCGGTTCGTTTAAGAACTATAGTCAAGAAATCCGCCCTGGAGGTTTTCGACATGCCAAGCTATCGCCCCCCGAAGATCGCGTCGTCGGAAATCACGCCGCGCCAGCTCTATCTGCGCCGCCGTGAATTCCTCGGCGCTGCGGCGCTCGGCGCCATGGCGCTCTACGGCGCCGGCAAGGCGAGCGCGGCCGCGCTTTCCGCCGTCGGGAGCAAGTACAAGGTCGACGAGAAGCCGACGCCGCTCAAGGACGTCACCACCTACAATAATTTCTATGAGTTCGGCCTCGACAAGGCCGATCCCGCAGCGAATTCCGGCGATTTCAAGCCGCTGCCCTGGACGGTCAAGGTCGACGGCATGGTCAACAAACCAGGCACCTTCGACCTCGAGGCGCTGATGAAGGAATTCCCGATCGAGGAGCGCACCTATCGCATGCGCTGCGTCGAAGCGTGGTCGATGGTCATTCCCTGGGACGGCTTTCCGCTGGCATCGCTGCTCGACAGGGTGGAGCCGCTCGGCAGCGCCAAATATGTCGCCTTCGAAACTGTCGTGCGGCCGGACGAAATGCCGGGGCAGAAGGGTTTCTTCCAGTCGCTCGACTGGCCCTATGTCGAGGGCTTGCGCCTCGACGAGGCGCGCCATCCGCTGACGCTGCTTGCCGTCGGGCTTTATGGCGAGACGCTGCCGAACCAGAACGGCGCGCCGATCCGCCTCGTCGTCCCGTGGAAATACGGCTTCAAGGGCATCAAGTCGATCGTCAGAATGACGCTCACCGACCAGCAGCCGAAAAACACCTGGCAGGTGACCAATCCGCAGGAATATGGCTTCTATGCCAACGTCAATCCTGCGGTCGACCACCCTCGTTGGAGCCAGGCGAGCGAGCGGCGCATCGGCGAAAGCGGCTTCTTCGGCGCGAGCCGCCACCCCACCCTGCCCTTCAACGGCTATGCCGACGAGGTGGCGGGGCTTTATGCAGGCATGGATCTGAAGGCGAATTTCTGATGGCGGAATTGTCGCTCGCCATCCCGAAGCGCTGGCAGCCCGCTTCCGTCTGGCTGCTTTATGTCGTGGGGCTGGTACCTGCGGCCTGGACCTTCTATCTCGGCGCAACCGATCAGCTCGGCGCCGATCCGGTCAAGACCTTCGAGCTCTTCCTCGGCATCTGGACGATCCGCTTCCTGATTCTGACACTTGCCGTCTCCCCTGCCCGCGAGTTGTTCGGCTGGAACTACCTGCGCTACCGCCGTGCGCTTGGACTGCTGACCTTCTACTACGCGCTGATGCATTTCACCGTCTACATGGTGCTCGACCAGGCGATGGATATCCAAGCGGTCGTCAACGATGTGCTGAAGCGCCCTTTCATCATGTTCGGCATGGCGGCCCTGGCGATGCTTATTCCGCTGGCGGTGACGTCCAATAACTTCTCGATCCGCCGCCTGGGTGCGAACTGGAACTGGCTGCACCGCCTCGTCTACATTATTGCCGCCTGCGGGGCGCTGCATTTCGCGCTCTCGACCAAGATCCTCGATCTCGAGCAATATATCTATGTCGGGCTGATCATCGCGCTCATCCTCTACCGCTCCTGGCGGCCGATCGCCCGCAGCCGGAAAAAAGGCCAGGGTCGGACGCGCAATCGCGCCATGGCGTCGGCTTCGTGAGACCTTAAAGCGCGTCGCGATCTTTCAGATTCGCTCCTCGCGCTTTAAGTCTTTGTTTCTACGCATGTCGTTGGGGCAAAAGCGCTTCGCACTTTGCCTGGGAAAACCGCTGCACACTTTTGCGCGACATGCTTTAGACTACCGGCGAGGACCAACCGCCGCCCGACGGGCGGGATCGCAGGCGCAGGCCGCTGCGATCCCGATCGCATAAGCCAGAATGTTCCAGAGCGAAAATATCCGGCCGATCAGCAGTGCGCCTGCGGTCGTCAGTCGAAATGCGTCGAGCCAGGGCGTGTGATAGAGCCGGAACAACTCCACCGAGATCGCAATGAACAGCGCCATGGCGGCAATGATTGCCGGCCGTGACCTTGCGACAAAGAGCGCCACGAGCAGATAGACCATCGCGCCCCACAGCGCCGAACCGCCATATTTGACGACGATGAAGGGCAAATCGGCCGCATAGCCGAAACGCCTGAGCGCCAGTCCGAGGACGATCACCACAAGCAGGGCTGCGAGGCGAAGGAGCTGCGCTTGAGAGCGAGGCTGAATGATTTCGTGCAATGGAATCTGTCCTGCAGAGATCAACCGCTGGAGTGTTGGGGCGGAGATATCGAATTACCCGGCGAGATGCTGCCTGTCGTCGCAGCTTCCACGTTCGTCCACGTCCCACGCACAAACAAAAACAGCCGGGCTTTGTGAGCCCGGCTGTTTGGTTTCCGACGGAGCGGAAGATTAAGCGGCGACGGCCTGCTCTTCGGCGGCGACGCGGGCCTTGTCGGCTGCGCCCTTGGCGAAGGTGTCGCGGTCAACGAATTCGACGACGGCCATGGCGGCATTGTCGCCCTGGCGGAAGCCTGCCTTCATGATGCGCAGATAGCCGCCGTTGCGGGTGGCGTAACGCGTTGCGATCGTGTCGAACAGCTTCGAGACGACAGCGGCATCGCGGATCTGCGAGATCGCCTGACGGCGAGCATGCAGGTCGCCGCGCTTGCCGAGCGTGACGAGCTTCTCGACGATCGGACGAATTTCCTTGGCCTTCGGCAGGGTCGTGACGATCTGCTCGTGGGTAATCAGCGAAGCCGCCATGTTGGCGAACATCGCCTTGCGGTGGCTTGCAGTTCTATTCAGCTTGCGGCCGGCTTTACCATGGCGCATTGCTATTCTCCTTTAATGCAGGCGCCCTTACGTTACGTGGGCCTGCCGTTTCCTGGCACATGCAGGCGATCGGCCTGCTGTTTGACGGGGAAAGGCAGTCGTAAAGAGCCTGCCTTTTTGGTTTTTAATACTGGTCTTCGTAACGCTTGGCGAGATCTTCGATGTTCTCGGGCGGCCATGCCGGCACTTCCATGCCGAGGTGCAGGCCCATGGAAGCGAGAACTTCCTTGATTTCGTTCAGCGACTTGCGACCAAAATTCGGGGTGCGGAGCATTTCTGCTTCGGTCTTCTGAATGAGGTCGCCGATGTAGACGATGTTGTCGTTCTTCAGGCAGTTTGCCGAACGGACCGACAGTTCGAGTTCGTCCACCTTCTTCAGGAGAGCCGGGTTGAAAGCGAGTTCGGTGACTGCTTCCTCTTCGGTTTCCTTCTGCGGCTCGTCGAAGTTGACGAAGACGCCAAGCTGATCCTGGAGGATGCGCGCCGCGAAAGCGACGGCGTCTTCGCCGGTGATCGAGCCATCGGTTTCGATGGTCATGTTCAGCTTGTCGTAGTCGAGAACCTGTCCTTCGCGGGTATTTTCAACCTTGTAGGACACCTTCTTGACCGGCGAATAAAGGCTGTCGACCGGGATGAGACCGATCGGAGCATCTTCCGCACGATTGCGCTCCGCCGGAACGTAGCCCTTGCCGTTGTTGACGGTGAACTCCATGCGAATCTCGGCGCCCTCATCGAGCGTGCAGATAACATGCTCGGGGTTGAGGATTTCGATATCGCCGACCGTCTGGATGTCGCCAGCCGTGACAACGCCCGGGCCCTGCTTGCGCACGACCATGCGCTTTGCATCGTCGCCATCCATCTTGATGGCGATTTCCTTGATGTTGAGCACGATGTCCGTCACGTCTTCGCGGACGCCCGGAATCGAGGAGAATTCATGCAGCACGCCATCGATCTGCACCGCCGTGACGGCAGCGCCGCGCAGCGAGGAGAGCAGAACGCGGCGAAGCGCATTGCCGAGGGTGAGGCCGAAGCCGCGCTCCAGCGGTTCGGCAACAAGCGTCGCCCTGGTGCGCGAGCTCGAGGAGAACTCCACCTTGTTCGGCTTGATCAGTTCCTGCCAGTTCTTCTGAATCATGAGTTTGCCTTCCGTTCGTTGCCACCATCCAATCGTGGCAACCGAGCTTGAAAACCACCGGGAGCGCCAAGGCGCTCACCAGTGACGAGAGCGATGATCAGACGCGGCGCTTCTTGCGCGGACGGCAGCCATTGTGCGGGATCGGGGTCACGTCGCGGATGGACGTGATCATGAAACCTGCAGCCTGGAGCGCGCGCAGAGCCGATTCACGACCCGAACCCGGACCGCAGACTTCGACCTCAAGCGACTTCATCCCGTGCTCCTGAGCCTTCTTGGCGCAGTCTTCGGCAGCGATCTGGGCAGCGAACGGGGTCGACTTGCGCGAGCCCTTGAAGCCCTTGGCGCCAGCCGACGACCAAGCGATCGCGTTGCCCTGGGCATCGGTGATGGTGATCATCGTGTTGTTGAAGGTCGAGTTGACGTGGGCGACACCCGACGAGATGTTCTTGCGCTCACGACGGCGAACGCGGACGGCTTCCTTAGCCATGGTATTCCTTTCGTTGATCTCTTCACCGCCGTAATGCCAGCGGCTACACCGGAACGGCGCCTATATGGTCCCGCTCCAAACTCAAAAGAGGCCGGCGCAGACCGCCAGCCTCCCCACCCCGGTTTCCCGGAAATTACTTCTTCTTACCAGCGATTGCCTTTGCCGGGCCCTTGCGGGTGCGGGCATTGGTATGCGTGCGCTGACCACGGACCGGAAGGCCGCGGCGATGACGCAGGCCGCGGTAGCAGCCGAGATCCATCAGGCGCTTGATGTTCATCGCGGTATCGCGACGAAGATCGCCTTCGACCTGATAGTCGCGGTCGATGGCTTCGCGGATCTGAAGGACTTCGGCGTCCGTCAGCTGATGCACACGACGTTCAGCCGGGATACCGACCTTCTCGACGATTTCCTGTGCGAATTTCGGACCGATCCCGTGAATGTAGGTCAGCGCGATAACAACGCGCTTTGCAGTCGGGATGTTGACGCCAGCGATACGTGCCACGCCTGTTCTCCTTGCATTCCAGTTGCCATCCGGCAAGTGGGCTTCGTTATGCGGTCTTTGGAACCGCTCGTTCAGATTTACGTCCGCAACATGTCAAAACGACCGCACCCGGACTTCCCTGGGAAATCCGCGCCGATCGCATGGAATGTCGCGAGTTGGCGCGGTGTTTAGCGGAATCACTGCTGAAAAGCAACCGTTCCGCCAAGTTTATTTTCAAAGCCTTAAAGCTTGGAAAGAATGCTTTCGACCTCGGCCGTCACCTGATCGATCTCTGCCATGCCGTCCACGGACCTGAGTTTGCCCTTGGCATGGTAGTAGCCGATCAGCGGCGAGGTTTCCTTGTAGTAGACCTGCAGCCGAGCGGTCATGGTCTCCGGATTGTCGTCGGGACGGCGCTTGAAGTGCGTCGAACCGCACTTGTCGCACACGCCTTCGGCAGCCGGAATCTTATCGGTATCGTGATAGACGCTGCCGCACTGTGCGCAGGAATAGCGACCGGCGACGCGACGGACCAGTTCGTCATCGTCGACACGGAATTCGATGACGACGGAAAGGCCGAGACCCTTTGCCCTCAGCATCGCTTCGGTGGCATCAGCCTGGACGAGCGTCCTCGGGAAACCGTCGAGAATGAAGCCGTTGGCGCAATCGGGTTGATCGATTCGCTCGGAGACGATGGCGATAACGATCTCGTCCGAGACGAGTTTGCCGGCGTCCATCACCGCCTTGGCGCGCTTGCCGACATCCGTGCCGGCATTCACCGCTGCGCGCAGCATGTCCCCCGTGGAAAGCTGCGGAATGCCGTGCTTTTCCACGATCCGCTGGGCCTGGGTTCCCTTACCCGCGCCCGGCGGCCCTAAAAGGATAAGTCTCATCGCCCCCTCTTTCCTCCACGCAACTTCGATTTCTTGATCAGGCCTTCGTATTGCTGCGCGATCAGGTGACCCTGGATCTGTGCAACCGTATCAAGAGTTACGCTAACCACGATCAAAAGCGAAGTCCCACCAAGGGATAATGGAATGCCGGTTTGCGACACCAGGATCTCCGGGAGAATGCAGACGAAGACGAGATAGATTGCGCCGATCACCGTGATTCGGGTCAGCACGTAGTCGATATATTCGGCGGTGCGCTCGCCCGGGCGGATGCCGGGAATGAAGCCGCCATGCTTCTTCAGATTGTCGGCCGTGTCCTTCGGATTGAAGACTATGGCCGTATAGAAGAAAGCAAAGAAGGCGATCAGCGCTGCATAGAGCACCATGTAGAGCGGCTGGCCATGGCCCAGCGCCGCGACGATCGATGTTGCCCAGGAAGGCATTGCCGTGGTGCTGGCGAAGCCTGCGACCGTTGCCGGCAACAGCAGCAGCGACGAGGCGAAGATCGCCGGGATGACGCCCGAAGTATTGAGCTTCAGCGGCAGGTGTGAGGTATCGCCCTGGAACATCCGGTTGCCGACCTGGCGCTTCGGATACTGGATCAGCAGCCGACGCTGCGCACGCTCGACGAAGACGATGACGGCGATGACCAGGATCGCGACAAGGATGACCAGCAGGATGAGCGGGGTCGACAGCGCGCCGGTGCGGCCGAGTTCGAGCGTGCCCGCAAGAGCTGTCGGAAGACCGGCGGCGATGCCGGCGAAGATGATCAGCGAGATGCCGTTGCCGATGCCGCGTGAGGTGATCTGCTCGCCGAGCCACATCAGGAACATCGTGCCGCCGAGCAGCGTCAGGACGGTGGAAACACGGAAGAACCAGCCCGGATCGACGACCAGGCCCTGGCCGCTCTCGAGGCCGGCGGCGATGCCGTAGGCCTGAAGCGCACCGAGAATGACCGTGCCGTAGCGGGTATACTGGTTGATGATCTTACGGCCCTGCTCGCCCTCCTTCTTGAGGTTTTCGAGCGCCGGCACGACCGATGTCATGAGCTGCACGATGATCGAAGCAGAGATATAAGGCATGATGCCGAGCGCGAAGATCGCCATACGCTGCACAGCGCCGCCCGAAAACATGTTGAAAAGGCCGAGAATGCCGCCTGACTGGCCGCGGAAAGCCTGGGCATAGGCTTCGGGATTGAGGCCCGGAAGCGGAATATGAGTGCCGAGCCTGTATACGAGGAGAGCTGCCAGTGTGAACCACAGGCGCTTCTTCAAATCCTCGGCTTTGGCAAAGGTCGAAAAATTGAGGTTGGATGCCAATTGTTCCGCTGCAGAAGCCATGCGTTTCTCCGCGCTACCAATTCCGGCGTCTCTGGGGGATAGGCCGGCCCGGAATCAGTATGAAAATTATTCAAAACCGGGTTCAGTACGGATTGCAGCGCAACCCCATGCCTCACCCTTGTTTTAGTCTTACCGGCATGACGCGGGCGCGCCAGCCAACATTTTGTGAGGCCCACATATGGGAGCAAAATCGCCCGGTGTGAAGCACCCCGGGCGATATATCATCAGATTATTATTCGGCTGCAACAGGAGCCGAAAGCAGCGTCACGGTGCCGCCGGCCTTTTCGATCTTCTCGACGGCAGGCTTGGAGGCGCCTGCAACGACGATGGTGATCTTGGCCTTCAGCTCGCCGTCGGCGAGAACGCGAACGCCGTCCTTGGTGCGGCGGATGACGCCGGCAGCCTTGAGGGCAGCTGCGTCAACGGTCGCCTTGGCATCGAGTTTGCCGGCGTCGATCGCCGTCTGGATGCGAGCGAGCGACACAACAACAAAATCGGAAGCGAAAATGTTGTTGAAGCCACGCTTCGGCAGGCGACGATAGATCGGCATCTGGCCGCCTTCGAAGCCGTTGATGGCGACGCCCGAACGGGACTTCTGACCCTTCACACCGCGGCCAGCCGTCTTGCCGGAACCCGAGCCGATACCGCGGCCGAGGCGCTTGCGGCTGTGGGTCGAGCCTTCGTTGTCTTTAATTTCATTGAGTTTCATGAGCGTTTCCTCCGTCTCACTTCTCGTCGACGACGCGAACGAGATGCTGGACAGCACGGATCATGCCGCGAACCGAAGGAGTATCCTCCAGCGTGCGGCGACGGTGCATCTTGTTCAGTCCGAGACCGATCAGCGTGCGCTGCTGAACATCCGGACGGCGAATCGGGCTGCCGATCTGTTCGATCGTGACAGTCTTCGCTTCAGCCTTCTTGGTAGCCTTGGCCATCTGTCAAACTCCTCTTATTCTTCAGAGGCGTTGCCGGAGGCGCTACGACGAGCCTGCAGCGTTGCATACTTGATGCCGCGCTGAGCTGCGATGTCCTTCGGGTGAACCTGGTGCTTCAGAGCGTCGAAAGTGGCGCGAACCATGTTGTAGGGGTTCGACGAACCAGTCGACTTGGCGACGACGTCGTGCATGCCGAGCGTTTCGAATACGGCGCGCATCGGACCGCCGGCGATGATGCCGGTACCGACCTTGGCCGAGCGCAGCAGAACCTTGCCGGCGCCGTGGCGGCCATGAACGTCGTGATGCAGCGTACGGCCGTCACGCAGCGGTACGAAGATCAGTTCGCGCTTGGCGGCTTCGGTTGCCTTGCGGATGGCTTCCGGCACTTCGCGTGCCTTGCCATGGCCGAAGCCGACGCGGCCCTTCTGGTCGCCGACGACGACGAGTGCTGCGAAACCGAAACGACGGCCGCCCTTGACGACCTTGGCGACGCGGTTGATCGCGACCAGCTTGTCGACGAATTCGCTATCGCGCTCTTCACGGCTCTGGCGGTCTTCCCGCTGCGGCCTTCTTTCCTGTGCCATTGTCCTCTTCCTTTTTCTTTTCCGGGTGCAATCGGCAAATAAATGTGGACCGCGTCAGCCTCCCCTTTCGGAGAGTGCCTGCGGTCCGGCGAAAATCCGGCCGGCGCCAAAAGCGTCCGGCCGGAAACTGATCAGAAGGTGAGACCGCCTTCGCGGGCTGCATCGGCGAGAGCCTTGATGCGGCCGTGATAGATGAAGGCGCCACGGTCGAACACGACCTCGGTGACTCCAGCCTTCGAAGCGCGCTCTGCAACGAGCTTGCCGACGAGGGCAGCTGCTGCGGTGTCGGCACCGGTCTTCAGAGAACCGCGCAGATCCTTGTCGAGGGTCGATGCAGCGGCAAGCGTCTTGCCGGCAACATCGTCGATAACCTGAGCGTAGATGTTCTTCGAGGAGCGATGAACCGACAGGCGCGGACGGCCATTGGCCACCGACTTGAGATGACGGCGCACGCGGTTGGCACGACGTGCAAGTGCTTCTTTCCTGCTAGCCATTTCGCGTGATCCTTACTTCTTCTTGCCTTCTTTGCGGACGATCCGCTCGTCAGCGTACTTGACGCCCTTGCCCTTGTAAGGCTCAGGACCGCGATATTCGCGGATTTCGGCGGCGACCTGACCGACCTGCTGCTTATTGATGCCGGAGACAACAATTTCAGTCGGCTTCGGAACGGCGATCGTGATGCCGACCGGCGGCTCATAGATCACGTCGTGGCTGAAGCCGAGGGCCAGCTGCAGGTTCTTGCCCTGCAGGGAGGCGCGGTAACCGACGCCGTTGATTTCAAGCTTGCGCTCGAAGCCGTCCTTGACGCCCTTGAAGATGCCTTCGATCATCGTGCGGGACATGCCCCACTTCGAACGTGCATCCTTGGTCTGGTTCACGGGCGTCACGACGACCGCGTTGTTTTCGAGCTTGAGGCTGATTTCGTCGTTAGCAACGAAAAACAGTTCGCCCTTCGGGCCCTTTGCAGTGACCTTCTGGCCATCGACCGTAGCCGTGATCCCAGCAGGCACCTGAACGGGCTTCTTACCGATACGAGACATGTTTCAATCCTGTCTGTTCGCTATGGAGATCTCTGCCCGATCTTAGAAGACCGAGCAAAGAACCTCGCCGCCAACGTTCTGTTCGCGAGCCTGGTGATCGGCCATCACGCCCTTCGGAGTCGAAAGGATGGTGATGCCGAGGCCGTTCGCGACCTGCGGAATGGACTTGACCGAGACATAAACCCGGCGGCCCGGCTTGGACACGCGGCCGATCTCACGGATCACCGATGCGCCTTCATAATATTTCAGCTCGATGCTGAGTTCCGACTTGCCATTGCCGAAATCGACAACGGAATAGCCACGGATGTAGCCTTCGGACTGCAGGACATCGAGAACACGTGCACGGAGCTTGGACGCAGGTGTCGAAACCGACGACTTGCGGCGGGAAGCGCCGTTACGGATACGGGTGAGCATATCGCCCAACGGATCAGTCATTGTCATGTAACCTGCTCCTTACCAGCTCGACTTGACGATGCCCGGCACCTTGCCGAGATTGCCCAGTTCACGCAGCGCAATACGCGACATGCGCAGTTTGCGGTAATATGCGCGCGGACGCCCCGAAACTTCGCAACGGTTGCGAATACGGGTCTTCGATCCATCACGCGGCAGGGATGCCAGCTTGATCGAGGCCTTGAACCGCTCTTCGATCGGAAGAGCCTGGTTCATGATGATCGCCTTCAACGCAGCCCGCTTAGCGGCCTGGTTGGCGACCGTAGTACGGCGGCGCTTGTTCTTTTCAACTGCGCTTGTCTTCGCCATGTCAGGTTCCTTTTCTACGCTCGTCGTTACGGTTATTGACGGAACGGGAAGCTGAACTCTTTCAGAAGAGCCCGTGCTTCGTCGTCGGTCGTCGCCGTCGTGCAAACGATGATGTCCATGCCCCACATCTGATCAACCTTGTCGTAGTTGATCTCAGGGAACACAATGTGCTCCTTGATGCCCATGGCGAAGTTGCCACGGCCGTCAAAGCTTTTCGGGTTCAGGCCGCGGAAGTCGCGAACGCGCGGAAGCGCGATGTTGACCAGGCGATCCAGGAACTCGTACATGCGGGCGCCGCGCAGGGTAACCTTCGCGCCGATCGGCATCTGTTCGCGGACCTTGAAGCCTGCGATGGAGTTGCGCGCGCGGGTGATGACCGGCTTCTGGCCGGCGATCGCTGCGAGGTCGGCGGCAGCTACCGTCGGCTTCTTCGAGTCAGCGGTCGCTTCGCCGACACCCATGTTGATCACGATCTTGTCGAGCTTCGGGATCATCATCTCGTTGGCGTAGGAGAACTGCTCCTGCATCGCCTTGCGGATGCGCTCGACATATTCCTTCTTGAGCCGCGGCTCGTATTTTGCCTCAGCCATCGATCACTTCTCCAGAACGCTTGGCCACACGGACCTTCTTGCCGTCAACAACCTTGAAACCGACGCGGGTCGGCTTGCCGTCCTTGTCGATGATTGCAACGTTGGACAGGTGAACCGGGGCTTCCTTGTTGATGATGCCGGCTTCCTGGGTCTGCGTCTGGCGCTGGTGGCGCTTGACGACGTTGACGCCACGAACAACGGCACGATCTTCCTTCGGCATGACCTGGACAACTTCGCCGGTACGGCCCTTGTCCTTGCCAGCGAGCATGACGACCTTGTCGCCCTTACGAATCTTCTGCATCGCTTCCGCTCCTTACAGTACTTCGGGAGCCAGCGAGATGATCTTCATGTGGTTCTTGGCGCGAAGTTCGCGCGGAACCGGTCCGAAGATACGGGTGCCGATCGGCTCTTTCTTGTTGTCGATGAGGACTGCTGCGTTGGTGTCGAAGCGGATGACAGAGCCATCCGGACGACGGATGTCCTTGGCGGTGCGAACGACAACCGCCTTCATCACGTCACCCTTCTTCACACGGCCGCGCGGGATCGCTTCCTTGATCGAAACGACGATGACGTCGCCGATCGAGGCATACTTGCGCTTCGAGCCGCCCAGCACCTTGATGCACATGACACGACGTGCGCCGGAATTATCCGCGACGTCGAGGTTTGTTTGCATCTGAATCATATCAGGTCGCCTTCTTGGTTTACCGGAATGGTTGGGCTAGCCCCCTACTCCGGCTTATGAAAATTTTCGCCGGCCGAACCGCCGTAACGGCAGCACAGACGCGGCAATAGCTGAATAGCGCGGGATCGATCGTGCCAGGGTGGTTTCCCGAAGGACCTTCCGTGCGCTCAAAGCAAAAGAACGCCCGGCATTCGAGCGTTCTGACGCTGCTTCATACAGATATTTCGGCGAGACGCAAGGCCTCGCACGAAATTCTGTTTACTGACCCTGGGCGGAAATTACCGTCCAGCGCTTGTCCTTGGAGATCGGCGCGCATTCCTCGATGGATACGGTATCGCCAATCTTGTACTGGTTGTTCTCGTCGTGGGCCTTGTACTTCTTGGAACGACGAACGGTCTTCTGGAGCAGCGGGTGAGCGAAACGACGCTCGACGCGAACCACTACCGTCTTCTCGTTCTTGTCGCCAACGACGACGCCCTGCAGGATGCGCTTCGGCATATTTTTCTTCCTTTAGGCCTTAACTTCTGCCGCCTTCTGGCGGGCAATGGTTTTCACGCGGGCGATGTCCTTGCGGACTTCGTTGATGCGCGAGGACTTTTCGAGCTGGCCGGTCGCCTTCTGGAAGCGCAGGTTGAACTGCTCCTTCTTCAGCTTGGCAAGCTCGTCCTTGAGTTGGTCGGCGGTGAACCCGCGAACATCTGAGGCTTTCATGAGCTCAATCCCTTACTCTGCAATGCGCTGAACGAAGCGCGTCTTGACCGAGAGCTTGGCAGAGCCGAGACGAAGCGCCTCACGGGCGATTTCTTCGCTGACACCGTCGATCTCGAACATCATACGGCCGGGCTTGACCTTGCATGCCCAGTATTCAACGGAGCCCTTACCCTTACCCATGCGGACTTCGGTCGGCTTTGCGGTTACCGGAACGTCCGGGAACACGCGGATCCATACACGGCCGGCGCGCTTCATATAACGCGTGATCGCGCGGCGGGCCGCTTCGATCTCGCGCGCGTTGACGCGGTTGGGTTCCTGTGCCTTCAGGCCGAATTCGCCGAATGCCAGGTCAGAACCGCCCTTGGCGACGCCCTTGATGCGGCCCTTGAATTGCTTGCGGTACTTGGTACGCTTTGGCTGCAACATTTTCTTATTCTCCGAACTTCTCTGCCACGCGCGCTATCAAGCGTTGTCGCGGCGACGGTCTCTGTCGCGGTCACGATCACGGCTTGCCGGACCCTGGGCGTCACCTTCCATCGCACGGCGCTCGGAAGCCATCGGATCATGCTCAAGGATTTCGCCCTTGAAGATCCAGACCTTGATGCCGCAGATGCCGAACGCGGTTTCTGCTTCAGCCGTGCCGTAGTCGATGTCGGCGCGCAGCGTGTGCAGCGGCACACGACCTTCGCGGTACCATTCCGTACGGGCGATTTCAGCGCCACCGAGACGGCCGGCGCAGGTGATCTTGATGCCTTCGGCGCCAAGACGCATCGCGGACTGAACGGCGCGCTTCATGGCGCGGCGGAAAGCCACGCGGCGCTCGAGCTGCTGGGCGATCGACTGAGCGACCAGCGTCGCATCGACTTCGGGCTTGCGCACTTCGACGATGTTGAGGTGCGTTTCCGAGTTGGTCATATCAGACAGCTTCTTGCGGAGCTTGTCGATATCGGCGCCCTTGCGGCCGATGATCAGACCCGGACGTGCCGAGTGGATCGTGACGCGGCACTTCTTGTGCGGACGCTCGATAACCACCTTGGAGATCCCTGCCTGCTTCAGTTCGCTCATGACGAACTTGCGCATCTTCAGGTCTTCGTGCAGCAGCTGACCGTACTCGGCATTGTCCGCGAACCAGCGGCTATCCCAGGTACGGTTGATGCCGAGGCGGAAACCGATTGGATTGATTTTCTGACCCATTATGCGGCCTCCTCTACTGCCTGCACTTCACGAACGACGATCGTCAGGTGCGCGAAAGGCTTCTCGATGCGCGACGCACGACCGCGACCACGAGCGTGGAAACGCTTCATGACGATCGACTTGCCGACATAGGCTTCGGCGACGACGAGAGCGTCGACGTCGAGATCGTGGTTGTTCTCGGCGTTGGCGATCGCGGATTCGAGCGTCTTCTTGACGGCACCTGCGATACGCTTGCGGGAGAACTCCAGCTCAGCGAGTGCGCGCTCGACCTTCTTGCCGCGGATGGCCGCAGCAACCAGATTGAGCTTCTGAGGGCTGACACGGAGCGTGCGGGCGACTGCTTGCGCCTCGTTGTCCTTCAGCCGGCGTTCGGCTTTTGCCTTGCCCATTATTACTTCCTCTTCGCCTTCTTGTCCGCGCCGTGACCGTAGTAGGTGCGGGTCGGAGAGAATTCACCGAATTTGTGGCCGACCATGTCTTCATTGACGCTGACCGGGATATGCTTGCTGCCGTTGTAGACGCCGAAGGTAAGACCGACGAACTGCGGCAGGATCGTGGAGCGACGGCTCCAGATCTTGATCACTTCTGCACGTCCGCCTTCACGAACCTTCTCAGCCTTCTTGAGAAGATAGCCGTCAACGAACGGACCTTTCCATACTGAACGAGCCATTGGAGACTTCCTCTCTTACTTCTTACGCTGATGACGCGAGCGCATGATCATCTTGTCGGTCGACTTGTTCGACCGGGTGCGCTTGCCCTTGGTCGGCTTGCCCCACGGTGTCACCGGATGGCGACCACCGGAGGTGCGGCCTTCACCACCGCCGTGCGGATGGTCGACCGGGTTCATGACGACACCGCGGTTATGCGGACGCTTGCCGCGCCAAACGGTACGACCGGCCTTGCCGTCGTTGATGTTGGCGTGGTCAGGGTTGGAGACGGCGCCGATCGAAGCAAGGCAGGAGCCATGAACGAGACGCTGTTCACCGGAGTTCAGGCGAAGGATCGCCATGCCCTGGTCGCGGCCGACGAGCTGTGCGTAGCCACCGGCGGAGCGAGCGATCTGACCGCCCTTGCCCGGCTTCATTTCCACGTTGTGGATAATGGAGCCGACCGGGATGAACTGCAGCGGCATGGTGTTGCCGGGCTTGACGTCGACAGCCTTCTCGGAAGCGATGACCTTGTCACCCGCAGCGAGACGCTGAGGAGCGAGGATATAGGCCTTCTCGCCGTCAGCATAGACCACCAGCGCGATGAAAGCCGTGCGGTTCGGGTCGTATTCGATACGCTCGACCGTGCCTTCGACGTCGAACTTGCGACGCTTGAAGTCGATCAGACGATAGGTACGCTTGTGACCGCCGCCGATGAAGCGGGCGGTGATGCGACCGAGGTTGTTACGACCGCCGCTCTTGGTCAGGCCTTCCGTCAGCGCCTTGACCGGCTTGCCCTTGTAGAGGGCCGAACGGTCGACGATGACCAGCTGGCGCTGGCTCGGGGTGATCGGATTGAATGTTTTCAATGCCATTTTCTTATACCTCAGAGACCGGTGGAGACGTCGATCGTCTGGCCTTCAGCCAGGGTCACAACAGCCTTCTTCACGTCCTTCTGCTTGCCGACGAAACCGCGGAACCGCTTGGTCTTGCCCTTGCGCAGCAGAGTGTTGACGGCCGTAACCTTGACGCCGAACAGCGCCTCGACAGCAGCCTTGATTTCCGGCTTCGTCGCCTGCTTGGCGACATTGAAAACAACCTGGTTGTTTTCGGATACCAGCGTGGACTTTTCGGTGATCGCCGGAGAGACGATCACATCGTAGTGGCGAAGATCGGTCACTTGAATCGCTCCTCTAGCGCTTCAACCGCAGCCTTGGAAAGCACGAGCTTGCCGCGGCGCACGATGTCATAAACGTTGATGCCCTGGATCGGCAGAACATCGATGTTCGGGATGTTCTGAGCTGCGAGCTTGAAGTTGCCGTCAAGTTCTGCGCCGCCGATGAAGAGGGCGTTGGTCAGGCCGAGCGTCTCGAATACAGACGCGAGAGCCTTGGTCTTGGCTTCAGCGGCAACCAGGTTGTCGATGACGATGACGTCATCGGCCTTGATCTTGGCCGAAAGAGCGTGGCGCAGGCCGAGTGCACGAACCTTCTTCGGAAGGTCATGCTCGTGGCTGCGGACGACCGGGCCGTGGGCCTTGCCGCCGCCGCGGAACTGCGGAGCGCGAGCCGAATGGTGGCGGGCGCGGCCCGTACCCTTCTGCTTGTACATCTTGGCGCCGGTGCGCGAAACTTCAGCGCGGCCCTTTGCCTTGTGGGTGCCCTGCTGCTTCTTGGCAAGCTGCCAGCGGATGACGCGGGCGAGAATGTCTTCGCGGGGCTCGAGGCCGAAAATCGCGTCCGAAAGGGAAACCTTCCCGGCGTCTTTTCCCTCGAGGGTCTTGACGTTGAATTCCATTGATCTGGCTCCCTTACTTCGCGGCCGACTTGACGGCGTCGCGCACGATGATCCAGGCACCCTTGGAACCGGGAACAGCACCCTTGATCAGGATCAGACCACGATCTTCGTCGGTCGAAACCACTTCCAGGTTCTGCGTCGTGACGCGCGTCTGGCCCATGTGACCAGCCATCTTCTTGTTCTTGAAAACCTTGCCCGGATCCTGGCGCGAGCCGGTCGAACCGTGCGAGCGGTGCGAAACCGACACACCGTGCGTGGCGCGAAGACCGCCGAAACCGTGGCGCTTCATGGCGCCGGCAAAACCCTTACCGATCGTCGTGCCCGTCACGTCGACGAGCTGACCGGCGGCGAAGTGACCTGCCTTGATCTCCGTGCCGATTTCCAGCAGCTGGTCTTCCGACACGCGGAATTCAGCGACCTTGGCCTTCGGCTCGACGTTGGCAACGGCAAAGTTGCCGCGCATCGCCTTGGAGGTGTTCTTCACCTTCGCCTGGCCGGCACCGAGCTGAACTGCGGTATAGCCATTCTTTTCGACAGTGCGCGTGGCAACGACCTGGCAGCCGTCCATACGCAGTACCGTTACCGGGACATGCTCACCGGCGTCGTTATAGACGCGGGTCATTCCCACCTTCTGTGCAATCACACCTGAACGCATCGGTTCAATCCTTCTCACTCAGCCCGAAGACCCGAGGTCTCAGAGCTTGATCTCAACATCGACACCGGCGGCGAGATCGAGCTTCATCAGCGCGTCTACCGTCTGCGGGGTCGGGTCAACGATATCGAGAAGGCGCTTGTGCGTGCGCATCTCGAACTGTTCACGGCTCTTCTTGTCGATGTGCGGGGACCGGTTGACCGTAAACTTCTCGATGCGGGTCGGAAGCGGAACGGGGCCCCGGACGCTTGCACCGGTGCGCTTAGCCGTCGATACGATCTCGCGCGTGGAGGCATCGAGAATCCGGTGATCGAACGCCTTCAGGCGGATGCGGATATTCTGGCCGTTCATTCGACTTTATCCTTGTGTCTGTTATCCGCGTGTCACCATTCAGGGACACGACTTACCTTCAGTTACGTTAGCGGGCCACCGGTTTCAAAGATCGAGAGGGACACCGAGATCGGCGTCCCTATCCTTTCCTTGGGCCTGGTGGCCCAGCCGCTAATTACTCGACGATCGAAGCGACGATGCCGGCGCCGACGGTGCGGCCGCCTTCGCGGATGGCGAAGCGCAGCTTTTCTTCCATCGCGATCGGAACGATCAGCTCGACGGCAACCGTGACGTTGTCGCCCGGCATGACCATCTCCGTGCCCTCGGGCAGCGTGACGATGCCGGTCACGTCCGTCGTGCGGAAGTAGAACTGCGGACGGTAGTTGGTGAAGAACGGCGTATGACGGCCACCCTCTTCCTTCGTCAGGATGTAGGCTTCTGCCATGAACTTCTTGTGCGGCTTGACAGAGCCCGGCTTGCACAGGATCTGGCCACGCTCGACGCCGTCACGGTTCACACCGCGAACCAGTGCGCCGATGTTGTCGCCAGCCTGGCCCTGATCGAGCAGCTTGCGGAACATTTCAACGCCGGTCACCGTCGTCTTCGAGGTCGCGCGGATGCCGACGATCTCGACTTCTTCGCCAACCTTGACGATGCCACGCTCGACGCGGCCGGTCACAACCGTGCCGCGGCCCGAGATCGAGAACACGTCTTCGATCGGCATCAGGAACGGCTGGTCGATCGGACGCTCAGGCGTCGGGATGTAGGCGTCAACAGCAGCCATCAGCTCGCGGATCGCGTCTTCGCCGATCTTCTTGTCGCTATCTTCGAGAGCGGCCAGCGCCGAACCCTTGACAACCGGGATATCGTCGCCCGGGAAGTCGTAGGACGACAGCAGTTCACGAACTTCGAGCTCGACCAGTTCGAGAAGCTCGGCGTCGTCAACCTGGTCGACCTTGTTCAGGAACACCACGATCGCCGGAACGCCGACCTGGCGGGCCAGCAGGATGTGTTCGCGCGTCTGCGGCATCGGGCCGTCAGCGGCCGAGCACACCAGGATCGCGCCGTCCATCTGGGCAGCACCGGTGATCATGTTCTTGACGTAGTCGGCGTGGCCGGGGCAGTCGACGTGCGCGTAGTGGCGGGCCGGCGTCTCATATTCGACGTGCGCCGTCGAAATGGTGATGCCACGGGCCTTTTCTTCCGGAGCAGCGTCGATCTGGTCGTACGCCTTGAACTCACCGAAGTACTTCGTGATCGCTGCCGTCAGAGACGTCTTGCCGTGGTCAACGTGGCCGATCGTGCCGATGTTGACGTGCGGCTTGTTGCGCTCAAACTTACTCTTTGCCATTTTCGGCTCTCCGTTTTGCTAGTCCCCGAGGGGATCTAATTCTTGTTATCGGTCAATTGGTATTCCGGTCACTTCTGACCGGAATACTTTGCCTGGATTTCTGTTGCGACATTCGACGGGACCGGCGAATAGTGATCGAAGGTCATCGTGTACTGAGCGCGGCCCTGAGACATGGAGCGCAGGTTGTCGACGTACTTGAACATGTTCGCGAGCGGGACGTTCGCGTTGATGACGACGGCGATACCACGGCTTTCCTGGCCCTGGATCTGACCGCGACGGGAGTTCAGGTCGCCGATGACATCGCCGACATAATCTTCCGGGGTCACGACTTCGACCTTCATCATCGGCTCGAGCAGCTGAGCGCCGGCCTTCTTGGCTGCTTCACGGAAGCAGGCACGCGATGCGATTTCGAAGGCGAGAACCGAGGAGTCGACGTCGTGGAAGGCGCCGTCAATGAGGGTCGCCTTGACGCCGAGCATCGGGAAGCCAGCGAGCGGACCCGAAGACAGGACGCTTTCGATGCCCTTCTGGACGCCGGGGATGTATTCCTTCGGAACGGAACCGCCGACGATCTTCGATTCGAACTTGAATTCGTCGCCTTCCGGGTTCGGTTCGAAGACGATCTTGACGCGCGCGAACTGACCGGTACCACCGGACTGCTTCTTGTGCGTGTAGTCTTCTTCGTGCTGGCGCGTGATGGTTTCGCGGTAGGCAACCTGCGGCGCGCCGACGGTTGCTTCGACCTTGAATTCCCGACGCATGCGGTCGACGATGATGTCGAGATGCAGTTCGCCCATGCCGGCGATGATGGTCTGGCCGGATTCCTGGTCGGTCTTGACGCGGAAGGACGGATCTTCGGCAGCCAGGCGGTTGAGCGCGAGGCCCATCTTTTCCTGGTCACCCTTGGTCTTCGGCTCGATGGCGATCTGGATGACCGGCTCAGGGAATTCCATGCGCTCGAGGATAACCGGCTTCAGCGGATCGCAGAGCGTATCACCCGTCGTGGTTTCCTTGAGGCCGGCGAGAGCGACGATGTCGCCTGCGAAGGCTTCTTCGATGTCTTCACGCGAGTTGGAGTGCATCTGCAGCATGCGGCCGACACGCTCGCGCTTGTCCTTGACCGTGTTCATGACCGACGCGCCCTTTTCGAGCTTGCCGGAGTAGATGCGGGCGAAGGTCAGCGAACCGACGAAGGGGTCGTTCATGATCTTGAAGGCGAGCATGGAGAGCGGCTCGTTGTCATCGGCATGACGCTCGATGTCAGCTTCCGTCTTGAAGTCGATGCCCTTGATCGCCGGGATGTCCATCGGCGACGGCAGGTAGTCGACGACGGCGTCGAGCAGCGGCTGCACGCCCTTGTTCTTGAAGGCGGTGCCGCAGAACATCGGGTGGAACTTGACGTCGATCGTGCCGCGGCGAACGAGCGCACGGATCTGATCGTTATCGGGCAGAATGCCTTCGAGATAGGCTTCCATCGCAGCTTCGTCGATGTCGACGACCGTTTCGATCAGCTTTTCGCGATATTCTTCAGCCTTGGCCTTCATGTCCTCGGGGATCTCGACGACATCCCACTGGGCGCCGAGCGACTCGTCGCGCCAGATGAGAGCGTTCATCTCGATCAGGTCGATGACACCCTTGAATTCGGTTTCGGCACCGATCGGCAGCTGCATGACGACAGCCGTTGCGCCGAGACGGGTCTTGATCATCTCGACCGAGCGGTAGAAGTCGGCGCCGGTCTTGTCCATCTTGTTGCAGAAGATCATCCGCGGGACATTGTACTTCTCGGCCTGGCGCCAGACGGTTTCCGTCTGCGGCTCAACGCCGGCGTTGGCGTCGAGCAGCGCGATGGCGCCGTCGAGAACGCGCAGCGAACGCTCGACTTCGATGGTGAAGTCGACGTGGCCGGGGGTGTCGATGATGTTGAAGCGGCGCATCTTGCCGTCACGGCCCTTCCAGAAGGTCGTGGTGGCAGCAGAGGTGATCGTGATGCCACGCTCCTGCTCCTGCTCCATCCAGTCCATGGTGGCTGCGCCGTCATGGACTTCGCCGATCTTGTGCGACTTGCCGGTGTAATAAAGAATACGCTCGGTGGTCGTGGTCTTGCCGGCGTCGATATGCGCCATGATACCGAAATTGCGGTAGTCTTCGATTTTATATTCGCGAGCCATTGTGGACTGCCTTTCGATACCGTTCGGAATTACCAGCGATAGTGCGAGAATGCACGGTTGGCGTCAGCCATCTTGTGCGTGTCTTCGCGCTTCTTGACGGCGGAGCCGCGGTTGTTGGACGCATCGAGCAGTTCACCGGACAGGCGATCGATCATGGTGGTTTCATTGCGCTTGCGGGCGGCAGCAATCAGCCAGCGAATGGCGAGAGCCTGGCGGCGCTCCGGACGAACATCGACCGGCACCTGATAGGTCGCACCGCCAACGCGGCGCGAGCGGACTTCAACGTGCGGGGCAATGTTGTCGAGCGCAGAATGGAATACCGTGAGCGGCTCCTGCTTGGACTTGCCCTGGACGACGTCGAACGCGCCATAGACAATGTTTTCAGCAACGGACTTCTTGCCGTCGAGCATGATGGCATTCATGAACTTGGTGACGACCAGATCGCCGAACTTCGGGTCCGGATTGATCTCGCGCTTTTCTGCTTTATGACGTCTGGACATACTTTTCGTCTCTTCAACCGTTAAGGCGCTTCATCACGCGGAGGACCTCGCGCAGCGCCGGATTATTCAAAACCGAATTACTTCGGACGCTTCGCACCGTACTTGGAGCGGCGCTGCTTGCGGTTCTTGACACCCTGGGTATCGAGAACGCCGCGGATGATGTGATAACGGACACCCGGAAGGTCCTTGACGCGGCCGCCACGGATCATGACGACAGAGTGTTCCTGAAGGTTGTGACCTTCGCCGGGGATGTAACCAATGACTTCGAAGCCGTTGGTCAGGCGGATCTTTGCGACCTTACGCAGAGCCGAGTTCGGCTTCTTCGGCGTCGTCGTATAGACGCGCGTGCAAACGCCGCGCTTCTGCGGGTTCTCCTGGAGTGCGGGAACCTTGTTACGCTTTACGTTCGCCTGGCGAGGCTTGCGGATCAGCTGGTTTACGGTAGGCATTCAACCATCCCTTACGTTTTATCTCAGTACCCTTGCGGGCTTGAACTCGCGCCGTCTCCGGCAGTGACGCACGCTTTCCGTCAATGCGCAAAATATGGCCCAATCCGCTTCCGCAGATGGACCACAAGGAGCAGAGGACGCATAAAATATGCGTCGTGCGTGCAGCATCATGACTTCAACGTGCGTTTAGAACCTTGTTTGAGGTGAACTTCAGGGCGCGTCGCCCCGAACAGCCAAGCCTCACATGGGATCTGATGGCCGGGGTACTACTGGTTTCCACCCCTCTCGTCAAGGCCGGTTAAGAAATAAACTCGCCGTATCGCCTTGATCTGCGGGCCTAACGCCCTGATTTCATCCTTCTAGACGAAATCACGGCCGTGCACCAAGATAAAAACTTGGGCATCGCGGCAAAAGCAGTTAAGGAATCAGCAATTGCGGCGTGCGGCCCTCACAGCAGGATTCGAGCGACCGAATCGTCAAAGAGCCGAAGGACAGGCGATGATTACGACACCTGATAACGACAATAATTTCGACGGGCCGATGATCTTCATCATCATCGGCAAAGGCTACGAGTCCGACGACAGCGACGGCATCGACCTGCACATCATGCTGAAGGCACCCGACGACGATACCGCGGTACGCGAGGCCTTGAACGCCCTTGCCGAGGAAGGCTTCATCGAGGCCGATCTCGACCAGATCGGCATGCTGACCGAAGTGCCCGCCGAAGAGCCGCACGCCTCCGCCTACCAGGGCGCCGTCGATGGCGAGGTCGCGATCATCCGCTTCAACTGAAGGGAGCCACCGCTGACGCTGCGGGGTCGCCCAAAGGCAGCATAAGCGGGAGCAGCGCCCTCCCCCAGACTGGCCCCAAGACTGGCCAATCCAGACCAAAAAACGAAAAACCGCCCGGATCGCTCCGGGCGGTTTTTCAATTCGTATGCCACCATGTGGTGGGCAACGGCCGCGGATTATTCCGCAGCCGGAGCCTTTTCGGCCATGTCCTGCAGCATCGGCGTGGCAACGGCAGCACCCGTGCCCTTGCGGCGCTCTTCGAGGATCAGCTCGTCGCGCGAGGTGGCGATACGGCGGATCTGGGTCATGGTGCCGCCGGTGCCGGCCGGGATGAGGCGGCCGACGATGACGTTTTCCTTCAGACCCTGCAGGCCGTCGGTCTTGCCGGCGATCGCGGCTTCCGTCAGCACCTTGGTCGTTTCCTGGAAGGATGCGGCCGAGATGAAGGACGGGGTCTGCAGCGACGCCTTGGTGATGCCGAGAAGAACCGGATCGCCGTAGGCGGGCTTCTTGCCCTGCTCGATCAGGTGATCGTTGACGTCTTCGAGCTCGATCCGGTCGACATTGTCGCCGACGATATAGGTCGAGTCGCCTGCATCGGTGATCTCCACCTTCTGCAGCATCTGACGGACGATCACCTCGATGTGCTTGTCGTTGATGACAACGCCCTGCAAGCGGTAAACTTCCTGGATCTCGTTGACGAGGTAGGAGGCCAGAGCCTCCACGCCCTTGATTGCCAGGATGTCGTGCGGAGCCGGGTTACCGTCGAGGATGTAGTCACCCTTTTCGATATAGTCGCCTTCCTGAAGGTGGAAGGGCTTGCCCTTCGGGATCAGGTATTCGACAGGCTCGACACCGTCTTCCGCCGGCTCGATGATGACGCGGCGCTTGTTCTTGTAGTCGCGGCCGAGGCGGATCGTACCATCGATCTCTGCGATGATGGCATGGTCCTTCGGACGGCGGGCTTCGAAGAGCTCGGCAACACGCGGCAGACCGCCGGTGATGTCCTTGGTCTTGGCGCTTTCCAGCGGCGAACGCGCAAGAACGTCACCCTGGGAGACCTTGGTGCCCGGCTCGACCGACAGGATGGCGTCGACCGAGAGCATGAAGCGGGCGTCACCACCACGCGACAGCTTCATGATGTTGCCGCTGGCATCCTTGATGACGATCGCCGGCTTGAGGTCCGAACCGCGCGGGGTCGAACGCCAGTCGATGACCTGACGCTTGGTGATGCCGGTGGATTCGTCGGTGGCTTCCAGAACCGAGAGACCATCGACCAGGTCTTCGAACTGAACGGTACCAGCCACTTCGGTCATCATCGGACGGGTGTAAGGATCCCACTCCGCCAGACGCTGGCCGCGCTTGACCTTGTCGCCTTCGTCGACATGCAACTTCGAACCGTAGGCCACACGCTGCGAAGACCGCTCGACGCCACGCTCGTCCAAGATCTGGACGGTCATGTTGCGGCCCATGGCAACGAGGTTACCATCGGAGTTGCGCAGGATGTTGCGGTTCTTGATCTGCACCGTACCTTCGTACGAGGCTTCCAGGAACGACTGGTCGACCACGGTTGCCGTACCGCCAAGGTGGAAGGTACGCATGGTGAGCTGGGTGCCCGGCTCACCGATCGACTGAGCAGCGATAACGCCGACGGCTTCACCCATGTTGACAGGCGTACCACGGGCCAGGTCGCGGCCGTAGCAGACTGCGCAGACGCCCGTCTGGATTTCGCAGGTCAGTGCCGAGCGGATGCGGATCGACTGGATACCGGCCTTCTCGATTTCGATGACGTCGGGCTCGAGGATCATCTTGCCGGCATCGACGAGGCGCTCACCCGTGATCGGATGATCGATGTCATCAAGTGCCGTGCGGCCGAGGATGCGGACGCCGAGCGAGGCGACGACCTGGCCGGCATCGACGATGGCGGTCATGGTGAGGCCGGTTTCGGTGCCGCAATCGACGTGCGTGACGATGCAATCCTGCGCGACGTCGACGAGACGGCGAGTCAGGTAACCGGAGTTGGCGGTCTTCAAGGCGGTGTCTGCCAGACCCTTGCGGGCGCCGTGGGTCGAGTTGAAGTACTCGTTGACGGTCAGGCCTTCCTTGAAGTTCGAGATGATCGGCGTCTCGATGATTTCACCCGACGGCTTGGCCATCAGGCCGCGCATGCCGCCCAACTGACGCATCTGGTTCGGAGAACCGCGGGCGCCGGAATGGCTCATCATGTAGATCGAGTTCATCGGCTTCTGACGGCCGGTGTTCTCGTCGAATTCGACCGCCTTGATGCGGGCCATCATCTCTTCGGCGACCTTTTCGGTGGCCTTGCCCCAGGCGTCGACAACCTTGTTGTACTTTTCGCCCTGGGTGATCAGGCCGTCATTGTACTGCTGCTCGTATTCCTTCACCAGGCTTTCGGTGTCGGCAACGATCTTGGCCTTGGCATCCGGAATGACCATGTCGTCCTTGCCGAACGAAATGCCGGCGCGGCAGGCATGGGAGAAGCCGAGCTGCATGATGCGGTCGCAGAAGATGACCGTGTCCTTCTGGCCGCAGTGGCGGTAGACCGTGTCGATCATCTTGGAGATGTTCTTCTTGGTCATTTCCTGGTTGCAGATGTCGAAAGGCACCTTGCCGTTCTTCGGCAGCAGTTCGCCGATGAGCAGACGGCCAGGCGTCGTCTCATAGATCTTCGAGTAGGGCTTGCCATCCTCGTCGACCGACTTAAAGCGGCCGCGGATCTTGGTGTGCAGCGTCACGACCTTGGTTTCGAGGGCGTGATGCAGCTCGCCGAGATCGGAGAAGGCCATGCCTTCGCCCGGCTCGTTCTGGTTCAGGATCGACAGGTAATAGAGGCCGAGAACCATGTCCTGCGAGGGAACGATGATCGGCGCGCCGTTGGCCGGATGCAGGATGTTGTTGGTCGACATCATCAGCACGCGGGCTTCGAGCTGGGCTTCGAGCGACAGCGGCACGTGAACGGCCATCTGGTCGCCGTCGAAGTCGGCGTTGAAGGCCGTGCAGACGAGCGGGTGCAGCTGGATCGCCTTGCCTTCGACCAGGGTGGGTTCGAAGGCCTGGATGCCCAGGCGGTGCAGCGTCGGCGCGCGGTTCAGAAGAACCGGATGCTCGCGGATGACCTCGTCGAGGATATCCCAGACCTCAGGCTTTTCCTTTTCGACCAGCTTCTTGGCCTGCTTGACGGTCGAGGAGTAACCCTTGGCGTCGAGGCGGGCATAGATGAACGGCTTGAAGAGCTCGAGCGCCATCTTCTTCGGCAGGCCGCACTGGTGCAGCTTCAGTTCCGGACCGGTGACGATGACCGAACGGCCGGAATAGTCGACGCGCTTGCCGAGCAGGTTCTGGCGGAAGCGGCCCTGCTTGCCCTTCAGCATGTCGGAGAGCGACTTCAGCGGACGCTTGTTGGCGCCGGTGATGACGCGGCCGCGGCGGCCGTTGTCGAACAGCGCGTCAACCGATTCCTGCAGCATGCGCTTTTCGTTGCGGATGATGATGCCGGGCGCACGAAGCTCGATGAGGCGCTTCAGACGGTTGTTACGGTTGATGACGCGGCGGTAGAGATCGTTCAGGTCCGACGTCGCGAAACGGCCGCCGTCGAGCGGAACCAGCGGACGCAGATCCGGCGGAATGACCGGAACGACCTTCATGATCATCCATTCCGGACGATTGCCCGACTCCATGAAGTTCTCGACGATCTTCAGGCGCTTCATCAGCTTCTTCTGCTTGAGATCCGACGTGGTGTCGGCAAGCTCGGAGCGCAGGTCGCCGGCGATCTTTTCGAGATTCATCGAGGCCAGCATCTCGTAGATCGCCTCAGCGCCGATCATCGCGGTGAACTGGTCTTCGCCGTATTCGTCAACGGCGAGCATGTACTCTTCTTCCGAGAGGAGCTGATGCTCCTTCAGGGCCGTCAGGCCCGGCTCGGTGACGATATAGTTTTCGAAATAGAGGACGCGCTCGACATCCTTCAGCGTCATGTCGAGCAGCGTCGAGATGCGCGACGGCAGCGACTTCAGGAACCAGATGTGGGCAACGGGAGCGGCGAGCTCGATATGGCCCATGCGCTCACGGCGAACGCGCGACAGCGTCACTTCGACCCCGCACTTTTCGCAGATGATGCCCTTGTACTTCATGCGCTTGTACTTGCCGCACAGGCATTCGTAGTCCTTGATCGGCCCGAAGATGCGCGCGCAGAACAGACCGTCGCGTTCCGGCTTGAACGTACGGTAGTTGATGGTTTCCGGCTTCTTGATCTCACCGTAGGACCAGGAGAGGATCTTCTCCGGAGACGCGATCGAAATCCGAATGGAATCGAAATTCTGTGCAGGCACCTGCGGATTGAAAAGATTCATGACCTCTTGGTTCATGCCTGTCTCCTTCATGGGCTAAAGCGCCCTCAAAATGCGATGGCCGGCGGCAAATTCCCGGGAGCCGCCTCCCTCGCTTAAACGAGAATAACCGCAAGTTGCGGCGAAACTTCCCTGCAGGGCCGATACGGATACGGCGCCCGGCGGGACCGGCGTGCGCCGCATTGGCAGCGCACGCCCTATCAGGTGCTTACTCGGCAGCGTCGGGCAGTTGCGCTGCCTGCGCCTCGTCAAGCTTGGTGTTTTCGAGCTCGACGCTGAGGCCCAGCGAGCGCATTTCCTTGACGAGAACGTTGAAGCTTTCCGGAATACCGGCTTCGAACGTGTCGTCTCCGCGGACGATGGCTTCGTAGACCTTGGTGCGGCCGGCGACGTCGTCCGACTTCACCGTCAGCATTTCCTGCAGCGTGTAGGCCGCGCCGTATGCTTCGAGCGCCCAGACTTCCATTTCGCCGAAGCGCTGTCCGCCGAACTGCGCCTTGCCGCCCAGCGGCTGCTGGGTCACGAGCGAGTAAGGTCCGATCGAACGGGCATGGATCTTGTCGTCGACCAGGTGGTTGAGCTTCAGCATGTAGATGTAGCCCACGGTTACCTGGCGGTCGAACTGCTCGCCGGTACGGCCGTCATAGAGCGTCGACTGGCCGGTGTCCTTGAGACCTGCCAGACGCAGCATGTCGTTGACGTCGCCTTCGTTCGCACCGTCGAAAACAGGCGTCGCAATCGAAACACCGCGCTTCCACTGGTCGGCGAGACGCAGAACGGATTCGTCGTCGAACTCCTGGACCTGTTCGGCCTTCGGACCGTCACCGACGACATCGCCGATGGTCTTGCGCAGCGGCTCGATGTTGCCATTGGCCTTGTACGCTTCGATCAGTTCGCCGATCTGGCGACCCATGCCGGCGCAAGCCCAGCCCAGGTGCGTTTCCAGGATCTGGCCGACATTCATGCGCGAGGGAACGCCGAGCGGGTTGAGAACGACGTCGACATGCGTGCCGTCTTCAAGGAACGGCATGTCCTCGACAGGCACAATGCGTGAAACGACGCCCTTATTCCCGTGACGACCGGCCATCTTGTCGCCCGGCTGGATCTTGCGCTTCACGGCGACGAAGACCTTGACCATCTTCATGACGCCAGGGGGCATTTCATCGCCGCGCTGGACCTTCTCGACCTTGTCCATGAAGCGCTGTTCAAGGCGCGACTTGGATTCGTCGTACTGGCCGCGGAGCGCTTCGAGCTCGCTCTGAACCTTCTCGTCCTCGACCGCGAACATCCACCACTGCGAGCGGGGATATTCGGAGACGACGGCGTTCGAAAGCTCGGTGCCCTTCTTGAAGCCCTTCGGACCGGCGATGGAAGCCTGGCCGCGCAGCATTTCGATCAGACGGCCGTAGACGTTACGGTCGAGGATCGCCTGCTCGTCGTCGCGGTCCTTTGCCAGACGCTCGATCTCTTCGCGCTCGATCGCCATCGCGCGCTCGTCCTTTTCAACGCCGTGGCGGTTGAAGACGCGCACTTCGACGATCGTGCCGTAGGTGCCGGGCGGCATGCGCATGGAGGTATCGCGCACGTCGGAGGCCTTTTCGCCGAAGATGGCGCGCAGAAGCTTTTCCTCAGGCGTCATCGGGCTTTCGCCCTTCGGGGTGATCTTGCCGACGAGGATATCGCCCGGCTGAACTTCGGCGCCGATGTAGACGATGCCGGCTTCGTCGAGGTTCTTCAGCGCTTCTTCCGAAACGTTCGGAATGTCGCGGGTGATTTCCTCAGGACCAAGCTTGGTGTCGCGCGCCATCACTTCGAATTCCTCGATGTGAATGGAGGTGAACACGTCGTCGGCAACGATGCGCTCGGAGAGCAGGATCGAGTCTTCGTAGTTGTAGCCGTTCCAGGGCATGAACGCGACGAGCGCGTTGCGGCCGAGCGCCAGGTCGCCGAGATCGGTCGACGGGCCGTCGGCGAGGATGTCGCCGCGGTTGACCTCGTCACCGACGGTGACCAGCGGGCGCTGGTTGACGCAGGTGTTCTGGTTCGAACGCTGGAACTTCTGCAGGCGGTAGATATCGACGCCGGACTTTCCGGCTTCGAGGTCTTCGGTGGCGCGGATAACGATACGCGTCGCGTCGACCTGGTCGACCACGCCGCCGCGGCGCGCGCCGATGGCGGCACCGGAGTCACGGGCAACGACCGGCTCCATGCCGGTCCCGACGAACGGGGCTTCGGCACGCAGCAACGGCACGGCCTGACGCTGCATGTTCGAGCCCATGAGGGCGCGGTTGGCGTCGTCGTTTTCCAGGAACGGGATGAGCGCGGCTGCGACCGAAACGACCTGCTTCGGCGAAACGTCCATCAGGTTCATGCTGTCGCGGGGCGCCAGCATAACTTCGCCGGCATGACGGCAGACGACGAACTCGTCGACGAAGGAACCGTCGGCGTTCATTTCGGCGTTGGCCTGGGCGACGTAGTACTTCGCCTCTTCCATGGCGGAGAGGTAGAGCACGTCGCTCGTCACCTTGCCGTCGACGATGCGGCGGTACGGGCTTTCGATGAAGCCGTACTTGTTGACGCGGGCAAAGGTCGCAAGCGAGTTGATCAGACCGATGTTCGGGCCCTCAGGCGTTTCGATCGGGCAAATGCGGCCGTAGTGGGTCGGATGCACGTCGCGGACTTCGAAGCCGGCGCGCTCACGGGTCAGACCGCCCGGGCCAAGCGCCGACAGACGGCGTTTGTGGGTGATTTCCGAGAGCGGGTTGACCTGGTCCATGAACTGCGAGAGCTGCGAGGAACCGAAGAATTCGCGGACGGCTGCGGCAGCCGGCTTGGCGTTGATCAGATCCTGCGGCATGACCGTGTCGATCTCGATCGAGGACATGCGTTCCTTGATCGCGCGCTCCATGCGGAGCAGGCCGAGACGGTACTGGTTTTCCATCAGCTCGCCGACCGAACGGACGCGGCGGTTGCCGAGGTTGTCGATGTCGTCGATCTCGCCCTTGCCGTCGCGCAGTTCGACCAGCATCCTGACCACGGCCAGGATGTCGTCCTTGCGCAGGATGCGGACGGTGTCTTCGACCGTCAGGTCGAGACGCATGTTCATCTTGACGCGGCCGACGGCGGAGAGGTCGTAACGCTCCGCATCGAAGAACAGCGAGTTGAACATGGCTTCGGCCGATTCCATGGTCGGCGGTTCACCCGGACGCATGACGCGGTAGATGTCGAACAGAGCGTCCTGACGGTTCTCGTTCTTGTCGGCAGTCAGCGTGTTGCGGATATAGGCGCCGACATTGATGTGGTCGATGCCGAGCACCGGGATCTCGTCGAAACCGTTCGCCAGGATGATACCGAGCGTCTTCTCGTCGATTTCGTCGCCGGCTTCGAGATAGATCTCACCGGTGGAGTAGTTGACGATGTCACCAGCGAGATAGTTGCCATAGAGATCGTCGTCGCCGGCCTTCAGCGCCTTCAGGCCCTTGTCGGACAGCTGGCGCAGCAGGCGCGGGGTCAGCTTCTTGCCGGCTTCCACGACGACTTCGCCGGTATCGGCGTCGACCATCTCGGTGATCGCCTTGGCACCCTTCAGCGTTTCCGGCTTGAAGGGAATGCGCCAGCCTTCGCCGTCGCGCTTGTAGAGCGACTTCGTGTAGAAAGTGTCGAGGATTTCCTCGCCATCCATGCCGAGCGCCATCAGCAGCGACGTGACAGGGATCTTACGGCGACGGTCGATACGGGCGTAGACGATGTCCTTGGCGTCGAATTCGATATCGAGCCAGGAACCGCGATAGGGGATGACGCGGGCAGCAAAAAGCAGCTTGCCGGAAGAATGGCTCTTGCCCTTGTCGTGGTCGAAGAAGACACCAGGCGAACGGTGCATCTGGGAAACGATGACGCGCTCGGTGCCGTTGACGATAAACGTGCCGTTGTTGGTCATGAGCGGCATGTCGCCCATGTAAACGGACTGTTCCTTGATGTCCTTGATCGACTTCGCGCCGGTATCCTCGTCGATATCGAACACGATCAGGCGCAGCGTCACCTTCAGCGGCGCAGCATAAGTCAGGTCGCGCTGACGGCATTCGTCAACGTCGAACTTCGGCGGCTCGAATTCGTAGGACACGAATTCCAGCATGGAAGCGCCGGAGAAATCGGTGATCGGGAAAACCGACTTGAAAACGGCCTGAAGGCCCTCGTCGGGCCGGCCGCCTTTCGGCTCTTCAACCATCAGAAACTGGTCGTAGGACGCCTTCTGAACCTCGATGAGGTTCGGCATTTCTGCGACTTCGGGGATCTTACCAAAAAACTTGCGTACGCGCCTGCGACCGTTGAACGAAAGGGTCTGAGCCATCGTCGCTCCTTCAAAATCTTGCACCCGGGCCTGCAACGGACGGGAACCGATGGCCAGTCGATCCCGTCTATCAATGAGTAGTTCAATCTCGTCCGACACCCGAAAACGCTCAGCTCGGATTGCTGTGCTGCCCTCGGTGCGAGACTATCCTTTTGAAGAACCCATTACCCAAAAGCCGGTTTGACGCGGCTTTTGGGTAATTCGTTCAGAAAAACGGCAAATGGGAGGCAGCAGAGACTGCCTCCCAAAAGCGTTTCAAGATTACTTGACGTCGGCCTTGGCGCCAGCGTCTTCAAGCTTCTTCTTGATGTCAGCGGCTTCAGCCTTGGAAACGCCTTCCTTGACAGCCTTCGGAGCGGCCTCGACGAGGTCCTTGGCTTCCTTGAGGCCGAGACCGGTGATGGCGCGGACTTCCTTGATGACGTTGATCTTGTTGGCGCCGGCATCCGCGAGGATGACGTCGAACTCGGTCTTTTCTTCTTCCACGGCAGCAGGGCCAGCAGGACCACCGACGGCAGCAACAGCTACCGGAGCAGCGGCGGAAACGCCCCACTTTTCTTCGAGAAGCTTCGACAGTTCTGCAGCTTCCAGAACGGTCAGCGAGGAGAGGTCGTCAACGATCTTTGCGAGATCAGCCATTTTACTAGTTCCTTTTGTTCGGTTCGAACCGGTTGATTATAAACAGCGAAAAACCGCCTTAAGCGGCTTCGTCCTTCTTGGCGTAGGCCGCAAACACGCGGGCAAGCTGGCTTGCCGGTGCTGCAACAACCCCAGCGATGCGGGTAGCCGGTGTCTGGATCATGCCCAGCAGCTTCGCACGCAGCTCATCGAGCGAAGGCAGGGTCGCAAGCGACTTGACTGCATCGGCGTTGAGCGTGGTTGTTCCCATGGCGCCGCCCAGAACAACGATCTTGTCGTTGGTCTTGGCGAAATCCATGACGACCTTCGGAGCGGTGATCGGATCGGTGCTGTATGCAATCAGCGTCTGACCCTTGAAGAGATCGGTGATCCCTTCCGCTTCCGTACCCTGAAGGGCAATTTTGGCCAGGCGGTTCTTCGCGACTTTGACGGTACCGCCAGCTGCACGCATCTTCGAACGAAAATCGTTCATCTGCGCGACTGTGGCACCAGCATAGTGGGCCACGACAACCGAGCCCGAAGCCTTGAAGACTTCGTTCAGTTCCGTGACGAATTCGCGTTTTTCCGCTCTTTCCACTGCCTATCTCCAGTTGGCGGGACCGAAAACGGGCCCGCCGGGTTGCCTTTTGCCTCCCGGGATCATGCGAGATCCCAAGCGACGCTTGAGGATCCTGTCCCCCCGCGCTCCCGCGCCAATGAAGGCTGGAGAGGCACAAGGCATCCAAGGCTCGAACCGATTTCCTATGAAGCGAACTTCAAGCAATTCGGGTCTTACCCGTCTCATGCAGGCGAAGTGATTAAGGGAAAACCACCTGCAATCTCGGACAGGATTCCGGATTTCTCCGGAATATTCCGGCCCCTTGCGAGGCCGGAATTCAGTGACCGGACCGAGGTCCGGCAATCAACTTATGCAGTCGGAGCTGCGGTGACCGAGCCGACTTCGATCTTGACGCCTGGGCCCATGGTCGAAGAAATCGCCACGCGCTTGACGTAGTTGCCCTTGGCGCCAGCCGGCTTCGCCTTGATGACGGCGTCGGCGAAGGCGCGGATGTTTTCTTCCAGAGCCTTGGCGTCGAAAGAGGCCTTGCCGATGCCGGCATGGACGATGCCAGCCTTCTCGACGCGGAACTCCACAGCGCCGCCCTTGGAAGCCTTGACGGCTCCGGCGACATCCATGGTGACGGTGCCGACCTTCGGGTTCGGCATCATGCCGCGGGGGCCGAGAACCTTACCGAGACGGCCGACCAGCGGCATCATGTCGGGGGTGGCGATGCAGCGATCGAATTCGATCTTGCCGCCCTGGACGATTTCGACGAGGTCTTCAGCACCGACGATATCGGCACCGGCAGCCTTGGCTTCATCGGCCTTGACGCCACGAGCGAAGACGGCAACGCGAACCGTACGGCCGGTGCCGTTCGGCAGGTTGACGACGCCGCGAACCATCTGGTCCGCATGGCGCGGATCAACGCCGAGGTTCATCGAGACTTCGATGGTTTCGTCGAACTTGGCGACAGCCCGTTCCTTGACCATGCCGATAGCCAGGGAGAGAGCATAGAGCTTGGTGGGATCAACACCTTCGTTGATCTTCTGCGTGCGCTTACCAGCCATGATCTTAACCCACCACTTCCAGGCCCATGGCGCGGGCAGAGCCCTCGATCATCGCCATTGCACCTTCGATATCCGCTGCGTTCAGATCCTTCATCTTGGCTTCTGCGATCGACTTGATCTGAGCCTTGGTGAGGGAGCCGGCCTTGGCGCCCTTGCCGGGCGTCTTGGAACCGGACGTGATCTTCGCTTCCTTCTTCAGCCAGTAGCTGACCGGAGGCTGCTTCATCGCGAAGGTGAAGGACTTGTCCTGGTAATAGGTGATGACGACCGGGATCGGCATACCCTTTTCCATTTCCTGCGTGGCGGCATTGAACGCCTTGCAGAATTCCATGATGTTAATGCCACGCTGACCAAGCGCCGGACCAATCGGCGGGGACGGGTTTGCCGATCCTGCCTTGACCTGAAGCTTGAGCTGGCCTGCAACTTTCTTAGCCATATCTCTCTGCCTTTCATGAGCGGCCGGTCGCCCGGCCCGTGATGCCGGATCTCTCCGGCGGCTGCGGTTGCGTGGTGCGGATCATTAGGGTCCGGCTAAGACCCCTCACCTTCCACGCGGGTGCGGACCAGGTCCGCAGGAAACCGGCCGCAAGGCCTGCTTCCAATCTCTTACAATCAGACCTTCTCGACCTGAGCGTATTCCAGTTCGACCGGCGTTGCGCGGCCGAAGATCGACACTTCAACCTTCAGGCGCGAACGCTCTTCGTCCACATCCTGAACCGTGCCGTTGAACGACGCGAACGGACCATCGGAAACGCGGACCTGCTCGCCGATCTCGAAGGTGATGGAGGCCTTCGGCCGCTCGACACCTTCCTGGACCTGGCCGAGAATGCGCTCGGCTTCATAATCCGGAATCGGAACGGGCTTATTGTCGGAGCCGAGGAAACCTGTGACCTTCGGCGTATTCTTGATCAGGTGGTAGGCTTCATCCGTCAGGTTGGCGCGAACCATGACATAGCCCGGGAAGAACTTGCGCTCGCTATCGACCTTACGGCCGCGACGCACTTCCACCACCTTTTCGGTCGGCACGAGGATCTTCTCGAACAGATGCTCAAGCCCCTTCTGGCGAGCCTTGTTCTCGATGTCCTCAGCGACCTTCTTTTCAAAATTTGAATATGCGTGGACGATGTACCAACGTGCCGCCATTTTCATCTCCACCCGTATCAGTTGCCGGTATTCAGCACGAAGCTCAGAACCCAGCCGATCAGCTGGTCAGCGGCAAAGAAAAACAGCGCAGCGAAAACCACCATCACAAGCACCATAACCGTCGAGATCATCGTCTCGCGGCGCGACGGCCATGTAACTTTGGACGTCTCGGAGCGAACCTGCTGCAGAAACGCAA
Organism: Rhizobium sp. RSm-3; assembly: GCF_001854685.1. Classification (NCBI taxonomy): domain Bacteria; kingdom Pseudomonadati; phylum Pseudomonadota; class Alphaproteobacteria; order Hyphomicrobiales; family Rhizobiaceae; genus Rhizobium; species Rhizobium sp. RSm-3. The sequence goes on along the minus strand of NZ_MAWZ01000035.1, from coordinate 344,571 downwards.
ACGGATTGGATTTGGATGCCATCGACTGCCCACGCAATTACGGCGCGTAAAGCTGAAACTATCAGCCCCACGCACCGCGTGTCTGTTGAACCCTAAATAAACACCGATTTCCGAATACACAAGAGGGAAACCGAAGTTTAACGAAATTAGTCTTACCCATCAATCCCCGGCCGGAATGCCGCGAGCATGTCCGCGCTGTCCCGCTTGGAGGAAAATGGCAGGGGCAGTAAGGCTCGAACTTACGACCTGCGGTTTTGGAGACCGCCGCTCTACCAACTGAGCTATACCCCTTCATACCGATCAATCAGCGTATGGACCAAGGTCCGCAAATCGCTGCTGAAAAGCATGGCGCTCCCTTTAAGACGACGGCAGCGGATTGGCAAGCACGATTTTCGTTTTTCATAGCCATTCTGCGGATATGCGAACGATCGGCTCGCTCATCGCCCCACCAGGATCCGTTCAGACGTTCACATATTTGCGCCAATCGTGCTCCTCCTTGAACCCCAGCACCTCGCGAATCTTGCGGTTGGAGAGCAGGCCTTCATATTCGCCGATCTCGCGCGTGAAGGGCACGTTCGGATAGAATCGCTTCGCAAGCTCCTTCGACGGCGTGTTGGCCGAGACCGTGTCGTTGGCTGCGTTGAAGACCTGGTAGCCGAGACCGTCCTTTTCGATGCAGAGATGGCAGATCTGCCCGAGATCACGGGCGTCGATATAGCTCCAGGCGATGCGCTTGCGCATCTCGGGATTGGCGAAATAGGTGGGGAAACGCTCATATTCGTGCGGCTCGATGACGTTGCCGATTCGCAGCGCATAGATGTCGAAACCCGACCGTTCGGCAAAGGCGCGGGCGGTCTTTTCGTTGACCACCTTGGAAAGCCCGTAGGAATCCATCGGATTGACGTCGTAGTCTTCCTCCAGCGGGAACTGGTGGAAATCGCGATGGCCTTCGGCGAAGCAGACGCCGTAGGTCGTTTCGCTCGATGCGACGATAATCTTCCTGATGCCGAGCTTCGCCGCCGCCTCGATGACATTATAAGTACCCATCGTGTTGATGCGGAAAGTCTCATTGTCCGGTTTGATCAGGATGCGAGGGATGGCGGCGAAATGCACGACGGCATCAAAGGGCTGCACGCCCCTGCCCGCATCGAGATCGGGAAAATCGCGGTGCATCGACAGCGCGTTGAAAACCTGACCGCTGTCGGTGATATCGGCAATGAGATTGGTGACGCCGGGACTGTCCAGCGGCACGAGATCGAGATTGTGAACCTCGTAACCGGCATTGATGAGCCATGGCACGGTATGGCGACCGGCCTTGCCCGAACCGCCCGTGAACAGAATTCGCTTCTTCATGGAATGTCCTCCGCGTCATCAAATCGGAGGCATAGTTAGACGCTTCCGCGCGAAGAGCAAGCGAGCGTCCTGCAAGGGTTCACCCTCGCGTCGCCAGGAGCACCCTATCAGGGCACATGGCCGATCATTTCCGATCACCGCAGAAGCCTGCGGCAAACTGCTAAATCGTTACTTAACGACGCTCACGTCGCCGATCTGCACGCCGGCTGCCTGAACAACCTCCTGCGGGATGGCTGCAATGAAAAACATCGTGAAAACATACATTGCGAATATCGTCGCAACGAACGTGGCCTTTGGAATCATCCGGGCTCTCCTCTTTGCATGAAGGAGTCTGGACTAAAATGAACCAATCACAACCGGTTTCTGAATGTGAGATGAACAAAATACTGTGACGGGCGAATTTAACGATATTTTTACAACACCTGTTAAACCCTCAAACAGGCATCAAAACGAAAAAACCCCGCCGTTTCCAGCGGGGTTTTTCCTGAATTTCGGGTAATCCCAGGATTACTCGACGATCGAAGCGACGATGCCGGCGCCGACGGTGCGGCCGCCTTCGCGGATGGCGAAGCGCAGCTTTTCTTCCATCGCGATCGGAACGATCAGCTCGACGGCAACCGTGACGTTGTCGCCCGGCATGACCATCTCCGTGCCCTCGGGCAGCGTGACGATGCCGGTCACGTCCGTCGTGCGGAAGTAGAACTGCGGACGGTAGTTGGTGAAGAACGGCGTATGACGGCCACCCTCTTCCTTCGTCAGGATGTAGGCTTCTGCCATGAACTTCTTGTGCGGCTTGACAGAGCCCGGCTTGCACAGGATCTGGCCACGCTCGACGCCGTCACGGTTCACACCGCGAACCAGTGCGCCGATGTTGTCGCCAGCCTGGCCCTGATCGAGCAGCTTGCGGAACATTTCAACGCCGGTCACCGTCGTCTTCGAGGTCGCGCGGATGCCGACGATCTCGACTTCTTCGCCAACCTTGACGATGCCACGCTCGACGCGGCCGGTCACAACCGTGCCGCGGCCCGAGATCGAGAACACGTCTTCGATCGGCATCAGGAACGGCTGGTCGATCGGACGCTCAGGCGTCGGGATGTAGGCGTCAACAGCAGCCATCAGCTCGCGGATCGCGTCTTCGCCGATCTTCTTGTCGCTATCTTCGAGAGCGGCCAGCGCCGAACCCTTGACAACCGGGATATCGTCGCCCGGGAAGTCGTAGGACGACAGCAGTTCACGAACTTCGAGCTCGACCAGTTCGAGAAGCTCGGCGTCGTCAACCTGGTCGACCTTGTTCAGGAACACCACGATCGCCGGAACGCCGACCTGGCGGGCCAGCAGGATGTGTTCGCGCGTCTGCGGCATCGGGCCGTCAGCGGCCGAGCACACCAGGATCGCGCCGTCCATCTGGGCAGCACCGGTGATCATGTTCTTGACGTAGTCGGCGTGGCCGGGGCAGTCGACGTGCGCGTAGTGGCGGGCCGGCGTCTCATATTCGACGTGCGCCGTCGAAATGGTGATGCCACGGGCCTTTTCTTCCGGAGCAGCGTCGATCTGGTCGTACGCCTTGAACTCACCGAAGTACTTCGTGATCGCTGCCGTCAGAGACGTCTTGCCGTGGTCAACGTGGCCGATCGTGCCGATGTTGACGTGCGGCTTGTTGCGCTCAAACTTACTCTTTGCCATTTGAATGCTTCCTGTGAACGAAATGGTGGGCCCCGGCGAACCGGTTTAGTGCCGCCGTTTAAGGCTTTCGGCGAAATTGCGCAAGACTTAATTGCAGACGCCATTCTTGGTGTGACAGCGCATATGGGGGACAATTCGCCGCCTGCAAGGTGATTCGCCGAAGCCCCCTCGAAAATCACTGAAATGCTTAGAGAAAATCGCGTGCGCTGGCGGAGATGAGGCACCGCGCCCGGCGCCGAGCGCCCTCGCCTGCCGATTGATACGCGCTATCGCCAGCGTCTTCGGAAACATCCGCGTGGCGAATGATCGCCGCTGTGCCGGTCACTTGAATTGGGCTTGGAAGAACTGGAGCGGGTAGCGGGAATCGAACCCGCGTATTCAGCTTGGAAGGCTGCTGCTCTACCATTGAGCTATACCCGCGGGGTGGTCCGATCCGATGACGAATGGTGGAGAGAGTTGGATTTGAACCAACGTAGGCTGAGCCAACGGATTTACAGTCCGTCCCCTTTAACCACTCGGGCATCTCTCCAGTTTTTCGTCCGGATCTAGAAGACCAAGTTTGTCAGACTTCGAAGCGTTGCCGCCCGTCGTCTGCGCCGCGTATATGACCGGAGCATTTCAGTCTGTCAACACGATGACTACGGAAAAAACACGAAAAATTTCATTCGCCGCCGAAAGCCGGCATATGAAAGAAAGCCTATGCGGCGGCGAGCGCCATGGCTATAAAGCCGCATGAGCAAAGACAAAAAACCCGGCGGCACGGCCGCGACAGACCCATCGGCCAAGGATACGCATTACGCCACGCTGCGGCGCGCCCACCGTGACGCCAAGCGCGAACGCGGCGAGATCCCGACCCCTCAGCCGCAGAAGCGCAAGCGCGGCGGCGACGATTGGAAGCCGCCGGCGCTGGCGCCAGACCAGGTGCATCTTTACGGCCTGCATACAGTGCGCGCCGCCCTCGACAATCCCGAGCGCAAGAAGATCAAGCTCTTCGTGACCCAGAACGCGCTGGCGCGGCTCGAAGTCGACGCCGAAACGCTCGGCATTCCCTTCGAGATCGTCTCGCCGCAGGATATCGACAAGGTGCTCGGCCCCGAGGCGATCCATCAGGGCGTCATGCTGGAAACGCGGCCGCTGCCGGTCCGCCGGCTCGAAGCCCTGAAGGACAGCCCGCTCCTGCTCGTCCTCGACCAGGTCACCGATCCCCACAATGTCGGCGCGATCATGCGCTCGGCCGTCGCCTTCAATGCCGGCGCCATTATCACCACTCAGAGACATAGCCCGACCGAGTCAGGCGTGCTCGCCAAATCCGCCTCCGGCGCGCTGGAACTGATACCTTATATACAGGTGACCAATCTCGCCGATGCACTCGGTGAACTGCACAAGCTCGGCTTCTCCACCATCGGCCTCGATTCGGAAGGGCCGGCGCCGCTCGAGGGCACATTTTCGGGTGAGAAGGTGGCGCTGGTACTCGGCTCCGAGGGCAAGGGGCTCAGGCAGAAGACGCGCGAGACCGTTACCGCGCTTGCCCGTCTCGACATGCCGGGCGCGATCAAATCGCTGAACGTTTCGAATGCTGCGGCAATCGCGCTTTATGCGGCGCGGCTCTTTTTGAAAGCATAGGCCGGTCCGCGGCGGGCCTGCGACAAAGAGGAACTGTCATGACCCGTTTCGTCCTTCGGCTCGCGGCTCCGGTAGCGGCGTTGCTTTTTTGCGGCATGGCCCATGGACAGGATATCGATGCCGATATTCTCAAGGCGCAGGCAGGAACCTATCTCGTCGCGCCGGAAGACGGGCGCGCGGGATGCCGGATGACGCTCGAAACCGACATGGCGATCGGCGGTCACTCGCTGTCCGGCCAGGACGCCTGTACCAAGCCGCTGCCGGCTCTTGCCGAAGCCGCTGCCTGGAATTTCGACGGCAATGGCGGCGTCATCCTGATCGATGCGACGCGCAAGGTGCTCGCCCGTTTCGTCGAGAACGAGGGCTCGCCGATGAAGACGCAGGACGGCACGCCGCTTTTGCTGATCGCCGCCCCTGACGGCATCGATCGCCTGCCGAGCTTCAGCGGCCTTGCCGGAACCTGGACGATGCAACGACCGGACGGCGAAAGGCTCTGCGGTCTGACGCTCGACGGCCATGCCGATGCGGACGGCAATGCGCCGCTGTCGCTATCCGGCGACTGCGCCGCCAATGTCGCCAGGCTGAAACTCGCGGTCTGGCATATCGAGGGTTTCGGCCTGACGCTGATGGGCGGTGACGGCTCATCGCTTGGCTTCGACATGCGCGCCGACGGCAATTTCGACAAATCGAAGGAAGAAGGCGGCAAGCCGCTATCGCTCGTGCGTCAATGATTCGAAAGTAGCGGCGCATCCGTTAACACTCTGGTCAGCTCGGTATCCGGCAGACCGTCGTTCCTTCCAAGGGCCGGCGCGCCGTGTCACCAGCCGCATAAGTCAGTTCGACAGGATAGACGATCACGCTCGGCAGTTTCTCGATTTCGCCGGCATGGCCGGGGCTGCGTCTGATTTCCGCCTTGTAGGCGGCGGTGCAATCCGGCAGTTGCGACAGACCGGTATCGGCGGCGATCGTCTTCGCGCAGGCAGCACGCTCCAGATAGAGCGAACAGGACGCCGTGTAGACGCGGCGAAAATCGAGGCTCAGCTCCCCCTTCCCGCTCCTTATCGCGGCAAAATCGTCGCCCGCCAGGGAATCGTCGAGCAGCCGCTCGCCCGTCGCCGCATCGTAGACGACGAAAGGCAGCCCGCCGTTCCACCCGTCCGCCGCACGGAAAAAGACGAAACCGCCGCTGACGCCCATCAGATAGCCGGCGGTATCGTCGGCGATCACCCGTTCGCGCTCGCCGGCGCGCTCACACGGCGCATCGGGGGCAAGCAGCGCCAGCTTTTCGGCGCCGACCTCGCCGAGATCGACCTCCTTGACCATGAAGGCGGGATAGCGGCTGCAGGTGATCTTCGGTTTCGCATCGGGATTGAGCTCATCCTTCGGCAGCGCGACCACATCGACTTTTATCGGCTTGTCGAAAGCTCGCGCGTTTTCCGAGGCTCCGGCGAAGGAGACGAATGCCGCGACAATGACCGATGCTTTAATCGTGCGTTTCACGACGTCCGTCCCCAACTGTTTCAGGCATCCCTGACACAGTTCAACCCGCTGCGACAGATGGAAAACGGATGCCTGCGACAGCCACGCAAGGCTCGCGCGATGCCGGAGAAATTCGATTTTGCCTTGGAAAGACCTCCTGGAGCACTATGATCGGGCGATGACCGATCGCAACGACCGGTCGGAAGCAAGAAGGAACGATCCCCATCATGGCTATTCGACCGCTGATTTTCGGTATCCTCTTCATCGCGGTCTTCGTCGGGATCATTCTCAGCATCATCTGGGTGGACACCTCGCACCCGGTCCACCAGCCCGATCCGCTGTCGCCGACGGCGCCCGGCCCCGCGACGCCGGGGACGGTGCAATAATGCATGTCGCCCGGAAGTGTGCAGCGGTTCCGGAGTAACGACATGCATAAAAACAAAAGGCTAAAGCGCGTAGCATGAATCAAATTCGATGCGGCGCGCTTTAGTCCCGACAGGAACGCGGACGACAATGGTGCGTTAATCCCCACTGAACGAGGATTGAACGCCTATGCGCATAATGATTGCCGTCGTTGCCTTCATGGTCGCCTCCGTGCTCAGCATCGCAATCCTGTCGCCGTCGGGCGCCGGCCAGACTGGCAACGGCAACAAGCTCGAGGCAAGTGTCAACGAACCCGTCAGTCATTGAAAAACGGCCCGGATGATCCGGGCCGTTCTCTCGCCGCGCGTCTCGGGCGCGCAATGGATGCTGTAGCAGCTGGCGTCAGCCGCGGTAGAGCCAGAAAGGCATGTCACGATCGCGATGGCGCCACTCACGGCGTTCCTGCCAACGCTCGGCACGCCACCGGCGCCAGCGCCAGTCATCACCGCGCCAGTCGGACCGGCGCCAATCGCGCTGATGGCGCCAACCGCGGTCGTCACGCTCATCACGCCAGCCACGGTCGTCACCGCCGCGATCATGGCGCCAGCCATCACGAATTTGAACGATATCGCCCTGGGCCGACACCGCCGGCCGGTCGACGGGCATGGCGGTTGCCGGGGCGACGGATGCCAAAGCCGCACCGACAGACATGGTTGCGGCGAAAAAGAGATGTGCGAGCTTCATGGCTGTTTCCTCATTGATGATGAGGCGAAGTTAAACCGGCGCGGCTGAATTGGCGCTGAAGCAGCCCTTCAGACAAGGTTCATCAAGCGATGTGCGGTGGCTGGAAAAATCTGCCGGTGCGATCGAGCGAAGCGACGTCGAATCATAGCGATCGTCTGGGCAGGGATATGACGCGGAAAAAGATGGTGCCCCCGCCAGGGTTCGAACCCGGGACCCCCTGATTACAAATCAGGTGCTCTACCAACTGAGCTACAAGGGCAACAGGTGCCCAACTAGCAGATTCTATGGTTCTGTAAAGGAAAATTCGTGTCTGTGCGGACAGGTCGGCTGCCGCTCAAACGCCTGGCGATAGAAAACGTCCTTGTCGCGCCAGCCCTTTATCCGTTAGCTAGAGCAGCTTCACAAAGGGCATTGCATGGGCCGTTCATTTCAGACTCTTTCCTTTATCGCCTCGCCGACGACGGAGGCGCTCGCCGCGCGCGAGGAGTTGATTCGCATCTATGGCGACGTGCCGGCCGACGATGCCGATGTCATCGTCGCGCTCGGCGGCGACGGTTTCATGCTGCAGACGCTGCACAACACCATGAACTCCGGCAAGCTGGTCTACGGCATGAATCGCGGCTCGGTCGGCTTTCTGATGAACGACTATCGCAGCGAACAGCTTCAGGAGCGCATCTGCGTCGCCGTGGAAAACGTCTTCCGGCCGTTGCAGATGACGACCGCCAACGCCGACGGCACCAATTCGACGGCGCTGGCCATCAACGAGGTCTATCTTTTCCGCCAGTCCTATCAGGCGGCGAATCTGAGGGTGACGGTGGACGGGCGCGTGCGCCTGGAGGAGCTGATCTGCGACGGGCTGATGGTGGCGACCCCCGCCGGCTCGACGGCCTATAATCTTTCCGCTCATGGCCCGATCCTGCCGCTCGAGGCGCCGCTGCTCGCCATGACGCCGGTCAGCGCTTTCAGGCCGCGGCGCTGGCGGGGCGCACTGCTGCCCAACAAGGTGACCGTCGATATCGACGTTCTCGAGCCGGTGAAGCGGCCGGTCAATGCGGTGGCCGACAATACCGAGGTGAAATCGGTGCTGCATGTCCGCATTGCCCAGTCGGAGCATATGACGGCGCGTATTCTTTCCGATCCCGACCGCTCCTGGTCCGACCGTATTCTCGCCGAGCAGTTCAAGGATTGAGACGATGGCAATGCGACGGATAGTGATGACAACCGCTTTCCTCATTGGATGGTCGGCCGCAGCCTTGCCGGCGCAGGACGTCATCCTGCCGGCATCGGTGATTTTCGCGACCAGCACCGGGTATTGGGAGGATGACGGCAACGCACCTGATGTCGAGCGGGCGCCGACAGCCGCCGAGAGCGTTGCCAACTCGCAAGCAAAGGCTCAGCGCCACGGGTACTACAAGCTCTTTGCCGTCCGCCAGGCAGACAGGACCTCAAAGGTCTACCTGCAGCAGATTGCCCAGACCGAGACCGGCCCGGCGATCGCCTCTACCGTCGAGCTGCAGGAGATCAGCGACCTGAAGCCTTATATCACCGATATCCGCCCCGAGAATTCGAACGGCATCATCAAGCAGCCCGGCCTGTTCGCCACGATCTATCTGAAGACCGACCCCAATGCCGAGCCGGATGGCTGGACCGTGCTGATCGACGAATTCGGCGACATCACCGTCGAGAAAGCGACGAATTGAACCGCTGGGAATCGTTCGGGAAGGAGCAGGAGAGATGAAACTCGGCTTCCGTGACGGCGTCCTTTACGACCACAACAGGTCGAACTGGGACGCCAACGGCCCCAGACCCATCAGTTGGTCGCTGTGGTATCCCGCTGCCGATACGGCGCGGGAAAACGATACGGCGGAAAGAAGCTGGTTCAAGAAGGCGGTCGTCGCCCACGACGCAGCCATCCGGCCCCAGGCCCGGCCCTATCCCCTCGTGCTGCTGTCGCATGGCACCGGCGGATCCGCGGCGGGATTGGAGTGGCTGGCGCGACGGCTCGCCGATCGCGGATTTGCAGCGCTCGGCGTCAACCATCACGGCAATACCGGCAACGAGCCTTATCGCGCCGAGGGCTTTGCCTGCCTTTGGGAGCGGGCGCCGGATCTGAGCTTCATGCTCGACCACAGCGATGACTGGCTCGGCGATCTCTCCTCTTATATCGATACCACCCGCGTGTTCGCGGCCGGATTTTCGGCCGGAGCCTACAGCGTCATGCTGCTTCTCGGCGCCGTCGCCCAGTCTTCGCAGTTCGACCCATCCAGGATGAAGCCGGGCGGGGCGCGCGGACCGAGGGAATTTCCCGACCTTGCCGATCATATCCCGACCTTGCTTCGCACCAGCGACGTGTTTCGCGATTCATGGTCGCGCCTGTCGACGTCTTACCGGGACGACAGAATCAAGGCCGCACTCCTGTGCGCGCCGGGCCGGTCCGTTCTCGGTTTCAGCGAGGAAAGCCTGAAAACCGTCGACGCGCCCGCCCTCATTCTGGTCGGCGATGCCGACAGGGCGGCACCGGCCGAGGAATGTTCGGCATGGCTGCATGCGCGGCTCCCCGACAGCCGTCTTAAAATCCTCGGCGGCGGGCTTGGGCATTATGTCTTCGTGCCTGAAGGTACCGCCCTCGGCATGGCCTTTGCGGCGGAGCTCTTCACCGATCCCCCTGATATCGAGCGCGCCGCCATCCACGACGAGATTGCCGGTCTGTCGGCCGCGCTGTTCCAGGGCAACGACGTCAAAGCAATCGCCTGAACAACGAAAAAGCCCCGTCTCCGGGGCTTTCTCGTCTCAATCCCTGCTTTTGTCTATCAGTCCACGTCGTCGACGACCGCGTCTGCAGCGCCGCTGATGCGGTGGGCAAGAGCCGCTTCCATGAACTCGTTGAGTTCGCCGTCGAGCACGTCGTCCGGCGCGGTGCTGGCGACGCCGGTGCGCAGATCCTTGACCAGCTGGTAGGGCTGCAGCACGTAGGAGCGGATCTGGTGGCCCCAGCCGATATCCGTCTTGGAGGCGGCCTCGGCGCTGGCGGCGTCCTCACGCTTCTTCAGCTCGGCTTCGTACATGCGGGCACGCAGCATGTCCCAGGCCTTGGCGCGGTTCTTGTGCTGCGAACGCTCCTGCTGGCACTGCACGACGATGCCGGTCGGCATATGCGTGATGCGCACGGCCGAGTCGGTGGTGTTGACGTGCTGACCGCCGGCGCCCGACGAACGATAGGTGTCGATGCGGCAGTCGCCTTCGTTGATCTCGATCTGGATCGAGTCGTCGACCACGGGATAGACCCAGATCGACGAGAAGGAGGTGTGGCGACGCGCGTTGCTGTCGTAAGGCGAGATGCGCACCAGCCGGTGCACACCCGATTCCGTCTTCAGCCAGCCATAGGCATTGTGTCCCTTGACGAGCAGGGTCGCGGACTTGATGCCCGCCTCTTCGCCGTCATGGACTTCGAGAAGCTCGACCTTGAAACGCTGACGTTCGGCCCAGCGGGTGTACATGCGCAGCAGCATGTTCGCCCAGTCCTGGCTTTCGGTGCCGCCGGCGCCGGAATGAACTTCGAGATAGGTGTCGTTGCCGTCGGCCTCGCCGGAGAGCATGGCTTCCACCTGCCGGCGCGCAGCCTCGGCCTTCAAGGCCTTCAGCGTATCCTCGGCTTCCTTGACGACGCCTTCGTCGCCCTCTTCCTCGCCGAGTTCGATCAGCTCGATATTGTCGTTCAGCTGCTGTTCCAGCTGCTTGACGCCACTGATGCCGTCATCGAGCTGCTGGCGCTCGCGCATCAGCTTCTGCGCTTCGGTAGCGTCGTTCCAGAGGTTCGGATCCTCTGCCTTGTTGTTCAACCAGTCCAGCCGTCTTATCGCCTGGTCCCAGTCAAAGATGCCTCCTCAGCAGGGTGATAGCCTGCTTGGTTTCATCGACCACGTTTTCGATTTCCGCTCGCATTTTCCTGCTTCTCTGTCTCGGTTCTTCTGGTGCTGGTGGACATAGAGACGCCCGCCGCGGATGTAAAGAGCCGCGGCGGGCGTTCAAAATTCGGCGATGGTCAGAACAAGCCGGGCGTGCCGGTCTGGACGGCCTGGTTTGCCTGCGGTGAGGTCTTCAGGATCTCTTCCGGCGCCATGGTGCTGTCCATGCCGATGACGTTGAAGCTGTCGGCTGGGCCGGTGCCGGGTTTGAAGGCCTCGATGATGGTGTTCGGATCACCGTCGACGGCGGCCATGCCGGTCTTGCGGTCGATCGAAATCAGGTTCATGCCCGGCGGAATGACGAATTTCGATTCCGGCGCATCCTTGACGGCAGCCTGCATGAATTCGTTGAAGATCGGCGCGGAGAGACCGCCGCCGGTGCCGCCGCGGCCGAGCGGGGCCGGCGTATCGAAGCCCATATAAAGGCCGGCGACCAGATCCGGCGTGAAGCCGACGAACCAGGCGTCCTTCTCATCGTTGGTGGTGCCGGTCTTGCCGGCGACGTCGCGGCCGCCGAGATCGATCTTGCCGGCGGCAGTGCCGCGCTGGATGACGCCCTGCATCATCGAGGTGATCTGGTAGGCGGTCATCGGGTCGAGAACGGTTTCGCGGTTGTCGACGACATTCGGCTCTTCCTGGTTCTGCCAGTCGCCGGCATTGCAGCCCTCACAGAGACGCTCCTCATGCTTGAAGATCGTCTTGCCGTAGCGGTCCTGGATCCGGTCGATCAATGTCGGCTTGATCTGCTTGCCGCCGTTGGCGATGACCGAATAGGCCGAGACCATACGCAGCACCGTGGTGTCGCCGGCGCCGAGCGACATGGAGAGAACCGGCAGCATGTGATCGTAGATGCCGAAGCGCTCGGCATATTCGGCAACGATGTTCATGCCGAGATCGTTGGCCAGGCGCACCGTCATCAGGTTGCGCGAATGCTCGATGCCCGAGCGCAGCGTCGACGGACCGCCGACTTCGCCGCCGTAATTTTCCGGCTTCCAGACCTGGCCGCCGGAGACGATCTCGATCGGCGCATCCATGATGACGGAGGCCGGCGTATAGCCATTGTCCATTGCCGCGGCGTAGACGAAGGGCTTGAACGAGGAGCCCGGCTGGCGCATCGCCTGGGTGGCGCGGTTGAATTCGGACTGCGAATAGGAGAAGCCGCCGACCATGGCGAGCACGCGGCCGGTCTTCGGATCCATGGCGACCAGGCCGCCCTGCACCTTCGGCGGCTGCTGCAGCCGATAGGAGGTCGAGGCGTCGTCGCCGAGCTTTGCGACATAGATGACGTCACCGGGGGCTACGGCGCCGACCGGCGATTTCGTGCTCTTGCGGGCGGCGTCGGCGGAACGGAAGGCCCACTGCATATTCTTGGCGTCGATCGTGCCGCGTTGACGGTCCGGCGAAACCTTGCCGCTTCCATCCTTGGCCGGCTGCAGGCCGATATCGACATTGCTGTCGGAGACGGCGAGCACGACGGCAAGCCGCCATTCCGGCACGTCGGCAAGTGCCGGAATATCGGCAAGCGCCTTGCCCCAGTCACCGCTGGCATCGATCTGCTTGACCGGGCCGTGGAAACCGCGACGCTCGTCATAGGTCACCAGACCGTCCTGCAGCGCCTTGCGGGCAGCGAGCTGCATCTGCGGATCGAGCGAAGTGCGCACTGAAAGGCCACCCTCATAGAGGACCTTCTCGCCATATTGGTCGATCAGCTGGCGGCGCACGGCTTCGGCGAAATAGTCCGAAGCAAAAAGCGAGGGGCCGGTCGTGCGGGCGGTGACGCCGAGTGGCTGCTTCTTGGCTTCCACGCCGTCGCTCTGGCTCACATAGCCATTCTCGACCATGCGGTCGATCACCCAGTTGCGGCGCTCGAGCGCAGCTTCCGGATGGCGGAAAGGATGATAATTGGCCGGGCCTTTCGGCAAGGATGCCAGATAGGCGGCTTCGGCGACGGTCAGTTCGGTGACGGATTTGTTGAAATAGGTCAGCGCGGCGCCGGCGATGCCGTAGGAATTCATGCCGAAGAAGATCTCGTTCAGGTAGAGCTCAAGGATCTTGTCCTTGCTGTAGGCCTGCTCGATGCGGAAGGACAGGATCGCTTCCTTGATCTTGCGGTCGATCGTCTGGTCAGAGCTCAGAAGGAAGTTCTTGGCCACCTGCTGGGTGATCGTGGAAGCGCCGACGGGGCGGCGGCCGGAACCGAAATTCTGCAGGTTGACGAGGATGGCGCGGCCGAGACCAGTGAGATCGACGCCCGGATGATTGTAGAAATTCTTGTCTTCGGCCGACAGGAAAGCTGCCTTGACGCGGTCGGGGATGGCCTGGATCGGCAGGAAGAGACGCTTTTCCTTGGCGTATTCGGCCATCAGCGCGCCGTTGCCGGCGTGGACACGGGTGGTCACCGGCGGCGCATAGCTGTTCAGAACGGCATAGTCCGGGAGATCCTTCGCGACGTTGGCGAGATAGATGGCAACACCCGCCGCCGCGACCAGAAACAGGACGCAGGCCATTCCGAAGAAATATCCAAAAAGTCTAACCATATTTTCAGCTACCGGTCTCTTCGATCTTCAATCGGCGCAGAACGCAACGATTGCACGGATCAAGGCAATTTGCACGTTGCGCGGCTTACTCCATGAGCGCTACCGCCACAAGCCGATTCCGCGCCACAGGCTTACGAAACATAAGCCGGAGTAACGGCGCGATTGTGAGGAAAATAGGGCTCTGCCCGCCGCATTCATCGCTCCGGGCGCGTTTGATCAGGACTGTCACATCCAAGCAACGCCCGTCGCAGCCGCCCATCCGAGCCATCCTGCTCAGAATTTGAGTCATGCAACGCGCATTAAGTCTTTGTTTTCATGGATTCCGCCGACCCGTTACCCCATGGTTTCATGGGGCGGCAGACATCAGCCGCCATTGGCCATGACAGCGGCGCGGTAGCGCTTCACTGCGTCGGTCAAAATACCGACGATCTTGCCGCGCCAGGTCTCGTCGAGCAGCAGTTTCTCGTCCTCGGCATTCGAGAGGAAGCCGAGCTCGAGAAGGATCGACGGCACGTCGGGCGCCTGCAGCACGCGGAAACCGGCATGGCGGTGCGGATTGTTGATGGTACCGACCTGATCCCTGAAAGAATTCAGCACGCTTTCGGCCAGCGAAATCGAGAAGGCCTGAGTCTCGCGCCGGGTCAGATCGAGCAGGATATCGGCGACCTCGGGCGGCTCGGCAACCGTCTCCTTGCCCGCGATCTGGTCGGAGAGATTTTCGCGTTCGGCAAGGTCGGCGGCGAGCTTGTCGGACGCCTTGTCGGAGATGGTGTAGACGGTGGCGCCGCGGATATCCTTCTGCTTCAGCGTGTCGGCATGCAGAGAAATGAACAGCCCGGCGTGGTTCTGGCGGGCGATCAGCACGCGCTGCGACAGCGACAGGAACTCGTCGTCTTCGCGCGTCAGGAAAGCCTTGATGCCCGGCTCCTTGTTCAGCCGCTCGGTCAGGGCCTTGGCGAAGGCAAGCGTCACCTGCTTTTCCTCGGTCTTGGTGTCGACGCCAATCGCGCCGGTATCGATGCCGCCATGGCCGGCGTCGACGGCGATGACGAAATCGCCGGGGGCGGCTTTCTGAGGCGCCGGAATGGCGCTCGTCGTCTGGGCCACCTCGCTCCCATCGTTCCAGGCCCCATCGTTCCAGGATTGCGTTTTCACCAGTTCGGCAAAGGCCTGCTTGTCGATCATCTCGGCATCGAGCACGAGGCGATGCCCCTTGCCGGCCTCGTCGGCCTGCACCTTGGCGAGCGCCAGCTTCACCGGCCCTGCCGTCGTCAGGACGATGCGGGCACTCTCCTCGTCCATCTTGCCGTAGCGGATATCCTTGAACAGGCCGCGGGCAGCGAGATCCTTGGCCGGAAAACCGAAGGCGGTCGCCGGCAGGTCGATGACGATGCGTTCCGGATTGGCGATATAGTGGATGGAGAAGCGCGGTTCGTGATCGAAATCGATGACGATGCGGGTCCTTGCATCGTCGCCGACGATGCGCGCGCCATAGGCAAGCAGCGGATCCCCAGCCTCGACGGAACCAGCAACGGCAGGCAGCAGACTGACGGCCAGAAACGCGGTCAGAACCGCTCTTGCGAATGTCGATCGCCGCACTGCGAAATTCGCCGCGATCCGAGCCCTCTTAAACAATAACCCGCCACACCCTATCTGTATTGCGATGGAGCCGACGCGGCCGCGTCGAACGTCGCTTGGACGAAACACCCTTTGCGGCCGGCCGAATCGCGATCACTTTATCCCCAGCTTCTATGCGTTACGAAATCCATCAATATTATGGCACATTTGGCTTTTCCCTTGCTATTGTGACACAGAAAACATACAACGAATTTTAGGGTAAAGTGTTGACGGGATAGAGTCGCCGCAAAGGCTGCCAGCCAGATCAGGACCTGGCGCCACACCGGTCATCGTCCGCCGTCTCATGCGCTTCATCCCTAGAACTGGATCCTGATTTTCCGGCTCATTGTCGGAATTCATTGGTGGATCAGCCACCACGCTCTCAGGGAGCAAATTCATCGGACCCGAACGGGTCTTCGTATTTGTCGATCACGCTTGGTTGTTGATGGTTTCGCAGCAGGTTTTATCTGAAGTGTACAGGCCCCGGACCGAAATGGTTCCGGCTGCGGTCTGGCTGCTGCCCTCCCCCTCGCATCAGGCGCGACTTTCATTATCCGGCGCGGCTACAGTGGACCGCATTCCTTCTGTTTCAACAGCAGTCGGGAATGCGCTCTCGCGGCCACGCCGAGGAGCACAGCTTACATGGCAGACAAAATGCTTATCGATGCGTCTCACGAGGAAGAGACGCGCGTCGTTGTCGTTCGCGGGAACCGCATAGAAGAATTTGACTTCGAGTCCCAGCACAAGAAGCAGATCCGCGGCAACATCTATCTGGCAAAGGTAACGAGGGTCGAGCCCTCGCTGCAGGCCGCCTTCGTCGATTACGGCGGCAACCGGCACGGCTTCCTGGCCTTCGCCGAAATCCATCCCGACTACTATCAGATACCGCTTGCCGACCGTCAGGCGCTGCTTCGGGCAGAAGCCGAGGAGCATCGCCGCGACGAAGACGTCGAGCATGTCGAAACCGCGCCGATGGTCGATCTTTCCAAGCAGGAACAGCCGGATGTCGGCATCGTGCCGGCAGAGGCGCCGGAAACTGCAGATGTAACGGAAGAGCCGGCAGCGGCAGAGGCAGTTGCATCGCCCGAGGCCGCTGAGGAAGCGCCGGCCAAGAAGGCCAGACCGCGCCGCAGCCGCAAGAAGGCAGCCGAGCCGGCTGCCGAGACGACAGCGACCGAGGACGCCGTTCCCACTGATGTCGAAGCCGAAGGCGCTTCGAGCGTCGACAACGAGGATGACGGTTCGAGCGGCGGCGCGATGGCCGCCATGGTGGAAACAGACTCGATCTCCGAAGACGTCGATACCAGCAAGCGTCGCCACGATGATGACGACGACGATGACGATCACGGCGAAGAGGAAGTCATCGAATCCGTCGGCGCCGAAGACGCAATGGAAGAAGTGCCGGATCGCGTGCAGCGCAAGCCGCGCAAGCAGTACCGCATCCAGGAAGTCATCAAGCGCCGCCAGATCCTGCTCGTGCAGGTCGCCAAGGAAGAGCGCGGCAACAAGGGTGCGGCGCTCACGACCTATCTGTCGCTTGCCGGCCGCTATTCCGTGCTGATGCCGAACACGGCGCGCGGCGGCGGTATTTCCCGCAAGATCACCAACCCTGCCGACCGCAAGCGCCTGAAGGAAATCGCGCGCATGCTCGAAGTGCCGCAGGGCATGGGCGTCATTCTGCGTACGGCCGGCGCCAACCGCACCAAGGTCGAGGTCAAGCGCGACTTCGAATATCTGATGCGCCTGTGGGAGAACGTGCGCACGCTGACGCTGGCGTCCACCGCTCCCTGCCTCGTTTATGAGGAAGGCTCGCTGATCAAGCGCTCGATCCGCGACCTCTACAACAAGGATATCGGCGAGATCATCGTTGCCGGCGAAGACGGCTATCGTGAAGCGAAAGACTTCATGAAGATGCTGATGCCGAGCCATGCCAAGGTGGTTCAGCCCTATCGCGACATCCACCCGATCTTTTCGCGCTCCGGCATCGAAGCCCAGCTCGACCGCATGCTGCAGCCGCAGGTGACGCTGCGTTCCGGCGGCTACCTGATCATGAACCAGACGGAAGCGCTGGTTTCGATCGACGTCAACTCCGGCCGCTCGACGCGCGAACACTCGATCGAGGACACTGCGCTGCAGACCAACCTCGAAGCCGCTGAGGAAATCGCCCGCCAGCTTCGCCTGCGCGACCTTGCCGGCCTGATCGTCATCGACTTCATCGACATGGAAGAGAAGCGCAATAACCGCGCCGTCGAGAAGAAGCTGAAGGAATGCCTGAAGAACGACCGCGCCCGCATCCAGGTCGGCCGGATCTCGCATTTCGGCCTGCTGGAAATGTCGCGCCAGCGCATCCGCGCCTCGGTTCTCGAATCGACCACGCAGGTCTGCTCGCATTGCGGCGGCAGCGGCCATGTGCGTTCGCAGTCCTCCGTCGCGCTGCATGTCCTGCGCGGTATCGAGGAATATCTGCTCAAGAATACCACGCACAACATCAGCGTGCGCACCACGCCTGACATTGCTCTCTACCTGCTCAACCACAAGCGCCAGACGATCATCGACTACGAAAACCGTTTCGGCGTCGCTATCGTCATCGATGCGGATGGTTCGGTCGGCGCGCAGCATTTCGCCATCGATCGCGGCGAGGCCGTGGAAAACCCGGTCAAGATCGAGACACTCTTCAACTTCGCAGCCATTCCCGAGGATGACGACGACGACATCGTCATCGAAATGGATGAGGACGAAGACGAGGAACTCGAGGAAAAGCCGGCCGCTGCCGAACGACCCGTTGCGGCGCGCTCGGAAGGCGAAGGTGACGGCAACCGCAAGCGTAAGCGCCGCCGGCGCCGGCGCGGCCGCAACGGCAATGCCGAGCAGCCGGCATCGACAGCTGGCGAAGCCGGCGACGAGGATGAAGACGGCGACGACGAGGGCGGCGAAGGTGATGAAACCACCGAAGGCGCGCCCGAGACGCTGGCTGAAAGCGAGGAATCGCAGCGCCGCAAGCGCCGCCGTCGCGGCAAGCGCGGCGGTCGCCGCAACCGCGCCGAGGATGGTTCCGAACTGGCGGCCGGCGAAGCCGGTGAAGACAATGGCGGTGATGAGGGCGAAGGCGACGACGTTTCGAACGACGGCGCCCCCGGGGAAGCCGAAGCTGTCGAAGCGGTAGCCGAGCAGGCTGGTGAAAACCAGGCCGCAGCCGCCGCTGTCGAGGCTGCGGCCGTCGTCACCGAGGATGTGAAGCCCGCCCGTGGCCGCGGCCGCCGCAAAGCCGCCGCAGCGCCGGTCGAGGAGCCCGTGGCAGAGACGGCACCTGCGGCCGTGGCCGAACCGGAGTTAGTCGAAGCCTCAGCCGATCTCGAAACGCCCGCTCAGGAAGAGGCCCCGGAAGAAGCGAAGCCGGTTCGCGCCAACCGCGAATCCAACATCACCTCCTCCGAGCCGACGGTGAAATCCACCCGCAGCGAAAGTGGCGAAAGCGATGACGGCAAGCCGAAGAAAGCCGGCTGGTGGCAGCGCCGCGGCTTCTTTTGAACGCTGATTTTTGGACGTAAATAATCAATCCGGCTGCGGCGACGCGGCCGGATTTTTGTTTGTGGCGAGGGTATCGTCATTGATCTTGAGACCATCCGGCGTCTTTCTCGCGTCTGAAAAGACGCACAGCCCAAGGAGATCGCCGAGACCAGCCCCATCCGGCTGCTGCCACCCTGCCTGAGCCACTCGTCTCTGTCCTTCGTCCCGCCAACAGGCGAAGGGACATGCCGCGACCTCTCGATCCCCTCTTCTCCCCAGCGGGGAGAAGGTGCCCGTAGGGCGGATGAGGGGGCCGGCGAAGCCGGTCTTTTTCAACAACGCCCGGCGGATTTCAACCAAGCCGGCATTGTCTCAACGGCGTTCAGGGCGCGAGGGAACGGCGTCATCGTCGGCGTGGCGGAATAGGTTTTACGTGAAGGATGTGCCGTGTGGCCCCCTCATCCGACCCTGCGGGCCACCTTCTCCCCGCTGGGGAGAAGAGGGTTGCGGCAGCCTCTCCGTCCGTCGTTCGCCTCTCGCAGGGTGCGTCCCATCACCTCGTTTTTACGAGGGTCCGCAGGACGGGTTAGTGTGAGGGCGGCTATTTGCGCGAGCAGTAACCATCATTCCCCCGCCTGCGGTTAGGCCGCCGGCGGATAGAGCAGATCGACGATGTAGCTGGCGTCGAAGCGGGAATCGAGCATGCCGTAGGTGGAGCGCCAGCCGCCGGCAAGGCGCGTCTCGATGAAGGCATCGGCAATACGCCCAGCGCCCAGCCGATAGAGTTCTGCGGCGCCGGCGGCAAGCGCCAGTTGCTCGACGAGCAGGCGTGCCGCCCCCTCATCCTGTTCGCACAGCGCAATTGCGGCGCGCAGCACGTCGATCGTCTTCTTGCCGGCCGGGCCGAGATCGCGGGCAAGGCCTGAGAAAACCGTTTCGAACAGATCCTTGCCGCGGTTGAGCACGCGCAACACGTCGAGCGCCATGACGTTGCCGGAGCCTTCCCAAATGGCGTTGACCGGCGCTTCGCGGTAATGGCGGGCGATCGGGCGTTCTTCGATATAGCCGTTACCGCCGATGCACTCCATCGCCTCATAGATCAGCGCCGGCGCGATCTTGCAGCACCAGTATTTGGCGACCGGCGTCATGACGCGGGCATAGGCCGCCTGCTCGGCATTGCCGCGCGCCTTGTCGAAGGCGTCGGCAAGGCGGAAGGAGAGAGCGGTGGCGGCAGCGACATCAAGCGCCATGTCGGCCAGCACGCGCGTCATGATCGGCTGGTTGACGAGCATCTTGCCGAAGACGCTGCGGCCGCGGGTGTGGTGCACGGCCTCGGCCAGCGAGGCGCGCATCATACCCGACGAGGCCAGCGCGCAGTCGAGCCGCGTCAGCGTCACCATGTCGAGGATGGTGCGAATGCCGGCATCGGAGCCGCCGAGCAGGAAGCCGAAGGTGTCTGAGAATTCGACTTCGGCAGAGGCGTTGGAGCGGTTGCCGACCTTATCCTTCAGACGCTGGAACTGCAGGCCGTTGGCGGAGCCATCCTCCAGCAGGCGTGGCACCAGGAAGCAGCCCATGCCCTCCTTCGTCTGCGCCAGCATGATGAAGGCATCGCTCATCGGCGCGGACATGAACCATTTGTGGCCGGACAGCCGATAAATGCCTTCGCTGACCTTTTCGCCAGCGGTCCGGTTGGCCCTGACATCCGTGCCGCCCTGCTTTTCCGTCATGCCCATGCCGATGGTGACGGCGGACTTCTGCATGGCGGGCTTGTTGGACGAATCATATTTGCGCGAGAGGATCTTTGGCGCCCAGTCCTTCTGCACCGCGGGCGAAGCTGAAAGCGCGGCAACCGAGGCGCTGGTCATCGTCAGCGGGCAGAGATGGCCGGATTCCAGCTGCGCCGTCAGATAGAAGCGGGCGGCGCGAACCTTGTGGGCCTCATCCTTGGCATCGGTATCGGCCTGCGGATCCCAAACGGAGGAATGCAAGCCGACCGACATGGAGCGGCGCATCAGCGCATGCCAGGCGGGGTGGAATTCGACGACATCGAGGCGCTCACCGCGCGGACCGTGGGTGCGCAGCTGCGGCGTGCCCTGGTTCGCCATGCGCGCCAACTCCTGCGCCTCCGGCGAGGTGACGTAGCGGCCCATGTTTTCCAGGTCTTCGCGGATGCCGCGCGGCAGGGCCGCCGTCAGATCGACGATCAGCGGATCGGACCGATAGGCGTTGATGCCGGACCACAGGCTCGGCTGGTTGAGTTCTGCGAGTTTTTCGTCAGTCCGGTTGGCGGAGGTCATAATTCGCTTCTAGTGTAAGAACCCGGCAAAGGGAAACCGGAAGTTATGATTCGGTTCATTCTGCTCTATCGGAATTTTGGCGAAAATGCATGGGGACATAAGCCTTTGCCCACAGCGCATGCTTGCCCCGGCGGGCCGCACTCTTTATAGACCCGCCAGAGACAGCAAGAGGCAGGGTCATGGTCTTTTTCCCCCACCGCCACCTCATCGGCATCAAGGGCCTCACCGAGCAGGATATCACCTATCTACTCGACAAGGCCGACGAAGCCGTCAAGATCAGCCGCCAGCGCGAGAAGAAGACGTCGACCCTGCGCGGACTGACGCAGATCAACCTGTTCTTCGAGGCATCGACCCGCACGCAGGCCTCCTTCGAGCTTGCCGGCAAGCGGCTCGGCGCCGATGTGATGAACATGTCGGTCGGCAATTCCTCGGTGAAGAAGGGCGAAACGCTGATCGATACGGCGATGACGCTGAATGCGATGCGCCCCGACGTGCTGGTCATCCGTCATTCCAGCGCCGGTGCTGCCGCCCTTCTCGCCCAAAAGGTCTCCTGCTCGGTCGTCAATGCCGGCGACGGCCAGCACGAACATCCGACCCAGGCGCTGCTCGACGCGCTGACGATCCGCCGTGCCAAGGGCAAGCTCTCGCGCATCATCGTGGCGATCTGCGGCGACGTGCTGCATTCACGTGTGGCGCGCTCCAATATCCTGCTGCTCAATGCCATGGGTGCGCGCGTGCGTGTCGTCGCGCCCGCTACGCTGCTGCCCGCCGGCATCGCCGATATGGGCGTCGAGGTCTTCCATTCGATGAAGGAAGGGCTGAAGGACTCCGACGTGGTGATGATGCTGCGGCTGCAGCGCGAGCGCATGTCCGGCGCCTTCGTGCCTTCGGTGCGCGAATACTATCATTTCTATGGGCTCGACGCCGAAACACTGAAAGCGGCGAAGGAGGATGCACTGGTCATGCATCCCGGCCCGATG
This sequence comes from Rhizobium sp. RSm-3, assembly GCF_001854685.1. Classification (NCBI taxonomy): domain Bacteria; kingdom Pseudomonadati; phylum Pseudomonadota; class Alphaproteobacteria; order Hyphomicrobiales; family Rhizobiaceae; genus Rhizobium; species Rhizobium sp. RSm-3. Next base: position 322,420 of record NZ_MAWZ01000035.1, on the reverse strand, counting down.
AACCGCGGCGTCGAGATCGCCTCCGAGGTGGCCGACGGCCCGCAGAGCGTGATCGCCGAACAGGTGGAAATGGGGGTCGCTGTGCGCATGGCGGTGATGGAGACGCTGCTCGTCTCGCAGAACCAGGGTCCCCGAACCGATGGATTGAAGGCATGAGCAACCCGATCGTCCTCCAGAACGTCCGTATCGTCGATCCCTCGCGCAATCTCGACGAGGTGGGCACGATCATCGCCGAAAACGGCGTGATCCTGGCCGCCGGCAGCGCAGCGCAGAACCAGGGCGCGCCTGAAGGTGCTGATATCCGCGACTGCACCGGCCTCGTCGCCACGCCTGGCCTCGTCGATGCGCGTGTCCATATCGGCGAACCCGGCGGCGAACATCGCGAGACGATCGCCTCGGCAAGCCGGGCGGCGGCAGCCGGCGGTGTCACCTCGATCATCATGATGCCGGACACCGATCCCGTCCTCGACGACATCGCGCTCGTCGAATTCGTCAAGAAGACGGCGCGCGATACCGCCGCGGTCAACGTCTATCCGGCCGCCGCCATCACCAAGGGCCTTGCCGGCGAGGAGATGACGGAGATCGGCCTGTTGATGCAGGCGGGCGCCGTCGCCTTCACCGATGCCCATTCCAGCGTCCACGACACGCAGGTGCTGCGCCGGATCATGACCTATGCGCGGGAATTCGGCGCCGTCATCTGCTGCGAAACGCGTGACAAATATCTCGGCGCCAACGGCGTCATGCATGAGGGGCTTTTCGCCAGCTGGCTCGGGCTCTCCGGCATTCCAAGGGAAGCCGAACTGATCCCGCTCGAACGCGATCTCAGGATCGCGGAGCTGACACGCGGCCGTTATCATGCCGCGATGATCTCGGTGCCGCAATCGGTCGAGGCGATCGAACGCGCCCGCAGCCGCGGCGCCAAGGTGACCTCAGGCATCTCGATCAACAATCTGGCGCTCAACGAAAACGACATCGGCGAATACCGCAGCTTCTTCAAGCTCTATCCGCCACTGCGCCCGGAAGACGATCGGGTGGCGATGGTCGAGGCGCTGGCAAGCGGCGCGATCGACATCATCGTCTCCTCGCACGACCCGCAGGACGTCGATACCAAGCGCCTGCCCTTCGGCGAGGCTGAAGACGGTGCGGTCGGGCTGGAAACCATGCTGGCGGCGGCTCTCAGGCTGCACCATGGCGGCCAGGTGAGCCTGATGCGCCTGATCGACGCCATGTCCACCCGCCCGGCCGAGATTTTCGGCCTCGCCGCCGGCACGCTGAAGCCGGGGGCGGCGGCCGATATCGCGCTCATCGATCTCGATGAGCCTTGGCTTGTCGCCAAAGACATGCTTCTCTCCCGCTCGAAGAACACGCCGTTCGAAGATGCGCGCTTCAGCGGGCGGGCAATCGCGACATATGTCTCGGGAAAGCTTGTCCACGCACTCTAGGAAACGGCATACTGGGGATAGGCCACGGAGGGGCTGAGGCGGCATATGTTATCCAATCTCATGTCATGGCAGATCACGCTGCCGGTCGCGCTTGCCGCCGCCGTCATCGGTTATCTCTTCGGCTCCATTCCTTTCGGCCTGATCCTCACCCGCGCCGCCGGCCTCGGCGACGTGCGCAGCATCGGCTCCGGCAATATCGGCGCGACGAATGTGCTGAGAACCGGAAACCGCAAGCTTGCGGCGGCGACGCTGCTGCTCGATGCGCTGAAGGCATCGGCAGCGGCCTGGGTCGTCGGTTATTTCCTCGGTGAGGAGGCTGCGATCATCGCCGGTTTCTTCGCTTTCATCGGCCACCTCTTCCCGGTCTGGATCGGCTTCAAGGGCGGCAAGGGCGTCGCCACCTATATCGGCACCCTGCTCGGCGTCGCGCCGATCATGGTCGTGCTCTTTGCCGCCATCTGGCTGGCCGTCGCCTTCACCACCCGCTACTCCTCGCTGTCGGCGCTGGTTGCCATGCTTGTCATTCCGGTTGCGCTGTGGATACTGGGCAATGAAAAGGTTGCAGCCGTCATGGCGATCATGACGCTGATCTCCTACTGGAAGCACCGGGCGAACATCTCCCGCCTGATGGGCGGTACGGAAAGCAAGATCGGGGCGAAGGGATAATGGATGCGCTGAGCGCGGGACCAAAAGGCACTGTGCTGAGCGAACGGCAGAGAATTGCCTGGCTGCGCCTGATCCGCTCCGACAATATCGGCCCGGCGACCTTTCGCGACCTCATCAATCATTTCGGTTCGGCCGAGGCAGCGCTTGCGGCGCTGCCGGAGCTTTCCGCGCGCGGCGGCGCGACGCGGGCGATCCGCATCGCCAGCGAGGCCGAGGCGCATCGGGAGCTGGAGGCGGCGCATCGCTTCGGCGCCCGCTTCGTCGGCATCGGCGAGCCGGACTATCCGCAGGCGCTGAAGCAGATCGACGGCGCGCCGCCGCTCTTGGCCGTCAAGGGCGCGCTTGCCGCCGCCAAACGGCCCGCCGTCGGCATCGTCGGTTCGCGCAACGCCTCGATCGCCGGCGCCAAGTTCGCCGCGATGGTGGCGCGCGACTGCGGCCGGGCTGGATATACCGTGGTCTCGGGCCTGGCGCGCGGCATCGACACATCGGCCCACCGGGCAAGCCTCGATACCGGCACGATCGCGGCGCTTGCCGGCGGTCTCGACCAGCCCTACCCGCCGGAGAATATCGGCCTGCTCGAGGAGATAACCGGCGGCAACGGCCTGGCGGTCAGCGAGATGCCTTTCGGCTGGGAGCCACGCGCCCGCGATTTCCCGCGCCGCAACCGGCTGATCGCCGGCATCGCGCTCGGCCTCGTGGTCGTCGAAGCGGCAACGCGCTCGGGATCGCTGATCACCGCACGGCTTGCCGGCGAATTCGGCCGGCTGGTGTTTGCCGTGCCCGGCTCACCGCTGGATCCGCGCTGCCATGGCACCAACGGCCTGCTGAAGGACGGGGCTTCGATCGTCACCACACCGGCCGATGTCGTCGAATCCTTGGCGCCGCTGGCGCAATTCGAGCTGTTCCCGTCGTCGATGGCCGAGGAACCGCCGCGTGACGGCGGGGCAATGACGATGCCGCCCGGCGATACGGATCGTAACCGCATCATCGATGCGCTCGGGCCGACGCCGGTCGAGATCGACGATATTATCCGCCATACCGGGCTCTCGGCATCGGCGGTCTATCTCATCCTGCTGGAGCTCGACATCGCAGGCAGGCTGCACCGGCATCAGGGCGGTCTCATCTCGCTTTCCGACTGAGGCTTGCACGATACGAGCGGGCCGCTTTACAGCAGCTGCAAGACGTAAAATTGTAGCAAACCCCTTGACCGCAGCGATTTCCCTGTCCATGTCGGAGGGCCGGTATCCATGTTGCGGTGTGTGTTGCGCTGGCTTCAACGCTGGCGTCGTTTCCTTTTTTAGAGAATCATCATGAATGTTGTAGTGGTGGAATCGCCTGCCAAGGCCAAGACGATCAACAAGTATCTGGGTTCGGGATACAAAGTGCTCGCCTCCTTCGGCCATGTGCGCGATCTGCCTGCCAAGGATGGCTCGGTCCTCCCCGATCAGGATTTCGAAATGCTTTGGGAGGTCGACGGGGCCTCGGCCAAGCGGATGAAGGACATCGCCGACGCGGTGAAATCCTCTGACGGCCTGTTTCTCGCGACCGACCCGGATCGCGAAGGCGAAGCGATTTCCTGGCACGTCCTCGACATGCTGAACAAGAAGCGGGTGCTGAACGGCAAGCCGGTCAAGCGCGTCGTCTTCAACGCGATCACCAAGAAGGCGGTGCTCGACGCGATGGCCGATCCGCGCGACATCGACGTGCCGCTGGTCGACGCCTATCTCGCCCGCCGCGCCCTCGACTATCTCGTCGGCTTCAATCTTTCCCCCGTGCTGTGGCGCAAGCTGCCCGGCGCGCGCTCGGCCGGCCGCGTCCAGTCTGTGGCGCTTCGCCTGGTCTGCGACCGCGAATCCGAGATCGAGCGCTTCATTTCGGAGGAATACTGGAACATCTCGGCGCTGCTGAAGACGCCGCGCGGCGACGAGTTCGAGGCAAGACTGGTTTCGGCAAACGGCAAACGGCTGCCGCCCCGCGCAATCGGCAACGGCGAGGATGCAGGCCGGCTGAAGGCCTTGCTGGACGGTGCGAGCTATGTCGTCGACACGGTCGAGGCGAAACCGGTCAAGCGCAACCCGGGACCGCCATTTACGACTTCGACTTTGCAGCAGGCCGCCTCCTCCAATCTCGGCTTTTCCGCCTCGCGCACCATGCAGATCGCCCAGAAGCTTTATGAAGGCGTCGATATCGGCGGCGAGACCGTCGGTCTCATCACCTATATGCGAACCGACGGCGTGCAGATGGCGCCCGAGGCGATCGATGCTGCGCGCCGCGCCATCGTCGATCAGTTCGGCGAGCGTTACATGCCTGAAAAGGCGCGCTTCTATTCCACCAAGGCCAAGAACGCCCAGGAGGCGCACGAGGCAATCCGCCCGACCGATTTCTACCGCTCGCCCGACCGCGTGCGCCAATTCCTCGATGCCGACCAGATCCGGCTCTATGACCTGATCTGGAAGCGCGGCATCGCCAGCCAGATGGCCTCGGCCGAAATCGAGCGCACGACGGCTGAAATCACCGCCGACAACAAGGGCGAGAAGGCCGGCCTGCGCGCCGTCGGCTCGGTCATCCGCTTCGACGGCTTCATTGCCGCCTATACCGATCAGAAGGAAGACGGCGAGCAGAGCGACGACGGCGACGAGGATGGCCGCCTGCCGGAGATCAATGCGCGCGAGACGCTCGCCAAGCAGAAGATCAATTCGACCCAGCATTTCACCGAGCCGCCGCCGCGCTACTCGGAAGCCTCGCTGATCAAGAAGATGGAAGAGCTCGGCATCGGCCGCCCCTCCACCTACGCGGCGACGCTGGCGACGCTGCGCGACCGCGACTATGTGACGATCGACAAGCGCAAGCTGATCCCGCAGGCCAAGGGCCGGCTGGTGACGGCCTTCCTCGAAAGCTTCTTCACCAAATATGTCGAATACGACTTCACCGCCGATCTCGAGGAAAAGCTCGACCGGATTTCCGCCGGCGAGCTGAACTGGAAGCAGGTGCTGCGCGATTTCTGGAAGGATTTCTTCGCCCAGATCGAAGACACCAAGGAACTGCGCGTCACCAACGTGCTCGATTCGCTGAACGAGGCGCTGGCGCCGCTGGTCTTCCCGAAGCGGGAGGATGGCAGCGATCCCCGGATCTGTCAGGTTTGCGGCACCGGCAACCTGTCGCTGAAGCTCGGCAAATACGGCGCCTTCGTTGGCTGCTCGAACTATCCGGAATGCAATTACACCCGCCAGCTCTCCTCCGAAAACGGCGGAGAGGCGGATGGTGCTGCCCTCAACGAGCCGAAGAACCTCGGCACCGATCCGACGACCGGCGAGGAACTGACGCTGCGTTCCGGCCGTTTCGGTCCCTATATCCAGCGCGGCGACGGCAAGGAAGCCAAGCGCGCTTCGCTGCCGAAGGGCTGGAAGCCTGAGGATATCGACTATGAAAAGGCGATGGCTTTGATTTCGCTGCCGCGCGATATCGGCAAACATCCGGAATCCGGCAAGATGATCTCGTCGGGCATTGGCCGCTATGGGCCGTTCCTTCTGCATGACGGCTCCTATGCTAATCTGGAAACGATTGAGGACGTGTTCTCGGTCGGCCTCAACCGCGCCGTGACCGTCATTGCCGAAAAGGCAAACCAGGCGCCTGGCCGGGGTTCGCGCGGCACGCCGGCGGCGTTGAAGACGCTCGGCGATCATCCCGATGGCGGCGCCATCACCGTTCGCGACGGCAAGTACGGGCCTTACGTCAACTGGGGCAAGGTCAACGCAACGCTGCCGAAGGGCAAGGATCCGCAGGCAATCACCGTCGAGGAGGCGCTCGCGCTGATCACCGAGAAGGCCGGCAAAGCGCCCGCCGGCAAAACGAGCAAGGCGAAAGCCAAGCCGAAGGCGGCGGCCGCCGAAGCCAAGACCACCAAGACGGCGGCCAAGCCAAAGGCAACGAAGGCGAAAGCGCCCGCGAAATCGAAAAAGAGCTGACGTGAGCAGAATACCGCGCGACAGAACGAACCCTTCGGGCAAGCGCCCGGGCAAGATCGGCCGTGCCGGCAAGGATGCTCCGGCCGTCGAGCCGCTGAACATCGTCCACGGCGCGCTGCCGTCGCGCGAGGTGATCCTGCGCTTCATCGCCGATCATCCGCAGAAAGCTTCCAAGCGTGAACTCGCCAAGGCTTTCGGCCTGAAGGGCGACAATCGCGTCGAGCTCAAGCACATGCTGCAGGAGCTCGAACAGGAAGGCATGCTGCAGAAGAACCGCAAGTCGCTGATCCGTCCCGGCGCGCTGCCGCCGGTCACCGTTCTCGATATCACCACGCGCGACAAGGACGGCGATCTGATCGGCCGGCCGGCGGAATGGCCTGAGGATCAGGGTGTCGCGCCCGCCGTCGCCATCCGCCAGCAATCGCCGGCCGGCCGCCAGGGCAAGGGCAAGGCGCCAGTCGCCGGCCTCGGCGACCGTATTCTGGCGAAGATTTTCCCGGCCGTCGATCGCGGCGGACCGGCCTATACGGCGCGGATCATCAAGGTGATCGACAAGCGCCGCGGCGCCTCGATGGGCGTTTTCCGCGCCGCACCCGGCGGTGGCGGCCGGCTGCTGCCGATCGAGCGGCGCGGCGAGGAAATGGTGATCGATCCAGACTTCACCGGCGGCGCCACGGATGGCGACTTGGTCGAGATTGAAGTCGCCCGCCTCGGCCGCTTCGGCCTGCCGCGCGCCAAGGTGCTTTCCGTCGTCGGTTCGGTCGGCTCGGAAAAGGCGATCTCGATGATCGCCATTCATGCGCATGGCATTCCGCATGTCTTCCCGCCTGCCGTTATCGCGGAGGCGGAGGAGGCAAAGCCCGCCACCATGTCGCATCGCGAGGACTGGCGCGACGTGCCGCTGATCACCATCGATCCGGCCGATGCCAAGGATCACGACGACGCTGTCTATGCCGAACTCGACCCCTCGCCCGACAATCCCGGCGGCGTCATCGTCACCGTCGCGATTGCCGACGTCTCCTGGTATGTCCGCCCCAAGTCGCCGCTCGACCGTGAGGCGCTGAAGCGCGGCAACTCGGTTTATTTCCCGGATCGCGTCGTGCCGATGCTGCCGGAGCGCATCTCCAACGATCTCTGCTCGCTGAAGGAAGGCGTCGACCGGCCGGCGCTTGCCGTGCGCATGAGCTTCTCCGGCGAAGGCCGCAAGATCGGCCACACGTTTCATCGCATCATGATGAAGAGCGCGGCCAAGCTCTCCTATCAGCAGGCGCAGGCGGCGATCGACGGCAAGCCGGACGATAAGACCGGGCCGATGCTCGAGCCGATCCTGAAGCCGCTCTGGCACGCCTATGAGGTGATGAAGCGCGGACGCGACCGGCGCCAGCCGCTGGAACTCGACATGCCGGAGCGCAAGATCCTGCTGAAACCCGACGGCACCGTCGATCGGGTCCACGTGCCGCCGCGACTCGACGCGCACAAGCTGATCGAGGAGATGATGATCCAGGCGAACGTCGCAGCCGCCGAGACCCTGGAAAAGAAACGTCAGCCGCTGATCTACCGCATCCATGACGGCCCGACGCTTGCCAAGCAGGAAATCCTGCGCGAATTCCTGGCGACGCTCGGCATCCCCCTTGCCAAGGGCGGCAACATGCGCGCCAACAATTTCAACGGCATTCTGGCAAAGGCGGACGGCACGCCGCACCAGACCATGGTCAACGAGATGGTGCTGCGCTCGCAGAGCCAGGCGATCTACGGCCCGGAGAATATCGGCCATTTCGGCCTCAACCTGATGAAATACGCGCATTTCACCTCACCGATCCGCCGTTACGCCGACCTCATCGTGCATCGCGCCCTCGTCGGCTCGCTCGGCTTCGGCGACGGCGGCATCACGACTGAGGAAGAGGCTGTTCTCGACGATATCGCTGCCGAAATCTCGACCTTCGAGCGCCGGGCGATGGCAGCCGAACGCGAGACGGTCGACCGGCTGATCGCGCATCATCTCAGCGGCCGCGTCGGCGAGGAATTTGCCGGGCGGGTCTCGGGCGTTACGAAATCCGGGCTTTTTATCGCCCTGCCGGAGTATGGCGCCGACGGTTTCGTTCCAATATCCACGCTCGGCACCGATTATTTCATCTATGACGAGGCGCATCAGGCGCTCTCGGGTGAAAGAACGGGGCTCGGCTATCGCCTTGGCGACAACGTCACGGTGAAGCTTGCCGAAGCGATCCCGCTTGCCGGCGCGCTGCGCTTCGAGATGATCAGCGAGGGCCGCGAGATGCCGACGGCGGCGCGCTCCTTCCACAAGGCGGGGCGCCGCGACAGGGGCCAGGTCCGCAAGAAGCCCGGAACGCGGCCGCCGCGCGGGCGGCGTTAGGGTATTCTGCGAAACTGCATCGGGCATGCATCACAGGCCCATGCTTTCGGCCTAAAAGAGGAACTTACCATGGGCACATCGACCGATCCGACCGTGCGCTACGGCGATAGGCCGGAGACCGAGCGGCCGCTGGGGCGTTCCATCATGCGCGGGCTGATGAACCGTTGCCCGGCCTGCGGCAGCGGCAAACTTTTCCGCGCCTTCCTGAAGCCGGTCGATCATTGCGCGTCCTGCGGCGAGGCGATGCATCATCAACGCGCCGACGACCTGCCGCCCTATATCGTCATCCTCGTTCTCGGCCATGTCGTGGTCGGTGGCTATATGCTGACGGACCTGACTTTCGTGCTGCCGGTATGGGCGCATATTGCCATCTGGGCGCCGATCACCGTCATCACCGCGCTTGCCTCGATCCAGCCGATCAAGGGCGGCGTCATCGGCCTGCAATGGGCGCTGCGCATGCACGGTTTCGGCGGCGAGAGCGACGGACCTGATGATTATGACATTGCCGGACGCCCGGATTGAGCGCCTTCACCTTCCAGACATATTTGACGTGTAGTGCCAGCGCTCCACCGACCACCACCTGAATGCGGCAGCCGACGATCCTCAACGACCCGACATGGTAAGCATTTCTTGGCCGAACGGGCTTTACATTCCGCAGATGGTCCCTCACATCGGAAAATACTGCGAAGCGGCATCCGTCACCCGGATTTGGCACGTCTGTGTCTATCTATTCGACGGGAACCGGCCGATTCGCTCGCGCAGCTTTCTAAGGATGGATAAATGTCTCAGCCGAGAAACGGCACACCGGGCGATGTCGAGGAAATCCATTGGCCTTCTCTGGTGGCAGCCGTCTCGTCCATATCGGCCGTCGGCATAGCAATCGGCCTCGGACTCCCGCTTCTCAGCATCATCCTGGAAAAACGCGGCATCTCGTCCACCCTGATCGGGCTCAACACGGCGATGGCAGGGGTCGCGGCGATGGCCGCCGCGCCCATCACCACCAAGCTCGCCCATAAATACGGCGTTGCGCCGACCATGCTCTGGGCGGTGCTGATTTCGGCACTGAGCGCACTCGGTTTCTATTATGCCGAGGATTTCTGGATGTGGTTTCCGCTGCGCTTCGCCTTCCACGGGGCAACGACGACGCTGTTCATCCTCTCCGAATTCTGGATCAACGCCGCCTCGCCGCCGTCCAAACGCGGCTTCGTGCTCGGCATCTATGCGACCGTGCTTTCGCTCGGGTTCGCAGCCGGGCCGCTGCTGTTTTCGATCCTCGGCAGCGACGGCATCTTCCCTTTCCTGATCGGCGCCAGTGCCATCCTGCTTGCCGCCATTCCGATCTTCATCGCCCGCGACGAAAGCCCTGTGCTCGAGGAAAAACCGGAGCTGCATTTCATGCGCTACGTTTTCCTGGTTCCGACGGCGACGGCGGCGGTTTTCATCTTCGGCGCGGTCGAAGCCGGCGGTCTGTCGCTCTTCCCGATCTTTGCGGTGCGCGCCCATTTCACCGAATCACAGGCAGCGCTTCTGCTCACCATGATGGGCGTCGGCAACATCATCTTCCAGATCCCGCTCGGCCTGCTCTCCGACCGCATCTCCGACAAGCGGCCGCTTCTGGCCGGCATGGCGCTGATGGGCTTCATCGGCTCGATGCTGCTGCCCCTGCTGCTCGACAACTGGCTGCTGATGGCCGGGCTCCTGCTTTTCTGGGGCGGCTGTGTCTCCGGTCTCTATACGGTCGGCCTCAGCCATCTCGGCTCGCGGCTGACGGGTTCCGATCTTGCCGCGGCCAATGCCGCCTTCGTCTTCTGTTATGCGATGGGAACCGTGGCCGGGCCGCAGGCGATCGGCGCAGCGATCGATGTCGCCGGAAATAACGGTTTTGCCTGGGCAATTGCCGCCTTCTTCGGCTTTTACGCCCTACTTTCCGGCATCAGACTGATGTTCATTCGAAAACGGACTTGACTTTTCGGGCGGGATTCGTAGTTTCGCGCCAGAATTTGCCGTGGAGCCCATCCGGCTTCCACGGCTTTCATTTTCTTAAAGGCAGGACGACCATGGCCAAGGCTACAACAATCAAGATCAAGCTGCTGTCGACAGCCGACACCGGTTTCTTCTACGTCACGACCAAGAACAGCCGTACGATGACGGACAAGATGACGAAGACGAAGTACGACCCGATTGCTAAGAAGCATGTCGAGTTCAAGGAAACCAAGATCAAGTAATCACTTGATCTGCGGATTTCGCAAAAAGCGCGCGCCCTCGGGTTGCGCGTTTTTTATTGCCCGAAATGCCCTCCTTGAAGATGATAGCGCAAACAGAAAAACGCCGCCCTTCCATCTTCGGGAAGTGGCGGCGTTTTCTTGAAAGGGGGTCGGCCAGCATGCAAAACGGCACGAGGAACCGCTATAACTTGCCTACTAGCCGACCGACCCCACGACCCAGGAGATGCGGCGGACCTGAGCATCATGGGGTATCGACAACTCCTCAGCGGGAGCGCTTCTCTTATGAGCCGATAATTTGCGCAAAAATGAAAGAAAATCAACAAATTCTTAATGATGATTTTTGCGGACTTGATTCTATGGTTAAAAGTGCAGTTTTGGTACATACAAAGATTTATCGACTCTGCTTAGGGATGAAGCCTAGACGTCGCCCCACCGAAGAAATTCGACAATATAGCGTAATAACTTACACCTCCCCTTCCCCTAGGTGAGGTGAGGCTGCGGCACTCTATTTTCCCCAATCGGCAGACAGCGCTTTTTATAGTGGCAATTTCATTTTTAGCTATGGCCGGACGCTTCCAAAACTATCGGGCAACGGCACATGCGCAGCAAAGCCGAAAATCCTTTTTTGGGCTATTTGATCGCAAACTTTTCACGCCACGCTGTGCGGGCGAGCATTAAAAATGTGTAACAATCCGCTTACCACGGTGGAAAACCCATAAACGGCACATAAGGCGGCAGATGATTCGTCAGGCGGCCGCAGCGACGACGCGATTGCGGCCGGTGTTCTTGGCTTCGTAAAGCGCAAGATCCGCCTGCTTCATCAGCTGATCGGGGGTCAGCACCGAGCCGATACGCGAGGCGATGCCGAAGGACGCGGTAACGTTCAGCGCCTCTCCCGAATGTTTCAGCCGGAAGGGTGCACTTTCGACGGCCGCGCGCAGGCGCTCGGCGACAGTGGCGGCAATTTCCGGCGAGGTATCCGGCATGACGACGACGAACTCCTCTCCGCCGTAGCGGCAGGCGAGGTCGGCGCCGCGGATGGTCGAGCGGACGCGATTGGCAAATTCCCGCAGCACCTCGTCGCCGCCGTCGTGGCCATAGGTGTCGTTCACCTGCTTGAAGCGGTCGATATCGGTGATCAGCACCGAGAGCGGCCGGCCCCGCGCCATCGAACGGTTGAAGAGCACGTTCAGGTGATTGTCGAGATAACGCCGGTTATAAAGCCCGGTCAGCGGATCGGTCACGGCCAGCTCGATCGTCTGCTTGACGCTGGCGCGCAGGCGGTCGTTGCAGCGCTTGCGGCGGATTTGCGTCAGGCTGCGGGCAACCAGCTCGTTGGGATCGACCGGGCGAATGATGTAGTCGTTGACGCCGAGATCGAGCGCCCGCACGACCATCTCGTCGGCACCCTGCTCGGTAATGATCAGGATCGGCAGAAAGCGCGTGCGCTCCAGCGAGCGCAACTGCGAGCAGAGGCGCAGCGGATCGTAATCGTCGAAATTGGCGTTGACGATGACGAGATCGAACGGGCTTTCAGCCGCTTCGAAGAGGGCTGCCTGCGGATCGGAAAGGGCAAGCACGTCGGCAACGGGCTTCAGCGCCTTGATGATGCGCTCCTGCGAATTGGCGCGGCCGTCGACGAGCAGGATCTGGCCGGTCTCGTCGGCGCGGCCCTCGCCTGCCCGCATGAGGTCGTCGATGCCCATCGTATGGGCAGTGTCGGCGCGGATGCGCAGCTCATCGCTCAACGTCTTCAACCGCAGCAGGCTCTTCACCCGGGAGATCAGCTGCAGATCATTGACCGGCTTGGTGAGGAAATCGTCGGCGCCGGCCTTCAGGCCGCGGACGCGATCGGCCGGCTGATCAAGTGCCGTGACCATGACGACAGGAATATGGGCGGTCTTGCGGCTGGCCTTCAGCCGCTCGCAGACCTCGAAACCGTCTATGCCGGGCATCATGATATCGAGCAGGATGAGATCGACTTGGTTGCGCTCGCAGATCGCCAGCGCCGTGTAACCGTCGGCTGCGGTCATCACGTCGAAGTACTCCGCAAGCAGCCGTGCTTCGAGCAGCTTCACGTTGGCCGGAATATCGTCAACCACCAGTATTCGCGCAGTCATAATCGTCTTTCCGATGCGTCAGGCATCGCCCAGATAGGTCTTGATCGTCTCAATGAATTTCGGAACCGAGATCGGCTTGGAAACATAGGCCTCGCAGCCGCCCTGGCGGATCCGCTCCTCGTCGCCCTTCATCGCGAATGCCGTGACGGCGATGACGGGAATCACGTGCAGTTCGTCGTCTTCCTTCAGCCATTTGGTGACTTCGAGGCCCGAGACCTCGGGAAGCTGAATATCCATCAGAATGAGGTCGGGGCGATGCTTGCGCGCCAGATCCAGCGCTTCCATGCCATTTCTGGTCTGGATCGTCGTATAACCGGACGCCTCGATGAGGTCGCGAAAGAGCTTCATGTTGAGCTCGTTATCTTCTACAATCATCACCTGTTTGGGCATGACAAGCTGTCCCTACGTCCGTTCGCGCAGCGGTTGGTCCCCATGAGAAAGGCACATGCGGACAATGGCTCCGTGAAACCGATAGCGCACGCTAGCGGCATTTGGTTGAAGAAAAGGTAACTTACCCCTCGAAATGCAAAGCAACTTCAAGACTTCGAAACAACAGGCCGCCGACCCGCACGCGACCGCGATCGCCGTGCTCGGCTGGCTTGCCGACGATCCCGACATGTTCGGCCGCTTCCTTGCGCTGACGGGCGTGACTCCCGGCCAGGTGCGCAGCGCCGTCAACGATCCCGGCTTCCTCGCCGGCATGATGGATTTCCTGATGAACCACGAACCGACGGCGATGGCTTTCTGCGCGGCGAGCGGCATCAGCCCGGAGACGGTGACCGCCGCCTGGCAGCATTTCTCCTCGCCCGGCCTCGATTCCGGGGAATACTGACGGTGACCGGCGTAAGAGAATTCGATATCTCGCATATCCGGCTCGGCGAAAGGCCGCTGATCGTCTGCGACGTCGACGATGTCGTGCTGCAATTCATCGGCCCGTTCCAGCTTTTCCTGCAAAGCCAGGGTCATGCATTTCTGCCGCGCTCGTTCCGGCTCCACGGCAACATCGTCTCGCAGGCCGATGGCGCGGAGATCGAGGACCAGCAGGTCAGCCGGCTGATCGAGGAGTTTTTCGAGGCGCAGGAGCAGTGGCAGACGCCGCTCGACCGCGTCGTCGAAACGCTCGGCCGGCTTTCGCAAGCCGCCGACGTGCTTTTCCTGACGGCCATGCAGCCGCGGTTCCAGGACCAGCGCCGCCGCCTGCTCGACCGGATCGGCCTGCTTTTTCCGCTGCTTGCCAGCGAAGAGCCCAAGGGGCCGATCGTTCACGCATTGCATGCCAGCCGCTCCCTTCCCGTCGTCTTCATCGATGATATGGCGCGCAATCTGCATTCCGTCAGGGACCATGTTGCCGATTGCCTGCTGATTCACCTGATGCCCGATTCGCCCGTCCATCGTTTCGCGCCGGCCGCCGCCGACGGCATCACCCGCGTGAGCGACTGGGCGCATGCGGCCGCGCTGATCGAGGCGCATTTCCTTGCCGGCGCGTTCAACCCCGCAGCTCCAGCCGCATGAGCGGACGGCCATCCTTGCGCCGCGCCACCGTCTCGAAACCGGCCGCATCGAAGATCGCCGTCGAGCCGATGCAGAGGGTCACCGATTTCGACTGCTTCACATGATCGATCGGACAGGCTTCGAGCAACCGCGCGCCCTGGCACCGCGCATGATCGATCGCTAGGGAAAGCAGGCGATGGCTCATTCCCCTGCCGCGTAAGCTCGGCAGCAGGAAGAAGCAACTGACGGCCCAGATCGACGGATCATATGCATCGCCCTCCTCCAGCGGCCGCGAGACTGTGCGCGGCGAATTGAACTGCGGCACGTCATGGCGCGGCCCGACCTGCACCCAGGCGACCGGGGCGCCGTCGGCATAACAGAGAATGCCCGGCGGCGGCCCGGCCTTGATCCGGTCGTGCATATGCAGCTTGCGCTCATCGGCCGCCATCTTCGTTCTTACCGCATGCGGCAGGCGCAGCGCGACGCACCAGCAATTATAGAAGGCACCCTGCGGCCCGAACAGGGTTTCGAAATCGTCCCAGCGTTCTGCCGTTACCGGCTCGAAACGAAGATCGTTATCCAAAGCAAAGCTCCCGGCCTCTCTTGAGACTCGGAAGCTTAGGGCGTAATGTCGCGGCGTTCAATCTTTGTTCTCATGATGACGCCCGCGCCCGACAAGACACCCGGCTTCTGTCGCGACTGCCTTGCCGAGCAGAAGGGCGAGGCGCGCCGCTGCGTGTCCTGCGGCAGCCCGCGGCTGGTACGCCATCGGGAGCTCTACGCATTGACGCTGGCGCATATCGATTGCGACGCCTTCTATGCGGCCGTCGAGAAACGCGACAATCCTGAACTTGCCGACAAGCCGGTGATCATCGGTGGCGGCAAACGCGGCGTCGTCTCCACCGCCTGCTATATCGCCCGCATCCACGGGGTGCGTTCGGCGATGCCGATGTTCAAGGCGCTGGAAGCGTGCCCCGAAGCGATCGTCATTCGTCCCGACATGGAGAAATATGTCCGGGTCGGACGGCAGGTGCGCGCCATGATGCAGGATCTGACGCCGCTGGTGCAGCCGCTGTCGATCGACGAGGCCTTCCTGGAGCTAGGTGGCACCGAGAGGCTGCATCACGACCCGCCGGCCCGCACGCTCGCCAAATTCGCCCGCCGGGTCGAAAAGGAGATCGGCATCAGCGTTTCGGTCGGGCTTTCCTATTGCAAATTCCTCGCCAAGGTCGCCTCTGACCTGCAGAAACCGCGTGGCTTTTCCGTCATCGGCCGCGAAGAAGCCGTCGAGTTCCTGGCGCCGCGTCCGGTCACCACGATCTGGGGCGTCGGCAAGGCCTTTGCGGCGACGCTGGAGGCGGATGGCATCCGCACCATCGGCCAGTTGCAGCAGATGGAGGAGAACGATCTGATGCGCCGTTACGGCAGCATCGGCCAGCGGCTCGCCCGGCTGTCGCGCGGGATCGACGACCGTGAAGTGCATCTCAACGATGCGGCCAAGAGCGTTTCATCAGAGACCACCTTCTTCGAAGACATCTGGCGTTATGACGATCTGGTCCCCATCCTGCGCAATCTTTCGGAAAAGGTCTCCTGGCGGCTGAAGAAAAACGACATCGCCGGCCAGACCGTGGTCCTGAAGATGAAGACCGCCGACTTCAAGATACGGACGCGCAACCGCAAGCTCGAAGACCCGACCCAGCTTACCGACCGGATCTTTCGCATCGGGCTCGAGCTTCTCGAAAAGGAGACCGACGGCACGAAGTTCCGGCTGCTCGGCATCGGCGTCAGCGATCTCGGCGATGCCGCACGCGCCGATCCGCCCGACCTCATCGACCGGCAGTCGGGGCGGCGGGCGGCGGCCGAAGCGGCGATGGACAAGCTGCGCGACAAGTTCGGCAAGAACACTGTCGAAACCGGCTACACCTTCGGCAGCGGCAAGCGCGATCACTAAAGCGTGAGCCGTGCGCGCCGCGCGGCCTATAAAATCTTCCTTAAACTTCGTCCCATAATGTGCCGGCTAGTATTGCGTATGGTTGGCTATCATGTTCTCGCGTCTTGTCTTCGGCCTCGGCTTGCTGTCGGCCACCGCACTCGTGCACCCTGCTCTTGCGGCGGATGCGCGCACGCTGCAGATCATCGTCTCGAAGGACAAGCAGTCGCTTGCGGTCTATGACGGCACCGAGGTCGTCGCGACGTCGAAGGTCTCGACCGGCAAGGACGGGCACACGACGCCGAGCGGCATCTTCTCGGTGCTGGAAAAGCAGAAATACCACGAATCCAATCTCTACTCGAACGCGCCGATGCCCTTCATGCAAAGGCTGACATGGTCGGGCATTGCGCTGCATGAATCCAATTCCGTGCCGCGTTATCCGGCCTCGCATGGCTGCGTGCGCATGCCCGGAACTTTTGCAAAAAAGCTTTACGGGATGACCGAGCCCGGCATTCCCGTCATCATCAGCGACGGCGAAGTGGTGCCGCAGCCGATCGACCATCCGACTCTTTTCCATCCGCAGGGGCCGGCGCAGATGCTGCTGCTTTCGGATGTCGAACTGCGGCCCTCGATGCCCGACAGCGCGGGGACACCGGTGCAGGTGGCGATGAACGACACGGCTGCGATGCCGATGCCGGCAGCGCCGCTGGTAGCCGCGCCCGAAGCCGAACCGCCGTCCGAGCCGATCAGCATGCTGATCACCCGCCGCACGCTGCGCGAGACGGTGATCGACATCCAGACACTGCTCAACCAGCTCGGCTTTTCCGCCGGCGATCCGGACGGCTTGCTCGGGCCGTCGACCGTGCAGGCGATCAAGTCTTTCAAGACGCTGCGGCCGGCGGAATTTGCCGGCGACAGGAGCCTGGTCTCCGACACGCTACTCAAATCCGTCTATGCGGCGACCGGCAAGGGTGAACCGCCGAACGGCGTCATCATGGTGCGCCAGGCGTTCAAGCCGATCTTCGAAGCCCCGGTGACGATTGCCGATCCCGGACTGGCGCTCGGCACGCATTTCTTCGCGCTGCATGCACTCGATGAAAATGCCGGTACGGCGGATTGGCTCGGCATCACGCTCCAAAACAATCTCTCCCGCGAGACGATGAAACGGCTCGGCGTCACCAATCAGGAAAGCTCAATCGTCAGCGGCAGGCCGATCGCCCGGTCGCTCAGCCGCATCACGATCCCCGACGAGACCCGCCGCAGGATCGAGGCGCTGATCGCGCCCGGCTCGACGCTGACGATCTCCGATACCGGCCTCGGCCGGGAGACCGGCGAAGGCACGGATTTCATCACCATCACAAGGGGTTGATGATCCCTAGCTAGGGCGATAAACCATCGCCCGGGATAAACCATCGCCCGTGGCGATAACCATCACCCAAGGTGATATGCGTCACTTAAGGTGAGGCGCATCACTTCTAGACAAGCTCGACATCGACGACGCCGGGGGCGGCGCGAAGCGCGGCGGCGATCTCAGGGGTGATGCGGTATTTCTCCGCCAGCGCCACTTCCACCTCGCGTTTGCCATCCTCCTTGATGACGATGAAGGAAACGAGGCCGTCGCCCTTGGCGTTGAGATGGCCGGCGACCATCTTCAGCGGCCCGGAATCTCTGACATAGACGCGCAGCGCCTTCTGCATCTGCAGCGATTTTTCCTCCAGCGACTGGATCGTCTGGATGCGCAGGCCGATGCCCTCCGGCCGCTCCTCCCCCGTCGCGGTCAGCACGAAGGATTTTCCCGACTCCAGCACGTCGCGATACTGGTTGAGCATTTCTGAAAACAGCACCGCCTCGAACTGGCCGGAGGAATCGGAAAAGACGATGATGCCCATCTTGTTGCCGGTGCGGGTCTTGCGCTCCTGCTTCGAAATGACGGTGCCGGCGAGGCGCGCATTGAAGGCGCCCTGTTTGATCGCCTGGGAAAATTCGGCAAAGGTCTGCACCCGCATCTTCTGCAGGAGGTTGTTGTAGGAATCGAGCGGATGTGCGGTGAGGTAGAAGCCCAGCACCTGAAATTCCTTGAGCAGCCGCTCGGAGGCAAGCCAGGGCGAAAACGGCGGCAGGGAAATTTTTTCAGGCCCCGAGGTCAGAGTGCTGCCGAATATGTCCGACTGGCCGCTCAGCTTGTTTTCCTGGGCGCGCTGGGCATAACCGAGGATGCGGTCGAGGCCGGCTGACAACTGGGCGCGGTCGGTGCCGAAACAATCGAAGGCGCCGGCAAAGATCAGGCTTTCGAGCACGCGGCGGTTGACTTGGCGCGGATCGATGCGCAGGCAAAAATCCTCGATGCCGGCAAAAGGCTTATCGCCACGCACCTCGACGATATGGTCGACGGCGGATTCGCCGACGCCCTTGAGGGCGGCCAACGCATAATAGATGCGGTTGTCGCCGGTCTGGAAATGGCGGAAGGAAGTCTGCACCGAGGGGGCGATCACCTCGATGCCGAGGCGCTTGGCATCCTGGCGGAAATCATTGACCTTTTCCGTGTTGGACATGTCGAGCGTCATCGAGGCGGCGAGGAATTCGACCGGATAATGCGCCTTCATATAGGCCGTCTGGTAGGAGACGATGGCGTAGGCGGCGGCATGCGACTTGTTGAAGCCGTAATTGGCGAACTTCGCCAGCAACTCGAAGATATTGTCGGCTTGCGGCTTCGATACGCCGTTCTTGACGGCGCCGACGACGAAGCGTTCGCGCTGCTGGTCCATCTCGGCCTTGATCTTTTTGCCCATGGCGCGGCGCAGAAGATCGGCTTCTCCAAGCGAGTAGCCGGACAGGACCTGGGCGATCTGCATCACCTGTTCCTGATAGACGATGACGCCTTGGGTTTCCTTGAGCAGGTGGTCGATCATCGGATGGATCGATTCCAGCTCTTCGTCCCCGTGCTTGCGGGCATTGTAGGTCGGGATGTTTTCCATCGGACCCGGGCGGTAAAGCGCCACCAGTGCGATGATGTCCTCGATGCAGTCCGGCTTCATGCCGATCAGCGCCTTGCGCATGCCGGCGCTTTCCACCTGGAACACGCCGACCGTCTCACCGCGCGACAGCATTTCGTAGGTTATCTTGTCGTCCAGCGGAATGGCCGCGAGATCGACATTGATGCCGCGCTTGGCAACGAAATCGACGGCGACCTTCAGCACCGTCAGCGTCTTCAGGCCGAGGAAGTCGAATTTGACGAGGCCGGCCTGCTCCACCCACTTCATGTTGAACTGGGTGACCGGCATGTCGGAGCGCGGATCGCGGTACATCGGCACCAGCTTGGACAGCGGGCGGTCGCCGATGACGATGCCGGCGGCATGCGTCGAGGCATGCCGGTAAAGCCCCTCGATCTTCTGGGCAATGTCGAGCAGGCGCGCGACGACCGGCTCCTTCGCCGCCTCTTCCTGCAGCTTCGGCTCCTCCTCGATCGCCTTGGAGAGCGGCGTCGGATTGGCCGGATTGTTCGGCACCAGCTTGCAGATCTTGTCGACCTGGCCGTAGGGCATCTCAAGCACGCGGCCGACGTCGCGAAGGGCAGCGCGCGCCTGCAGCGAACCGAAGGTGATGATCTGCGCCACCTGCTCGCGGCCATACTTGGCCTGGACGTAGCGGATCACCTCTTCGCGGCGGTCCTGGCAGAAGTCGATGTCGAAGTCCGGCATCGAGACGCGTTCCGGATTAAGGAAGCGTTCGAAGAGCAGCGAAAACCGCAGCGGATCGACGTCGGTGATCGTCAAAGCGTAGGCGACCAGGGAACCAGCGCCGGAACCGCGGCCGGGACCGACCGGAATGTCGTGCTGCTTGGCCCATTTGATGAAGTCGGCAACGATCAGGAAGTAACCGGGAAAACGCATGCGCTCGATGACGCTGAGTTCGAAATCCAGCCGCTCTCGATATTCCTTCTCGTCGTAACCCGGCGACATGCCGAGCGTGGCAAGCCGCATGTCCAGCCCTTCCACCGCCTGGCGCCGCAACTCGCTCGCCTCGGCGCGTTCGGCCTCCTCGGCATCGTCGGTCGCACCGGTGAAGCGCGGCAGGATCGGCTTTCGCGTCTTCAGCACGAAGGAACAGCGCCTGGCGATCTCGATCGTGTTCTCCAGCGCTTCCGGCAGATCGGCGAAGAGTTTGGCCATCTCGGCCCGGCTCTTCAGATAATGGTCCGGCGTCAGGCGAAAGCGGCTGTCGTCGGAGACGATGGCATTATGGGCGACCGCCATCAGCGCATCATGGGCGTCGTAATCGTCGCGTGTCGGAAAGAAGGCCTCGTTGGTGGCGACCAGCGGCAGGTCATTGCTATAGGCGAGCGCGATGATCTTCTGCTCGTGACGTTTGTCGTAGGTGCCGTGCCGCTGCAATTCGACATAGAGCCGGTCGCCGAAGAGGCGTTTCAGCGCCAGCAGCCGGGCCTCCCCTTGCGCGGGATGGCCCTCCCGGATCGCCGCGTCGACCGGCCCGGTCAGGGCGCCGGTCAGGGCGATCAGCCCTTCCGTGCCGGCCTCCTCCAGCCAGGACGCGCGGATATGGATAGCCTGGTTGCTGTCGCCGCCGAGATAGGCGCGGCTGACGAGATCGACGAGCCGTTCGTAACCGGCATCCGTGGCGGCGAGAAGAACGATCGACGGCAGCTTGACCAGCGCCTGCTGGCCGCCGCGCTTTTCCGTTTCCAGACCGTCTTCCATGTCTATCGAGACCTGGCAGCCGATGATCGGCTGCAGGCCTTCGTCCATCGCCTTCTGGGAGAATTCCAGCGCGATGAACAGATTGTTGGTATCGGTGATGGCGATCGCCGGCTGGCTGTCGCCGGTCGCCTTGTAAAGGATCTTCTTCAGCGGCAAGGCGCCTTCGAGAAGCGAATAGGCGGAGTGGACCCTCAGATGGATGAAGCTCGGCGTGCCGCCGATCGCCTCACCCGTAGAACCCTTTGCCGTATCCGCCATGTCATGCCTTCCCAATCACCCGAATGAATCGGACGCATTGTCGGCATAGAGGGCGATGATGTCCAGAAGAAGTCCCGCGTCCGGACCGCATGATTGCCATGCGGTCCCCTGAAAACTTTAGATCGCCATGACGATGAGCGAGAAGCTGGCAACGAACATTGCGATGGAGGTGAATGCTGCGATATCACGGATCATGTCAGTCATTTGGCTCTCCTTTACTCGTTATGTTTTTAATTTGTTCGATGTATGTTCCATTGTCAACAGGAATCTTTTCCTTCTTTCTTGCGTTTGAAAAACCCGAAACGCGCATTGCGAATCGGCAGGCGGCAGCGAGCGATCCGATTGGGCGGCTCCTCCCCTTCCCGATCCGTGACGGATCGGACACGCTGCCCGAGCGCCCGACCGCCTCTCACGGCGACCGCCTGTTTTTGGCTTCCGTTCTGTTTTTGTTCTTTACATGCCACAGCATCTTTGCCAGCATCCGGTCGAGAGGAGAACGGCATGTTCGACATTGCGATGCTCAATGAATTCGTCGTGGAGGCCAAGGCTGCGACCTATGTCGGCGGCGGCGTGGCGCGCGCGCCCTGCCGGCCGGGCGCTCACGATATCGGCTATGAGCGCGGCGACTGGCGCTATCTCGACAGTTATTTCGGCGGCACCGATTTCGCCGGACAGGAGGTTGTCTGGTTTGCCGGCGAACCCGTCTGGGTGATGAATTATTTCGGTTGGATCGTTGCGCTTGAGCTCATCGACGGCGCTGCCGCCGGTGCGGTGATCAAGGCGGCACTTTCAGCCATGTATCGGCAGGGACGCTTTCTCGGCGGCATGGAATTCGACCATCCGCTCGGCCGCTATCTCGATCGCAGCGAAGGGAACTGCGAGCGGTTCAGCGGCAATGAATGCATCATGGTCGACTTCAGGAAAGCCTATATGCTCGAATATCGCGGCGGATTGGTCGTCCCCTAATTTCAGTGTCAGAAGTCGACGACCTTGCCATCCGAGATCGTCACACGCCGATCCATGCGGCGGGCGAGCTCGTGATTGTGGGTGGCGATGAGGGCCGCGAGGCCGGACTGGCGCACCAGCGCCTCCAGCGCGTCGAAGACGTAACTTGCCGTTTCCGGGTCGAGATTGCCGGTCGGCTCATCGGCAAGAAGCAGGGTCGGTGCATTGGCGACGGCGCGGGCGATCGCCACGCGCTGCTGCTCGCCGCCGGAAAGCTCGCCGGGCCGATGGGCGCCGCGGTGGCCGATGCGCATATAATCGAGAAGCTGGCCGGCCCGCTCGCCGGCTTCCTTCCAGGACAGCCCGGCGATCAGTTGCGGCATCATGATGTTTTCGAGCGCGGAGAATTCCGGCAGCAGGTGGTGAAACTGGTAGACGAAGCCGATTTCACTGCGGCGGATCGCGGTGCGCTTCTCATCGCTCAGGCCATCACAGGCATGGCCGTTGATGTTGACCTCGCCGCCGTCCGGATGCTCCAGCAGGCCGGCGATATGCAGCAGGGTCGATTTGCCGGTGCCGGAGGGAGCGACAAGAGCGACGATCTCGCCCTTCGACATCGAAAAATCCGCGCCCTTCAGGATCGGGAGCAGCGTATCGCCCTGCCCGTAATGGCGCTCGACGCCGGTAAGCTTGAGAACGACGTTGCGTTTCATGAAGGCGGCATTCCTTATTCGTAGCGCAGGGCCTGCACCGGATCGAGCCTGGAGGCGCGCCAGGCGGGGAAGATCGTCGCGATGAAAGAGAGCGTCAGCGCCATGACGACGATCGAGATGGTTTCGCTGAGCTGCATCTCGGCCGGCAGCTGGCTGAGGAAATAGACCTGCGGATTGAAGATCACCGTGCCTGAAATCCAGGAGAAGAACTGGCGGATGGATTCGATGTTGACGCAGACGAGGACGCCGAGCAGCACGCCGGCAACAGTGCCAACGATCCCGATCGCCGCCCCGGTCATGAAGAAGATGCGCATGATCGCGCCGGCGCTGGCGCCCATGGTGCGCAGAATGGCGATATCGCTGCTCTTGTCCTTCACGAGCATGATCAGGCCGGAGATGATGTTCAGCGCCGCCACCAGCACGATCAGCGTCAGGATCATGAACATGACGTTGCGCTCGACCTGCAACGCCGAGAAGAAGGTCTGATTGCGCTGGCGCCAGTCGGTGAGGTTGATCTGGCGGCCAGCCGCCTCTTCCACCTTCGGCCTCAAAGCGTCGATATCGTCGGGGTGATCGACGAAAAGCTCGATCGACTGCACCAAACCCTCGGCATTGAAATAAAGCTGCGCTTCCTCGAGCGGCATGAAGATGATCGAGGAATCATATTCCGACATGCCGATCTCGAAGAGGCCGGAGATCTTGTAGGACTTGACGCGCGGGCTGACGCCCATCGGCGTGATGTCACCATCCGGCGACGTCAGCGTGATAAGGTCGCCGACGCTCAGGCCGAGCTGGTTGGCCATGCCGGTGCCGATCAGCACGCCCTGCCCGGAGGCAAAACCGACCATGTCGCCGGATTTGATGTTCCCTGAGATTGTTTTGAGCTTGGTCAAGTCCTCGGCGCGGGCACCGCGCACCAGCGCGCCGGTGCTGCCGCCGGCCTGGGCGGAGGCGAGCACCTGGCCTTCCACCAAAGGCAGCGCCATCTTGACGCCGGGCACGGCAGCGAGCCTGCTGGAGAGGTCGGCGTAATCGGTGAAGGGGCCATCCGACGGCTGGACGATCATATGGCCGTTAATGCCGAGGATGCGCGAGACGAGCTCGGTGCGAAAGCCGTTCATTACGGCCATGACGATGATCAGCGTTGCAACGCCGAGCATGATGCCGACGAAGGAGAAGCCGGCAATCACCGAGATGAAGGCTTCCTTG
Source organism: Rhizobium sp. RSm-3 (assembly GCF_001854685.1). Lineage (NCBI taxonomy): Bacteria > Pseudomonadati > Pseudomonadota > Alphaproteobacteria > Hyphomicrobiales > Rhizobiaceae > Rhizobium > Rhizobium sp. RSm-3. The sequence continues at coordinate 298,364 of NZ_MAWZ01000035.1, read as the reverse complement.
CGCCGGGCGCGCAGATAGCGCCAGGCCACGAGGCGTTCGAAGGTGGAAAATGGCTTGCCAGCCGGACCCAAGCCGGATTTTGAACTCCGGTCCACTGCTGCCTCTGCCATTTCGCCTCCGTTTCCTTAAGCCACGAACCTGTTGATCGCCGCTTCGATGGTCATCGTTTCGCGGGCGCCGGTCTTGCGGTCCTTTACCTCGACTTCGCCGTTTGCGACCGCGCGCGGGCCGGCGATGATCTGGAAAGGCACCCCAATCAGGTCGGCAGTCGCGAATTTCGTGCCGGCCCGGTCGTCGGTATCGTCGTAGAGCACATCCTTGCCGGCCTTGGTGAGCGCGGCATAGATCAGCTCGCAGGTATCGTCGCAGGCCTGATCGCCCGCCTTCATGTTGATCACCACGATATCGAACGGCGCAACCGAGGCCGGCCAGATGATTCCGTTTTCGTCATGCGATGCTTCGATGATGGCGGGAACAAGGCGGGTCGGGCCGATACCGTAGGAACCCATGTGAACGAAGTGTTCCTTGCCGTCGGGCCCCTGCACTTTCGCGCCCATCGCCTCGGAATATTTCGTGCCGAAATAGAAGATATGGCCGACTTCGATGCCGCGCGCCGACAGGCGGTCGCCTTCGGGAACGGCGTTGAAGGCCGCCTCGTCGTGCATTTCCGAGGTCGCTGCATAGAGCGAGGTCCACTTGTCGAAGATCGCCTTCAGGCCCTCAACGCTGTCGAAATCGGTGCGGTCGTCGGGAATATCGAAGCCGACGAAATCCTTGTGGCAGAACACTTCGGATTCGCCGGTGTCGGCGAGGATGATGAATTCATGGCTGAGATTGCCACCGATCGGGCCGGTGTCGGCACGCATCGGGATGGCGCGCAGGCCGAGCCGGTCGAAGGTTCTGAGGTAGGCGGCGAACATCTTGTTGTAGGAATGCTCCGCCCCTTCGCGCGTCAGATCGAAGGAATAGGCATCCTTCATCATGAATTCGCGCGAGCGCATGGTGCCGAAGCGCGGACGGATCTCGTCACGGAACTTCAGCTGGATGTGATAGAGATTGAGCGGCAGGTCCTTGTAGGACTTGACGGAGGAGCGGAAAATATCCGTCACCATCTCCTCGTTGGTGGGGCCATAGAGCATCGGCCGATCCTGCCGGTCCTTGATGCGCAGCATCTCCTTGCCATAGGCGTCGTAGCGGCCGCTTTCCTGCCAGAGTTCGGCCGACTGCAGGGTCGGCATCGACAGCTCGATGGCGCCGGCCCGGTTCTGCTCGTCGCGGATAATGGCGTTGACCTTGTCGAGCACGCGTTTGCCGAGCGGCAGCCAGGAATAGATGCCCTGCGACTGCTGGCGGATCATGCCGGCGCGCAGCATCAGCCGATGGGAGACGATTTCCGCCTCCTTGGGGTTTTCCTTGAGGATGGGCATGAAATAACGGGACAGACGCATGGCGGATTCCGAAGCAGTTGAGATCCCGCAGCGGGCGGAATCGAAAGACAATGGTTAACGTCGGGAGGTTCATAGCCGCTTCGCGGCAGGAAGGAAACCCGCAACTGATGCCGGCAACCTCCCCGAAGCGCATGTACGCAGCCACAAAATGAAAGGGCGTCAAAAAGCGCGTGTTTATAAGGACTTGAACGAAAGTCCTGTCAACAGAAAAATTTTACTAGAGTGTAGCAAAAATGCAAAAAAAGCTGATGACAAAGCCCAATGTTTGAGCTAGCTTTAGCTCACAAAACAGGCAAGAGAGATAAATTCTTGCCAAATTCGCGGTCAAGTCTTGGGAGGATCAGATCTTAGGCGCGCTCGTCGCTGCCCCGGCAACGGTTACGGATCACGCGATACTTAAAACAAGGCTTCTGGCCTTGTTTTTTTTTGGCTTTTAGACTTCACCCTATCCTGGAAATCCGGCCAACTTCCGTAAGGGAATGATCCTCATTCCCTTACGCCAGCTCTTTGCCGCAATGGCATGACGCTGGTATGACGAAGTTCGCTTTTTAATAATATACATATGCCCAAAGTTTGGGCAAAAGCGGACCCTTAGTAGAAGCTCGGCCCGAGTTGTGGAAGAGCATCGAAGCCCCAGCCGAAATACGTGTCGCAGACATACCAGGTGCCGTAGATCAGAGCCGAAATCAGCGTCGTCAGCGAAAAGGTGAAGACGGCGCGAAAGCGGCTCGGCGCGCTCGGAACAGTGCCCAGCACGACGTCATTGTCCTCAGCCTGGGTGCGCAGGCCGATCGGCAGGACAGCGAAAAGCGTCATCCACCAGACGATGAAGTAGACGGCAAATCCCTGTAGAAAAATCTGGAGCATTGGGGTTCCCGATAGTGTCGCGCCGACGGACGCAACAGACGTTCTGTCACTTTGAGCTAGGCGCCCTTATACGGCGGAATGGCAGCCAACTCAAAGCGGATGATGCGCTTGAGCGCCTCGGGGGCATTCTGCCGCAGGGGGTCACGCCTGTTCGAGTTCGATCAGCGTGCCGAAAAAATCCTTGGGGTGCAGAAAAAGCACCGGCTTGCCATGCGCGCCGGTCTTCGGCCGGCCATCGCCGAGCACCCTCGCCCCGGCCGCAACCAGCCGGTCACGGGCGAGAATGATATCGTCCACCTCGTAGCAGATGTGGTGCATGCCGCCGGACGGGTTCTTTTCGAGGAAGGCTGCGATCGGCGAGGCTTCGCCAAGCGGCTGCAGCAATTCGACCTTGGTGTTCGGCAATTCGACGAAGACGACGGTGACTCCGTGTTCCGGCAGAGCCTGCGGCTGCGATACCGCAGCGCCCAGCGTGTCGCGATAGGCGGCCGTCGCCGCTGCCAGATCGGCAACGGCGATGGCGATGTGGTTTACCCGGCCGAGCATGGTCAGACCTTGGTGACGAAGGCGGTGACGACGGGCTTCTTGCCCCAGGCATGGTTGGCAGCGGCGCGGATCGCCCGGCGCACTGCCTCCTGCACCATGTCGATATCCTTGCGGCGGGCGCGCGGAATGCTTTCGATGGCGCTGATCGCCGCTTCGAAGAGCGTATCTTCCATCTCCTCGCCCTCGTCGTCATAAACAGGCAGGCCGATCGAAACGAGATCGGGATCGCCGATGATGTCATAGCGAGCGTCGAGCACAACGCTGACCGCGACATGACCGACATAGGAGAGCTTCTTGCGCTCGCCGATCCCCATCTCGTCGAAATCGCCGATCAGCGTACCGTCCTTGTAGATGCGGCCATGCGGCGCCTCGCCGATCACCTCGACGGGACCGGGCGCCAGCCGCAGGATATCGCCGTTGCGCACACGCGGCACGATCGCGATGCCGGATTGCTCGGCAAGTTCCTTGTGCGCCGTCAGATGCGTCGCCTCGCCATGCACCGGCACGACGATCTTCGGCCGCGTCCACTCGTACATCCGCTGCAGCTCGTTGCGGCGGGGATGGCCGGAGACGTGAACCAGCGCCTCGCTATCGGTGATGATGTGCACGCCCTGCTCGACAAGGCCGTTCTTGATGTCCTGGATCGCCTTCTCGTTGCCGGGAATGGCGCGGGAGGAAAAGACGACGATATCACCTGCCGCAAAGGCCACATTGCGCATCTCGTCGCGGGAGAGCTTGGCAAGCGCTGCCCGCGCCTCGCCCTGGCTGCCGGTCAGGATGACGACGACCTTGTCGCGCGGGATGTAGCCGTATTCCTCCTCGGAGATGAAAGGCTTCACGCCCTCCATCAGGCCGATATCCTGGGCGACGTCGACGACCCGCTTCAGCGAGCTGCCGAGCAGCAGCACTTCGCGGCCGGCCGCCTCGGCCGCTTCGGCAACGGTGCGGATGCGCCCGACATTCGACGAGAAGGTGGTGATCGCCACCCGGCCTTCGGCATTCTCGATGATCTTGCGCAGGCTTTCCGACACATCCTTTTCGGAGGGCGAGACGCCGTCGCGTAGCGCGTTGGTGGAATCGCACATCAGCGCCAGAACGCCCTCGTCGCCGAGCTGGCGGAACCGCGTCTCATCGGTCAGTGGGCCGAGCGAGGGCTCGTGGTCGATCTTCCAGTCGCCGGTATGGATGACGTTGCCGGCTGGCGTGCGGATCATCAGCGACATCGGCTCGGGGATCGAATGGTTGACGGCCACGCCTTCGATGCTGAAGGGGCCGACATTGATCGTATCGCCTGCCTTGAACGGCGTCACCGGCACTTCGCCGATCCTCGCCTTCTCGAAGTTGCGCTTGGCTTCGAGCAGGCCTGCGGTAAAGCCCGAGGCATAGACCGGCACGTTCAAGCCCGGCCAGAGATCGGCGAGCGCGCCATAGTGATCTTCATGCGCATGAGTGATAATGATCGCTTTGAGGTTCTTGCGCTCACTGGCGAGGAAGCGGATATCGGGCAGCACGAGATCGACGCCCGGCAGGTCGGGGCCGGGAAAGGTGACACCGCAATCGACCATGATCCACTGGCGATGCTCGGGCGGGCCGTAGCCGTAAAGAGCGAGATTCATGCCGATCTCGCCAACGCCGCCCAGAGGCAGGAATACCAACTCGTCCTGTTTCGCCATAATTTTCGTTTTTTCCGCTATCCAAAAAACACATCACCGGCAGCAATGGGCATTATCCTGCCAGTGCCGGTATCGAGCATCAACAAGCCATTATCATCAATTCCGGCGAATTGTCCGGAAATCGATCGGTCCGGCAAATTCACCGTGATCTTTTCGCCGATGCCGCAGGCGATCGCGCGCCAGCGGGCGGTGATCTCGGCGATGCCGCGGCCCTGGTTCCATTGATCAAGCACCTCAGCCATCGCGGCGAAGAGATGGGCGAAGAGTTCCTCCGGCGACGCCGCGCTTGCATGCTGACGCAGGCAGGTGACGGGGTAGAGCGGATTATCCGGCATCACCGAGACATTGATACCAATGCCGACGATCAGCGCGTAGCGGCCATCGGGCAGCCGCTCGCCTTCGACGAGGATGCCGCAGGTCTTCTTTCGGCCGATGAGAATATCGTTCGGCCATTTGACCTCGAGCGGCTCGGAGCCCGGCGGCAGCACCTGGCGGATCGCCTGGTGCACGGCAACGGCAACTGCCAGCGGCAGAGAGCTCAGGCGCTCCATCGGCGCCGGGTCGATCAGCAGAAGAGAGGCATAGAGATTGCCGCGTTCGGAAACCCAGAGCCGGCCGCGGCGGCCGCGGCCGCCGGTCTGCCGTTCGGCCGTCACCCAGAGGTTGCCGCCATCGCCCGCCCGTGCCCGGGCGAGGCATTCGCTGTTGGTAGACGATGTTTCCGACAGAGCCTCATGCCGGAAATCGCCGAGCGATATCCGGCGCCGTCCGTCGGAAGCCATCAAAAGAGCGTCGCGGCGGCAAGCTCTGCCGCACCGCCGATCGGGCCGCCGATGAGGACATAGGCGGTGACGAAAAGACCGGAGAGACCGAAGACCAGACGCAACGAACCGGAGACGCGGGCGAATTCGCCGGTCGCCTCATCGAACCACATCAGCTTGATGACGCGCAGATAATAGTAGGCGCCGACGACCGAGGCGAGCACGCCGATGATGGCGAGCGCATACAGCTTGGCTTCGATGGCGGCGACGAAGACGAAATACTTGGCGAAGAAGCCGGCGAGCGGCGGAATGCCGGCGAGCGAGAACATCAGCGCCGTCAGCACCACGGCCATGAACGGGTTGGTGGTGGAAAGGCCGGCGAGATCGTTGACCTCCTCGACGACCGTGCCATCCTTGCGGCGCATCGACATGATGATCGCAAAGGTGCCGAGGGTCATGACCATATAGATGACCATGTAGAGCATGACGCCCGAGACACCGGTCTGGTTGCCGGCGGCAAGGCCGACCAGCGCGTAGCCCATGTGGCCGATCGAGGAATAGGCCATCAGCCGCTTGATGTTCTTCTGGCCGATCGCGGCAAAGGAGCCGAGCAGCATCGAAGCGATCGAGATGAAGACGACGACCTGCTGCCAGTCGGCCAGAACCGGCTGGAAGGCGGTGATGACGATGCGGGTCATCATCGCCATGGCGGCAACCTTGGGGGCTGCGGCCAGGAAGGCGGTAACCGGCGTCGGCGCACCTTCATAAACATCCGGCGTCCACATATGGAAGGGAACGGCGGAGATCTTGAAAGCGATGCCGGCGAGGATGAAGACCAGGCCGAAGATCAGGCCGAGCGAACGCGCGCCCTCGACCGAAAGCGCCTGGGCGATCTCGGAAAAATGGGTGTGGCCAGTGAAGCCATAGACCAGCGACATGCCGTAGAGCAGCATGCCTGAAGAAAGCGCGCCGAGGACGAAATATTTCAGGCCGGCTTCGGTCGACTTCAGGCTGTCGCGGTTGATCGCGGCGACGACATAGAGCGCCAGCGACTGCAGTTCCAGCGCCAGATAGAGCGAGATCAGGTCGTTGGCCGAGATCATCAGCAGGATGCCGAGGGTCGCAAGCACCAGGAGAACCGGGAACTCGAACTTGTCGAGCTGATTTTCGCGGGCGTGGCCGATCGTCATGAACAGGGCGACCAGCGATCCGATGAGCGCCACCAGCTTCATGAAGCGCGAGAAGCCGTCGGCCATGTAGACGCCGCCATAGGCAAGGCCTTCTGCCGGCACGAAGAGCAGCCACAGGCCGGCGGCGAGCAGCAGGACGATGGCAAGGCCGGTGACGACGAGGCCCGACCGCTCGCCCGAGAAGACGCCGACCATCAACAGGACCAGGGCGCCGACCGCGAGGATCAGCTCCGGCGCGGAAAGATGCAGACTGAGGAGAATTGTTTCAGCGGTCATGTCCGATAAGTCCCGTCATCAATTCATAGACAGCGCAACATTCTGCGCTGCGTGCACGGCGGCCGTGTAGTTGTTGACCAGCAGATCCACCGAGGCGGCCGTCGCATCGAAGACGGGAGCCGGGTAAACGCCGAAGAGGATGGTCAATGCGACCAGCGGGTAGAGGATCAGCTGCTCGCGGGGAGAAAGATCGAGCAGCGCCTTCAGCTTTTCCTTCTCCAGCGCGCCGAAGATCACCCGGCGGTAAAGCCAGAGCGCATAGGCGGCCGAAAGGATGACGCCGGTGGCGGCAAAGAGCGCGACCCACGTGTTGACCCGGAAGACGCCCATCAGCGTCAGGAATTCGCCGATGAAACCGGAGGTGCCGGGAAGCCCGACATTGGCCATGGTGAAGACCATCATCGCCACCGCATATTTCGGCATGTTGTTGACGAGGCCGCCATAGGCGTTGATCTCGCGGGTGTGGGTGCGATCGTAGACGACGCCGACGCAGAGGAAGAGCGCGCCGGAGACGATGCCGTGCGACAGCATCTGGAAGATCGAGCCCTGAACACCCTGCATGTTGGCGGCGAAGATGCCCATGGTGACGTAGCCCATGTGCGCCACCGAGGAATAGGCGATCAGCTTTTTGATATCGTCCTGCATCATCGCCACCAGCGAGGTATAGATGATCGCAATGACCGACAGAGCGAAGACGAACGGCGCGAAATAGTCTGATGCGACCGGGAACATGCCAAGCGAGAAGCGGATCAGGCCGTAGCCGCCGAGCTTCAGGAGCACGCCGGCCAGGATTACCGAGCCTGCCGTCGGCGCCTGAACGTGGGCATCCGGAAGCCAGGTATGAACCGGCCACATCGGCATCTTCACCGCAAAGGAGGCGAAGAAGGCTAGCCATAACCAGGTCTGCAGCGCCGGCGGGAACTTGTAGGCGAGCAGCGCGGTAATATCGGTCGTGCCGGCCTGCCAGTACATCGCCATGATGGCGAGCAGCATCAGCACCGAGCCGAGCAGCGTATAGAGGAAGAACTTGTAGCTCGCATAGACACGGTCCTTGCCGCCCCAGACGCCGATGATCAAGAACATCGGAATGAGGCCCGCCTCGAAGAAGACGTAGAACAGCACGATATCGAGCGAGACGAAGACGCCGACCATCATCGTTTCCAGGATGAGGAAAGCGATCATGTATTCCTTCAGGCGCTTCTCGATCGAGAGCCAGCTCGCCAGCACGCAGAAGGGCATGAGGAAGGTCGACAGGATGACGAACAGCATCGAGATGCCGTCGACGCCCAGGTGGTAGCCGATGCCGGTGCCGAGCCAGTCATGCTTTTCCAGCATCTGGAAGCCCGAATTGGCGTTGTCGAAGCCGATCCAGATGAGAAGCGAGACGACGAAGGTGAAGACGGTGGTGATCAGCGAGATCCACAGCACGTTCTTCCGGCCGGTTTCGCTCTCGCCGTTCATCAAGAGCAGGAGCACCACGCCGACGAGCGGCAGGAAGGTGACCGTTGTAAGAATAGGCCAATCGGTCATCAGAAGGAACTCCCGAGCATCATCCAGGTAACGAGCGCCGCAATGCCGATCAGCATGGCGAAGGCGTAGTGATAGAGGTAACCGGTCTGCAGGCGGACAACACGGTCGGTAACGGCGACGACGCGGGCGGCGACACCGTTCGGGCCGTAGGTGTCGATGACGCCGACATCACCCTTCTTCCACAGGAAGCGGCCGAGCGCCTTAGCGGTGCGGACGAAGAGGAAGTCGTAAAGCTCGTCGAAATACCACTTGTTCAGCAGGAACTGGTAGAGGACACGGTGCTGCCTGGCGAGGACGCGTGGCGTCTGCGGCGAGCGAATATACATGTACCAGGCGGTGACGAAGCCGAGCAGCATGGCGATGAAGGGGCTCAGGCCCACCAGCGCCGGCACGTGGTGGAACTCTTCGACGAGTTCGTTCTCGGCGCCGGTAAAGAGCGCCCCCTTCCAGAACTCGGCATATTCCTCGCCGTAGAACCGGCCTTCGAAGAAGTAGCCTGCGAGCACCGCGCCGACCGCCAGGAGATAAAGCGGCACCAGCATGACCTGCGGCGATTCGTGCACGTGATGCATCACCTCGTGCGAAGCGCGCGGCTTGCCGTAGAAGGTCATGAAGATCAGGCGCCAGGAATAGAAGCTCGTAAACAGAGCAGCGATGACCAGCAGCGTGAAGGCAAAGCCCGAGACCGGCGAATGCGATGCATAGGTCGCCTCGATGATCACGTCCTTGGAGAAGAAGCCGGCAAAGCCGATCGGCGTGAAGGGGATGCCGACGCCGGTGATCGCCAGCGTGCCGATGATCATCATCCGGAACGTCCACTTGATGTGCGGCCTGAGACCGCCCATGTAGCGCATGTCCTGCTCGCCATCGACGGCATGGATGACCGAGCCGGCGCAGAGGAAGAGCAGCGCCTTGAAGAAGGCATGCGTGAACAGATGGAAGATCGCCGCGCCATAGGCCCCTACCCCGAGCGCCACGAACATGTAGCCGAGCTGCGAGCAGGTGGAATAGGCGATGACGCGCTTGATGTCGTTCTGCACCAGGCCGACGGTTGCCGCGAAGAAGGCGGTGATCGCACCGATCACGGTGACGACGGTCAGCGCATCGTGCGACAGTTCGAAGAGCGGCGACATGCGGGCGACGAGGAAGACGCCGGCGGTGACCATGGTGGCGGCATGGATGAGGGCCGAAACCGGGGTCGGACCTTCCATGGCATCCGGCAGCCAGGTGTGCAGCAGGAACTGCGCCGACTTGCCCATAGCGCCCATGAACAGCAGCAGGCAGATGCCGGTCAGCGCATGCGCCTTGTCGAGCTGCATGCCGAAGAGGTTGAGGATCACTTCGCTCGCCTCGCCGCCGCCTTCATGCGGGGCGAAATTCGAGGCATTGGCGAAGATCGTGTCGAAATTGATCGAGCCGAACAACACGAAGACGCCGGCAATGCCGAGCACGAAGCCGAAGTCGCCGACGCGGTTGACGATGAAGGCTTTCATCGCCGCAGCCGTTGCCGAGGGCTTCTTGAACCAGAAGCCGATCAGCAGATAGGAGGCGAGACCGACGCCTTCCCAGCCGAAGAACATCTGCGCCAGGTTGTCGGCCGTCACCAGCATCAGCATGGCGAAGGTGAAGAGCGAGAGATAGGCGAAGAAGCGCGGGCGATGCGGATCGGTATGCATGTAGCCGATCGAATAGACGTGAACCAGCGTCGAGACCGTGTTGACGACGATCAGCATGACGGAGGTCAGCGTATCCACGCGCAGCGACCAGGAGACGTCGATGCCGCCCGATTGGATCCAGCGCAGCACCTCGACCTTGATCGGGCCGCCTTCGCCGTGGCCCATGCCGACGGTGAAGAAGACGTACCAGGAGAGGATGGCGGCGACGATCATCAGGCCGCTGGTGACATATTCCGAAGCCTTGGCGCCGATGGCGCGGCCGAACAGGCCGGCGACGATCGCACCGATCAAGGGAAGAAAGACGATAGCCTTATAGAGGAACATGAGCCACTCAGCCCTTCATCATATTGACGTCTTCGACCGCGATCGAGCCGCGGTTGCGGTAGAAGACAACGAGAATTGCAAGACCGATCGCCGCTTCGGCAGCCGCCACCGTCAGGATGAACAGCGCGAAGACCTGGCCGACGATGTCGTTCAGGAAGGAGGAGAAGGCGACCATGTTGATGTTGACGGAAAGCAGAATCAGTTCGACCGACATCAGGATGACGATGACGTTCTTCCGGTTCAGGAAGATGCCGAAGACGCCGAGCGTGAAGAGGATGGCGCTGACCGTCAGGTAGTGGGAAAGTCCGATGACCATGTTCTTTGTTCCTTGACCTGCCTTAGACGCCCTGCCCGGGCTTGACCGACACCACCTCGACGGCGGTGGCGGGCGTGCGGGCAACCTGCCTCGGGATATTCTGGCGCTTGATGTTGGTGCGGTGCCTCAGCGTCAGGACGATGGCGCCGATCATCGCGACCAGCAGCACCAGACCGGCGATCTCGAAGAAATAGACGTAGTTGGTGTAGAGCACGTCGCCGAGAGCGGCGGTGTTGGTGCGCTCGCTGAGCGCCGGGATCGGCATCGCGACGGATTTGGCGATCTCAGGCGAGATGACGCTGCCGCCGATGACGACGATCAGTTCGGCTGCGAGAATGATCCCGATCAGCCCGCCGATCGGCGCATATTCGAGAACCCCTGCCCTGAGCTCGGTGAAGTCGATATCGAGCATCATCACCACGAAGAGGAAGAGCACGGCGACGGCGCCGACATAGACGACGAGCAGGATCATCGCCAGGAATTCGGCACCCAGCAGCAGGAAGAGGCCGGCCGCGTTGAAGAACACCAGGATCAGGAACAGAACCGAGTGAACCGGGTTCTTCGCCCAGATGACCATGAACGCCGACGCCACCGCGACAAAGGCGAAAAGATAGAAAAATAGAGCCTGCAGACCCATGTTGGTGCCTTTTTCATCTTCCCCCGGGCAGCCGGGAGTTTATCTGCCCGATAGAGATTTGCGCGGCTGACCGGCAAAGCTCCTGTGCATATTGACCGTGACCGGAGCAGCTAGGCTCGATCGCGGCATTTCAAAACCCAATCAGCGGTACGGCGAATCGATCGCGATGTTGCGGGCGATTTCGCGTTCCCACCGGTCGCCGTTATCGAGAAGGCGCGCCTTGTCGAAATAGAGCTCTTCGCGGGTTTCCGTCGCAAATTCGAAATTCGGGCCTTCGACGATCGCGTCGACCGGGCAGGCTTCCTGGCAGAAGCCGCAATAGATGCATTTCACCATGTCGATGTCGTAGCGCACCGTGCGGCGGGTGCCGTCGTTGCGGCGCGGACCGGCCTCGATGGTGATGGCCTGGGCAGGACAGATCGCCTCGCAGAGTTTGCAGGCGATGCAGCGTTCCTCGCCGTTCGGATAACGGCGCAGCGCATGCTCACCGCGGAAACGCGGGGAAACCGGACCCTTTTCGAAGGGATAGTTGATCGTCGCCTTCTGGCGGAAGAAATAGCGCATCGACAGAAAGAACGCGCCGACGAATTCCTTGAGAAACAGCGAGCTGATGGAGCCGGACAAGCTTGCCATCTTCAACCTCCAATTTTGCCGGAAACGAGAGAGGGCGTCATCAAGCCCATCCCATCAGCTTCAGCACGAATGCAACGATGATGACCATGGCGAGCGACAGCGGCAGGAAGACCTTCCAGCCGAGGCGCATGAGTTGGTCGTAGCGGTAGCGCGGGACGAAAGCCTTGACCATCGCGAACATGAAGAACACGAAGCAGGCCTTCAGCATGAACCAGATGATGCCCGGGACCCAGTTGAGGATCCAGATGTCGACCGGAGGCAGCCAGCCGCCCAGGAACAGGATCGTCGTCAGCGAGCACATCAGGCAGACGGCCGCATATTCGCCGAGCATGAACATCATGTATGGCGAGGAGCCGTATTCGACCATGAAGCCGGCAACCAGTTCCGATTCGGCTTCCGGAAGGTCGAAGGGCGGGCGGTTCGTTTCGGCCAGCGCCGAAATGAAGAAGATGATGAACATCGGGAAGAGCGACAGCCAGTGCCAGTCGAGGAACGACGCCGGCAGGCCGAGCATGGTTCCCAGGCCGGTATGCTGCGCATTGACGATATCGGTCAGGTTCAGCGAGCCGACACAAAGCAGCACAGTGACGATGACGAAGCCGATCGAGACTTCATAAGAGACCATCTGTGCGGCCGAGCGCAGCGCGCCGAGGAAGGGATACTTCGAGTTCGAAGCCCAACCGCCCATGATGATGCCGTAAACTTCGAGCGAGGAGATCGCGAAGATGTAGAGAATGCCGACATTGATGTTGGCAATCACCCAGCCGTCGGCGAGCGGCACCACCGCCCAGGTGGCAAGCGCCAGAAGAACCGTCACCAGCGGGGCAAGCAGGAACACAGCCTTGTTGGCGCCGGCCGGAATGACCGGCTCCTTGAAGACGAACTTCAGAAGGTCGGCGAAAGACTGGAACAGGCCGAAGGGGCCGACGACGTTCGGACCGCGGCGCAGCTGCACGGCCGCCCAGATCTTGCGGTCGGCGAGCAGCACATAGGCGATGAAGACGAGCAGGCAGACCAGAAGCAGCAGCGACTGACCGATCATGATGATCGCCGGCAAGACATAGGTCGAAAAGAAAGAATCCATAGTCCCCTGCCCTTACTCTGCCGCGACTTTGAAGTTGTTGCGGGCCAATGCCGAGCACTCCGCCATCACTGCCGAGGCCCGCGCTATCGGGTTCGTCAAATAGAAGTCTTTCACCGGCGACGCAAACCCTGACTTGTTCATCTTGCCGGCTTTTTTCGCAACTGCGGCAATTTGGGCGCTATCGGTTTCGGCGATCTCGTCGATGGCGGCGAAATGCGGGAAAGCGGCATAGAGCTGGACGCGCAACTGGCTGAGCGAATCGAAGGGAAGCTTCTTGCCGAGCACGTCGGAAAGGGCGCGGATGATCGCCCAGTCCTCGCGGGCGTCACCCGGCGCAAAGCCTGCGCGGTTGCCCATCTGGACGCGGCCTTCGGTGTTGACCCAGGTGCCGGACTTTTCGGTATAGGCTGCGGCCGGCAGGATGACGTCGGCATGATGAGCGCCGTTATCGCCGTGCGAGCCGATATAGACGGTGAGCTTGGCCTTCTTGGCGGTGAAAGCGAGTTCGTCGGCGCCGAGCAGGAAGAGCACATCCATCGCCGTCAGCATTTCGGCGGCGTTGACGCCCTTGGCACCCGGCACGAAGCCGAGGTCGAGGCCACCGACGCGCGAGGCGGCGGTATGGAGGACGGCAAAGCCGTTCCAGCCTTCGACGACCGCGCCGACAGAACCGGCAAGCTTGGCGGCACTGGCGAGAACGCCGGCGCCGTCGGTGCGCGACAGCGCGCCCTGGCCGATGATGATCATCGGCCTGGCGGCGTTCTTCAGCACGTCGGCGAAGGCGTGGGTGCCGTCGACCAGATCCTTCAGCGTGTCGGGACCGCCGCCGAGATAATCATAGCTGTAGCGCAGTTCGCCCGGCTCGCCGATCACGCCGATCGGGAACTTGCCGCGGCGCCAGCGCTTGCGGATGCGGGTATTGAGGATGGCTGCCTCGAAGCGCGGATTGGCGCCGATGATCAGCAGCGCGTCGGCCTGGTCGATGCCCGAGATGGTCGGGTTGAAGAGGTAGCTTGCACGGCCGAGCGACGGATCGAGTGCCGCCCCATCCTGGCGACAGTCGAGGTTTTCGGAACCCAGCGACTTCACCAGTTCGGAGAGCGCGTACATTTCCTCGACCGAGGCAAGGTCGCCCGCGATCGCGCCGATCTTGTCGCCCGACGTGGCGCCGACGGCGGCCTTGATGGCGCCGAAAGCCTCGGCCCAGGTGGCGGGCTGCAGGCGGCCGTCGCGGCGGACGTAAGGCCGGTCGAGGCGCTGGGTCTTCAGGCCGTCCCAGATGAAGCGGCTCTTGTCGGAGATCCACTCTTCGTTGATTGCCTCGTTGACGCGCGGCAGGATGCGCATGACTTCACGGCCGCGGGTATCGACGCGGATCGCCGAACCGACGGCATCCATGACGTCGATCGATTCGGTCTTGTTCAATTCCCAAGGGCGCGCGGTGAAGGCGAAGGGCTTGGAGGTCAGCGCACCCACAGGGCAAAGATCGACGACATTGCCCTGCAGCTCGGAGGTCATCGCCTGTTCGAGATAGGTGGTGATCTCGGCATCCTCGCCGCGGCCGATCAGGCCGAGTTCGGAAATGCCGGCAACCTCGGTGGTGAAGCGGACGCAACGCGTGCAGTGGATGCAGCGGTTCATCACCGTCTTGACCAACGGGCCGATATACTTGTCTTCGACGGCGCGCTTGTCTTCCTGGTAGCGCGAGGTGTCGATGCCGAAGGCCATCGCCTGGTCCTGGAGGTCGCATTCGCCGCCCTGGTCGCAGATCGGGCAATCGAGCGGATGGTTGATCAGCAGGAATTCCATCACACCTTCGCGGGCCTTCTTGACCATCGGCGTGTTGGTGAAGACTTCGGGCAGTTCGCCGTTCGGGCCGCCGCGGATATCGCGCACGCTCATGGCGCAGGAAGCCTGCGGCTTCGGCGGGCCGCCCTTCACCTCGACAAGGCACATGCGGCAATTGCCGGCAACCGACAGGCGCTCATGAAAGCAGAAACGCGGAACCTCGGCACCGGCATCCTCGCACGCCTGCAACAGCGTGAAATGATCCGGAACTTCGATCTCGTTGCCGTCAATCTTCAGTTTTGCCATCGTCGCTCAGTCCTGTTTCCCGTTTGCCTGATGACGGCAAACAAACCTATTTTTGCAACAGTCTCATTGCCAAGCCGGATCTTTCATCCTGCCGACATCTGATGCCGCCCAAATTCTCTATCGCGTGTTCCAGGTCCGGAACCCGCACCGGCTTCTGCAGCGTGAGGCCCCCGCCCGTCCGCCGATCCGCCCATCTTTTCCGGCCGATTGCACGGCCGGACAGTTCATTTCTTCCGGCGGCCCCGCCCGGCCAGAACTTTCGCCTGACCGGTCCAGTCGTCGCGGCCGATGCGGCCGTTGAAGCCAAGCTCGGCGTCGAGCCGGGCAATGTCCTCGGCGCTCCAGCCGGCAATCTCGGCGAAGCTGCGAATGCCCCTGGCGTTCAGCACCTGCTCCAGCTTCGGGCCGATGCCGGCGATCAGCTTCAGGTCGTCGGCTTTTGCAGCCCGCGCTGCCGGTTTTGCCTTGACGGCCGGCTTCGGCTGGCTTGCCGGTACTGGTGCGCTGACCGGTGTTACAACAGTCAGTTTCGGCCTTGCCTTCGTCTCGACTGCAGGCTTGGCCTCCGCCGCCGGCCGGTTCGCGGCCGCCGGTTTGGCGACAACCTTGACGGCAGGTCGAATATTCTCCGGCCGGATCTCGACGTCGGGCGCCAGCGCATCCGGCGGCGTGTCATCGAGGGCGGCAGCGACCTTGCCGGTGGTTTCCAGCGCGCTCTGGAAGGCGCCGAAGAAGGCGCCCGCCATCTGTGTCGAGAAGCCGAAGCCGATCGCCGTTGCGGCGGCGAAAGCTGCGGCCGGATGCGCCATCAGCGGATGCACCGGCATCGCCCGTGCATTTTCCAGCATCTCGGCGGCAAGACGGCCGAAGCCGGCCGCGAAATCGGCGGCGTCTTCCTTCTGTCCACTCTTCGATGCCTTGTCCGCCATGACTATTCAGCCGCCTCCAGAACCGCGCCGTGATCGAGCGCGCTTGCCGTATACTGGTCGATGCGCTTTTCGATCTCGGGACGGAAGTTACGGATCAGACCCTGCACCGGCCATGCGGCGGCGTCGCCGAGCGCGCAGATGGTGTGGCCTTCGATCTGCTTGGTCACCTGGAACAGCATGTCGATTTCGCGCTTCTGGGCATTGCCCTTGGCCATGCGCTCCATCACCCGCCACATCCAGCCCGTGCCTTCGCGGCAGGGTGTGCATTGGCCGCAGCTCTCATGCTTGAAGAAGGCGGAGATGCGGGCGATCGCCTTGATGACGTCGGTGGACTTGTCCATGACGATCGCAGCCGCCGTGCCGAAAGAGGAGCCGACGCCGCGCAGGCCGTCGAAATCCATCGGGCAGTCGATGATGTCCTTGGCCGGAACGATCGGGCAGGATGCGCCGCCCGGAATGACGGCGAGCAGGTTGTCCCAGCCGCCGCGGATGCCGCCGGCATGGCGGTCGACCAGTTCGCGGAAGGTAATGCCCATTTCCTCTTCGACCGTGCACGGCTTGTTGACGTGGCCGGAGAGCATGAACAGCTTGGTGCCGACATTGTTCGGACGGCCGATGGCCGAGAACCAGCCGGCGCCGCGGCGCAGGATCGTCGGCGCGACCGCAATCGATTCGACGTTATTAACCGTCGTCGGGCAGCCGTAGAGGCCCATATTGGCCGGGAAAGGCGGCTTCAGGCGCGGCTGGCCCTTCTTGCCTTCGAGGCTTTCGAGCAGCGCGGTTTCCTCGCCGCAAATATAGGCGCCGGCGCCGTGATGGACGTAGATGTCCATATCCCAGCCGAGTTTGTTGTTCTTGCCGAGCAGGCCGTAATCATAACATTCGTCGATCGCCGCCTGCAGCGCTTCGCGCTCGCGGATGTATTCGCCGCGCACATAGATGTAGGCGGCATTGGCGCCCATGGCGAAGCTCGCGATGACGCAGCCTTCGATCAGCGTATGCGGATCGTGACGCATGATGTCGCGGTCTTTGCAGGTGCCGGGCTCCGATTCGTCGGCATTGACGACGAGGTAATGCGGGCGGCCGTCGCTTTCCTTCGGCATGAAGGACCATTTGAGGCCAGTTGGGAAGCCGGCGCCGCCGCGGCCGCGAAGACCCGACGCTTTCATCTCGTTGATGATCCAGTCGCGGCCCTTTTCGAGGATCTGCTTGGTGCCGTCCCAGTGGCCGCGGCTCATCGCGCCCTTCAGGGACTTGTCCTTGAGGCCGTAGATGTTGGTAAAGATGCGGTCTTTATCTTGTAACATGCTTCACCTCTTACCGCGGCTTCTTGCCGAAGACCTTGATATATTCCGCTTCGCCGCCCTTGGCGAGCGCCTTGGCCTGCTTGACCCAGTCGTCGCGCTCGATGCGGCCGCGGAAGTTCAGGTAGCCGTCGACCCATTCGCGTTCGGCCTTCTTCCAGCCCGCGACCTGCGAGAAGGTGAAGATGCCGATTTCGTTCAATGTCGCCTCGATCTTCGGGCCGACGCCCGAGATCATCTTCAGATCATCCGGCGCGGCGGGCTTTTCGATGCCGGCCGGACGGTTCTTGTCGGTGAGCGCAGGCTTTGCCGCCGGGGCGGCTTCGGCCTTGACGGCGGCCACTGGCGCCGGTTCGGCGGCCGCGGTGCCGGATACCGGCTGCTGTTCGGCAGCCTTGGCATTCTTTGCCGCGGCCTTCGGCGCCGTAGCCGGCGTCTTCAGCGCCGCATTGGTCTCGGCATCGGTGCTCTTCGGGCGGGCAGCCTCGGAGGGCGGAACCGGAGCGGCGTCGACCGGTGCCGACACGGTTTCGGCATCGGCCTTCTTGGCGCGTGTCCGTGTCTTCGGCTCTTCCGTCGTCAGTGAGGTCAGGCCGCCTTCAGGGGCCGAAAACACTCGGTCGATCTGGGTGCCCGGCTTGATGCTCGCGCCATTGCCGGCAGCGAAGCTATCGATGATCTCTTCGAGACGCGCCGGCGTCAGATCCTCATAGGTGTCTTTGCCGATCATCACCATCGGGGCGTTGACGCAGGCGCCAAGACATTCG
Organism: Rhizobium sp. RSm-3; assembly: GCF_001854685.1. Lineage (NCBI taxonomy): Bacteria > Pseudomonadati > Pseudomonadota > Alphaproteobacteria > Hyphomicrobiales > Rhizobiaceae > Rhizobium > Rhizobium sp. RSm-3. The sequence continues at coordinate 280,309 of NZ_MAWZ01000035.1, read as the reverse complement.
ACCTCTTCCCAGGACAGCGTTCCCTCGGCATTGCGCTCGAAGGCATGGGCATGGATCTTGCTCTTGCAGACCGACATCAGCGCTTCCGAGCCGCGCAACATGCAGGGCGTCGTGCCGCAGACCTGCACATGGGCACGGGTGCCGACGGGGTGCAGCTGGAACTGCGTATAGAAGGTCGCGACCTCGAGCACTCTTATATAGGCCATGTCGAGCATGTCGGCGATCTTTTCGATCGCCGCGCGCGTGACCCAGCCATCCTGCTCCTGCGCCCGCATCAACAGCGGAATGACCGCCGATTGCTGGCGGCCGGCGGGGTATTTCTGGATCGTCTTGTCCGCCCAGACCGCATTTTCATCGCTGAAGGCGAATGCGGCAGGCTGAAATTGATCTTCGGCTAATCGACGAACGGACATTCTTCCTCACGCCTTGTCAGTTTAGGGTTCCACACCGCGAAGCGGTCAAAGACTGCATTTCGCAGGCATAGGCCGACTGGTCTTTCTGCATAAATACGACGAATTTGCTGCCATTCGGAACGGCAGCCTTGATCTGATAGCCCTTGGACAAAAGCTCGCCCATGGACGTTTTTGCCGCCGGCGGCGTCACTTCCTTATGGCCCAGCGGCGTGCCGAGCGTATCGGTCTCCTGGGCCGAAACCCCGGATGCCGCAAGAAGAAGTGCGACAGCAAGCGGCAGAGGCTGCATCAGCGGTCCACCTCGCCGAAGACGATGTCGAGCGAGCCGAGCACGGCTGCGACGTCGGCAAGCTGGTGGCCGCGGCACATGAAATCCATCGCCTGCAGATGCGCATAACCCGGTGCGCGGATCTTGCAGCGATACGGCTTGTTGGAGCCGTCCGAGACCAGATAGACGCCGAACTCGCCCTTCGGCGCTTCGACGGCGGCGTAAACTTCGCCGGCCGGCACGTGATAGCCTTCGGTATAGAGCTTGAAGTGGTGAATCAACGCTTCCATCGAGCGCTTCATCTCGCCGCGCTTCGGCGGCACGACCTTGCCGTCAATCGACGAGAAGGGACCGGTCTTGGCATCCGACAGCAGGCGGTTGACGCACTGCTTCATGATGCGGACCGATTCGCGCATCTCGATCATGCGGATAAGGTAGCGGTCATAATTGTCGCCGTTCTTGCCGATCGGAATGTCGAATTCGAGATCGGAATAACATTCGTAGGGCTGGGAGCGGCGCAGATCCCAGGCAGCGCCCGAACCGCGCACCATGACACCGGAGAAGCCCCAGGCCCAGCAATCCTCCAGCGAGACGACGCCGATATCGACATTGCGCTGCTTGAAGATGCGGTTGCCGGTCAACAGATTGTCGATATCGTCGAGTGCCTTCAGGAAGGGATCGCACCAGTCGCCGATATCCTGGACGAGCTGTTCCGGCAGGTCCTGATGGACGCCGCCCGGACGGACGTAAGCGGCGTGCATGCGCGAACCGCTGGCGCGCTCATAGAACACCATCAGCTTTTCACGCTCTTCGAAGCCCCAGAGCGGCGGCGTCAGCGCGCCGACGTCCATCGCCTGCGTCGTAACGTTCAGGAGATGCGAGAGGATACGGCCGATTTCCGAATAGAGAACGCGGATCAGCTGGCCGCGAATCGGGATGTCGATGCCGAGCAGCTTTTCCACCGCCAGCGCATAGGCATGCTCCTGGTTCATCGGCGCGACGTAATCGAGGCGATCGAAATAGGGCACGGCCTGAAGATAGGTCTTGGTCTCGATCAGCTTCTCGGTGCCGCGATGCAGTAGGCCGATATGCGGATCAACCCGCTCCACAATTTCGCCGTCAAGCTCCAGGACAAGACGAAGAACGCCATGCGCCGCCGGATGCTGCGGTCCGAAATTGATGTTGAAGTTGCGGACGTTATGTTCGGTCATGGCGATCAACTCGCTTAGAGTGAGTAGTGATTAGTGAGTAGTCGTTAGTTTTTCCGCTCACTATTCGTCAGCTTTCCTGTGCTGAACGCTTCGGATAAGCGATCCCAGCATCTTTCCAATTTCGTCACATCGGTCGAGCAATTCGTCCAAGGCCGAGGCTTGAAGAAAGCCAATTCGTCCGGCGATGATCAAATGCGTCTCCAACTCTTTCAACGAGCCCCTGAGCAATCTTGAGAAATTGGGCAAACGAGCCTCGATTTTCTCTTCCATATCCCTCCGCGATATTCGCGGCCACGGAAGCGGAAGATCGTCTAATCTGGCTGGTCATTCCATAGATCTCTTCCCGCGGGAAGGTTCTCGTCACCTCATAACAAACAACAGACAGCTCGATAGCAAATTGTCAGACTTTCAAATCACGATAGGAGCTGATTTTCCCGGTTGTCACCCAAATATCTGCCCACTACTCACTACCGACTAATCACTACTCACTGCTTCGCTTTCTCATCCCCCGGCAACACATACTCCGTCCCTTCCCAAGGCGACATGAAGTCGAAGTTGCGGAATTCCTGTTTGAGCTCAACCGGCTCATAGACGACACGCTTTGCCGCGTCGTCATAGCGGACTTCGACAAAACCGGTGGTCGGGAAGTCCTTGCGCAGCGGGTGGCCTTCGAAGCCGTAGTCGGTCAGGATGCGGCGCAGGTCCGGATGGCCGGTGAAGAGCACGCCGTACATGTCCCAGGTTTCGCGCTCGAACCAGTCGGCGCCGGGATGGACGGCGCAGGCCGAGGGAACCGGCGTATCTTCGTCGGTTGCGACCTTGACGCGGATGCGGACATTCTGCTTCGGCGACAGCAGGTGATAGACGACGTCGAAACGCAGCTCGCGCTGCGGCCAGTCGACGCCGCAAATATCGATCAGGTTGACGAAACCGCATCTGGGGTCGTCACGCAAGAAGGTCAGAAGCGCAATCAGGTTTTCACCCGTCGTCGTCAGCGTCAGCTCGCCATACTTCATCTGCGATGCGGCGATCAAATTACCGCGCGCTTCACCAAGATAGGACGCAAGCTCAGTCAGGGCTTCACTCATATGCCTTGTCCTTAAACCCTTAGCGTTCGATCGTGCCGGTGCGCCGGATCTTCTTCTGCAGCAGAAGCACGCCGTAAAGCAGCGCCTCCGCCGTGGGGGGACAGCCCGGCACGTAGATATCGATCGGCACGATGCGGTCGCAGCCGCGCACCACAGAATAGGAATAGTGATAGTAGCCGCCGCCATTGGCGCAGGAGCCCATCGAGATCACGTAGCGCGGCTCGGGCATCTGGTCGTAGACCTTGCGCAGAGCGGGCGCCATCTTGTTGGTCAGCGTGCCGGCAACGATCATGACGTCGGACTGGCGAGGCGAAGCGCGCGGCGCAAAACCGAAGCGCTCGACGTCGTAACGCGGCATAGACAGCTGCATCATCTCGACGGCGCAGCAGGCCAGGCCGAAGGTCATCCACATCAGCGAGCCGGTACGGGCCCAGTTGATCAGCTCGTCGGTCGAGGTGACGAGGAAACCCTTGTCGGCCAGCTCATTGTTGATCTCGCCGAAAAACGCGTCGTTGCTGCCGATCGGCTTGCCTGTGGAGGGATCGATGATCCCCTTCGGCTGCTGGGCGACGAGCGGCTGATTGCTCACAGGGGCTACTCCCATTCCAGGGCTCCCTTTTTCCATTCATAGATAAAGCCGATGGTCAGCACGAAGAGGAAGACCATCATGGACCAGAAGCCGAACCAGCCGATGGCGCCGAAGGAAACGGCCCAGGGGAAGAGGAAGGCGACTTCGAGATCGAAAATGATGAAGAGGATCGACACGAGGTAGAAGCGGATGTCGAACTTCATGCGGGCGTCATCGAACGCGTTGAAGCCGCATTCGTAAGCCGAGAGCTTTTCCGAATCGGGCGCCTTGAAAGCGACGGCGAACGGCGCAATGAGCAGCGCCAGGCCGATAACGAGCGCGATAGCGATGAAGATAGCGATCGGAATATAGGAACTGAGCAGTTCAGTCATCATGTTCATCCCTGCTTGCCGGAGGCGCCAGGCGGCACATTTGGGCAAATGCCCGGCAAGCGAACGTGCGTTGCAACAAAGCCGTGGTTAGCGCAGCCGAAGCCCCGGCGCAAGAGATTTACAGAGGCAATTCGACGCGTCGCGCGCGGACATTATCAAGCAGATGCAACGATGTCGCGACAAATCCGCGCAAGCCGCCTGAAGCTGCATGCCTGACCACTGGAAACTGCATGGCTTTGAGAAGAAATGGCGCGAGTGACGGGGCTCGAACCCGCGACCTCCGGCGTGACAGGCCGGCACTCTAACCGACTGAGCTACACCCGCGCATCGATCGGCCATTTGCGGCCGCTGGGATGAAGAACACCGGACGAACGACAAATCACATTTGCGTTCTACAAGACTTGAAATGGCGCGAGTGACGGGGCTCGAACCCGCGACCTCCGGCGTGACAGGCCGGCACTCTAACCAACTGAGCTACACCCGCAATTCATTTCAAGCAGTCCGGATGCTTTCGCACCCTCACCAAAACGGCTGCCCGTTTCGATGAGCGGCTAACTACGGGGTTCGTCTTTTAGTGTCAAGCAGGTTTGGAGACAAAACCATGACAGTCGTTTGAATTGTTTCGGCAAGGCCGGCAATTCCGTTGCCCGCCATGGCACTGATGCCCGATCGAAGCCGGCGGCACAGTCGAAGTCGACATGCCCCCTCCCCTTTATCCACAGCCCGGCAGCGCTCCAGCCGCACCACAAGAAGCGGGACCGCCACCAAAAAAATCAAAAAATCTTCACAAACACTCTTGCGGTTTTGCCGCGATCCGCATAGATCACGGCCACCAACGCGGCAGGCCGATCCGGCTTCGCTCGCGATGGGCGATTAGCTCAGTTGGTAGAGCGCCTCGTTTACACCGAGGATGTCGGGAGTTCGAGTCTCTCATCGCCCACCATTCTTTTCCCTTAAGTGTGAGATAGCAGCTTTCGCAGGCGGATGCCTCAGCTGCGTCGTCATGTATTTGGAATTCCAATTGGATCCAGTGGGACGCCTGGCAGGTCGCGATGTGGCGCGGCGCCTGAAAGCCCGCGCTCCACCAGAACGGACTACTCCGGCCGCCTCGCCACCTCCTATTGGGCGAATGGATGGGCGCGGGCAAAAGTGGGAGAATTCGTCGCCCGGAAAATATCCGCGCTTGCTACACCTGGGGGTGCGCCATGAGGACTCTCTGCTCCGCTTTGACGCTATGCATCGCGATCGCCCTTTGCACGCCAAACGCCATCTATGTCAGCCTGCCCGGATACGCGTTCAAGACGAATCCGCAATGCCAGCGCCACGCACCAAAGGCGAGGTTTGACAGGAGGTGCGACTGGCCGAGACTGGGCTTCAAGGACTTCACGCCCCCGCTGGTGACCGTGCTTGGGATTTGACGACCGTCTCAGCGTCTTTGCGAATCATCGTGATCCAGTCGGGCTTGCCAGCACGACGGGATCCATCGCTTTTTGACTGCGACGCAGTTTCCGATCGTGACCAAGTGCCTTCGCTCTGAACTCCCACCAGACTCTATATAGCCCTTCGGAATCCCGAAATTGGTTGCGGGATTGAAATCATTGCATGATTTTTTCTGTCGACACCGCGCAAAGCGCCGCGGATTTCGGAATCCCGAAGCGGGGAATTTCGGGATTCCGAAGTGGCGTTCTAAAGCGCGTCGCGATCTTTCAGATTCGCTCCTGGCGCTTTAGCTCTTTGTTTTACGCATGTCGTTGCCGCAAAACCGCTGCACACTTTTGCGCGACATGCTTTAGAATCGTAACAGCCGGGCTCAGCGCCGACCATTCACCCCTTCGCCAGTTCCTTCTCCACCGCCGAAACCAGCCGCGAATCATCGGCCGTCACGTCAGGCGCGAAGCGGGCGGCGATCTTGCCGTCGCGGCCGATCAGGAATTTTTCGAAGTTCCAGAGGATATCGTCCTCGTCGCCGCCCGATATGCCATGGGATTTCAGGCGCTCGCGCATCGGACCGTCGCCTGTGGTCTTCACGCCCGATTTGGTCAGCTGCCGGTAGAGCGGGTGCTGGGTCTCGCCCTTGACCGAAATCTTCGAGAAGATGGGGAAGGTGACGTCATAGGTGCTGGTGCAGAAGTCGAGGATCTCGGCGTCGGTGCCGGGTTCCTGGCCCTTGAAATCGTTGGCGGGGAAAGCAGCGATGACGAAGCCGCGTTCGCGCTTTTCGCCATAGAGCTTTTCCAGCCCTTCATATTGCGGCGTGAGCCCGCATTTCGAGGCGACGTTGACGACCAACAGCACCCTGCCCTTGTATTCGTTGAGCGTGGTCTCACGACCGTCCACTGACTTGACAGGGATATCCAGCACGTTGCCCGTCACGGGAACCTCCAATTTTGGTCGGAACATATCCGCCAAACTTAGCGATATCGCAGCCGTTGTCATCAGCGTCTGGATCAACTCGGCGTCAACAAGAGCCGGCGCAGGCTTGCGGCCGGCGCCGGACTCAAGCCGCTCAGGCGGGGGATGTTTCCTTCACGTCGTCGAGCAGGAAGTGCACGACGAGATAATCCGTCTTGTAATGGCGACCGCTATCAGACACGGATTCGACGCTGCCGCCGTCCTTCGGGTGCCAGGCGTGGTAATGGGGGTTGGTGGTGATCAGGGTTATGGCCTTGCCTTCCAGGGCTTCCTCGCCGAGCCGGAAGCGCATCTCGGCCAGCGGCCAGATCCGCTCGTAATCCGCCATGCTGATGCGCGCCTTCAGCGCCTTGCGGTGCAGCGGCGCTTCGCCGGCCTCCGCGGGTGCTTCCAACATCACCTCCTCGGCTCCGTTGATGATGGCGTTGAACTCTTCAGGCCACATGCGTCTCATGAAATCGCTCCTCCCGGGGCTCTCGTCAGTCCACAGGTGAAACTTAGCGATTTGTTCGAAAGAAGCAAATTCCCGTCATGTGGTTGTCATCGAGGTCCGCTGCTCCTACGTTCCCCGCAGACCGCATCAGGGCCGTCAGACGCCCGCAATCCCGAGATCAGAGATGAAGACACGTGAAGACAGGCAGGCGCTCCGGGCGAGCATGCCGCGCACCCCGCTCAGCGCCCATCATATGGAAAACGCCCGTCTGCTGCCCGATCGCGGCGAGCTGCTCTACCGCATCCCGAACGGCGGTATCGGCGTCGAAGTGGGTGCTGCCTTCGGCGAATATACGGCCGAGATCCTGGAAAAGAATCGCCCGGCCCAGCTCTACCTCATCGATCCCTGGTCGATGGATCGCTACAGCTCCGGCCTCGATTCGATCCATACGAAATTCGCGGCCGAGATCGAGGCCGGCCGGCTGCATCTGATGCAGGGCACCTCGCTGGAGAAGCTCGCCGAATTCGAGGACGATTTCCTCGACTGGGCCTATATCGACACCGATCATTCCTTCGAGCTCACCTGGCAGGAACTGCTGCTCTGCGAAAAGAAGGTGAAGCGGACGGGGCGCATTGCCGGGCATGATTTCTGCACCGGCAATACGGTCAAGCCGATCGTCTATGGCGTCGTCGAGGCGGTCACCAAATTCTGCAAGGATTACGGCTGGCAATTCGAATTCCTGACGGTCGAATCACATGCGCATTTTTCCTATTGCCTGAAGCGGCTCTGATCAGCCGAAAGCGCGGCGCGATCTTTCAGATTCGCTTGGCCCGCGCTTTCGTTCTTTTTTGCGCATGTCTTTATCGCAAGACCGCTGCGCACTTTGCGAGACATGCTTTACGCCTGGCCGGAATATTGCGCGTCGCTGACCTGCTCCATCCAATCGACATGCCTGCCGTCCAGCGCTTCGTGAATGGCGATGTGCGTCATCGCCGTATCCGGGGTAGCGCCGTGCCAATGTTTTTCGCCCGGCGAAAACCATACCGTGTCGCCGGCGCGAATCTCGCTGATCTCACCGCCCCAGCTCTGGACGAGGCCCCTGCCAGAGGTGACGATCAGCGTCTGGCCGAGCGGATGCGTGTGCCAGGCGGTGCGGGCGCCGGGTTCGAAGGTGACGGAGGTTGCCCGCATCCGGGCCGGTTCGGGCGTCTCCATCAGCGGGTCCTGGCGGACGGCGCCGGTGAAATAGTCGGCCGGCGGCGTCATCGAGGGGCTGGAGCCGGCGGGTTTGATCTCCATGATCTTTCCTTTTCTATTCCATTGCGGTTGAAGCCTTACCGCGCTCCACGATATTTCAACGGGACGACCGATCAAGGCCGGATCGGCAATTGCCGCACAGTTCCCCGCCTGCTAGGCCGGTGTCTTTCATTACTTAAGAAGGATTTTTCTCATGAAACACCATGCTTTCGGCCGCATGCCCTTTACCGTCACCAATGTCGGCTTCGGCGCCTGGCAGATCGGCGGCTCCTGGGGCGATATCAGCGAGGCGGATGGACGCGCGGCGCTGAATGCCGCGCTCGATGCCGGCATGACCTTCATCGATACGGCTGACGTTTATGGCGACGGCCGTTCGGAAAAGATCATTGCCGACGTGCTGAAGGCGCGCGGCGGCGAACGGCCGATGGTCGCCACCAAGGCGGGCCGCCGCCTCAACCCGCATGTCGCCGAAGGCTATACCAAGGCGAACCTCGAAGGCTTCATCGACCGCAGCCTTGCGAATCTTGCCGTCGACAGCCTCGACCTCGTGCAGCTTCACTGCCCGCCGCGCGAGGTGTTTTACCAGCCGGAGGTCTTCGAAGGTCTCGATGCGCTGCAGAAGGCCGGCAAGATCAAGGGTTATGGCGTCAGCGTCGAAAAGGTCGAGGACGGGCTGAAGGCGATCGAATATCCAGGCGTCGTCAGCATCCAGATCATCTACAACATCTTCCGCCAGCGCCCGGACCACCTGTTCTTCCAGGAAGCCCGCCGCAGGAACGTGGCGATCATCGCCCGCGTGCCGCTGGCCAGCGGCCTTCTCTCCGGCAAGATTACCCGGGAGACCCACTTTGCCAGCGACGACCACCGCAACTTCAACCGCCACGGCGAAGCCTTCGATGTCGGCGAGACCTTTGCCGGCGTGCCCTTCGAGGTCGGCCTGCAGGCGGTGGAAGAGGTGCGCAAGCTGGTGCCCTCACGCGCCACCATGGCCGCCTTTGCACTGCGCTGGATTCTGATGACCGAAGCCGTCACCGTCGTCATCCCCGGCGCCCGCAATGGCGAACAGGCGAGAGCCAATGCGGCCGCCGCCGATCTCGCGCCGCTGTCGGCCGATGTCATGGCGGCGACACGCGAGATCTACGAGCGGCTGATCGCGCCGCATGTGCATCAGCGTTGGTAGGGCTGGAGCTGCTTGTTTTTGAGGGCTGCGGCACTACGGAGAGCCGCCCCTCATCCGCCTGCCGGCACCTTCTCCCCGTAAACGGGGCGAAGGGGATATGCCGCAACCTCTCGGTTGCCCTCCTACCTCTCGCAAGGCACGTCCCCTCTCCCCGTTTTTCACGGGGAGAGGGTTAGGGTGAGGGGCTTTTCCCCCTCTATCGCGACTCAGTTCGTGGCGCTCAGCTCCACCGGGAAGAACAGCGTCTCGCCTGAGGAATCACTGACGCCGTCATTGTCGGTGACGGCGTAGGGCTTGCCTGAGGCGTCGAAGGTGAAGCCTTCGAGCTTGTCGAGCACGTAACCGTTGGTCGCGCTCTTGAGTTCGCCGAGGAAGTCGTGGGCTTCGGTCTTCTTGACCACCGGCAGTTCGCCGCCGAGCTTGGCGGGCTTCAGCTCCGAGATCGCCACCTTGTATAGCTTTTTCAGCTTCGCGGCATCGCCGACGAGGTTGTCGCGCTCGATGATGTAGACGCTGTCGCCCTGAGCCGAAATCTCCGACAGGCCGACCCAGCCGCTTTCCGTCTTGTCGAGCGGATAGCGCACGGCGCCCCATTCCTTCTTTTTCGGATTGTAGGAGACGAGCTTGACGAAGCCCTTCTCGTCGTCACCCCACTCGCGCTGGACCGCCATCCAGAGCGTGGCGTCGTCGCCGGTGCCGATAATGGTGACGCCTTCGAAGCCGTAGCGGATTTCGTTGGCGGCGAGTTCCTTCGGCAGGGCGATCTCGGCCTTGATGTCGCCCTTGGCGTTGACGTTGTAGAGGGCGTGCGGGACGAGGCGCTCGCTGTAGCCTTCCGAGGCCAGCCAGAACGAGCCGTCGGCAGCCACCGCGATGCCTTCGATGTCGAGCTTCTGGGCTGGGGCGCCGTCGCGCTTGACGATCAGAGCGTCGGTGATGACAGCCGGCTTCCTGCTGGCATCGATCGTGTAGATCGTCGGCTGCGCGCCGAGAACGCTGTCGCTGACGGCATAGAGCATGCCTGGCTTGCCCGGCACGGCGGCAAGGCCGGAAAGGGCTGCGAAGCCGATCGGATTGCCGTCTTTGTCAGCAGAGACGATCTGCGGATAGGCTTTCTCGCCTTCCGAGCGCTGGTAGATCATCACATGCGAGCGTGCGCCGCCATCCTTGCCGAGGTCCAGTTCGTTGGCGGTGGCAAAAAGATTGCGCTGGGGAATGGCGATCCCGCCTTCCGGCGAAATGCCCGACGGCAGCAGTTGCACGAGTTCTGGATCGGCGCCGGTATCCTTATAGACGCCGACGACCGAGGCGCGCTCGGCGAGCAGGAAGAAATACTGCTCATCGCCGAATTTTGCCGCTTCGAGGCCTTCCGGCTCGACGCCCTTCGATCCCGAACGGCTTTCCGGATAGTGGCCGATATGGGCGACGGCGCGTTCGAAGGATGCGCCCGATTCGTAGAGAAGCTTGCCCGTCTTGTCGAAGATGGTGAAACCGCGCGAACCGCCCTGATAATCGCCTTCATTGGCGACGACGAGGCGGTTGTCGTCCAGCCATTTCACGGCGTCGGGCTCACGCGGCACGCCCTTCAATTCGCCGGTGAATTTCAGGGCGCCGTCACGCTTGGTGTCGATGCCGGTGAGATCGACGCTGCCGGCGGAGAAATGCGTTTTCACCTGAGCCGTATTGGCGTCGATGATGACGATCTCGTTGTTTTCCTGCAGCGTCAGGGCGATCTCGTTCAGGCCGTTGAAGGCGACGAATTCCGGCTCCGGATCTTCGGGTGCGACACCGGCGAGACCGGTCAGCGCCACGTGCTTGATGGTGCCGCAATCGACGGCGCCGTTCTTCAGCTGGAAGACGACCAGATCGCCAGCCGGCATCTGCGGGATCTTGCCGTCGTTGACCTCTTCGTCGCGCTCGTTTTCGATCGCGATGGCGCCGAGCGTCTTGTCCTTGTTGAGCGCGATCGAATCCGGCTGGCCGCCGAGATCGCAGCTGGTTTCGATCGTCTTCGTCGCCACGTCGACGATCGCCAGACGGCCCGAGGGCTTGGCCTTGTTTTCGGAGGTGTTGACGGCGACCAGCGCCTTGCCGGCGCTCGAGGTGACCGATGTCGGCTCGCCGTCCATCATCAGCGCGCCGCCTGATTTCGGGGCCTTGGCGTCGGTGATGTCGATGAAGCCGATCGCGCCGAGCGGGCTGTCGCTATAGATCAGCGTGTTGCCGTCGTCGGTCGCGGTGATGATCTCGGCAGAGCTCGGCGACAGCTTGTCCTTGGCATCAGGCAGATTCTGCGCGACCGGGAAGGACGCAATGCGGTTGAAGACCGGTTCGGCGGCGGCCGGGAAGGCAACGGAAGCGAGAAGCACGGCAGCAAGCGCTGCCTTGCGCGATGAAATGGTCATGAAATCCCCCATGTGTCGAACAGTCGAAACATGGGTTTTCTGCGGGAGCGGCATGACAGAGGCATGACAGAGGCGACATTTTGCGCCGGATCAGCTCAGGCGGGTTGCCGCTCCCTGCGCATCTCGTTGCGCATGATGAAGAGCGAGGCGGAAAGGATGAGGGCTGCTCCGAGCCAGAGGTAGCCCGCCGGCGCATAACCGAAGAACAGCCAGCCGGCGAGCACATTCAGCGGCAGCTTCAAATCGTCGAAAGGCTGGACGTAGGCGGCATCGGCTGAGGCGTAGGCAAGCGTCAGGAAATACTGCGCGACGGCGGTCAGCAGCCCCGCCAGCAGGAACAAGGCAAGCGTTGCACCCGTCGGCACTGCAAAGCCCGCCGCCAGCGCCAGCCCGCCGTTTATCGGGGTCAGCAGCACGAGCAGCCAGACGGTGATCGTCTCCGGCCGCTCGATGCCCGTCAGGCTCTTGGTGATCAGCGACGAGGCGCCCCAGAGCAGCGCCGAGAGCACCGGCAGCAGTGCTGCCCAGCCAAAGCCGTCCGACCATGGCTGCAGGATGATCATCGCACCGGTGAAACCTGCCGCGGTCGCCGCCCAGCGGGCCGGACCGACGCGCTCGCCGAGGAAAAGCCGGGCGCCGAGAATGATGAAGAAGGGCGAGGTCATCACCAGTGCGATCGCCTGCCAGATCGGCACCGAAGCAAGGCCAGCCACCCAGGCCTCGACGCCGAGCGCGGCAAGCAAGACGCGCGCGAGGTGACGCCAGGGATAGCGCGTGCGCATCGCCGCCAGGCCGAGTCTGCGAAGGAGCGGCAGAGAAAAGACAAAGGCGAAGCCATATTGCCAGAAGGCTGCCGAGGCCGAGGGAAAGGCAAGCTTCATCGTCAGCCATTGGGTGACGACGTTGAGCAGCGAAAAGACGATGCCGGCAAGGACCATCCAGAGTGCACCGACAACGGCGCGGGACGGCTCGACCGCAAGGGAATTCTGATTCATGTCTTTCATCCAAACGTACAGCGCCGCGCGTCCTTTCAGACGCGCAAAGGACGCTGTAGCACTTTGAATTGCTGCATAATTTCCTCCCTAAATCGATTCCGATTTAGGGAATTATGCAGGGACCAACATAAATCAGGACGCATGAGGCGACAGCACACTGACGCCGGCAGTCCCCTGCCCGCACGCGGCCATGCTCATTCTCTTTCATCCGGACTATACCGTCGGCTCCGGAATCGCACCGGATCTGCTGACCTTTCCCGGGCGACAGCTCGGCAAAGCGCTCGCGGGCTCGGGCCGAAACCCTTACCGCCGGTGGGGAGTTTCACCCCGCCCTGAGAACAGCTCTGTTGGTAAAACAAAGCGTCGCATGCGGCAAGCGGCGAAATCAAAAAGGGGTCCGGCAAAGCCGAACCCCTTCCAAATCCTGCGCAGCCGGTCTCGTTTACGGCTGGCGGATAATCTCAGATCAGCCGTTGACGGCGTCCTTCAGACCCTTGCCGGGCGTGAACTTCGGCACGTTGCGAGCCGGAATGTCGACTTCAGCGCCCGTCGACGGGTTACGGCCCTTCGATGCGGCACGATGAGAAACGGTGAAGCTGCCGAACCCGGCGAGACGGATGTCGCCCTTGTTCTTGAGTTCACCCTGGACAACGTCAAAAACCGCGTCAACAGCGGAAGCCGCGTCAGACTTCGTCAGTCCTGCCTTTTCGGCGACTGCGGACACGAGTTCATTCTTGTTCATGTTTCCACCCCTTTCTAAATGGTACGAAACGACTCAAAAGTAAGCTAGGCGCAGAATAGGTTTCATCAGGCCCGCCGGGAACCCAAAAGCCCTGCAAATCAAGGAAAAGCAAGCGTCTCCATGACGTTTTCACAAAAAAGGCTGGCGTTTTCGCCAGCCTTTTTCCGTCTTTTCAGCCAATGGGGCATAAATGTGGCCTGGGCCACTCAATGCGCTATGGTTGCGCCCGTCTCATCGAGGCCTTCGACCGAGGTGATGACAGGCGTTTCCACCGTGCCGTCCCATTCGATCGGCTCCGGCCGCCGGATCAGCGCATGCTTGATCACCTCGCCCATGCGGGACACCGGGATGATCTCCATGCTGTTCTTCACATTATCCGGGATCTCCGCCAGGTCCTTGGCGTTCTCCTCCGGAATCAGCACCTTCTTGATGCCGCCGCGAAGCGCTGCGAGCAGCTTTTCCTTGAGACCGCCGATCGGCAGCACACGGCCGCGAAGGGTGATTTCACCGGTCATGGCCACGTGCCTGTTCACCGGGATACCGGTCATGATCGAAACGATCGCGGTCGCCATGGCGACGCCGGCCGAGGGGCCATCCTTCGGCGTCGCGCCTTCCGGCACGTGCACGTGGATGTCGCTCTTGTCGAAGCGCGGCGGCTCGATGCCGAAATCGACAGCACGCGAGCGGACATAGGAGGCCGCTGCCGAGATCGATTCCTTCATGACTTCCTTCAGATTGCCGGTGACCGTCATGCGGCCCTTGCCCGGCATCATCACGCCTTCGATGGTCAGCAGTTCGCCGCCGACTTCCGTCCAGGCAAGACCGGTGACAACGCCGACCTGATCCTCGCCCTCGGCTTCGCCATGGCGGAAGCGCGGGACGCCCAGATAGTCGGAGATGTTGGCAGCCGTCACATGCACGGACTTCGTCTTGCCCTTGATGATCTCGGTGACCGCCTTGCGGGCGAGCTTCATCAGTTCGCGTTCGAAGCTGCGCACACCGGCTTCACGGGTGTACTGCTGGCTGATCGCCATCAGGGCGTCGTCGCTGACCGAGAATTCTTCCGGCTGCAACGCATGTTCCTTGATGGCCTTCGGCAGCAGATGCCGCTTGGCGATCTCGCGCTTTTCATCTTCGGTGTAGCCAGCGATACGGATGATCTCCATGCGGTCCATCAGCGGCGCCGGGATGTTCAGCGTATTCGCCGTGGTGATGAACATCACGTCCGACAGGTCGTATTCGACTTCCAGGTAGTGGTCCATGAAGGTCGAGTTCTGCGCCGGATCCAGCACCTCGAGCAGCGCCGAAGACGGATCGCCGCGATAGTCCTGGCCGAGCTTGTCGATCTCGTCGAGCAGGAACAGCGGGTTGGACTTCTTGGCCTTCTTCATCGACTGGATGACCTTGCCGGGCATCGAGCCGATATAGGTGCGGCGGTGACCGCGGATTTCGGCTTCGTCGCGAACGCCGCCCAGCGCCATACGGACATACTCGCGGCCGGTCGCCTTGGCGATCGACTGGGCGAGCGAGGTCTTGCCGACACCCGGAGGGCCGACGAGGCACAGGATCGGACCCTTGATCTTGGTGGCGCGGGCCTGCACGGCCAGATATTCGACAATACGCTCCTTGACCTTGTCGAGACCGAAGTGATCGGCTTCGAGGATCTTCTCGGCATTGTTGAGATCGGCCTTGATCTTCGACTTCTTGCCCCAGGGAATGCCGAGCAGCCAATCCAGATAATTGCGCACGACGGTGGCCTCGGCCGACATCGGGCTCATCTGACGCAGCTTCTTCAGCTCCGCATCGGCCTTTTCACGGGCCTCCTTGGACAGCTTGGTCTTGGAGATGCGCTCTTCCAGTTCGCTCATCTCGTCGCGGCCTTCCTCGCCGTCGCCGAGTTCCTTCTGGATCGCCTTCATCTGTTCGTTCAGGTAGTATTCGCGCTGGGTCTTTTCCATCTGGCGCTTGACGCGCGAGCGGATGCGCTTTTCGACCTGCAGGACCGAAATCTCGCCTTCCATGAAGCCGAGGGCCTTTTCGAGGCGGGCCTTGACGCTGGTGGTTTCCAGCATCTCCTGCTTCTCGGTGATCTTGATCGACAGATGCGAAGCAACCGTATCGGCGAGCTTGGAATAGTCGTCGATCTGGCTGGCAGCGCCGACCACTTCAGGCGAAATCTTCTTGTTGAGCTTCACATAGCTCTCGAATTCGGAGACGACCGAACGCGACAAGGCTTCCAGTTCGACCGGATCGTCATGCGGCTCCTCAAGCACGTGGCCGAGCGCCTCATAGAAATCCTCGCGGCTGGTATAGGTGTCGATCTCGGCGCGGGCGCGGCCTTCGACCAGAACCTTGACGGTGCCGTCGGGCAGCTTCAAGAGCTGCAATACGTTCGCCACGGTGCCGACCTTGTGGATCGCGGAGGGATCCGGATCGTCGTCACTGGCGTTGATCTGCGTCACGAGCATGATCTGCTTGTCGGAACCCATGACCTCTTCGAGCGCACGGATCGACTTTTCCCGTCCGACGAACAGCGGCACGATCATATGCGGGAAAACCACGATGTCGCGCAAAGGCAGAACAGGGTAGGCAGTACTGCTCGCTACAGACGTTTTCTTCGTCATTTTTAAGTCCTTTCCATCGTCCCGTTGCCGGGCTCTCTGCACGGCCGCTTGGGACCGGCCGCACTCTCACTTGTTGCTACAAGTGGAGGTTCTGACTACGCTTTTCAAGCCACGCTAACGCCCGCGTTCCCCGGATGTGACAGCTTTATTACAACGGAACGCCAACACTATGAAGCGCGTGGCTGGACCGGCGCTTACCATTTTTGATCGGCTAAAATACAAGCGCCGACAATGGGCTTACGGAATCACGGCATCATTGCCCAACCACTCTTCCTTGCGCAACATCGGCCCCTTCCCAACATCGGCAAAGTCAATTCCGGCTCCCACCGGCAAAATACTAACAGTGCCTCGGATGGTTTTTCAAATAGAAAGGGGCCTGCCGATGGCAAGCCCCCAAAATAATCGTGCGAAAGCGCAAAAGGTTACGCCGAAGCGTTGGCCTTTTCTTCCTGACGATCGGCATAGATGTAAAGCGGACGGGCTGAACCGCGCACCACTTCCTCGGAGATGACGACTTCGCGCACGCCTTCCAGCGTCGGAAGTTCGAACATCGTGTCGAGCAGGATCTTCTCCATGATCGAGCGAAGGCCGCGGGCGCCGGTCTTGCGGACGATCGCCTTGCGGGCGATTTCGCGCAGGGCATCCTCGTGGAAGGTCAGCTCCACGTCTTCCATCTCGAACAGCCGCTGATACTGCTTGATCAGCGCGTTCTTCGGCTCGGACAGGATCTGGATCAGCGCATCCTCGTCGAGATCCTCGAGCGTCGCCAGAACCGGCAGACGGCCGATGAACTCGGGAATGAGACCGAACTTGACCAGGTCTTCCGGCTCCAGCTCGCGCAGGACTTCGCCGACGCGGCGGTCGTCCTGGGCCTTGACGGTCGCGCCGAAGCCGATCGACGTCTTCTCGCCGCGGGCGGAGATGATCTTGTCGAGACCGGCAAAGGCACCGCCGCAGATGAACAGGATGTTGGTCGTGTCGACCTGCAGGAATTCCTGCTGCGGGTGCTTGCGGCCGCCCTGCGGCGGAACGGAAGCGACCGTGCCTTCCATGATCTTCAAGAGCGCCTGCTGCACGCCCTCGCCCGAGACGTCGCGGGTGATCGACGGATTGTCGGACTTGCGCGAAATCTTGTCGACTTCGTCGATGTAGACGATGCCGCGCTGCGCGCGCTCGACATTGTAGTCGGCCGACTGCAGGAGCTTCAGGATGATGTTTTCGACATCCTCGCCGACATAGCCGGCTTCGGTCAGCGTCGTCGCATCGGCCATGGTGAAGGGAACGTCGATGATGCGGGCGAGCGTCTGGGCGAGATAGGTCTTGCCGCAGCCGGTCGGGCCGACCAGCATGATGTTCGACTTCGCCAGCTCGACTTCGCCGTTCTTGGAGGCGTGCGCCAGGCGCTTGTAATGGTTGTGAACGGCGACCGACAGGATCTTTTTCGCCTGCCGCTGGCCGATGACATATTCGTCGAGAACCTTGATGATGTCCTGGGGCGTCGGAACGCCGTCGCGGGACTTGACCATCGAGGACTTGTTCTCCTCGCGGATGATGTCCATGCACAATTCGACGCATTCATCGCAGATGAAGACGGTCGGCCCGGCAATCAGTTTCCGGACTTCGTGCTGGCTCTTTCCGCAGAACGAACAATAGAGTGTGTTCTTGGAGTCGCCGCCGTTGCTGCCGCTGACCTTGCTCATATCACTTTCCTTCCAGCACGCCGCATTTCAAGGCGAAATCGCGGTCCACTCAATCAGCTCCTGGCGGCACTCCGTTATCGGAGCCTTTGCCGAGAAGGGCTTCAGGGGGTACGAATCGGGCCCAATTATGTCCGGGTTCCGGCGGCAACGAATTCCCCTTCGAATGCCGAATGCTATGTCATAAAAATTCAACATAGCATTAATGGCTACTATTAGCGTCTTCGTCGCCAGTTGAAAGCCTTGTTCGATCACAAATGAGATAGAACTGTGGCGACGAAAACACCATCCCAATTAATTACTAGGCCTGCTCGCCTTCCATTTCGAGGCGCGAGGTCAGAACCTTGTCGATCACGCCCCAGCCCTGGGCTTCGTCCGCATCCATGAAATGGTCACGATCGAGCGTCTTTTCAACTTCCTCGTAGGTGCGGCCGGTGTGCTTGACATAGACCTCGTTCAGGCGGCGCTTCATCTTGAGGATGTCGCGGGCGTGGCGCTCGATGTCCGAAGCCTGCCCCTGGAAGCCGCCCGAGGGCTGATGCACCATGATGCGGGAATTCGGCGTGGCGAAGCGCATGTCCTTGTGGCCGGCGGCCAGCAGCAGCGAGCCCATGGAGGCGGCCTGGCCGATGCAGAGCGTCGAAACCGCCGGCTTGATGAACTGCATCGTGTCGTAGATCGCCATGCCGGCAGTCACGACACCGCCCGGCGAATTGATGTAGAGGGCGATTTCCTTCTTCGGGTTTTCGGCTTCGAGGAAGAGAAGCTGGGCGCAGACGAGCGTCGCCATATGGTCTTCAACGGCACCGGTCAGGAAGATGATGCGTTCCTTCAACAGGCGGGAATAGATGTCGTAGGAGCGTTCACCGCGGTTGGTCTGTTCCACGACCATCGGCACGAGCGCCATTGCGGTATCGACTGGGTTTCTCATGTGCGTCCTTTGTCAACGTCTCGCCGGCCGGCGCCGGGAATCAAAGAAAATGTCTTATCCCTACATAGAGTGTCCCGGCCCTCCTCTTCAAGACACGCATGCGGATAACGTTAAGAAGCCGGGGCAAGACGGGTTTAGCTGGTAGCCTCTTTCCGCCAAGCGCCTGTTAACGGCGAGCCCATGGCACCGCCCTCCCCGGCTTTTCTCCGCGACAGGATGAAGGAATGCTTACTCCATTCGAGAGTGCTCACGCACGTTTACCCTAGGGAAAGCCTACCGGCAGATATCGGCGTAAAATCATGCCGCAGCGCAGCAGCATTAAGGAAGTGGCGAACTTCCTCGGCAAGGATGCAGGCCAATAAATCGGGGCCGACTTATAAGGCCGACGGGCAAGGGGTTGCTGCCGTGTTCAATATCGCTACAGGTCTCGCCATCTGGTGTTCCGAGGCCATGACGCTCGCTTTGGTGCTGTTCGTCGCCTGGCGCCACAATGTCAGGAACGAGGCCTATCTCTATTGGGGCCTCGGCTTCCTTCTGACCGGCATCGGCTTTGCGATGATCGCGCTGCGTGAGCAGGTCCCCAGCCTGCTGTCCATCGAGATCGGTAATGCCATCGCACTGCTCGGCCAGAGCGCCTGGGTGGCGGGTTTTCTGGCGCTTGACCGCAAGAAGATCGAATGGTGGGCGCTGCTGCCGCCGGTAATCTGGCTCGCCGGGGTCTTCCTGCCCTGGGTCAACAGCGACTATTCAAACCGCGTGGTGCTCTACAATCTCGCTTCGGCGACGGGTGCGACGGCGCTTGCCCTGGCGGTCGCCGCCGGCGACATGCGCCGTGAGCGTACCCGCGTCAAACTGATGGGCGTCTTCGTCATCCAGGGCTGCCTGTGCTTCGGCTCGGCGCTGACGATGGCGCTGACGCTGCCGAGCGATATCGAGG
The DNA here is from genome assembly GCF_001854685.1 of Rhizobium sp. RSm-3. Classification (NCBI taxonomy): domain Bacteria; kingdom Pseudomonadati; phylum Pseudomonadota; class Alphaproteobacteria; order Hyphomicrobiales; family Rhizobiaceae; genus Rhizobium; species Rhizobium sp. RSm-3. The sequence goes on along the minus strand of NZ_MAWZ01000035.1, from coordinate 260,756 downwards.
CAACCAATCTCGGCGGCGCCTCGGCCATGGCAAGCGCCTTCCTGCTCACCATCGCCTTCGCCTTCACCTGCCGGCTGATCATGGAGCGATCCGAACGGCACCTGCGCGCCCTCACCCTGACCGATTCGCTGACCGGCGTGCTCAACCGCCGCGGCCTGCTGGGTTATTTCGACGCCATCCAGGAAAAAGCCCATGACGAGCAGCGCCAGGTCGCGGTGATGCTCTTCGATCTCGACCATTTCAAGCGCGTCAACGACCGTTTCGGCCACCAGTCCGGCGATGCCGTGCTGACCGCATTCGCGCGCATGGCCCGCCAATATATTCCGAACAACATCTTCGGCCGTATGGGCGGCGAGGAATTCGCAGCATTCGCCGCAGTTGCGGACCAGACCGAAGCCGAGGCGATCGCCGAAGCGATCCGCACCGAATTCTGCCGCCTGCCCGTCAGCACCGGCGAAGCGATCGTCCCGGCCACCGTCAGCATCGGCATCGCGCTCGCCTCCTCGATCGAAGCCAATATCGACAAATTGATCTCGGCCGCCGACCGGGCGCTCTATGCGGCGAAGGGCGCCGGCCGCAACTGCACGGTTACCTTCGGCGAAGCGGAGGCCGCAGCCCCGGCACCGGCGACGCCCAGCACCACCGCCGGCGAACTCGTGCCGACGGTCGACGACCAAGTCGAGGCGCTGCGGCGCATGGGCACGCTGTCGCGGGCCGGTTAACCGGAAAACCGGAATCAATCCCCGGGGTTAGGCACGGATTTTAATGTGATCGGCGCGTCCTGCGGGCGCGTCGTTTCAGGATGCTCGCCCTCACCCCGCCATCTTTCCGAGGCCCGGCAAATCCGCTAAGCCTTCGGGTCATGACGATACCGCCCTTTCTCTCGATCGACCCCGCCAGCCGCCACGTCTCGCTGGATGCCCGCAATCCTGCCTTCTACGGCAACCCGAATGCCGTCTATGCCGCCCTGCACGCCCATTGCCCGACCTTCTACTGGCGCGAGCAGAAGCAATGGTTCTTCACCGGCTACGACCATGTGAACGGGCTGCTGCGCGACCGCCGCTTCGGCCGGCAGATTCTGCATATCGCCAGCCGCGAGGAGCTCGGGCTTGCCGAGCCGATGCCGCATCTTGCCAGTTTCGATCTCTCGGAACGTTATTCCCTGCTCGAACTCGAACCGCCCGAGCACACGCGGCTGCGCACGCTCGTCAACCGCGCCTTTGTCTCCCGGCATGTCGAGAAGATGAAGCCGGAGCTTGCCGAACTCGCCAACCGGCTGATCGACGGCTTCGCCGACAAGGGTGAGGTCGAGCTGCTGTCGGCCTTTGCCGACATCATCCCGGTGACGATGATCGCCCGGATGATCGGCATTCCCGAGGAGATGGGACCGCAGCTGCTCGCGTGGTCGCACGCCTATGTCCGTATGTACATGTTCGGCCGCACGCGTGCGCAGGAGGACGAGGCCGAACGGGCGGCGAAGGAATTTTCCGACTATGTCAGGACTGTCATCGCCGAACGCCGCGCCGAACCGCGCGACGACCTGCTGACCCACATGATCCATACCGAGCACAAGGGTCAGTATCTGACAGAGGAAGAGCTGATCTCGACGACGATCGTGCTGCTCAATGCCGGGCACGAGGCGACGGTGCACCAGATCGGCAATTCCGTGCGCACCATCCTCGAGAGCGGCTCGGATCCGGCGATGCTCTTCCGCGACGAGGCGGCGACGGAGCGCACCGTCGAGGAAACCCTGCGCATCTGCGCGCCGGTCCACATCTTCCAGCGCTGGGCGCTGGAGCCTGCCGAAATCGACGGCGTCTCCTTCCAGCGCGGCGACAAGGTCAGCCTCATTCTCGCCGCCGCCAATCTCGACCCGGCGAAATTCACCGATCCCCTCGCCTTCCGGCCCGACCGCAACGAGGCGGCAAACCTCTCCTTCGGCGCCGGCATTCATTTCTGCATCGGCGCGCCGCTGGCGCGGCTGGAACTCAACGTCGTGCTGCCGATTCTGTTCGAGCGGCTTTCTGGTCTGAAGCTGGCAAAGACGCCCGTGGTCAAGGATGTCTACCATTTCCACGGGCTGGACCGGCTGGACCTGCAGTGGTGACCCGTTCGGGAGCGCTGATCAGCCGTAGCGGCGGTGAATCCCCGGCGTCAGGCGGCTGACTCTTCCAGCTTGCTGGATATGTCGCGTGCCGACATGGGTCTGCCAATCAGATATCCCTGAAGCTGATCGCAGCCGGCCTCTCGCAAGATCTTCGCCTGGCGGCTGTTCTCGATGCCCTCAGCGGTCACCGGAATTTGCAGGGCGGTCGCCAGGGAAATGGTCGCCCGAAGGACCTCGGCGCCGTTGGCGCCTTCATCGAGGGCGGATACAAGCGAGCGGTCGATCTTCATGCGATCGAACCCGAACTGGCGCAGGGCGCCGATGCTGGCGTAGCCGCAGCCGAAATCATCGAGCGCGAACTTTATGCCGACGCGCTTGAGCTGGTCTATCGACCGGCGGGCCTGATCCGGATTCGTCATCAGCACGCCTTCGGTGATCTCCAAAGTCAGGCGCTTCGGATTGAAATCGAGTTCCTTCAGGACCGAAATCACTTCGGCGGCAAATTCGGGATTGCAGAGCTGGATCGGCGAGACGTTGACCGACAATGCGAGATCCGGCCAGCTCCTGGCATGCTCGATCGATGTTCTCAGCATGTGAACGCCGAGCGCATCGATGAGGCCGCACCTCTCGGCGAGAGGGATGAAAACTTCCGGGCTGATGTTTCCTGTCGGCGTTCGCCAGCGCGCCAGCGCTTCAAGACCGGTGACAGCGCCTGTCGTGGCAGAGACGAGAGGCTGGAAAACGGCCTCGATCGCACCACTGCCGATGGCGCCTTTCAAAAGGCCTTCCAGTTCGGCGATCCTTTGGCGCTCCTCGTCCAGTTCGGGGTCGTATTCGATCGCCTGGCCTCGGCCGTTTGCCTTGGCGCGATAGAGGGCCATATCCGCTCTGCGCAGAAGCTCCAAGGGTTCGATATCTCCATCGCCGGCGGCAGCGCCGATGCTTGCGCCGACTTCGATCGTCCGGCCGTCGATTTTGAAGGGATCGGCAAACAGCGCCAGAATGGTCTTTTCCATCTCTTCGCAGGTCGCGGCCCCGACATGCACCAGCGCAAACTCGTCACCTCCCAGCCGGGCCGCGGCAATGACTTCGGGATGGCAGCCCACCAGCGCGGTCGAAACCAGCCGGATCAAATCGTCGCCGACCGCATGCCCCCAGGCATCGTTCACGGCCTTGAAGCCGTCAAGGTCGACCAGATAGAGCCGTGGCGGCGAAGAGCCCGGCCCCTCCAACTCCGCCAGCAGGCTGAGAAGTCCATGCCTGTTCAACAGGCCGCTCAGGCTGTCATGGCCCGCTTCGAAAAGCGCTGCCTGCGCCAGTTGGCGCAGGCGCCGCGCCTCGGATGCGCCGACCATCAGCACGCCGATCAGGAACAGCGAAAGGATGGCGACGGCGGCCGCGACATAGGGCGCTACCTGCTGAAACACGGTGCTTCCAGGGGCTTTGCTCGGCCAGACGAGATAGCCGATGACGGCCCCTTTGATGTCGGTGATCGGCGTGTTCAGAAATTCCGGCCTGGGCTTCGTCTCAAGGTGCAGGCCTTCGAGTTCATGTTCGTTCGAGAGCATGTCGAGAACTTCGGGCGTAAATTCCTTGTAGAAGCTCAGCGTGCTGAGCTTCGGAAGCTCGGTAGTGGGCTCGTATGGCTGGATCGCCTGCGATGCGAGCAGGGCGATACCGCTTTCGGTCTTGATGAAATTAACCACCGGCGCCCGAGCGGGATCGGCAGCCGCGTTGGTCTGCCGAAAAAAACCTTCGCCGAAAAAGGCGGTCGGCTCGAACGGTTTGCCCTTGGCATATGCGGAGACGATCGAAGACCGGTCGGGGCCGATGACGACCGCGCCGTCATAGAGCGCGTAGTCCTCGCTGGTCTTTCCCCAATTTTCATAGGCCCAATCGGCGGCGGTCGGAGACGAGGCCGCACCATAGGCATCGTCCCATATGGCATTATCCGTTGTCGTCCCGCTCAGGCGCGCCACAAAGGCTGAGATCGCCGCGCGGGCGGCGCGCGTGGCCCGCGCATCATCGATCTCATTCGCCGACCGGGTCATCGTGACGACGACATGCGCCATCAGGCCGGTCAGGACGAGGGCGACGACGAGGAAACAGACCGTTGTCGCAATGATGGAGGACGTTTGAGTCCGAACGTACCTACCTGCAAGAGTCGACATGCAAATTCCGCAAAAGATTAATTGCAAGACCATGTCTGTGAGACGGCAGGAGACATCATGTCCGCTATGCGCTGCGGACGAGATATAGCATTTTGACGATGTAGGCCCGATTAATGGGATTGGTTAAAAGCGTTCTATCTGGGAAAGAGGCGCGGTCATTCGCACAAAGACCGGCCGTCCCCGCCGCAATTCGGGACAGGCCGACCATCATCGGCGGCGATTTGCCGGCGCAGCTTAAACCCTGATCACATAGTCCTTGCGAGTCGTTTCAACGACTTCCCAGGTTCCCTTGAAGCCGGGTCTCAGGATCATCCGGTCGCCCGTCTTCAGATGGACCGGCTCGCCGCCGTCCTCGGTGACGATCGAATGGCCGGACAAAAGGCTGAAATATTCCCATTCCTCGTAGACGATCCGCCACTTGCCCGGCGTTGCCTCCCAAACCCCGGAATAGAGGCCACCTTCGGCCTCCTCCAGGTTCCAGGTGCGGAATTGCGGATCGCCTGAGACGATGCGGCCGGGCTCCGGGGCACCGAACTCCGGTTCGATGCCGTCGATGCTGAAGGTGATGAAATGGGTCATGGTCGTCGTGAACCTCTTCGGTATCCGTGTCCTTCGCAGCAAATGGCAGAAGGGGCGCTGCAGCAACGCATTGCAGATGCCCTAATCCGTATTGGCGAGGCCAGCATTCTTTATCGATCTGTGATCAGCCTGTATATTTCCATGGTCGTGTACCCTGGGGGTCGATATGGGCAGAAGGCTTACCACCATTCTAGCCGCAGACATTGCGCAGTACAGCCAGCACGTCGAAAACGATGAATTTGCCACTCTGTCTCATCTGGAAAAACTTCGCGAGATTATGGACGCCATTATCCGGCGTCATGAGGGGACAATCGCAAATACTGCCGGCGACAGCGTCATTGCCGTCTTCGACAGCGCCGTCGAGGCGGTTCTTGCCGCCATCGACATTCAAGCGGCGCATAAGGCCTACAATGAAAGCGTGCCTTCGCCGCAGCGCCTGAAATATCGGATCGGAATCAATATCGGCGATGTCACCGTGCAGCCGAACGGCGATGTGCTCGGAGGCGGCGTGAACATTGCGGCCAGATTGGAGTCGATCGCGCAACCTGGCGGCATATGCCTTTCCGAGAGCGTCTTCGAACAGGTTGACCGAAAATTGCCGACCGATCTCAAAAAGATCGGGGAACATTATGTCAAGAACCTCGCGAAACCGATCAGCGTTTACGCAATATCGGACACCGATGAGGGCCTCATCGCGCGGTCGAAAAGAAAGTCCGCCGCCCTTGTTCGAAAGCCGGCATTTATTGCCGGGCTAGCAACCCTGACGGTGGCGGCTTTCGGTGCCTCGGTCTTTCTCCTGGCGCAGCAGCGGACACCGGAATGGGCGCAACGGACCTATAAAAGGGACGAGAGCGTTCAGGGCAAATCGGAGAAGGACATCCTGTCGAATTTCGATCTGGTGACGGAAGGGCGTCTTGGCCATTCGAGATATCTGGTCATCCGGACATGGGGAGCCAGCATGGCGGCGCTGCTGGACCTCGCCGCTGGTTTGAAAGGCCACCTTGCCACCATTACCTCCCGCGAAGAGAATGAATTCGTCTATAAGCTGACCCTTGAGAAGCCCGGTTACTGGGTGGTGCAGGATGTCGGCGGAGCGCCGCAAAGCAGCGGGCCGATGATCGGGCTAATGCAGGACGCTGGCGCCGAGGAACCAGCCGGCGGGTGGCATTGGGTCAACGGCGAACCGCTCTCCTATACGGCATGGGCGCGCTATCAGCCGGGGAATTCCGGCGGCCACCAGAATTACGCCCAGTTCCGCGCCGACGGTGCGCAACCGAAGCCCACCTGGGATGACATCGATCCGGCCCAGGATGCCGTGATCATCGAGATCGAGCAAAGCGAAGTCGGGCAGCGGACACCTTAGTTAAATCCGCAAAACCTGCATGCCGACCGACTTCATCTCGTAGTCGAATGGCTTTTGCGAATAGACGCCATGCTTCATATAGAACCGTTTTGACGTGACGAACTTCGGATCGCTCGATGGTTCGTACCTTCCGAACAAGACGCCGCTTCCATTGATCGCCACCGACACGTCGAAGCCGCCTTGTCCATCGAATGCGAGCGTGACGCGAAGATGGTAAGGCGTTCCGTCTCGCCTCAATCGAGGACCATGGTAGGCCGCACCCCGCAGGCCGCGGTTCGGCACGCAGCCCGCCATTCCTTTTCCGCGTGTATAATCGCTGTCGAACCGCAGGGCATCGCCACCCGTCCAGCGTAGGCTCATCGGCGGAGAACATCCGATCCGCCCGTCGTGAATCTGGAACAGAATGAAGTCGTCACTCTGGGCTGTCTTCATCGAAACGGTGGTGTCGAAGACGTATGAAACCTTGCTGCCGACCGAAATGTTGCCCGAATTGATTTCGGATCGTTGCTTGAAAATTCCGCCGCTGCAGTGGTTGGAGCTTCGGTGAAAGACATAGGCGCCGCCCGAACGGTTTATCCCGCCCGGATCGACACCGCATGAGGTCTGCCATCCAAGCGAAACCTTTCGACCTTCAGCCCCGTCGGCGGTCGCCGTTCCCATCGCCGCAGCAATGGCCGCGACGAGCACAAAAGTCATATTTCTCATATCCCCTACCCTCCGCAATCGGCACTCGCCATGCCTCACCGCATGGTATCACCGACAGCGACATCGCAGGATTCATCCAAAATAGGCAGGTCGTTGCCAACCGGTGGCTTAACCACACCGGCGGTTCTGGATCGCGACATCGTTTGAGGCATGGGCGGAGCCTCCGTCCATGCCTGTCACCTAGCTTCGGACGGGCGCTTTCCAATCAGATCTTCGAGAGCGCCTGTTCGAGATCGGCGATGATGTCCTTGACGTCCTCGATGCCGACGGAAAGACGGACGACATCCGGCCCGGCGCCGGCTGAGGTTTTCTGCTCGTCGCTCAACTGCCGGTGCGTCGTCGAGGCCGGATGGATGACGAGCGAGCGGGTGTCGCCGATATTGGCAAGATGGGAGAAGAGCTGCAGCCCCTCGACCAGCGTCTTGCCCGCCTCATAGCCGCCCTCGACGCCGAAGGTGAAGACGGAGCCTGCGCCTTTCGGCGAGTAGCGCTGCTGCAGGGCGTGGTTCGGGTCGTCGTCGAGGCCGGCGTAGTTCACCCAGGCGATCTTGCTGTGTGCCTTCAGCCATTTCGCCACCGCGATCGCATTGTCGCTGTGGCGCTGCATGCGCAGCGGCAGCGTTTCGATGCCGGTCAGGATCAGGAAGGCGTTGAACGGCGAGATCGCCGGGCCGAGATCGCGCAGGCCGAGCACGCGGGCCGCGATCGCAAAGGCGAAATTGCCGAAGGTCGCGTGCAGCACCATGCCGTTATATTCCGGCCGCGGGCTCGATAGCATCGGGTAATTGCCGGATTTCGACCAGTCGAAGGTGCCGCCATCGACGATGAGGCCGCCCATGGAATTGCCGTGGCCGCCGAGAAACTTCGTCAGCGAATGCACGACGATATCGGCGCCGTGCTCGATCGGGCGGATGAGATAGGGGGTTGCCATCGTATTGTCGACGATCAGCGGCAGGCCGTTGCGATGGGCGACATCGGCAATGGCGGCGATATCGACGAAGGTGCCGCCTGGATTGGCGAGGCTCTCGATGAAGATGCCGCGCGTCTTCTCGTCGATCTGGCTTTCGAAGCTTGCCGGATCAGCGGAATCGGCCCAACGCACCTGCCAGCCGAAATTCTCGAAGGCATGGCCGAACTGGTTGATCGAGCCGCCGTAGAGCTTGCGGGCAGCGATGAAATTTTCGCCAGGGCGCATGATGGTATGGAAGACGATCATCTGCGCCGCATGGCCGGAGGCGACGGCAAGGGCTGCCGTGCCGCCTTCGAGTGCTGCGACGCGCTCCTCGAGCACGGCCTGCGTCGGGTTCATGATGCGGGTGTAGATATTGCCGAAAGCCTGCAGGCCGAAGAGGGCGGCGGCATGATCGGAATCGTTGAAGACGAAGGCGGTCGTCTGATAGATGGGCGTTACCCGTGCGCCGGTCGCCGGGTCGGGCTGGGCGCCTGCATGTATCGCCAACGTGTTGAATCCCGGATCATTCTTGGCCATGTCGTCCTCCAATTATTGCTGACGGACGGGATCATAGCCGCTTGAAGACGAAAGTTAATCGCGATCCGTTTCAACCCAAGGGCGTTCGGTGGAAAATCCGTCTCTCCAGACCGCAACTCAGGCAATGAGACGGGGATATTCGATCGCCGGGCAGCGGTTCATCACCACCTTGATGCCGGCGGCCTCAGCCTTTGCCGCGGCTGCATCGTCGCGGACGCCGAGCTGCGACCAGATGATCTGCGGCAACCGCCTCAGCGCTAAGACCTCCTCGACAACGCCGTCCAAATATTCGGAAGCGCGAAAGACGTCGACCATGTCGATCGGCACGGGAATGTCGGCAAGCCGGGCATAGACGGTGCGGCCCTGGATCTGTTTGCCCGCCTGCCCCGGGTTGACGGGAATGACCTCATAGCCGCGCGACAGCAGATAACCCATGACGCCGTTGCTCGGCCGCGCCGGATTGGGCGAAGCGCCGGTCAGCGCGATGGTCTTTACCGAATGCAGGATTCCGGCGAGATAGTTATCCGTGTAGCTGTCATGATTCATGTCCGCTTCTCCGCTTGCGAAGGCCTTTGGCCACGGCGCGCATGATTTTTTGCTTTTGCATGAAACCAGCTGCGCGGCTTTCCCGTATATATGAATTGGATATTTCCTGAGGATGATTCGATGAAAAAAATCGCTCTTGCCCTCATGCTCGTGCTCGCAGCATCGCCAGCCCTGGCAATCTCGCGGTACAATCCGCTCACCATGAGCTGCGCCAGCGTGCGCGCCGCCATCCATAATCAGGGCGCCGTCATCTTTCGCTATCAGTCCCCCCGCGGTCTGCCGCTCTACGATCGCTACGTCCGCAACAGCAATTATTGCGACGCGACCGACTATGCGGAGTGGACCCACATCCCCTCGAAAGACGATCCCCGCTGCCCCGTTCTGAACTGTCAGAACATAGACAACCTTGACGGGATGCTGTTCGTTCCGCATTATCAGCTCTGATGTTTTTCTCCATCATGACCGACGCCGAACCGAAACGCCTTCCGCGGTTGCGAGAAGTTCGAACTCAATCGCGCGCTGCGATTTATTAAAGATAACACAACTTACGGCTTTGATTTTCCCCTATATCAAAGCTATAGAATAATATCTATATTTCAGCATCATAGAATAATCCTCTTCGGAATTCCGACAGGCACTTTCCCTTTTTGTTCATGATAAAACCCTTATGCGTTCCTACGTAAATTAGAAACATCTCATAGTTGAAAGCGTCACCTGGATTGAACGCATATCGCGCGCACGTAAAAATTGCCGCGACAATCAACATTGTTCCCCTACGGAAAGGATGTTATTGGACATATGAACGCATCCGGAACCGCCTCGCGTTCATTTTCGTGCAAATGCCAGTTGTCTTTTCAAGAGGTTGCCCCGCCCGAGGGCGAAGCGTCTTCTCTTCCCCATCTGTTTGCGGATTTATCCCTTGCCTCTCGACGTCATCCTGCTCGTTCTCTTCGGCGCTTTGCTGCATGCGACATGGAACGCCATCGTCAAGGCCGGCAGCGATAAATCCCTCGATGCGGCGCTGATCTCGGCCGGTGGCGCGGTTTCGGCGCTGCCGTTCCTGGCATTTCTGCCGTTGCCGGACAGCGCGTCCTGGCCGTTTATCGGCGTCTCTGCCATCCTGCAGTTCGCCTATTTCCAACTGGTCGCCGCTGCCTATCGGGCCGGCGATATCGGCCTCGTCTACCCACTGATGCGCGGCTGCGCCCCGCTGCTGATCGCCGCGACAAGCGGCTTCATTCTGAAGGAAAATCTTTCCGGCGGCGCCCTTGCCGGCACGATGACGATCTGCGCGGGCGTGCTCACCCTAGCTCTGGAGGCGCGGCACGGCAGCAGCCGCGCCGTCATGCTCTCGCTTGTCAATGCCTGCGTCATCGCCAGCTACACCTATGTCGACGGCATCGGCGCACGCATTTCCGGCAATGCGGTGTCCTACACATTATGGATGTCGCTGCTGCCACCGGTGCTGCTGTTTTCCTGGGCGGTTTCGCAACGCGGCACCCTGGCCGTGGCCCATCATATCCGCCGCAACTGGTGGCGCGGCCTGATCGGCGGCGCCGGCTCGATCGCCTCCTACGGGCTGGCGCTGTGGGCGATGACGAAAGCCCCGGTCGCAACCGTTGCGGCCCTACGCGAAACCGCGATCCTCTTTGCGCTGGTGATCTCGATTACCGTCTTCAAGGAAAAGGCCAGTGTCTGGCGCTACGTCGCCGGCGTCGTCATCGCCATTGGCGGGCTGGTTCTGAAACTGGCGTGATTACTAGAGGCTTTCCTGGTCAGATTAAAGCATTCTGTTGGCTCAAACGGAGTCGGGTGGTCGACCGGCCGGCGCGCGTCCGAAGGGCCGGGCATGTTTCCGCCAGGATCAGAGGCGATCGGCTCGGACGTACCAAGGGGTATGCCCACCGCCAATCGCCTCTGATCCTGACGAAAACCTGCTCCGGCAGAATGCTTCAAGCTGACCAGGAAAGGCTCTAGCCCTTCCATTCCGGCAGGCGCTTGCCGAGGAAGGCGCCGATCCCTTCCTTGGCATCCTGCGTCAGCATATTGTCGACCATCACCCCGGCGGCATAATCATAAGCGGCCTCGACCGGCAGTTCGAGCTGCCGGTAAAAGGCTTCCTTGCCGATCTTCAGGGTCAGCGGCGATTTGCTCGCGATCACGCCCGCATATTTGGCAACGACCTGCGCCAGATATTGCTTCGGCACGATACGGTTGATGAGGCCGAAATCCTTGGCGGTGGAGGCGTCGATCGTCTCGCCGGTCAACAGCATCTCCATCGCCTGTTTGCGATGGGCGGCACGGGAAACCGCCACCATCGGCGTCGAACAGAACAGGCCGATATTGACGCCCGGCGTGCAGAATGTCGACGTATCCGTGCAGATCGCCAGATCGCAGGAGGCGACGAGCTGGCAGCCGGCCGCCGTCGCCAGCCCGTCGACCTCGGCGATGACGGGCTTCGGCAGATGCGTGATCTTCAGTATCAGATCGGCGCAGAGCCGGAAGGCCCTCTCGAAGAAACCGGCTCCCTGATCCTCATCAGCACGATGGGCGGTGAGTTCCTTGAGATCATGGCCGGCTGAGAAGACATTGCCGGTCGAGGCGATGACGACGACGCGCACGCTCGCATCCGATCCGGCGTTTTCGAGTTCGGCGATCAGCGCTTGGAGAAGTGCGACCGTAAGCGCATTGGCCGGCGGGTTGTTGAGCACGAGGCGCAGCACGCCGTCGCGCAACGAGCGGAGCAGCAATCCATCTGCCCTGCCTGCGTCCGGGAAGGATACGATTTCGGCCATGATGCTGCTCCCTGCGCTCGATTTCCAGACTGAGGTATTGCCACAAGGCGCCGGCAATTTCGAGCGGGATTGACGCTTTTCACGCAAGCCTTCGCGGTCAGGACCAGAACCAGGATTTCGATATTTCAGCCTTTGCCTGCGCACGGGTCAGGCCGATATCGTGAAGCTCGTCCTCGGTGAGGTCGCACAGTGTGCGGCGGCTGCGGCGCTTTTCCAGGCGATGTTCGATAGCCGCCAGCAGCCGCCGGCCCCAGTTCGCCATCCCGTGACTTTCTGACCGAACGATATCGCGCGGCGTTTCGAGTATTTCGCTCCATTCCAGGGCCATCTCGTCTTCCTTTCTTCGACGGATGAAAGATGCGCTGGAGAATGCTACGAAGGAAGCTTATGGATATTATGAGATGCATAAGGATTCCTTTGGTATGGCGCTCAACCTCGATCAGCTTGCAACCTTCGTCAACGTCGCCGATCTTGGAAGCTTTACGGCGGCAGCCGACAAGGAAGGGCTGACGCAACCGGCCGTCAGCTTGCAGGTCAAGGGGCTCGAACAGCGGCTCGGCGTTCGGCTGATCGAGCGCGTCGGACGGCGGGCGCAGCCGACCGCGGCAGGCCTCGACCTGCTCGCGCATGCAAGACGCCTGCTCCAGGACGCGGCCGCCGCTGAGGAAGCGATGATGCCCTACAGGGATGGCGCCAGCGGCCGCGTGCGCATCGGCAGCGGCGGCACGGCGTCGATTCATCTGCTTCCCCGGGCCATCGCCGCCGCCCGCAAATCCATGCCCGGCCTCGAAATCACCGTCCATATCGGCAATGCCGACGACATCTTGCGCGATCTGGAGGCCAACAGCCTCGACATCGCCGTCATCGCGCTGCCGGCCTCGGGACGGAACCTCGAGATCGAAGCGTTCTACGAAGAGGAATTGCTGGCGGTCGCGCCCGCCGGCAGCCGCATGCCCGAAGGCGGACCGGACGCCGCCTTCATGCGCGACAGGACACTGCTGCTGTATGAGGGCGGCAATACGAGGCGGGCGATCGACGCGTGGTTGGCCGCCCCGGACACCAGAATCCGGCCAGCGATGGAGTTCGGCAGCATCGAGGCAATCAAGGAACTGGTGGCCGTCGGGCTCGGCTGGTCGATCCTGCCGGGGCTGGCGGTGAAGCGCGACCGCGCCGGCCTCGTGACGACATCATCGCTGCAGCCGAAGCTCACGCGCCGCCTCGGCATGGTTCTGCGCCGCGACAAACATCTGACGCGCGGCCTTCGCGAAATGATGAAATGCCTGCGCGCCTTCGAGGATTAGCGGCTGCTTTCGACAATGGCAGGTTCTTTCAAACCCGGCAGGACGATGCGAAAACGGTCAATTACGGCAGATCTTCAGCCGATAAATATGAGGTAACACGATACCGCATACTTAACTTATTGTTTTTGCTTGTAATTTTTTCCAAGCCTCGGGGAAGTCGATATTGACCCCATGTCACGTTCCCTTTATACACCGCGCCAGAACGCAGCCTGTCCGGGCTGCTTTCTTTTTGGCATGCCGCAAGCCTGTCAATCCAAGCAACAAGAAACGCCCTTCAAGCCCTCGGGCCAAGGGTCTCAAAAGAGAGTATTCACTATGGCAACCTTCTCCCAGAAGCCTGCAGAGGTGGAGAAGAAGTGGGTGATCATCGACGCCGAAGGGCTGGTCGTTGGCCGTCTCGCTTCCATCATCGCTATGCGCCTGCGCGGCAAGCACAAAGCAACCTTCACGCCTCACGTTGACGACGGCGACAACGTCATCGTTATCAATGCCGACAAGGTCGTTTTCACCGGCAAGAAGTATTCCGACAAGGTCTACTACTGGCACACCGGCTTTGCCGGCGGCATCAAGGAACGCACCGCACGCCAGATCATCGAAGGCCGCTTCCCGGAGCGCGTCCTCGAAAAGGCCGTCGAACGCATGGTTCCGCGTGGCCCGCTCGGCCGTCGCCAGATGAAGAACCTGCGCGTTTACGCCGGCTCCAACCATCCCCATGAAGCCCAGCAGCCGGTCGCCCTCGACGTTGCCGCGCTCAACAAAAAGAACGTAAGGAGCGCCTGATCATGGCTGACCTCTCCTCTCTGAAGGATCTCGGCACGGCTTCCGAAGCTGCTGCTCCGGCCCACGTCCGCAAGGTCGACTCGCTCGGCCGCTCCTACGCGACCGGCAAGCGCAAGAACGCCGTTGCCCGCGTATGGGTCAAGCCGGGCTCCGGCAAGATCATCGTCAACGGCAAGGAATTCGCGGAATATTTCGCTCGTCCGGTGCTGCAGATGATCCTGCGTCAGCCGATCGTCGCGGCTGCCCGTGACGGCCAGTTCGACATCATCGCAACCGTTGCCGGCGGCGGTCTCTCCGGCCAGGCCGGTGCCGTTCGCCACGGCCTGTCCAAGGCGCTCACCTACTTCGAACCGGGCCTGCGCTCGGTGCTGAAGAAGGGCGGCTTCCTGACCCGCGACAGCCGCGTCGTCGAACGCAAGAAGTACGGCAAGGCAAAGGCCCGCCGCTCCTTCCAGTTCTCCAAGCGTTAATCGCTTCGGACAGACGGAATTTACGAAGGCCGGGGAAACCCGGCCTTTTTGTTTTGCGCGTTCGATGAAAATTCTCGGCATAGCCTGCGCCAGCACGCATTTGCCGCATACCGGTTCCGCTGGTAGAAATCCGGAACAGCGCTTCGGGAACGTGCGAAGCAGCAGCTAAGGTCGCATGATGGGAACAACCAAGTCCGCAGACAGATAGGCCGCAACAACTCTGCCCTGTTGTTGCGGCGTCTGTCCGGCCAAATTCGATACTGATGAAAAGACAGATCGCCGCCGAATGAAATCATTTGAGCGGGTTCTTTCCCATGTCTTATTCCAAAATCCAGCGCTGGACCTATTCCGTGCCCGCAGCCTTGCTGCTGATGGCGCCTTTCGACATCCTGGCCTCGCTTGCCATGGATATCTATCTGCCGGTCGTGCCGACGATGCCGGAGGCGCTCGGCACCTCGCCTGCGGTCATCCAACTGACCCTCAGCCTCTACATGCTTGCGCTCGGTGCCGGACAGATCGTCTTCGGTCCCATCTCCGATATTATCGGGCGGCGACCCGTTCTGCTCGGCGGGGTGGCGCTCTTCGCCGCTGCCTCATTCTTGCTTGCCTGCTCCTCCTCTGCACCGCTGTTCGTGGCCTTGAGGTTGCTGCAGGCGATCGGCGCGTCGGCGGCTATGGTCGCGACCTTCGCAACCGTGCGTGACGTTTACGCCGGGCGTCCCGAAAGCAGCACGATCTATAGCCTTCTCGGCTCCATCCTGTCTTTCGTGCCCGCATTGGGCCCGATCGCCGGAGCCCTGATCGCCGATCACTTCGGCTGGCGCGCCATTTTTCTCGTCGTCGGTCTGCTGTCGGTTGCCGCCCTTCTCAACGCCGGCATGCGGTGGCATGAGACCCGCCCAGCGGCCACTGCGAAGATCGCTCTGCGCCCAATCCTCACAAGCTCTCCGTTCTGGGTCTATACAGCCGGCTTCAGCGCGGCGATGGGCGCCTTCTTCGTCTTTTTCTCGACGGCACCCCGCATCCTGATCGATAAAGCCGGCTTCTCTGGCATCGGCTTCAGCGTCGCCTTTGCCACTGTGGCGCTGGTAATGATCGTGACGGCGCGGTTCGCCAAGCGCTTCGTCATGCGCTGGGGCATCGCCGGCAGCCTTGCCAGAGGCATGGCCATGCTGCTTCTCGGCGCCGCGCTGCTGGCCTTCGGCGAGTTGTTTCTGCAGCCTTCGCTTCTCAGCTTCGTCGGGCCGATGTGTATCATCGCAATCGGAATCGTCTTTGCCACAGCAGTCGCCGCCAATGGTGCGCTCGACGCCTTTGGGGACATGGCAGGAACGGCCGTCGCGCTCTATTCGTGCATCCAGAGCATCATCGTCAGCTTTGCCGGATCCTTATTCGTGCTTCTGCTCGGCGGCGACAGTGCCTGGCCGCTCGTGGGTTATGTCTGCGTGACCGCGCCGACGACCCTTTCTGGATTGTGGTGCCTGCGAGAACCGGCCTGACAGCGACGAGAAGGACGGCCGCGCGATAACGACGAGCGGCCGTCGTCCGAACGACTGCTTGAAATCCGTGCGCACCTCGCCTACCCCTGTCTGCGCGACGGATCGGCCAATTCCTTCGCACGGACCAGGCACCGACGCTTTGACGTCGAGCATCCTGCAAATGCAGCGTCCGCATTGAACGCGACGATGGTTCTGCGACCGAAAAAAAGGAGCATGACTTGGCGAACAGATCGATTGATCACGCCTTCACGGCGACCAGCCTCACTTCAGCCGCCAGCGACCCGACCTTTGCCGGAGCGCTGTCCTTCATGCGCCGGCGCTTCACCAAGGAGCTTGCCGGCGTCGACGTCGCGGTCTGGGGTATTCCCTTCGATGCGGCAACGTCGAACAGGCCGGGCACGCGCTTCGGGCCGCAGGCGATCCGGCGCGCCTCGGCGATCTTCGACAATGACGCGCAATATCCCTTCAACCGCGATCTCTTCGCCGAGATGGCGGTGATCGACTATGGCGATTGCCTGCTCGACTACGGCAACCATCAGGATACGCCCGATGCCATCGAACGCCAGGCGAACGTGATCCTCGACAGCGGCGCCTTCCTGGTGACGCTCGGCGGCGATCACTACGTCACCTGGCCGCTGCTGAAAGCCCATGCTGCGAAACACGGTCCGCTGGCACTGGTGCAGTTCGACGCCCACCAGGACACCTGGTTCGACGAAGACCGGCGCATCGACCACGGCTCCTTCGTGGCACGCGCCGCCCGCGCGGGCATCATCGATCCCGATCGTTCGATCCAGATCGGCATTCGCACTCATGCGCCGGAGGATTGCGGCATCAATATTCTCTACGGCCATCAGGTCGAGGAGATGAGCGCCGGCGACATCGCCTCGGCGATCATCTCGCATACGCGCGGCGCGCCTGCCTATCTCACCTTCGATATCGATTGCCTCGATCCGGCCTTTGCCCCGGGCACCGGCACGCCGGTTGCCGGCGGGCCGTCGAGCGCCAAGATCCTCTCGGTGTTGCAGCGCCTGCATCAGCTCGATATCCGCGGCGCCGACGTCGTCGAGGTATCGCCGCCTTACGACCATGCCGATATCACCGCCATTGCGGGGGCAACGGTGGCGATGTATATGCTGGGGCTTCATGCCGAGCGACGCGCCATCGCCGTGTCACAAGGCTGACCAATTATCCCAAAATGAATCCGGAAATCTTCTGAACCCATTGAAAGCGCAGGTTAACATGGCACCGAAAATCTTCATCGACGGCGAACACGGCACGACGGGTCTGCAGATCCGGACGCGCATGGCCGGTCGCCGCGATGTCGAGCTTCTGTCCATTCCCGAAGCCGAGCGGCGCAACGCCGCCATGCGCGAGGACATGCTGAACAGCGCCGATATCGCCATTCTCTGCCTGCCCGACGACGCATCCAAGGAAGCGGTTCAGATGGTTTCGGCCAACAACAATGTCCGTGTCATCGACACCTCGACCGCCTTCCGCGTCAATCCCGGCTGGGCCTATGGCTTTGCCGAAATGGACGGCGCGCAGGCGGGCAGGATCAGAGCCGCCCGCTTTGTCGCCAATCCCGGCTGCTATCCGACAGGCGCGATCGGCCTCATCCGGCCGCTGCGGGCCGCCGGTCTCCTGCCGGACGGTTATCCGGTGACGGTCAACGCCGTCTCCGGCTATACCGGCGGCGGCAAGCAGATGATCGCCCAGATGGAAAATGCGGATCACCCGGATGCGATCACCGCGCCGCATTTTCTCTACGGCCTTCCCCTCACCCACAAACATGTGCCCGAGATGACCGTGCACGGCCTGCTCGACCGTGCGCCGATCTTCTCGCCGTCGGTCGGCAAGTTCGCGCAGGGCATGATCGTGCAGGTGCCGCTGCATCTCGGCGATCTCGCCGAGGGCACGACCATGGAAAGCATTCATGCCGCCCTCACCGCTCATTATGCCGGCCAGGAGATCGTCACGGTCGTTCCGCTCGCCGAAAGCAAGGCGCTCCCCCGCGTCAACGCCGTCGAACTCGAAGGCAAGGACACGATGAAGATCTTCGTCTTCGGCACGCCGGGCGGTTCCCAGGTCAATCTGGTGGCGCTGCTCGACAATCTCGGTAAGGGCGCCTCGGGTGCCGCCGTGCAGAACATGGACCTGATGCTCGCCTCGTGACGTCATGACGCTCGACGCGCTTATCGCCGGCGTGCACGCCTGGTTTGCCGCCGCCCTGCCCGACCATGGCATCTATGCGCTGATGGCGTTCGCCTTCGTCGCCGGACTCGCCCGTGGCTTTTCGGGCTTCGGCGCCGCGTTGATCTTCATTCCGCTCGCCGGCGCGATCGTCGGGCCGAAGCTGGTCTCGCCGATCCTGCTCGTCATCGACGGCATCGCGGCCCTCGGGATGATTCCGCCTGCCTGGCGCGGCGCCAACCGGCCCGAGGTCTTCGTCATGGCGGCCGGCGCCGCATTCGGCGTGCCGGCCGGCACGGCGATGCTGGCGCTGCTCGACCCGCTGCTCTTACGCTGGAGCATCACCCTCATCGCCATCGCCCTGCTTGCGCTTCTCGCATCGGGATGGCGCTATCACGGCGCGCCGTCGGCAGCGCTCAGCAGCAGTATCGGCCTGATCGCCGGGCTTTTCAGCGGCGCCGCGCAGCTCGGCGGACCGCCAGTCGTCGCCTACTGGCTTGGCGGTAAGAGCGACTTCACCCGCGTCAGGGCGAATGTCGTGCTCTATTTCTCGATCTCGTCGGTCTTCAGCGCCATCAGCTATTACGTCGGCGGATTGTTCGTGCCTGCCGTCTTCGCGCTGACCGCCGTCATCCTGCCGAGTTATGCGGTCGGGCTCTACGGCGGCTCGAAACTGTTCGGGCTCGCCGAGGAGCGGACCTTCCGCATCGCCTGCTACATCCTGATCGCCGCCGCCGCGATCATCGGCATGCCGTTGCTCGATGGGGTACTGCGTTAAACGCCTGACGCCACTGCTTCAGTCGTGTTCCGCGATCGCCGTCGCGTGCGGATATTCGCCGTAAAATCCGCGCCAGTTGGCGACGGCGAAACCGAAAACCACCAGGGCGCCGGCCTGATGCAGCAGGCCCCAGTGCAGCGGCACCTGCATCAGCAGCGTGGCGATGCCGATCGCCGCCTGCAGCGTCACCAGCGAGAAAAGCACGACGGCGCGGCGAGCATGGGTGGTCCAGGATGCGGCGCGAAGCGCGATCACCATGTTGATCAAGGTCAGTGCGAAAAGCGTATAGGCGCCGATGCGGTGGATGAACTGCACCGTCTTCGGGTTCTCGAAGGCATTGATCCAGAAGGGCTGCTGGATCAGGAGATCCGACGGGATGACGGCGCCATCCATCAGCGGCCAGGTATTGTAGGAAAAGCCGGCGTCGAGCCCCGCCACCAGTGCGCCGAGATAGATCTGGAACAGCGCGAAAATGGCGATCGCGGCGGCAAAACCGCGCGAACTGCGGGCCGGCGCCGGATCGCTGGAATGCGGTGAGAGGCCGCGCATGATCCACATGCAGCCGGCAAAGATCAGGCAGGCCATGACGAGATGCGTCGCCAGCCGGTACTGGCTGACGTCGGTGCGGACGGACAGGCCTGAAGACACCATCCACCAGCCGATAAATCCCTGCAGGCCGCCGAGCGCCAGGATGCCGACGAGCGGCCAGCGCAGGCGCCTTTCGATCCGCCCGGTCAGCCAGAAAAACAGGAGCGGCAGCGCGAAAATCACGCCGATGCCGCGGGCGATCAGCCGGTGCGCCCATTCCCACCAGAAGATGCCCTTGAACTCATCGACAGTCATGGCGCTGTTCAATTGCTGAAATTCGGGAATGCGCTGGTAGAGGCGGAATTCCTCCTCCCATTCGGCGGCCGACAGCGGCGGGATGACGCCGTGGATCGGCTTCCACTCGGTGATCGACAGGCCGGAATTGGTCAGCCGGGTGGCGCCGCCGACGAGCACGAGGCAGAAGAGCGCCAACAGCACGAAACCAAGCCAGAAGCGCAAGGCGCGGCGGTCGCGGTTCTGCTTTTGCACTTCGCTCAGGATCGCCTTTTCCGTGGTCGGGTTTGCGACGGCCATGATGTCTCCTTCTATCCGGCAGTTGATTTGCCCCACCGGCTCATGCAAAACAAGCCCCGAACCTTTGCGGCATGCCGTCGCGCCGGTCCGCCCCGTCCCTGCCGAGAGAGAATTGATGCCCGTCCGCCTCCGCAAATTCATCGGCACGATCCTCATCATCGTGCTCGTACTGGTCTATGCGCTGGTGGCGAATACGATCGCGGTGGCAACGCTCGGCAACGCGCCCTGGTGGGGCCACCTGCTCTATTTCCTGCTCACCGGCCTGCTCTGGGTCCTGCCGGCGATGGTGATCATCAAATGGATGGCCGGGCCGCGGCAGCAATAGGCCATTAACGGCCGAATAACCGTGATCGGTGGAAAACCTCGCCCAGCGCGCGCGAGTAAACCAAATATACGTCCTGCATTCCTACCTTCCCGTTCAGCATTCTTGACCGGAGAAAACCCGTGCAGACGCAAAAGCTCGATGTTCATGAACAGCCGTCGGAAGACATGGCGCTGGCCCAGACGGCCATTTCGCGCCTGCGTCAGCTGAGCATGAAACTCGCCATGGCCGAAGTCGATATCGAAGTCTTCGACGCAATGCAGCCGCTGGAGGACGACTGGCGGGCGCTGGAGCGTGACAATCTCCAGTCCCTGCATCAGAGCTACGACTGGTGCGCCGCCTGGGTGGGCGCCTTTCAACGGCCGCTGGCGATCCTCAAAGGCACCCATGCCGGTGAGACCGCTTTCATTCTGCCGGTCGAAATCGTCAGGTCGCGTGGGCTTGGCGTGGCGAAGTTCATCGCCGCCGATCACAGCAACATCAATACCGGCCTGTTTTCGGAAGGCTTTGCCGAAACCGGCGGGACCATCGATGCCGGCAAGCTCGCCGGCCAGCTTCAGCAGGCGCTCAAAGGCCGGGCCGATCTGTTGCTCCTACAAAACATTCCGCTGGAATGGCGCGGGCGACAGACCCCGCTCACGGGGCTGCCGATGGTGCAGAACCAGAATCATGCCTATCAGTTGCCGTTCTTTCCCGCCTTCGAGGAGACGCTGAAGCAGCTCAACGCCAAGAACCGGCGCAAGAAATTCCGTGTTCAATCGAAACGTCTCGAGGCGGCCGGCGGCTTCGAATATCTTGTCCCCGAGGCAACGGAAGAACAGCACCACCTGGTCGATATCTTCTTCCGGCTGAAGAGCGCCCGTTTCGCCAGCCTCGGCCTGCCCGACGTCTTTGCCGACCGGGAAACGCAGGCCTTCCTGCACGGCCTGATCGACAAGCGGGATGACGGCAGGCAATATTTCGGGCTGCAGATGCATGTGCTGCGGCTCAAGGGCGAGAATGAGGGCCGGGTCGCCGCGATTTCAGGGATTTCGCGCAAGGGCGACCATATCATCTGCCAGTTCGGCGCGATCGATGAAGAGCTGGTGCCGGATACCAGCCCCGGCGAATTCCTCTATTGGCAGACCATCTCGGGATTGCATGGCAAAGGTATCGCGCTGTTCGATTTCGGCCTCGGCGACCAGACCTACAAACGCTCCTGGGCGCCTGTGGAGACCGCGCATTACGACGTGGTGCTGCCGGTCTCGCCGTTGGGCGTCGCTGCCGGTGCGGCGCACCGGATCGTCACCCGCGGCAAGGCGCATATCAAAGCGCGCCCGAAGCTCTATAAATTCGCCCAAAACATCCGGGCACGGATCGGCTAGAGATTCAGGCCGCCTGGCCGAGCGTCTGCTCGCCCCCTTCCCCACCCGACATCAGCACGACGCGCTCGTAGCCCGCGGCCTGGAATTCCGTCATCAGGGTCACGAAGATCGTCTCCTCGATCTCCGGCAGGGAGAGAATGATCTCGACATCGCGGCTGCGCGTCAGCCGCGAGACACCGGCGACATCGGCCGAACCGCATTCGACCACCACGAGGTCATAGGCGGCGGCAAGCGCGTCGATCAGCAGCGACAGCCGGTCGACACCGCGCATGGCGCGGCGCACGTCGCTCTGGCCCTGGGGGATCAGATGGGCGTCGGAAAGGCGGTCGCCGTGGATGGTGTCGCCGAAGGCGGCCTCGCCGCACAGCAGATCGGTAACACCTGGAGCGGCCTGGTCCTCGGCCATCAGTTCCGTGGGATGACCGGAACCGGTCATGTCGATCAGGATGACGCGGCGGCCGGCGTCGGCGAGCATGCGGGTCAGCAAAACCGTCGCCGCCGAGCCATTGTCACCGGTCGGGGATATTGCGATTGCCAGCGGCGCACGACTGCCGGTGAGATAATCCGCAACGGAGGCGACGGAGAATTCATTGTCGTCCTCCGGCGGCTCCTCGGCAACCGGCACGTCTTCGATCGTATCGTCATCACCGACGACCGCGAGCATGCTCGGCTGGGCGGGCTTTCTGGGGGTTGCGGCAACCGGGGCGGCCTGTGGCGCATCCCTCTCCTCGACGAGGGTTTCCGCTTCGATCGTCTCAGGAGATACATCGATGGGACGCAGCGCCCGGCCGCTGAAAAGTTCGGCCAGCATGGTGACGATGGCGCTCAGGATCAAAGTGGCGACGGCAGCGACGACGACGATCGGCACCACCTTCGGGAAATAGGGATCGACCGGCTCGATGGCCTTGGAAACGATACGGGCGTCGGCCGGGCTCGAATTGCTGTCGGCGCGGGAAGCGGCCTCGCGGTAGCGCACCAGATAGGTTTCGAGCAGTTGGCGCTGGGCGGTCGCCTCGCGCTCCAGCGCATTGAGGCCGACCTCGTCCTCACCGGCGCGGGCGCTGTTGGCCTGCACCGTGTCCGACTGGCGCTCAAGCTCGCTGGCCCTCAGATCGGCGACATTGGACTCGTTTTCGATGCTCGTCAGGATTTTCTGTGTCTCCTGGCGGATCTGGGTACGGATATCGGCGAGCTGGGCGCGCAGGCTTTTCAGCCGCGGATGATTGTTGAGAAGGCTGGTCTGCAGATCCGAGATCTGCGACTGCAGGCCGGATTCCGTCGCTTTCAGCCGCTGGATCGCCTGGGAGGACATGATGTCGGGCAGCGTGTCGGAGGCCTCGCCCGAAGACAGCGCATTGCGCACTGCCTGCGCCCTCGCCTCGGCATTGGCCTTGTCGCCGCGCACGCGGGTCAGCTCGGCGGAGATGTCGTTCAGCTGCTGGGCCGGAAAGGTGGTGGTGCCGTTGGTCTGCAGCAGCCCGTGCGAGGTGCGGTATTCGGCGACCTTCTTCTCGGCTTCGCTGACCTTGCGGCGCAGGCCCTCGATCTCCGGCTCCAGCCAGCGCGTCGCTTCCGAATTGGAATCGAGCTTGGCGCCGCTCTGGGTCGAAAGATAGACATTGGCCATGGCGTTCGGAATGGCGGCAGCGAGCTTCGGGTCCTTCGAGGTGAAGCTGACGCCGATGACGCGTGAACCCGGCACCTGATAGACCTGCAGGCGCTCGACGAAAGCGTCGATCACCCGCTCTTCCGGCGGGTTCTCCATCGGATTCTTCTTCAGGTGCAGCTTCACCAGAATGCTGCTCATCGCCGAGCCGTTGGCGGCATCGTCGAATTCCGGCAGGTTGTAGAGCTTCAGATCGTTGATCACCTTCTTCAGGAGATCGGCCGATTGCAGCAGCTGCACCTGGCTGGCGATATTCAGCTCGTCCATCAGCGGGCCGGCGCCGGCGTCGTTGACCTGCTGGGTGCTGGCGAAGGCCGGCGCGCGGGGTTCGATCAGAATACGTGTTTCGCTGCGATATTGCGGCGACATGATCTTGGCGCCTGTAAAGGCGACGCCCGCCCCCGCAAGCGTGATCGCCAGAATCCTGAGCCGGCGCGCCCAAACGGCGCGGACCAACTGGCCGAGGTCGATGTCCACATCCTGATCACGCGCTACGCCGGACATGCTGTTACTCCACAACAAAGGTGCCGCAAGCGTAAACGACCATGGTAACTCAACGGTTAATGGTAATCCTGCCGAGTAATGAGCAACCGCCGCCAAAGGATAGTGGGAAATTGCAAGCGGCCTTTACCGGGCATTAACCCTAACGGATCGATAACGGCTCTACCGAGTTCATTTTCTGTGAGCACCAACGGATGTCTGTCGTCCAGCCCAAGATCCTTTTGGCCCTGAGCCTTGCAGCCATGACGGCGGCATTGGGCGGCTGCACGACGTACAAGCCGGCTCCGAAGGCGTTCAACGAGGCGACCATTCAGCCCTATACGCTGGATAGCGGCGACCGGTTGCGCGTTACCGTTTTCGACCAGCAGAGCCTGACCAACACCTATACGGTGGATCAGGCCGGCTATATCGCTTTCCCCCTTATCGGCCAGGTCCCTGCCCGCGGCCGAACCCTGCAGCAACTCTCGGGGCAGATCGCCCAGAAACTGCAGCAGGGCTATCTTCGCGATCCCGACGTCACCATCGATGTCGATCGCTACCGTTCGATCTTCCTCATGGGCGAAGTCGGCCAACCCGGCCAATACGCCTATGTCCCCGGCATGACGGTGCAAAATGCCATTGCGGTCGCCGGCGGCTTCACCAGCCGCGCCAACCAGAGCATGGTCGACGTCACCCGCAAGATCAACGGACAGGTGCTGACCGGCCGCATCAACATATCGGGGCCGATCATCGCCGGCGACACGATCTACGTTCGCGAACGGCTCTTCTGAGCGATGGCAACACAGAAGCCGCTCCGCATCCTCCATTGCTTCAGATCGCCGGTCGGCGGGATTTTCCGCCATGTCCGCGATCTCGTCGAGGAGCACAGCAAGGCCGGTCATCATATCGGCATCCTCTGCGACAGCTCGACCGGCGGCGAGTACGAGGACAGCCTGTTCGACGATATCCGTCCCTATCTGTCGCTTGGCCTGACACGGGTGCCGATCCGGCGTTCGATCAGCCCGTCCGATATTGCGACGATGTGGGATACATACAAGAAAATCAAAAGTTTGCGGCCGGATGTGCTGCACGGACACGGCGCCAAAGGCGGCGTGCTCGCGCGACTTGCCGGCTCAGCGTTGCGGGTGAACAGGTATCGCGTAGCCCGCCTCTATACCGCGCATGGCGGAAGCCTGCATTATTCGCGTTCCTCGTTCAGTGGACAGTTCGTCCTCAGGATGGAGCGCCTGCAGGAATATTTCACCGATGCGCTGGTCTTCATCTGCGAATATGAGCGCGACACCTATGCGCGCAAGGTCGGTAAGCCGCGGACGAAGACGAGACTGATCTACAACGGCATCGCCGAGCGCGATTTCGAGCCGATCCCCACCCGCTCGGATGCCGTGCATTTCATCTATGTGGGAATGCTCCGGGACCTCAAGGGTCCCGATCTGTTTGTCGATGCCTTCGCCAAAACCGAACGGCTGCTCGGCCGGCCGCTGTCGGCGCTGATGATCGGCGACGGACCGGATCGCGACCGCTACCGCGAAATGATGGTCGAACGCGGCCTCGGCAAGCGCATCGGCATGCTGCCGGCGATGCGGGTCCATGAAGCCTTCTCCATGGCGCAGAACCTCGTCGTTCCCTCGCGCGCCGAAGCCATGCCCTATATCGTGCTCGAGGGGCTCGGCGCCGGCAAGACGATCATCGCCAGCCGTGTCGGCGGCATTCCCGAAGTGCTCGGCGCCGACAGCGCAGCCCTTGTGGAGGCGGGAAATCCCGACGACCTCGCCCGCGTCATGGCGGAAACTCTGAGCACGCCCGACTGGCACGCCAGGACGATGCCGAAGCCCGAGGCGGTGAAGGCGGTGTTTTCCTCGGCCGTCATGGCACGCGATGTCCTGAAATTATACCACGAACTCGTCGAGCCCGCTGCCGGCCGAACAATGCCCGCCGCCCTGTAAATATTTCTTAGGGGCTTTCTGGTATTCGCTTGCTGACAACGAGCGAAAAGCCCCATGAACAAGCTGGAAAGAGGCGATCAATTCGACGTGGACGCTCTGCGCAAGCAGGTCTCCGACATCGAGGCGCGCGGCGACGCGGGTCAGGAAAAACCGTCCGACCCGACCGAAATCAACCCCTATGCCCGGCAGATCGCCGAACAGTTCCGCGACGGAACCAATTCGCCCGTGATCATCATCGGGCAATTGCGGCTGCTGGAATTCCTGGCGCTCTTTGCGATCGCCCTGATCGTGCATTATTTCTGGCCCGGCGACGGCAATGATTCAGCGCTGGTGCGGGTGGGCATGGCGACGATCGCCTCGGCCTTGACCGTCATCGGCCTGCAGCTTGCCGACAGCTACACCATTCCGGCACTTCGGGCCAAGCTGCGGCTGATCCCGCGCATCCTGGCGTCGTGGACGATCGCGCTTCTCCTGACCGTCGGCCTGTTTACGCTGGTTCGCGGCAGCACATGGGCGATGATCGCCGACGCCTATCTGCCCTGGTTCGCGGCTGGCGCGCTCTTCCTTGCGGCCGAGCGTTTCCTGGTCGCCTACGGCATCCGCAACTGGGCGCGCAACGGCATCATGGAGCGCCGCGCCGTCATCGTCGGCGGCGGCGAGCCGGCCAAGGAACTGATCCGCATCCTCGAACAGCAGGATGACAACGACATCCGCATCTGCGGCATTTTCGACGATCGCGGCGAAAAGCGCTCGCCGATCATGGTCGCCGGTTACCCGAAGCTCGGCACCGTGGCCGAACTGGTCGAATTCGTGCGGCTGACACGGATCGACATGCTGATCATCGCTCTGCCGCTGTCGGCCGAGGCGCGCATCTACGATCTTTTGAAGAAGCTCTGGGTTCTGCCGGTCGATATCCGCCTTGCCGCGCATGCCAACCGGCTGCGCTTCCGGCCGCGCGCCTATTCGCATGTCGGCTCGGTGCCGATGCTCGACATTTTCAAGAAGCCGATCCGCGACTGGGATTCCGTCGCCAAGCGCGGCTTCGACATCTTCTTCACGCTCGTCGCCCTGGCGCTGCTCTGGCCGCTGATGGTCGCGACCGCCATCGCCATCAAGGCGACCTCCGAAGGCCCTGTTTTCTTCATGCAGAAGCGCCACGGCTTCAACAACGAAATCATCAACGTCTTCAAGTTCCGCTCGATGTACACCAACATGGCCGACCCCAGTGGCAAGGCCGCGGTGACCAAGGGTGATCCGCGCGTCACCCGCGTCGGCCGCTTCATCCGCAAGACCTCGATCGACGAACTGCCGCA
The DNA here is from genome assembly GCF_001854685.1 of Rhizobium sp. RSm-3. Classification (NCBI taxonomy): domain Bacteria; kingdom Pseudomonadati; phylum Pseudomonadota; class Alphaproteobacteria; order Hyphomicrobiales; family Rhizobiaceae; genus Rhizobium; species Rhizobium sp. RSm-3. The sequence continues at coordinate 233,752 of NZ_MAWZ01000035.1, read as the reverse complement.
GCTTTTCAACGTGCTACGGGGCGAGCTCTCGCTGGTCGGCCCCCGCCCGCATGCCGTTCTCGCCCAGGCCCGCGACCGCGCCTTCGGCGATGTCGTCGAGGGTTATTTCGCTCGCCATCGCGTCAAGCCCGGCGTCACCGGCTGGGCGCAGATCAACGGCTGGCGCGGCGAAGTGGACAATGACGAGAAGATCAAGTTCCGCACCGCCTACGACCTCTATTACATCGAGAACTGGTCGCTCTGGTTCGATCTCAAGATCCTGTTCCTGACGCCGATCCGGTTGCTCAACACGGAAAACGCCTATTGAGCGCGATCGAGGCGACATATCCCCGTGTCGCCCAGCCGCAGCGGATGACGCTGCGCCTGATCGGCTCGGCCTTCGTGGCCTTCGGTGTTTTCCTCTCCGGTTTCGTGATTGACGAGCCGGCGCCCTACGAACTCTGGATGGCCGGGCTGATCGGCCTCTGGTTCATCCTGGGCCTCAGGATTTCGCGCGGCGTGGCGCCGCTGCTTGCGCTGCTGCTCACCTTCAATATCGGCGGCATGCTGTCGCTGACGCAGATGAAGGATCTGGCGACCGGGCCGATGTATATCGCGGTCTCGACCTTCCTGGCGCTGACGGCGGTCTTCTACGCGGCGATCATCGAGGACAGCCACAAGCGGCTGCCGCTGATCTTCAACGCCTGGACCTTCGCCGCGGTCGCCACCTCAGCACTCGGCATACTCGGTTATTTCCACGCCTTTCCGGGCGCGGAGATCTTCACCCTCTATGACCGCGCCAAGGGCGCCTTCCAGGATCCGAACGTCTTCGGCCCCTTCCTGGTGCCGCCGTCGCTCTATCTCGTCCACGGCATCCTGGTCGGCGACCTGAAGAAATCGCCGCTGAAGGCTGCCGCCCTGCTGGTGCTTGCGCTCGGCATCTTCCTGTCTTTTTCCCGCGCCGCCTGGGGGCTCTTCGCGCTCGGCGTGGCGCTCCTGATCTTCATCATGCTGCTCAAGGAGCGCAGCGGCGCCTTTCGTCTCAGGGTGCTGGTACTGTCGCTGGCGGCGATCATCATGCTGGTCGGCTCACTGCTGGTGGCGCTGCAGATCCCGAAGGTCGCCGAACTGTTTTCGGCGCGCGCCCAGCTGGTGCAGCAATATGACGGCGAGCATCTCGGCCGCTTCGAGCGTCACCGGATCGGCTTCTCCATGATGATGGAGCGACCGCTCGGCATCGGGCCGCTGGTGTTCGGCACGATGTTTCCCGAGGACGAGCACAATATCTGGCTGAAATCGCTAACCACCTATGGCTGGCTCGGCTTCGTCAGCTATGTCGGCATGCTTGTCTGGACGCTGGCGCTCGGCTTCCGATACCTGCTGCTCGACCGGCCGTGGCAGCCCTTTTTGATGATCGCCTGGATCTCGGTTCTCGGCCACGCCACCATCGGCAACGTCATCGATATCGACCACTGGCGCCATGTCTATCTGCTGCTCGGCACAGTCTGGGGCTGCGCCGCACTTGAAGTGCGTTATAAGCGCAACCAGAGACAATAGCGCCTGCGGCGCTGGAAGTGCGTCATAAGCGCGGCCGGAGGCAATAGCGCCTGCGGCGCTGGAAGTGCGCCACAAGCGCGGCCGGAGGCGATAGCTGCGAGCACGTGGCTCGCCTATTTCGTCGCGCCCGCCGTCAAGCCGGCGATGAACCGCCGCTGGAAAACCAGATAGGTCAGAATGAGCGGGAAAATGACGATCACCGCGCCGGCGGTCAAAACCGGCGTATTGACGGTGTAACGCCCCTGGAAAAACAGCATGCCGAGGGGCAGCGTCCGATAGGCGTCGTCATTCACAAGGATGAACGGAATGAGAAACTCGTTCCAGGTCCAGATGAACAAGAACAGCGCCAGCGTCGACATTGCCGGCACCATCAGCGGGATAACGATCTTGCGCAGGATGTAGAAGCGTCCGGCGCCATCGAGGACCGCCGCTTCGAGAACCTCCTCCGGCAATTGCTGCATGGCACTGGCGAGGAAGATCGTCGAGAAGGGTATCGACATTGCGATCTGCGGGATGATGAGAGCGGCATAGGTATTGATCAGCCCAAGATAGCGCATTTCATAATAAAGCGGGATGATGAAAGCCTCTGCCGGCACCATCATGCCGAGCGTCAGGATCGCGAACAGCGTGCGCCGCAGCGGAAACGACAGGTAGGCGAAGGCAAAACCGGTCAGCAGGCCCAGAAAGACGCTTGCGGCAACGACGGGTATGACGACGACAATCGAATTCCAGAAGTAAATATTGAAATGCCCGGCATTCCAGGCATCGAGGTAATTTTCGAAATGCGGATAGGCCGGGAGGGCGAATGCGCCTTTCAGCACGTCAGCCTTGCTCTTTATCGAGGTCAGCAGCAGCAGCAGGAACGGCGTAATCGTGACGAAGGCCAGGAGCCAGAGGACGATGCGAAGGAACAGCGCGGCGGGGATGTTGGACGAACGGCTCATCAAGCCAATCCTTTGCTTCTGGAGCCCACCAGCCGGTGAATTGCAAAATTGATTGCGAATGTCAGCAAGGCGCCGACGATGGCGATGGCGGCCGCGGCGCCGAAGCGGTTGAGCTCGAAGCCGAGCTGATACATGTAGATATTCGGCACCAGCGTCGCATTCGCCGGCCCGCCGCGGGTCATCGTGAAAATCAGGTCGAAGCTTTTGATCGAGGCAATAACCGTCAGAAGCAAAACCACCCTGATCTCAGGCATGAGAAGCGGCAGCGTTATCCAGAAAAAGGTCTTTCGCGGCGACGCGCCGTCGACCTTGGCGGCATCGAAAAGAGACGGGTCGATACGCTGGATTCCGGTGAGGAAGATCACCATGCAAAAACCGAAGAAATACCAGGTGGCAACGATCCCGACCGCGGGAAGCACGAAATTGAAATCTCCGAGCCAGGGCAATGCGAATCTGCCCAATCCCACCGCTCTCAGAAACTGATTGAACGGGCCGAATGCCGGATTGTAGAGCCATGCCCAGATGATGCCCAACACGGCAGTCGGCATGATGTAAGGCAGGAACAGGAAGGTTCTGAGGGCGAGCTGTTCGCGCTGCTTCAGATTCCACACACAGGCGGCGAGCGTTATGCCGAGCACGAGCGGCAGGACGCAGTAGAAGATCATGAGCTCGGCATTGTTGCGCAAGGCAATGTAAAAACGGCTGTCGGAAAAGAGATCGGCGTAATTGCCCAGCCCAACCCATCTGGGCATGGTCAGGCCGTCCCAGCTGGTCAGGCTCAAACCCAGAGCTGCGACAATCGGCCCAAAGACAAACGCCCCATAGAGCAGCAATCCAGGCAATAAATAGATGAAATTGGTCTGTTGCGTTCCATCCAGTGCGGAGCGTTTCATCCAGTACTCCCTGAAGCCAAAGCTCTGGTCATCGCGCAGCAAGCCGCAAGCTCGCAACGCTCATTTCAGCGTGAAGAACAGGACGCCGGCCGGACCACCCGGGCGCGACCGGCGTCCGCACTCCCTTATTTCTTATCCTTCAAATAGGCCTGATAGTCCTTGTCCATGGCATCGACAAAAGCTTCGGGCGTGATCTTGCTCGACAAGAGAAGCGGCGTGTTGTCATCGATTGTCTTCAGCATCGTCGGGCTCGACCAATCGGGGTAGTGGCCGAGCGCATCGTTGTCATTGAGCGTCTTCCACATCTCGATGCCGGAGGTCAGGAGCGGCGTGAGCTTCGGCTTTGCATCCGCCGGCAGCGATGTTGCAGGAAGATAGCCTGCCGCGGCCCAGCTTTCCGCGGCCTTTTCAGACACCATATAGTCGATGTACTCGCCGGCCAGGTCCTGCTTCGCCTTGTCTTTGGCAAGGCTGGTTATCGCCCAGGCAAGATCCACGCCGCCGACGCTCATGGGCTTGGAAACGCCCTTCGGAGCGGGAATTGCCATGAAGCCGATATCCGGATTGTTTTGCATGTCGCCGAAATACCAGGTTCCGGAGATCAGGAATGCGCCCTGCCCTGATATGAACAGCTGGACGGCGTCGTCACCCGAGATGCCCTCGAAGCCGGGATAAAAATAGCCGCCCTGTGCCCATTGCTGCACGAGTTTGGCCGATTCGATGTTCCCCTTGGTGTTCCAGGAGCCGCCCTTGCCGTAGATCAGGTCGTCAAGCTCGGCGCGATTGGCCGCGTCGATATGCGCCTGATCGATAGCGCCGATCATGTGCAAGGCCAGATGCTGCTTGGCTGAGCCCATCATGAAGGGCGCAACGCCTTTTTCCTTGAGCTTGTCGAGAGCGGCCAGAAGCTCCTCGAAAGTCTTCGGCAGCGCCACGCCCGCCTCGTCGAGGATCTTCTTATTGTAATAAAGGCCGACGATTTCGCCGAGACCCGATATGCCGTAGGTCTTGCCGACCCCGAATTTCGTCCCCTCCCAGCGGTCTCTGGCCAGCACGGAGTCCGACTGCCGCTTATCCCAGCCATATTTCTTGATGTACTCGTCAACCGGCAGAAGCAATCCTTCCTTGACCATCGCGCCCATGTCGCCGGCGCCCTGGTTGACTTTGGTGATGACGGGCCCGTCGCCTGCCGAAACCGCAAGTTTCAGCGTCAGCTTCATGTCATCGAAGGTGCGGGCGGTGCGTTTGATCGTGACACCGGGATGTGCGGCTTCGAACTCCTTATTCAGTTGCTCGATGACCGCGCTCTGGCCCTCAAAGGTTTGGTCGTCCCACACCGCCAGATCGTCGGCGCGGGCGGCGGAAAGGCCGAAACTCATAAGCGCCGCGCCGGCGAGCGCGACAGCTGCTTTCAATCGGTATGCCGGCATCATGCTGATCGATTTCACGGTTCTGTTCATCTGCTCCACCTCATTTGGTTTATTCTCCACTCCCCGTCCGCACCTCGCGCCTGGCGCCGGCCGAACGTTTTCTTCCCCAGAGCTTTGCCTGGCTGGCGAATCTGAGGTAATCGTCAATGCATCAGCCCCTCTCGCGATCCAGAATGACAAAGCGCCACGCAGGAGGTGGCAAAGCGATGGACAGCAACTGCTTCATCCGCCCGGCGATTGAAGCCGATACCGAGGCTCTTTTCGGCATCTGCCTGAAAACCGCCAACGGCGGCGAGGATGCCAGCACGCTTTACAGCGACCCGCATCTGCCCGGTTACATCTGGTCGGTACCCTATCTCAAGTTTGCCAGGGACTTTGCCTTTGTTCTCGTTCAGGGCGACCGGCCGGTCGGTTATGTCGTCGGGGTGCCCAATACCGGCGGGTTCGACAAAACCCTTGAGGCAAACTGGTGGCCGTTCGTCCGCCGAGAGATCGCCGGGCTGACGCCCACGCGTCCGCGCGACGCCGACGTGATCGAACGAATTCAAAATCCGCGCAGCGGAACGACGTGGCTTCAAGACGATTACCCGGCGCATCTCCATATCAACATTCTTCCCGGACTTCAGGCAGGCGGCTGGGGGCGCCGGATGATCAGCACCGAGCTTGAAGCGCTTCGCAATCACGGGGTCGCAGCGGTGCATCTCGGTGTCGATCCAAACAATGAACGCGCCAGAGGTTTCTACCGTCACCTTGGCTTTTCCGAACTCGAACGGGACGGCTCCGTCGCCTTCGCCATGCGGATCGATAAGGGATCTGACTAGAACCGACCGAACCGTCATGCTCATGAGATTGGCTCCGCATTTGCGGCGTCAAGTCCATATTTCAAAACGACCGCCGCCGGCATGGCGCTCCAGCCCTGAAGCAGGGAACCGCGCCCGTAAGGCGGCGAGAAATATTCCACCGCCCCGATCCAGCCATTGTCGAGGCAGGTTTGCCACCAGCGCGTCAGCGCGTAACGTGCGCCTCCAAGCCCGTGGCGAAGGCGTTCTTCGGCATAGGCGCCATCCCAATAGGGCCAGTCCGAACCATTATGGTAGCGGTAGGGAAAAGCCGTCTTGGATCGCAGATCGCCTGGCCGTTTGAAGGGCGGATAGGCGCACATCACCCCCCAGCTGCCATAGGGCTGCTGCTGATTGTTGCGCGTTTCCAGCTTGCTTTCAAAAGCTCTCAGCAAGCCAACGGCCTTCTGTGCTGAAATTGCTGCGAATCGCGACAAGGTCAGGCTGTCGAGAGCCAGATGATCCTCGACAAAAGCGCCAGGCGTTCCATAGTCGACATATCCTCCCGTTGCCGGAACGAAGAGTTTGGCCTCGATTTCCTGGCGGGCCAGATTCGCGACCTTGCCTGCGCGTTCGGCAAGAGCCGGATCGTGCCCTTCGCCAAGCCTTGCCACGGCGTCCATGGCGCCGACGAAAAGACCGAGATCATAGGAGACGAGGCCCTCGCGATAGACATTGTCGGCCCAGTCGCGGTCATTGCGCGGTTTCAGCGGCAGAACGCTGTCAGGACCGGCCAGGCCGAAATAACGATCCGCAATTGCCCTGACCGTTGGCCAATGTGCCTGTACCTCGGCCAGGTCCTTTGTTGCGCTGTAATAGTCGTCAATAAAAAGAATGAAGAAGAGCGGGCTGTCGAAGTGATCGCTCCACCAGTCTTGCGGACGGTTGTGGTATTCCGGAACGGCCTTTTTATGGGTTTTGGGATTGGCCTTGCTGTCTTCGACAAAGCGCTGCCACGCCTCTGACTGCGCAGGCCCGGTCAAGATCACCCCGCTCGGGGCTTCTCCATCCGGCTGCACCCCCTTGGCGAGCAGCCGGATCTCGTCGCGCACCGCCTCCGGTGCAAGCGTCAGAAGCGGCTGCATCGTCCAATAGCCATCGCGATAATAGGTCCGCGCTGGAGCGCTATAGGCCTGCCCCGCGGCGAGACCGGCGAAGGCACCGTTTTCGTCGCGCCGGATGCTGGAAAGGGCGGCATGGATGCCCTGGCTGACCATGCTGCGCATCAGCGGGTCGGCGTCGGGCGCCAGATCGCAACGCGCGGCATATTCGGCGGCTTCGGCAATGATCGCGTCGCTGGTGAGGCTGAGAGCCTTCTCGGCTTCGTCTCTCGAGGCGCCGACGGCAATCCGCAAATCGGAACCGAGAACCTCCACGATGAGCACACCCCAGCCCATTTCGGCAGTCTGCCGATGATGGGTCCGGGTGACTTTTGCCCTCGCGCCTTGCCCATCCGGCTCATGCCACCAGGCGCAACGACGCGCCGGATATACGCCCTGAAGGCGCACGCCGCTGATCAACATCACCGGCAGCGACTGCGCGACGAATATGCCGCCATGTCCGGAGACCATTCGGTTCGGAGCATAGGTATAAGGGCCACCGATGGCAGAAAATCTGACACGCCCCAGACTGCCGGCGCCCCACAGAGCGAGATCGGCATATCCGCCCGGATGAACATCCGCCTGAAGGCGTGGCGCCATGACAGGCAGTAAAACGCCTTCTTCGGTGGCAAGCTGTCCATCGGTCGAGGGCTTCATCATGGATAATCCCCCCGCAGCCAAGTTGAAGCCGCTGCAGAAGGCGAGAGAGAAAAATAGAGGCACGAGCCTGAGCCTGCTCCTCTTCGGGCGACCTTGGCTGGCGCGCGGCTATCCAGACGATGCGGGTGGCGCATACTTGTCTTCAACCCTCTTTATTTCATCGCGCATTTCATTGTGCGTTGAGATCAGCCTACAGCCGACCTCCTGTTTGTCAAGGACATAGACAAATTGCCGCCTTGGGTGTACTGAAATGCAGTAGAATGACGAAGTTGAAGCGCATACCTCCTTTTCGCGATGGTTGCGGGTCAATAGCGACCCGTTATTAGGTATATGCTCCGAACTAATTGGAACGAGCTAGCCGGATGGCACCGACACCTTCTGCCACGCAGCCTCCCATCGCACGAAAAATCTCGACCAATGCGGTGATCCGCACCGTGTTGGCGAGCGGGTCGATCTCCCGCGCCGATATTGCCAAGCTGACCGGCCTGTCGAAACAGACGATTTCCGATGTGGTGCGCGACCTCGAGGATGACGGATGGCTGAAACCTGTCGGCCAGACCGATGGCCGCCCGGGCCGCAATGCGATTACCTATGAACTCAATGCCAGGGCAGGTCTGGCCGTCTCCATCGATCTCGGCGGCACCAAGATCGCCGCGGCGATCTGCGATCTCTTGGGCAACGTCGTTGCCGAAACCAAAGTGGCGACCGACCCGCGCGGCGGAATGCGTCTCGTCAACCAGTTCAGCGATCTTATCGTGGAACTCGCGCTTGCGGCCGGAACGACCGCCGACAAGCTCCGTCTCGTCGTTCTCGGCAGTCCCGGCGTGCTCGATCCGGCCACCGGCCATATCAATGTGGCGCCGAATATTCCCGGCATCGATGCGATAAATCTGCGGCAGGTCTTCAGCGACAGAATGAGCATACCGGTGATCGTCGAAAATGACGTCAATCTGGCGGCGCAAGGCGAGAAATGGCGGGGACACGGTGTCGAGACCGGCAATTTTGCTTTCGTCGCTCTCGGAACCGGCGTCGGCATGGGCATCATCGCCAATGGCGCTCTGTTGCGCGGCGCGCGTGGCGCGGCCGGAGAAATCGCCTACCTTCCGATCGGCGGAGATGCCTTCGATCCCGGCGGGTTTACGCTTGGAACCTTTGAGAGCGCGGTCGGCAGCGTCGCCATGTTACGCCGCTACACCGGTTTCGGCGGGCGCAACGCATCCACCGTGGCCGATCTCTTCGCCGCGTTCAATGCGGGAGATACCAGCGCCGTCGCCGCCATCGAAGAGACGGCGAGGCTGGTGGCGGTCGCCATTGCCGCCATCGGAGCGACTCTCGATCCCGAACTGGTGATCACCGGCGGCAGCATCGGCGCCAGACCGGAACTCGTAGACGCCATCCGGAGGTTCCTGCCGCGCTGCACGCCCTACCCGCCGCGCATCGAGATCAGCCGCTTTGGTAACCGGGCCGCTCTCATGGGAGGTATGGGGATCGCGGTCGAGCGCATGCACGACGATCTGTTCGGCGTGAAATTGAAGGACGCTTGATCGGCTCGCGCCACTTGAGAAGTGCGGTAAATGCGCTAGATTTTCCGCCATGATAACAGCAACGCAGATACGCGGCGCGCGCGCCATGATCGGGATGAGTATCGAAGAGCTTGCCGCCGCAAGCGGCTTGCCCGTGGAGACCGTGACGGCGCTGGAAAACGGCGAATTCGCAGGCGAGCCGCACGCGCTGTTCGATGTGCGCAGCACACTCGAGGCGCACGGGATCATCTTCCTGTCGAGCGGCAATCAGGATGAAGGCGGCCCCGGTATCCGGCTACGCGCGCGCACCATGAGCGACGACGGCATCCGGCCGGAGAATCTCAACGCCGCCAACGACGACTGACGGAACCAATCTGGTGCTTGGCCGTTTCCGCTGTCCTATCAGGTATTTGGGGGCAGTCATTTGAACCGCAGCAATGGTCTCTACGTCATCATCGGCGTACTCGTCGTCGCCGTCATCGGCCTCGGCGCCTATATCTACCGCGAGGAAAACAAGCCGCAGGGGATCGAGATGAGCATCGGCAAGAACGGTGTCTCGATCGAGCAGAACTGAGCGTCAGAGATAGGTCTTGGCGAGATCGGCGAGTTTGCCGCCGTCCTTCACGCCCTGCCTGTAGAGCTGAATGATGACCGCACCGATCCGCTCGGCCTCGGGTGTCGTCCTGGCGAGGCCGCGTTCGTCGCAGACCTTGTCGAGCACCTGGGACAACAGATCGAGATCTTCCGAAAACAACGGCAAATCATGCGGATGAATTGATGATCGTAACATCACGCCGCATTCCCTCCGAGGGCAAACGCATCCACGCTTGCATTGCCGGCCGCCCTCCGCAACCGGCAAAGATGATTATGCGCGAGGGCCCGAACTTTAGCAACTATGCAAATTTCCACAGAACAAAATTCGGGAACAAAATTTCGCCCCGCGCGTTTTAGGCGCGTTTGCAGCAGGAATGAGCGAGTGCAGACGTTGACTGAAATACGCTTTCCCTCCCCGGTCCGGGTCGTTTCTCAAAACCGCAGCCTGATCGTTTCCACCGTTTGGGAAGCCGTCGAATATTTGAAACGATGGCCGAACAAGCGTGGGCGCGACTATCGCGTTGCGCGCCAGCATTGCCTGGATGCGCTCGACGGGCTACGCAGCCCGCGCGCCGCACAGGCTTCTTTCATCACGGCGGCGAAGACGGCGGGATTATTGCTGTGAGATCAGCTGCCGTGGCGGCCGGCGGCGGCGAGCTGCGGGTGAATGGAGCCTTCCATGATCACCTTGGCGGTTACCTCGATCACCTGCTCCTCGGCGAGCTCAGCAAGCGCGAGGGCGACATCGCCCTCCGGCCAGCCAGCCTTAACGGCCTCGTCGGACAAAGCCTGGAATGCGCCGGCGAGGGCTTGTCTGCAAGTGAGATTCTGCTTCATATCCGCCATGCGCTCGCACTAGGCTAATTGTGACAGGGACGTTTTAAGCTATACATATTGGCATGAATACGAAGAGGTTTCACGTTATTTAAATTCGAAATTGGATATTCCACATTCAATCTTGGTATAACCTTAACAAAAAACAACAAATACCGCCTCCTATAATTGGAGCAGCGCCAAAAAGAACTAATAGATTTATTTGAGACCACACCCTCAAGGGGTATTTCATTACGCTCTTTACTGCAAATGGCCGCAGTATCGGAGTCGAAGCAGCGACTGCTTTCCCCCGCCCGACCAGACGAAATCCGAATTGCGGCACGGTTTCATCATCTTCCCTGCACCCTGTCAATCGGCTTCGACATCTACCAAGGCGAGCGCCCGGCGGACATGGTTCATGAGGCAACGGCGCGCCCGGCTGAATGCGCATATCGTCAACAATATCCTCAGCTGCCACGAGCGCCTTCGGCTAATCACTTTAATACCACAACGACACCACACTGCCGTCAAAGTCCGCCGTACGATTGTGCTGCGTATTATTGGGTTGGCGGGCCCACTTCTCCAGGAGCTAAGCTAAAATGTCTATCGAACTAGACGCGACGACCTATGTGCATGCCAAACCAGCGACCGCGCATTCTTATATTTTGCCGGCCGTTGTCGATGTTCTTGAGAACAGTTTTCACCAGGCAAACGAAACGTCTGTCTTCGACCTCGGTTGCGGTGCCGGCGGTGCCGCAGCCGTGCTTGCGGGAAAAGGCTATGATGTCATCGGCGTCGATCCGTCCGAGGACGGCATCGCAAAAGCGCGAACGGCCCACCCCGATCTGCCGCTGGAAATCGGCTCCGGTTACGAAGATCTTTCCAGCCGCTACGGGACCTTCGATGCGGTGATCAGCCTCGAGGTCGTGGAGCACGTTTATGATCCCAAGGCGTTCTCGGCCACCATGTATGATCTGGTAAGGCCCGGCGGCATCGCGGTCATGTCGACGCCTTTTCACGGTTACTGGAAAAATCTGGCCTTGGCCGTAAGCGGAAAGATGGACGACCATTTCATGCCTCTCAAGGACCATGGCCATATCAAATTCTGGTCTCCGGAAACGCTGAGCACGCTGCTGCACGAAACAGGTTTCGAAGACGTCGACTTCGAATATGTCGGGAGGATTCCGCTCCTGGCCAAATCGATGATCGCAATCGCGCAGAAACCGCACTGAAGACCCACCGTTCTCCGCAATGGCCGCCAGAGCGGCCGCCACATGAAACGTGATGTTCTGACTGGATTTCAAGGGGATAAATGGTCGGGGCGACTGGACTCGAACCAGCGACCCCTTGACCCCCAGTCAAGTGCGCTACCGGGCTGCGCTACGCCCCGACCTGCCGAAACGGCTTGCTTCGTTTAGTTTTTCGGCGCGTGCAATGCAAGCGGAAAAAACTCGCCTCCGACAAAAAGGAGGCGGTTTGTCGGATTGATTAGATCGCCGCGAGCTTCAGCTGGCCTTCGGCGGTGTGGCGGGGCTGCCATGACTGGTAGTTGGCGATGGAGAAATGCGGGGTTTCGAAGGGGGTGGCGTGGGTTTCGGTAATGACGGCGACATCGGCACCGGCCGCTTCACCGGCGAGGATGCCGGCGACGGCGTCTTCGAAGACCAGGCATTTCGCGGGATCGACACCGAGGCGGCTGGCGCCGAGCAGATAACCCTCGGGGCTGGGCTTGCCCGATTTGACCTCGCCGCCGCTGACGATGACCTTCGGCATCGGGATGCCGGCGGCTGCCATGCGGCGTCTGGCGAGCTCGATCGGCGCCGAGGTGACGATCGCCCATTTGCCATCTGAAATGGCGGAGAGGAAGCGGATGGCGCCGGGGATTTCAACGATGCCGGAGACATCCTCCATCTCCTCGGCGAGCAGCAGGTCCGCCTCATGGGCCGGGTCGACGCCGGGAAGGCCAAGCCCGCGGATGACGTCGGAAGCGCGGATGCCGTGGATCGTCTTCAAGAAGACTTCCGGTTCGAAGCCATGGCGCCTTGCCCATTCGCTCCAGACGCGTTCGACGACGGCGATGGAATTCAGCAGCGTCCCGTCCATATCGAAAAGGAAGGCGTCATAGGATCTGTCGAGGATATCGTGGAGAGCGGGCACGGGGCGTTTCCTTGCGGGGGCGAGGCCGGGGCGACCCCTGCACAGGCGAGTAGCGGAGAGCGGCCGCGGCGTCAACGTCAGTCGCGACGTCGACGTCAACGCTAGTCGTTGACATCGGGATGGGTGACGTTGCGAACGTCGGCCAGACCGCGGGCGGCGTCGCGGCTGCCGGTCGCGGCAGCAGCTTCGAAGATACGGGTCGCGTCGCCATACATTTTAAGATTGAGGTAGCTATAGCCGCGCAGCACCATCAGGTCGATGCGTTCCTGCTGCAGTTGGGCGCGCTGATCGAGATAGATCAGGGTCTCGCGATAACGCCCGGCGTCGAAGGCCGAAAGCGCACGGTCGGCGAGGATCGCCACCTGGAGCTCGGCAGCGCGCTGCCGGTTCTGCGGTGCCTTGGTGGCGGCCACAGCCGCATTGCTGGAAAGGCCGGCGCGCAGATAGGCAAGGCTCTGGCCGTAGGCTGCGTCTTCACGATCCTTGCGGACGGGGCTCTGCAATGCCGTCTCGAAGGCCGAGATCGCCTCCATCGGCCGGTTGATATCCATCAGGCACCAGCCGCGCGACAGCGCGTTTGCCGGGCTGAGCTGACCCGCATCGATGGTTGTCGAGCAACCGCGCGTCTGGCGTGAACCGCGCTGAACGGTCACCGTCTGCATCGCCGGCCCTGCCGGGCGAACGGCAACATCGGGCGCCGGCTGCAGCGGGGTGCGGCGTTCAGCCGGAAGCGGCTCGGCCGCCGTGGCAGGGCGTTGCGCCGGCTGCGTCGGCTGAACCGGCTGCTGCGGGGCAAGCGTGCCCTTTTCCGGCGGCTGGACGCTCCCATTCGGCATCAGCGAGGCGGTGTCTTCGAGATTGGCGATCCGGGTCGACCGGCCGGCCCAGGCGCGCTGCAGGTCGAGCACGCCCTTGCGGTCGTTCAGCTGCTCGCGGGTGACGGCAAGGCCATAGGCCGACGGCTCGTCATCGGGCTTCCAGGCAAGCGCGGTCTCGAACCAGCGTGCGGCGGTCTGGAACTGGTTGAGCGAGCGGGCATACCAGCCGAACTGCTGCGCCGTCGGCACATATTTTCGGGCGATAATCTCGGCGGCGATGCGATGCAGCACGTCTTCGGCGAGATCGGCCGGCGGCTGCAGCGCCATCAGATTGGCGGTTGCGGCGAGATAGGTGGCGGTCGCATCGTCGGAGTCGGCACGCCAGCGGAACATCACGTCCTCGGCCTCCTCGGGCGCCTTGCGGGCGATCAGCGCCAGCGCCAGCCCCTGCGAAGCCGTCGCCGTATCCTCCTTGGCTCGGGCGGCGCGGAACCACTTCTCCGCCTCGGCATCGTTGTTGCGGCGAAGCTGGTACCAGCCGAGCAGCAGCGCATCCGAGGCAAGCCCCTCGCTGCCGGCGAGTTTTTCGAGGCGGGCGACGTAATCTGGCGCGATGGCGAGCTTCGGATCGTCATTGCCTTCGGCCATGAAGCGCCGCGCGAGATTGTCGCGGATCGCGTCGAATTCCCTGCTGCCGTCGGCAGCAGGCTTCTCCAGCGCCAGCAGCGCCTGCATCGGCTGATAGGCAAGCAGTGTCGAGGCCTTTTCGATCGTCGCCTGCCGCTCGGCCGGATTGGGGCAGTTCTTCAGTATATAGCTGTAGGCGTCCTGGCCACGCTGCACCCTCGCCGTCTGAAGGAAGGCTTCGGCGACACGCCAGAGAACGTCGACCTCGCTGCAGGTGAGCAGGCTCGGCGTTGCGGCGGCGATATCAACCACGGTCGCATATTGCTTGAGGTCCGAAGCGTTGATGAGGCGGGCGCGGGCCTCGGCGACATCGAGCCGGTCGAGCAGATCGGCCGGCGGCTGCCATCCGGCATCGGCTGCCTGACGGTCGGCGACCGCCTTGCGCAGCTCGGCATAACGGCCCTCGGAATAAAGCTGCCACATGGCCTCGAGCTGTTTGTCGCCATTTTGCGGCACGGCGAGCGGATCGGCCGGCGGAACCCAGTTCGGGTAGAGCGCCTGAAGGCGGGAGATCTCGGCCTGCAGGCGCACCTTGTCGCCGCGGCTGGCGAAATAGCGAAGTGCGCTTTCATCGACGGCAGGCTGCTGCGGCGGCGCGGCGGCCTGTTGCGGCGCTATCGGCTCGGACACGATGGGAGGCGTGACCGGTGCCGGCGGAGCCGCCGGCTGAGGTGTAGGTTGGGGCGCAGATTGAGGCGCGGCGGATGGCGGCGCTGCAGGCTGCTCTGCGACGGCATTCGGATCTGAAACATCCGACGCTGGCGGCGGCGAGGAGGTGATTGCCTCGATCTTGTCGGCGACGAGCTGCGCATTGAAGTCGGAATTACCGGCAGGCGCATCAGTCGGCTTGATGCGGCCCATCATCATCAGTTCCGGCGGCGGCTTGCCGGCAGAGCCAAGGCCGAACTTTTCCTGCAGAGCGGCACGGTCCTTCAGCCCGGTGACGAGGCTCGCCACTACCACTGCTGCTGAAACCGCCACGAGAGAAGACTTCACAGACACTCCGGATGCTTCTCCCCGATATAGGCCAGCCCCAGCAGTTGAAGGGTGGACGGATAATAGAGTGCGGGGGCAAACTGCAGCGCCGAGCTTGGCAGCCTGGTCCCATCGACAACACAGGCCACAACATCGTTAACAATTCTATAACCGGGATCCGACAGCACGGTCTTCGGCCGGCCGGTGGTCAGATCGATGATGGCGGGAACGCCGTCTTGCGACATGCCCTTTTGCAGGCGGATGAGCAGCGCCTTGTCGGTGATGCCGCCGCGGGCGAGATAGAGCGGGATGCGGATGGCGTTATATGAGAATTCGGCGTCGAACCCTTCTGCCGGCCGCGGCTTATCCCGCAGGCTCACCCATTCGGCGGGAAGCTTGCGCGGGCCGAATTGCATCGTCTTCAACAGCTCCACGCCGTCGTCCGACAGTTTTTTCCAGGCATCCGACGGAGCGAGTGCCGACATCACCGGGATCGCTTCATAAATCCAGTAGGACGGGTTGACGACCGGACCATCGTCTCGGTCGCTGCCGGTAAAACCTTCGGTTCCCGGCATCAGCAAAGTGCGGCCCTGCGAGCGGCCGACGGTTTCGGCAAGCAGTGCCTGCGCCATGCGGGAGGCGGCGAGGATGTAGTCTTCTCGTTTCCATGCCGTGCCGGCCAGCGCCAGCGCGTAGGCGATCAGCATATCGCCGTCCGTGGCATTGTTGGTGTCGGCCACATGCGGCCTGACGTTCGGATCCCATTTCCAGACGGCCAGTCCGTCGTCGCGCAGCAGCAGCTCGGTGCGGGTAAAATACCAGATCTGCTCAAAATCGGCGGGGCTCGCAGCGAGGTAGGCGAGCAGCAGGCCATAGCCCTGCCCTTCACTGTGGCTGATGTTGCCGTTGCCGTTGTCGACGATGCGGCCGGTCGGATCGAGAAACTTCGCCTTATAGGCCGACCACGCGCCGGCATTGATCATCGCCTGCTGGGCGGTGGCCGGCAGGCCCGGTGCAAGCGCGACCGATGCCGCCAGCAGGAGCGCGCGCCACCGCCTCATTTCGACCGACCCAGCCTTTTGAGCATCTTCGACGTGGTGATGCCGATCAACAGCACGAAGACGACCAGCAGCGAGGCGTAGGAGAGGATATTCGTCGACAACCAATTGGCGGCGATCAGCCGGTAGTTGGCGATCGACCAGGGCGTCGACGGCACGAAATCGAAACGGGTGACCGGTACCGCCTCGATCTTGCCGGTCTTGCCGGAATAGGTGGTGATGTGGCCTGATATCTGCGGCCAGTTCAGCTGCGACGTCAGAACCTCGACCCCTTCCCGCAAGTCCTTCGCCGATGGCGCCGCCACCACGGTCCAGGCCCCGGCTCCCGCCGGGCTGGAACCCTGCCCTACCAGAAGCGAGGCGGTGTTGGGCGGCGTAAAGATTTCCTCGGCGCCCGGCACGAATTGCAGCGAACTGCGGGAAATATCGAAATTGCGCCACAGCCACTCGCGGAACGCGGTCATCCGGCTGCGCAAGACACCGCCGCTGACCTTGGAATTCCATTCCTCGAAGGCCGCATCGGTGTCGACGACGCCCGTCTGCGCATCCGTCACCGGACGCCACGAGGCCTGGCTCGCCGTGGCGATATTCGTTTGCGACAGAGCGGTTGCCGGCATCTGCGAGATGGAACCGATGAAGATGGCGTCACGATCACCGATCGTATTCGGCGAGGCGACGGTTTCCACAGGGATCGGATGGCCGGCCATGATCGCCATCTGGCCAAGCAGGGTGGCGGCGGCCGAAAGCGTGTCGGCATCGACGCGGTCGATGAACAGCGGCGTCGGCTCCGTGGCCCGGCCATAGGGATAAGCGGTGCCGGCCATGGCGGCCAGATTCGGCCGCTGACCGACGCGGGCGAAATCCGGCATGTGCAGCTCGGAAGTGTCGAACAGGGCAAAGCGGGGACTGGCGCCGGCGGTGGCGCCCGGCGCGCAAGCCGCATCGTCCTTGGTCATCAGGATCGCCTCGATCGCCACCGTATTCAGGCCGGGCTTGAAGTGGCGCATCGTCACGCGGATCGGCAGATGACGCAGAATGCCGCCTGCTGTGGTGGTGATCGGCACGGTCGAGGCGATATTGTCGTTGACGTAGATATCGATGTGGCTGCCGGGCAGCACGTTGTCGGTATAGGCGGCGTCGAGCAGCACCTTCGCCTCGCCATAGGCATTGGCATAAAAGTCCGCCGGCACGGCGATATTGAAGCTGGTCCGCAGCCGCCGGCCGGAGAATTCGGTGGTCTTCACGCCGAGCTGAGACAAAGCGATGCTGGTATCGGAAAAGACCAGCGGCGCATTTGGCGCGCTCCAGCGTTCGGTGGTCAGCACGTCGCGGCGGATATCTTCGGATCTGTCCGTCGGTGAGACGATGGTATCGATGGCCGAGGACACCGCCTGCCAGGAGGGGCCGCTGATCAGAAGCACCGGTGAGCCGCTGCGCGGATCGGTGACGAAAGCGGCCAGTGCCGCACTTTCGGCGCCGGGCGGCAGGCCGGGAAAGAGCGGCCGAAGTTCCGCCGCGGTGCCGACGAGCACACTGAGCTTGCCGGCGCCGCCAGCCGGCAGCGAAGCGGTGCTGAAGGCAAAGTTCTGGTTCGGCATGCTGCTCAGCACAGAAAGCCCCTGCGCCAGCCGCAGCAGCGGCCTGGTGGTTCCCGGCTGTTCCAGCGCCGGGACGACGATGTCGAACTCGGTCCTGCCGGCGCCGTCGACACCGATGGCGCGGATCGCATCGGCACTCGCCGGCTCAGCGACCTCGCTGCCGGCAAAGCTCAGATAGGTGCCGGCCGTATCGATATTCGACCATAATTCATAGGTGGACTGGATGCTGCAATCGGTGCGGTGGCGCTGAGCGGCTTCGAAGCTGACGACATTGGCGCCCGGCTGCAGCAGACCTGGCGGAACCTTGAAGGTGACAGCCGACGCGCCGTCCGGCGAGCCGATACGCTGCTGGCCGATCGGGCGATTGTTGAGATAGACGGTCAACGCCGAGGCCTCGGGGGCGACGACGATCGCATTCTGGTAGGCGAAGGTGAAGCTTGCCTGGGCGGCCGCCTGTTCCGGCGTCAGATAAACGGACCATGACCGCCGGTCATATTCACCGTTGAGACCGAGCTTCGAAAAGGGCACGACATAACGGCGGACGCTCTCGGGGCGCTGAGCCGGCGCCGTATCTCTCGCGGCCGCCTGCAGCGCCTGCGGCGGAACGGTAATCGGCGGGGGAACCGGCGCAGGTGCCGAAGCCGGGGCAGGAGCAGGAGCAGGAGTCGCCTGGGGTGCAGGCGCCGGCAATACGGAAACCGGAGGCGTGACGGGAACCGGCGCGGCTGCCGGCGGGGTCGGCGGTGTCAGTCTCGGGGTAACGGAGGCGCCGGGCGGCCGCTCGCCGGACATATCGAAGGGTGCCGTCTGCGCCTGGGCGAAGGCGGAGGCGTTCAGCAGGAAAAGCGAGGCGGCGATGATGCTTCTCATCCGGCGTTGACCTTTGCCGCCTGCTGCTGGGCTTCGCGCTCCGGCCGCATGCTGCGGAAGAAATAAACGAGGCCGCGGCTGGTCTGATAAAGCGCCGTGCCGAGGAACCAGATGGTGCCGCGGATCAGGCCGGGATTGCGGCGGCGCGAGGCCTGGAACTCGGTCCACTGGCCTGAGTTGGCAAACATCAGGTCGGCGATCAGGCGATGGTCGAGCGCGCTTTTCGGCACGTACTGGCAGCCGACATTGCTGATGTCGCCTGACGGCTCGATGTTGCGAACGATCAGCGGCAGGGTTTCCAGTTCCGCGCCGCTATAGGGCCGGAAGCGGATTTCGCCAACAGCACCGACCAGCATCTCGTCGAGCTGCTTGTTGAAGATGTGAAGCCTGGCGCCATGGACGGAGACGTCCTCGATCGAAGCAGCATACCACTTGCCGTTGGCGCCGAATTCGCAGCGCCGGTTGACGCGGACGCGGCGGGACAAGGCGCGCTCGCCGCGCTCCGACACCACACCGAGCGCGCAGCCGGCCATGATCAGGTTGATGAGGTTCCAGCCGCCGACGACGAGTGTGACGTCGGCCTTATAGGGCTCGGCATAGATCCTGTAGATGGTGATGACGAGCGCGATGATCTGCACCGCAAAGATGACGAAGAACGGCCGGCTGATCTCCGACAGGCGGCTGACGGCGATCGATTCGTCCTTGGCGGTGACCTTGAAGGTCGGCTTCCTCGGATTGAGCATGACGGAGATGACAGCCGGCAGCAGATGCACGGTCTGGACATATTCGTAGAGCTCGGAAATCCATGGCCAGCGGAACGACCCGTAGAGGTAGTTCTGCATCATCAGGTTCACCAGCATGTAGGCAAGCGTATAGGCGAGGAACTCGCCGCCCGACGCGGTGAAGATTTCCAGATCGAAGAACAGGTAGAAGAGCGGCGCAAACAGGAAGATCGTGCGCGGGAACGGGAAGAGCCAGAAAAGCGTGGAGGACATGTAGCAGAGACGCTGCGGGATCGACAGGCCGCGCTTCAGCAGCGGGAAGCGGAAGCGCAGGATCTGCATCATGCCCTGCGCCCAGCGGCTGCGCTGGCCGATGAAGCTTGCGAAGGTGGCGGGCTGCAGACCGGCGATCAGCGGCTTGTCGACATAGATGCTGTTCCAGCCGGCGCCGTGCAGCGCTAAGGCCGTCTCGCAATCCTCGGTGATGCTGATGCCGGAAAAGCCGTTCTGGGAGTCGAGCGCCCTGCGGCTCAGAACCGCGGCCGAGCCGCAGAAGAAGGCGGCGTTCCATTTATCGAGGCCGCGCTGGATGATGCCATAGAACATTTCGTTCTCGCTCGGCATCTTGTCGAAGGTGCGCAGATTGCGCTCCAGCGGATCGGGATTGATGAAGAAGTGCGGGGTCTGGACGAGGAAGAGCTTCGGGTCGTCTTCGAAGTAACCGACGGTCTCGAGCAGGAAATCGCGGGCCGGCGCGTGATCGGCGTCGAAGACGGCGATGAGTTCGCCGGTCGAGTGTTTCATGCCGTTGTTGAGATTGCCGGCCTTGGCGTGTTCGTTGCGGTCGCGCGTGAGGTAATGGACGTCGAGATCCTGGCAGAGCTGCTTCAGCTCGATATGGCGGGCAGCGGCGGCCTGGGCCTCGAGCAGTTTGCCGGAATTGCGCTTCTGCAAGGTGCCGCCGTCGTCGAGCAGCCAGACATGCAGCTTCTCGGCCGGGTAATCCATCGCCTTGGCGGCCGCCAGCGTATTGCCGAGAAGCCCGGCGTCTTCGTTATAGGACGGCACGAAGACATCGACATGCGGCAAACGCCCGGGATTGGCGGCACGCGAGGGGCGCGACGGCAGCGGTGTGGCGACGATGAACAGGCTGAGCGCCAGCATGGCGACGCTGTACATTTCGGCGAGATAGAGCAGCAGGCCGGGAATGAAATTCTCAAGCTGGTTGACAGGCGGCAGCGTGTTGGTGGTGCGCCAGTAAACGTAGCGCAGCACGATCGAGGTGCCGAAGGCGAGCGCCACCAGGCGCCATGTCCCCTCGCCCTTCAAGACCTTGATCAGCGCCATCACCGTCACGACCGTGATGCTGGTGATGAGCTGGGTCTGCAAATTGACCGGCAGCGTGATCAGCACGATCATGCAGAGCGAAACCACGGCCCATATGAAGACACTGCGGGCTTTGCGCATCGACGTTCCTTCGAAATTGCTCAACCGAGGCGCCGTTCGGCACTTCGGGCATGCTCACTAGAACAGGCATGACGTCGTCCGAAAACCGCTCACACTTTTCGGCATCATGCTCTATCTCCGGCAGGCGGCCGTCATGACCGCGTCGCCTATGCAGTCCGGCGACGGCACGGTGACGCCGATCGCCCTTGCGGATTGTTCAACCGGCTGTTCGGGCGGGGCTGCCGCATCCGGCATAACCCTCGCCTGCGGCGCTTCGCCGGGCAGCGGCACGCGCGGGCCGATGGGCGCGGGCATCGGCGCGGCACCCTGTGCCGGTTGCGAAGCGCTGCGGGCGGGAGCTACCCGCGGCCGGGTGACAATGGCAGGTGCAGGTTCATAGCCGATCGGCATCGGGCTGGCGCGGTAGCCGCCCTGGTCAGGATAGATCGGCTCGCCGGTGCGCCCGAGCGCGGCATCGGCGGGCGGCGGATTGCCGTAAGGGTTCCAGATCTCCCCGTCGAAGGCGCCCGATATGGTATAGCCATAGACGATGCCGAGCAGCTGACGCTCGCTGGCGTTGGCGTCGCAGAGACGCAGGCGCAGCTGGATCATACCGAAATTGCGCGCCTGGGTGTTGGCGTTGACGCTCGAGCGAATCTGCTGCCAGGCATAAATGCAGGTGTCGCCGGCACGGCTGCGGCCGGCGGCATAACCGAAGGGGCCATAGCTGTTCTGCAGGAAGGTCGCCGACGTCGCCATCGGCACGCCGGGGGCCGAGCGCGCCACTTCGCGGGCGATGCCGCTCTCGTTGATCATGCTGAAGCCGGCATTGCCGGTGCCGGGGTTGGCCCCGGACGCGCCGAAGAACTGAACCTTCAGGAAGTTCTGGCCGGCGACGGAGGATGAGGTAAACAAGGAGACCGTCTGCTCGACGCCGTTGCCACGCTTGCGCTCGACGACGCTGACGATCGACGGGCCACCCGGCGGCGGCAGGACCAGCGCCTTTTCAGGCGCCACGGTCTCCGGCCCGGAGGGCTGGCGCACACCGCCTGTCGAGGTGCAGCCGGCCATCATGCCCACTACGGCCACCAGCGATATCGTCTTCCGCAAACGCATGTTTCGAGCCGCCGCAATCGTCTTTCCAGATATCCATTCGCAAACCGAAACGCGACGGACCTTCGAATCAACGACCACGCGGCCGTTCACAGGGTATAAATCGCCAACATGGTTAACGAACGGTAAACACCCGCGGCCCCTGACGAACGCGCACCGACAGTGATTCGAACAGATCAACCGTATGGTGCATAAATTGATATAGCAACACTTCCATTGCGCTCATGGCGCGCAGCCTTGAACGCGGGAGCGGGAACTATGCCCCATGGCCGGCGTTGCCTTGATGTCTCAGGTTAAAAAGGAGAACATCCCATGCGCAAGATCATGATGGCTGCGGCCGCCATGCTGACGATCAGCTCCGCCGCCTTCGCGCAGAGCACCGTCATCATCACCGATCCCGCCCCGACCGGCTCCGTCGTGCTGCCGGGCGAAGTTCGCACCTATGTGATGGAGCAAAACACGCCGTCCGTCGTCTATGAAGGCGATATCGCCGTCGGCGCGACGCTGCCCGATACCGTCGAAATACATACGGTGCCGAATATAGACGGCTATGGCTATACCGTCGTCAATGAGCGGCGCGTCATCGTCGAACCGAAGACGCACCGCGTGATCCAGGTCCTGGAATAGGGCCATCAGAAACAGTGGACGTGCGGCCGCCTGGCACAGGATGGCCCGGTTAAAGGAGCGGCTTCACGTCCTCTCGTCTTCCATTCTCGCCGGCACATTCAGAAGTTCGCGGATCTTGTGGGCGAGCTGCTCCAGGCTAAAGGGCTTGGCAAGCAGGGAGACGCCGTGATCGAGCACCCCGTTATGGACGATGGCATTGCGGGTATAGCCGGTGGTGTAGAGGATCCGGATCGCCGGCCATTTTTCCTGGACGATATCGGCAAGCTGGCGCCCGCTCATTTGCGGCATGACGATATCGGTGAAGATCAGGTCGACCTCCCGATTTTCTTCCAGAACGAGAAGAGCCTCCATGCCGCTTGCCGCCTGCAACACGGTGTAACCGAGTTCATGCAGGCTTTCGGCGGTCATGATGCGGACGTTCTCATCATCCTCCACTACCAGGATCGTATCGTTGACGCTGCCCTGAGGGATGGGCTTGGCGCCTGAGGCACTCAGCCTGGCGTCCGTCGCGCCGACATGACGGGGCAGATAGATCTTCACCGTCGTGCCCCTGTCGATCTCCGAATAGATCTTGATGTGGCCGCCGCTCTGCTTGATGTAGCCGTAAACCTGGCTGAGGCCGAGACCGGTGCCCTTGCCGGGTCCCTTGGTCGTGTAGAACGGGTCGAATGCCCGCTCGATCACGTCGGGCGACATGCCGGTGCCGGTGTCGGTCATGCTGATCATCACATATTGGCCGGCTTCGACCTCCGAATGCATGCGGGAATATCGCTCGTCGAGTTCAGTATTGGCGGTCTCGACGGTGAGATTGCCGCCGCCAGGCATGGCGTCGCGGGCGTTGACGGCAAGGTTCAGGATGGCGTTCTCAAGCTGGCTCAAATCGGCAAAGCTCGGCCAGAGGCCGCCGGCCAGCACTGTCTCGATCCGGATCTGCTCGCCGAGTGTACGCCGCAGCAGTTCCGACATGCCGCCGACCAGCTTGTTGAGGTCGATCACTTCAGGGGCGAGCGGCTGCTGACGCGAAAAAGCGAGAAGACGGGCGGTCAGGACCGCGGCCCTCTGGGCGCCGTCTTTGGCATTCTGGATGGAGTTCAGCAGGCGGGGATCCTCCTGTCCGGTCATCCGCCGCTGGGCGAGATCGAGATTGCCGATGATGATCGCCAGCATATTGTTGAAATCATGAGCGACGCCGCCCGTGAGCTGGCCGATCGTCTCCATCTTCTGCAACTGACGCACCTGCGCCTGCGCGGAAGCATTCTCTTCCATCTCGTGCCTGAGTTCGGCGGTACGCTGGACCACCGTCTGTTCAAGGCGGGTGTTGAAACTGTTAAGCTCCTCGCGGAGGCGGCTCTGCCGACCATGCGCGATGATGATCATTTCCATCAGGCCGATGATGATCACCGCATTGATGAGATAGGTTGAAAGCCCAACCCATTGGCCGGCGCTGACCGGCCAGAAGATATCTTGCGGCTCGACGAAAAACTGCTGGACGATGAAAGCGGCCAGTATCGCTGCGACGAAGCCCGGCCCCGCGCCGCCTATGAAACTCGCCAGCAATATCGCCGGAAGGAAGCTCAGGAAGGGAAAGCCGGAGAGATAGTCGCTGACGGCAAGCCTCAGAAGAAACGTCAGGCCCACGAAGGCAACGGCCAGCGGATATGTATAACCCGGCCTATGACGCAGCCAATCCGTGGCGCTCAGCAAATCCATTCCAGACCCCTCCTTACGGCATCGCGTCTTTTCAGACCTGCAAAGAACGCCGTAACACTTTGAATCACTGCATAGTTTTATCCTAAAATCGAATCCGATTTAAGAATTATGCAGTCGCCGTTGCGCAGACGGCATCTCAGCTTTTACACATCGAATTTCACCCGGCAATATGCTGTTTCTCGCACTGCCGGGCACGACGTCTTGACGAGCCGTGCCAGGAGTCCACATAAATCCGCATGCCCGGCAAGGGGAAATGGGTGGACGGGAACATGAAAGACATATTCATCGTCGAAGACGACGCGCTGATTGCCATGCTGCTCGAGGACATGCTCGCCGATCTCGGCTACCGGGTTTGCGCCAGCGCGCCCGATCTGGAACGGGCGCTGGCCGCCGCCAGGGACACGGAATTCGACGCTGCGATTCTCGACGTCTCGCTTGCAGGGCAGAGCTCGCTGCCGGTTGCAAAACTGCTCGACGAACGCGGCAAACCCTATGTCTACGCGACGGGATATGGCGCGCCTCCTGCCGGCAGCAGCCCAAGCACATTGCCCGTGCTGCAAAAACCCTTCCAGCTCAGCGAACTCGAACAGACGATGAAGCGGCTTACCGAAGCCTGATGCCCGTTGCCGGAAGCGTGCCGCGGTTCCGGGACAACCATAAGAGTTCCGGTCAGCGCACCTGATCGAGCAGACGCTTGCATTCCAGCAGGTCGTAGAGCGCCTCCTGCAGCAATGCCCTGTCTTCCTTGCCGACGCTCGACTTGCCGATCGAGACTTCCTGTTCGTCCTCGCCAGCCACAAAATTGAAGAAGCGGCGGGTAATCGGCGGCTTGGCGCGGCCGACAATCTGATCTTCGTCGGCCATGCCGACGCGTGGTTCCCCGGCACTCGTCTCCTGAACGCCCGATGCAAGCGCCTCGACGCTGGCGAGATCGCCGTGGCCAACCGAGATGACGAACTTGTTGCCGTTGGTTTTCAGAAGCTTCTGCACACCCTTGATCGTATAGCCGTGATCATAGAGCAAATGCCGGATACCCTTGAGGAGATCCACATCCTCGGGCCGGTAGTAGCGACGGCCGCCGCCGCGCTTCATCGGCTTTATCTGCGGGAAACGCGTCTCCCAGAAGCGCAGCACATGCTGCGGCAGATCAAGATCGTCTGCGACTTCGCTAATGGTGCGAAAGGCATCGGGGCTCTTGTCCAACGTCATACTGCTACGCGACCTCGCGGCTCGATCTTACGGCGACTCATCATATTTCAACGGTTTGGCGCCGACAATTCAAGTCATGTCTCGACGTTGCGCACAACGCAGGACAGTGCGAAGGGAAAAAAGCCGTTCAGAAACGGCAAGCCGATGATCAGGAGGCCGGATTCTGCGGCTTCAGCTTGACCTTGCGAGACACATGCGCCTTGAGGATGCGCGTCTTCAGCACGTTCGACGCCTTGAAAGTCATGACCCGGCGGGGAGAAATCGGAACCTCTTCGCCAGTCTTCGGATTGCGGCCGATCCGCTCGTTCTTGTCGCGCACCTGGAAAGTGGCGAAGGAGGACAGCTTGACGGTTTCACCGCGCACGATGGCGTTGCAAACTTCGTCGATGACGGTTTCCACAAGTTCCGCAGATTCGGTCCGGGAAAGCCCGACCTTTCGGAAAACGGATTCCGCCAGGTCTGCTCGCGTCACTGTTTTTCCGGTCATGGTTTCCCCGCCCATTACAAATATTTTGTGAAATCGCGCAAAGAGTATTTGTCTTGCGCCTTACGGTCAAGCTCTTGTTCGCCGTCAGTTTTTTTTGGATTCGTGGTTACCAGCGCAGCAGAACGGCGCCCCAGGTGAAACCGCCGCCCATCGCTTCGAGCATCACCAGGTCGCCCTTCTTGATGCGGCCGTCGCCGGCAGCGGTCGCGAGCGCGAGCGGGATCGAGGCCGCCGAGGTATTGCCGTGCAGATCCACGGTGACGACGACCTTCGCCGCATCGATGTTCAGCTTCTTGGCCGAGCCGTCGATGATGCGCCGATTGGCCTGATGCGGCACCAGCCAGTCGAGGTCCTCGGCGGTGGTGCCTGTGGAATCGAAGGCAGCCTGAATGACATCGGTAATCATGCCGACGGCGTATTTGAAGACCTCGCGGCCTTCCATGCGCAGCTTGCCGACGGTGCCCGTCGTCGACGGTCCGCCATCGACATAGAGCTTTTCCTTGTGCGAGCCATCGGAACGCAGATGCGCGGTCAGCACGCCGCGATCGGCAACGGTGCCCTCGCCTTCGGCCGCTTCGAGCACGATCGCGCCGGCGCCGTCACCGAACAGCACGCAGGTGGTGCGGTCGTTCCAGTCGAGAATGCGTGAAAAGGTTTCAGCGCCGATGACGAGAACGCGCTTGGCAAGCCCGCCGCGGATATAGGCATCCGCCGTCGTGACCGCATAGACGAAACCGGTGCAGACGGCCTGAACGTCGAAGGCGAAGCCGTGGCTCATGCCGAGGCGGTTCTGGATATTGACCGAGGTTGCCGGAAAGGTGTTATCCGGCGTCGATGTGGCGCAGATGATCATATCGATATCGGCGGGCGTCAGTCCGCCATTGGCAAGGGCGGCACGCGCGGCGGCCTCCCCCAGCGAGGCCGTCGTCTCGTCATCACCGGCGACATAACGCTGGCGGATGCCGGTGCGCTGGACGATCCATTCGTCCGACGTGTCGACGATCGCCTCCATGTCACCATTGGTCATCACGCGCTTCGGAAGTGCGGCTCCGAACCCGCGAACCACTGAACGGATCATATTCGATTGAACCCCATTGCTCATGCAGCTTCCGGGCCCATCGGGGGCAGCCGCTTGGCATGATATTTCTTAAGATCGTTTTCTATTTTCTGATTGAGGCCGTTCTTGGCCATATCATAGCCGACTTCGATGGCCGCTGCGATGCCTTCGGCATTCGCCCCGCCATGGCTCTTGATGACAATGCCGTTCAGGCCGAGAAACACGCCACCATTGACCTTGCTCGGATCGAGCTTCTCGCGAAGCAGGTCGAAGGCGCTTTTTGCAAAGAGGTAGCCGATGCGGGCAAGCAGCGTGCGCGACATGGCGGCACGCAGATATTCGGCGATCTGCTTGGCGGTGCCTTCGGCGGTCTTCAAAGCGATATTGCCTGAGAACCCTTCGGTGACGACGACGTCGACCGTGCCCTTGCCAAGGTCGTTGCCCTCGACGAAGCCGGAATATTCGAGCGAATCGATGTTCGCCTCGCGCAGCAGCCGGCCGGCCTCCTTGACCTCTTCCTGGCCTTTCATCTCCTCGACGCCGACATTCAGAAGGCCGATCGTCGGACGCTCGACCTCGAACAGCGCCCGCGCCATGGCGCCGCCCATCAGGGCGAAATCCATCAACTGCTGCGCATCGGCGCCGATCGTCGCGCCGACATCGAGCACGATGCTCTCACCCTTCAGCGTCGGCCAGATCGCCGCGATCGCCGGGCGCTCGATATTGGCCATGGTGCGCAGACAGAACTTCGCCATCGCCATCAGCGCCCCGGTATTGCCGGCCGAGACCGCGACATCGGCCTCCCCGGTCTTCACCGCCTCGATCGAGCGCCACATGGTGGAGATATAACGGCCGCGGCGCAGCGCCTGGCTCGGCTTCTCACCCATGCTGACGGCAAGCTCGCAATCGTGAAAAAGCGATTTTTCCTTGAGTTTCGGAAATTTTGCGAGAACCGGATCGCACTGTTCCTTGAGACCGTAGAAAACGAAGAAAATATCCGGATGCCGGTCCAGCGCCTTGGCGGCGCCTGGGATGACAACCTGGGGACCAAAGTCGCCACCCATGAGGTCGAGAGATATTCTGATCACGCGTCCCTGATCCTTCTTTTCGCCGAGGGCGAAATTTCGGCCAAAATACCGGTTTTGGCGTCGCTTACAACTGAATTATGTCAAATGCCAGAGGCGCTTCAGTCCTTTTTCCAATCCTTGAGGGCAGCGAAAGCCGAGGGCTTTTTGTCGTCCTCGCCGCTATCCTCGATATGGCCTGCGAATTCGATGCCCCCCTTGCGCGGATAGGGATCGATCGCAAGAGCGGCGAATTCGACAACCACCTCGCCGGCATCGATCGTATCGCCGACAAAGGTTTCGGGCAGATCGGGACCGTCGGGATCGAGCAGCATCTCGCCGGCATCATTGCCGGCCTGACGGGCAAGCTTGGAACCTTCAGGCACGAAGATCTGCTCGAAGCTCTCGTCGATGGCGGATTCGACCGGCTCCAGCGTCACGACGCAGGACTGGACGATTTTCGCCTTCACGCGGCCCTTGATGCGCACGCCGTCGCGCTTCCAGCGGGCAATCTGCAGATCGGCGCTGAGATCGTCGACGGAGACGACGTTCCAGCTCTCGGCAAGCGCCTTCAATTCGCTGGCGTCGGCCTCGACATGAACCTCGACGGGATTGGCCGAGATATGGCCGACCTTGACGTGATAGGAGAAGGGAACATCGTCCCGATGGCTCTTCATGATTTCCTCCTTAAGCAACTGGCGGGAGCGTTGCCGAACCGGTGGCGATCTCCTCTTCGGCGAGAGCCGACAGATGCGATTCCGCGGCGATCATCCAGCTTGCGAGGCCGGACATATCGGCCGGCGCCGGGCTTTCCGGATAGATATTGCGCGTGAGCGCCAGGGCCAGCGCTTCGGTATCACCCGTGTCCATCGCCTTCGAATAGGCTTCGAGCCGGCCGTAAAACATGCCGGCGAGCTTCTTCATGCGCTTCGGCACGCTGTTATCGCCAATGCCGAGTTCGCGGATCGAATAGTCGATATCCTGGAAGAAGGCGTCGACAATCTCCTGGGCGATCTCCTGGCCGCTCACGGCGGAGCTGCGCGTGCGGCGGAAAAACAGAATCATGGCGATCGACAGCATCTCGAAACGGCCCATGACCGTATCCGGCACATTGAGCCGCTCATAGATCTCCGGCATGCGCGCGGCCGCCGTCAGCAGCGCATATTGCCTGTCGACGATTGCCTGATTGTTGTTTTTCCTACGGAACAGCCCGAAGATCATTGTTTTTTCCGGAAATGCCTCATTCTTCACGCCGGCTGGCCTCTGGCCTTGTTGCATGATTTCGAAAGCTGGTTTACCGAAGCAGGCGCGAATTGCAATGCTGATCGTGGCCAGTTTCGGGACGACGCCCTCGATGCGTCAGCGAAGCGAATTCGGGATATTCGACCCGGAATGGCCACAATGGTTTTGCAGGAGGTAAAGCGTGCAAGGCCCCAAATGGCTGCTATCGACACTCAAGGGAGTAGATGTCGTTGAAGAAACGGTATTTCAAGTCTGACGTGAAATTCTTCAGCAGTGCGGCCATTGCCTTTATAATCGCCTCCACCACAGCTCTTTCCGGTTGCCAGACCAGCACCGTGCTCAATGGCGGATACGTCGCCGATCAGCAATCGCTGAACCTCGTTCCTGAGGGATCCAGTCGCGAGCAGGTGCTGCTTTCGCTCGGCACCCCGTCGACGACCGCGACCTTCGACGGCGAAGTCTTTTATTACATCTCGCAGCGGCGCACGCGTGCGGTCGCCTTCCAGAAGCTGAAGGTCGTCGACCAGAGCGTTCTGGCGGTCTATTTCGACAAGGACGGCGTCGTCAGCCGCCGCGCCAATTATGCGCTGCAGGACGGCAAGGTGTTCGACACGATCGGACGCGTCACGCCGACCGGCGGCAAGGAACTCACCTTCCTGCAGCAGATGCTATCCGGCGGCAGCGCTGCAAGTGCTGCCCGCAGCCTGTTCGGCGGCGGCGCCGGCGGCACACCGCAGAATCCGAGCAGCCTGCGCTGATCGGCTGCAGCGCCGCGCGCCATCCGAGACGCGCAAAGGACGCTGTCACTCTTTGAATCTACGCATCGGCCCGATGCGTTAGAGACCTCCAATAAAAAACCCGCCTTCCGGCGGGTTTTTTATTGGTCAGGGTATGGCACCGCGGCGAACCGCTGTGCCTGGATGTATCAACCGGCGAGAACGGCGAGCAGCAGCAACGCGACGATGTTGGTGATCTTGATCGCCGGGTTGACGGCAGGGCCGGCGGTATCCTTGTAGGGATCGCCGACGGTATCGCCGGTGACGGAAGCCTTGTGCGCATCCGAACCCTTCATGTGACGCACGCCGTCCTTGTCGACGAAGCCGTCCTCGAAGCTCTTCTTGGCATTATCCCAGGCGCCGCCGCCCGATGTCATCGAGATGGCGACGAAGAGACCGTTGATGATGACGCCGAGCAGCGATGCGCCAAGCGCGGCGAAGGCCGAGGCCTTGGAGCCGGAGATGAGCAGCACGCCGAAATAAACGACGATCGGGGCCAGCACCGGCAGCAGCGACGGCACCAGCATTTCGCGGATGGCGGCCTTGGTCAGAAGGTCGACGGCCTTGCCGTAGTCCGGCTTGTCCGTGCCCTGCATGATGCCCGGCTTCTCCTTGAACTGACGGCGCACCTCTTCAACGATCGAGCCGGCGGCGCGGCCGACGGCCGTCATGGCGATGCCGCCGAAGAGATAGGGGATCAGGCCGCCGAACAGCAGGCCGGCGACGACATAGGGGTTCGACAATTCGAACGAGATTTCGCCGATATTGGCGAAATAGGGATATTGGTCGCCATGGGCCGCGAAATACCTCAGGTCGTTGGCGTAGGCGGCAAAGAGCACCAGCGCGCCGAGACCGGCCGAGCCGATCGCGTAGCCCTTGGTGACAGCCTTGGTGGTGTTGCCGACGGCGTCGAGCGCGTCGGTCGACTTGCGCACCTCAGGCGGCAGATGCGACATTTCGGCGATGCCGCCGGCATTGTCGGTGACCGGGCCGAAGGCGTCGAGAGCGACGATCATGCCGGCAAGGCCGAGCATGGCGGTGACCGCGATGCCGGTGCCGAACAGGCCGCCGAGCTGATAGGTGGCAAGAATGCCGCCGACGATGACGATGGCCGGCAGGGCGGTCGATTCCAGCGAGACCGCCAGGCCCTGGATGACGTTGGTGCCGTGACCGGTCACCGACGACTGGGCGATCGACACGACCGGACGCTTGCCGGTGCCGGTGTAGTATTCGGTGATGACGACGATCAGCGCGGTGACGACGAGGCCGACAAGGCCGCAGACGAAGAGGTTCGTGCCGGTCACGTCGGCGCCGGCGACGGTGCCGAGCGAGCCCCAGCCAACCGTCAGCGAGGTGGCGGCGCCGAGACCGACGATCGACAGCAGGCCGGTGACGATGAGCCCCTTGTAGAGAGCGCCCATGATCGAGCCGTTCGAGCCGAGCTTGACGAAGAAGGTGCCGATGATCGAGGTGATGATGCAGGCGCCGCAGATCGCCAGCGGATAGATCATCGCGGACTGGAGGATCGGTGCGCCGGCAAAGAAGATAGCAGCGAGAACCATGGTGGCGACGACGGAGACCGCATAGGTCTCGAAGAGGTCGGCGGCCATGCCGGCGCAGTCGCCGACATTGTCGCCGACGTTATCGGCAATCGTTGCCGGATTGCGCGGATCGTCCTCGGGAATGCCGGCTTCCACCTTGCCGACGAGGTCGCCGCCGACATCGGCGCCCTTGGTGAAGATGCCGCCACCAAGACGGGCGAAGATCGAGATCAGCGAAGCGCCGAAGCCGAGCGACACCAGCGCATCGATGACTTCGCGCGAACCGCTCTCATGGCCAAGGCCAAAGGTCAAAATGGTATAGTAGATGGAGACGCCGAGCAGGGCGAGGCCGGCCACCAGCATGCCGGTGATCGCACCAGACTTGAAGGCGATGTCGAGACCGGCGGAGAGGCTGGCGGAAGCCGCCTGGGCGGTGCGCACATTGGCGCGGACGGAGACGTGCATGCCGATGAAACCGGCAGCCCCGGAAAGCACGGCACCTATCAGAAAGCCGATGGCGGCCGTGGCGGAAAGAAGCAGCCAGGCTGCGATGAAAACAACGACGCCAACGAGGGCAATGGTTCTGTACTGGCGCGTCAGATAGGCTTGGGCGCCTTCGCGGATATAGCCCGCGATCTCCTGCATGCGGCTATTGCCCTGATCGGCGGCAAGCACCGACCGGGTTGCCCAGGCGGCATAGACCACCGAGAGCAGACCGCATGCGATTACGCATAAAAGAATCGTCATTTCGCTCTTTCCTCCCATAGGCCGGAGATCACTCCTCCTCCGGCAGATACGCCGCCGAATCGCCTTCCTCTCCACAGAAATGCCACAGCTAAGCGGTGCGGAGATTGCGTGGTCGATCACGTGGCGTCAAGACCGCAACCGGCGAAAACCGTTGCAGTGCGAAGAAAGACTTAGGGAGATTGTTTGGCGGCTAAAGACTTACTTCTTCGTCTCGCCGCGAACCTGCTTGGCAATGCGGTCGAGCACCGCATTGACGAGCTTCGGCTCGTCGTCGTCGAAGAAGGCCTGGGCGATCTCGACATATTCGGTAACGATGACCGCCACGGGCACGTCCTTGCGGTCGGTGATCTCGAAGACGCCGGCGCGCAGAATGGCGCGCACGGTACTGTCGAGGCGCGACAAGGCCCAATCATCCTGCAGGGCTGCGGCAATCAGCGGATCGAGACGGGTCTGATCGCGCACGACGCCGGAAACGATCGAACGGAACCAGCCGGCATCGGCCTTCAGATAGGTCGCGCCGTCGAGTTCCTGGCCAAGACGGTGCGCCTCGTATTCGGCGACGATTTCCAAAACGCCGGTGCCGCCGACATCCATCTGATAAAGTGCCTGAACGGCAGCAAGACGGGCAGCGCCCCGCTGGTTTGCAGTCTTGACCGGCCGTTCCGTCTTGTCGTCGTTCATTCTTTATGCACCCAGTTTCTGCTTCAGCTCGATCATCGTCAGAGCCGCGCGGGCGGCAAATCCGCCCTTGTCCTTGTCCGAGCGGCGCGCACGCGCCCATGCCTGTTCGTCATTTTCGACGGTCAGAATGCCGTTGCCGATGGCAAGCGACTCGCTGACCGCAAGATCCATCAATGCGCGCGAGGATTCGTTCGACACGATATCGAAGTGATAGGTCTCGCCGCGAATGACCATGCCAAGGGCGACATAGCCATCATAATGCGTTCCGCCATTGTCGTCTCCATCGAGCGACATGGCAATCGCCGCCGGAATTTCCAGTGCGCCGGGAACGGTGACGACCTCGAAGGTGGCGCCGGCCTGTTCCAATGCGAAGGTCGCGCCTTCGAGCAGGGCGTCGGCCATGTCGTCGTAGAAGCGGGCCTCAACGATCAAAATATGGGGAGCGGTCTCTCTCGGCATGGTTCACCTTCGTTTTGTGGGGCGTTTTCCACTCGGCAGCCCGCGGTCAAAACATGCCTTCACCAGAATGGCAAGCACTTTCGCCCGATGCCGCAGCACCAAAGAGGAAATATCCGCAAGGGGATAGCCGCGCCACGACCGCACCGCTCGGCAGGCCTTTCGAACCAGTTTTTCCGCATGCCTGGAAAACGGCAATTCGAAGGCGGATTTCATGAACAATTCTTAATGGGTTTTCAGTGACTTAACCTATTGAATCGCGCGGAGAAGAACGCCAATTCCATGTCGTGACAGACGATCCCCTGCAACGACAGCCGACCGTCAAAGCAGATGAAAGGATATAATCATGAACCGCGTTGTCACTATCACCCTCGCTGCAGCCCTCTCCTCCCTCGCATTTGCCGGCGTCAGCCGGGCCGAAAGCCTCGGGATGAATACTGCCCAGGGCATCGAGCAGACACTCCGGACCTTCCACGGCAGTGATTTCAACGTCGAGCAGGTCCATAACTGGCGCAATCTCGACGACGAGAGCACCGGGCCGCGCTCGGCGCCGGAACGTTCCGGCCAGGCCGTTCATGCCATCCAGGCCTCGATCGACGCCAACAGGTCGCTGGCCCATCGGCTCAACAACGAGGGCGTCGACGTCCGCAACATCGTCAATGCCGAACAGGCAGCCGACGGAAGCCTGACCTTCTACGTCCGCTGACGCTTCAGCGCATCGCGTCCCTTTCGGTGCGCGGCGCTCAAAGCATGGGCGGCGGTCTCCTCTCCGCCCATGCTTTTCTCCGCCTATGCCTTTCTCCGCTTATGTCGGCGATTTTCCAGAAAACCATTGAATTTTCACAGGCGATGATGGTTTCTCTTCCTGCAACAGGAGGACATCATGGCCAGGGAATCGAAGGCGGTGATCAATATCGCCGATCTCAAGCTCGACCACTGGCAACAGGGCGCGCTCTATGAAAGCCTCGACACTTCGTTCGGCACCCTTCTCGGCCTGACCGGCCTCGGCGTCAGCTACAACGAGGTGCCGCCGGGCAAATCCGGCTGCCCCTTCCACAATCATCATGTCGAAGACGAGCTTTTCTACGTGATATCGGGCACCGGCGAATACCGCTTCGGCGACGAGCGCCATCCGATCGGGGCGGGAGACGTGCTCGGCGCCCCGTCCGGCGGGCCGGAGACGGCGCACCAGATCATCAACACAGGCACGGCTCCGCTCGTCTATCTCGGCATCTCGACGATGGCGAAGACCGAGATCGTCGAATACCCCGATTCCGGAAAGTTTCTCGCCAAGACCAACAGGGGCGATAGCAAACCTCAACGCTTCCGCCATATCGGCCGGCCGGAAAGCGATCTCGACTATTGGGACGGCGAGCCCGGCGCCTGAAGGACCCGATATGACCGACATTCCAACTCTCGAAACCGAGCGGCTGACGCTCCGCCCTCACCGCCTCGACGATTTCGAGGCACATGCGGGACTCTGGGCGGACGAGCATGTGGTTCGCTTCATCAGCGGCATCCCCTCGACGCGCGAGCAGAGCTGGAGCCGCATGCTGCGGATTGCCGGCATGTGGCATCATATGGGCTTCGGCTTTCTCGCAATCGAGGAAAAGGCGAGCGGCCGGTTCATCGGCGAAGCGGGATTCATGGAATCGCGCCGCGAGATGGAACCGTCGATCGAGGGAACGATGGAACTCGGCTGGGCGCTGATGCCCACAGCGCATGGCCGCGGTTATGCCACCGAGGCGCTGACCGCGCTGATCGGCTGGGCGGAGCGCTATTTCCCGGGGAAGCCGATGCGCTGCATCATCAACCCGGAGAACCAGGCTTCGCTCAGGGTCGCAGCCAAACTCGGTTTTCGCGAAACCACGCGCACGCAGTATAGCGGCGAGATCATTCAGTTTTCGCGGTAGGGAATGCCGCCAAGGGGCAGCGTGGCGCAGAGCGTCCACCGCACCGGCCCGATGCTCGTGGAATGCGGAGTTGCGAATGCCCGAGGGCGCGCTACTTTCTTTACATCAGCGCTTCTTCGATTTGTGCAATTCTTGCTCCAAGCTGAGGGAACGAATTCTGCCAGTACCGGTAGATATTCAGCAGGTTGCGATATGAGGTAGGCAGGTCGCTTGCCGGCAAATAGCCTTTTTCAAACGCAAAATTTAGCACGTCCTCATAGTAAGTGATTGCATAGATGAACTTCCAGTTGACCTGCGGGTTCGAGGTGGCGTTCTCATGGCGCCTGAAATAGGAAAGCGGTGTAGGATGAATGACGAAATCGCCGAGCTGCGCCAGTTCCACCCAGGCTGACAAATCAATCAAGCCAGGAAAGAGATCGCCTTCCATCTTATACAATCGGAATTGACCATTGCTATCGAATGCGTCCTCCTTCCGAAATAAAGCCGTTGTGTACTCTCCAACCAAATTGACGTGGTTGAGAGCCGTCAACCGCAAGAAGTCGTCGCCAGAAACGATCTTGAGGCTATCTCCGGAAGCGTTGAAGTGGTTGATGAAGCCGGTAGTGTGATTTTTCCCGTCAATCAAATAACGAGGAGAAAACGAAAGGCGCGTGTTTCTTTCCTTTGTCGACTCTAGCGCCTCTAGCAGGAACTGTATGCAGAAAGGGTGTAGCACGTCGTCATCAAATAAGAATTTGATGTATTCGCCGCTCGCAATTTCTACCAGTCTGCGCACATTGCTTTCGGGACCGGGATTCGGATTGCGGCTGTATTGGACAAACCCGTCGTAGTTCCTGCAGATCGCTTGAATTTCATCAGTCGGACAATCATCCGACACCAGAATTTCGACATCGGTGAAGCTTTGAGCTAACGCGCTTCGCAGGCACAGTTCGAAATAGTCGGCCTTGTATGCGGGAATACAGATCGATACGCGCGGCATCGGACATCCTTGGAATTCAGAAGTTGAGTTCGGGTAAAGCGCAGCCTATTGCGCTCGGCCGGCTTCACACATGAGAAAGATGCTGGCGCAAAGATCCGGATAGACTTGCCCCAGCTGATAGCAACCCTCCAGATATTCACTGGAAATGATGTCCGTCTGAAGTAAGCGATCCCACTGGAAATTTGCCAGAGCTTTGAAGAAAACGCCGGACCGATGCACAACGTTCAATCCAGCCAATCTTGCATCGCGCTCCAGGGTATCCAGTGAATATGTGATGCGGTGACCATGCTCCGCTTCCGCTTTCGTGATTGCGGAATTATGGCTTATCAAACCCATTTTGACAGCGATCTGGCGGGACGGGGCATTCGCATTCGGGCATACCAGGAAGAGCCTGCCCCCATCCGATAGCCATTCGTCATTGATGCGCTTCAGCACGCCTACCGGATCGTCCAAATGCTCGAGAACATGAGTCAGCAGGACATTGTCATAGCGCTTGGGAAGCTTCGCGTCTTCGAACACGTCATTGATAAATGTCAGGCCGTCGCCAAGTTCGTTCTGCGCGACAGCTATTGCCTCATCGGAGGCTTCTACACAGGTGATATCGTCGAAATAGGGAACAATCCTTTTCGTGAAATCGCCCCGGAAACTTCCGAGTTCAAGCAGGCTTCCCGAGCGGAAAAAGGGCATGAAAGACTTCAGCATATAATGATGCATGACGTCAAAATCGAAGTTGTATGCGTAGCGATGATCACTAGCATCCTTGATTTCACTATTATAATCGCGCTTCTTCTCAGCCATCTTCTACCCCAAATCTCGCTTCATCGTCAGCATTGACTGTTCGCTATCCAGCACCACGAACCCATATCTGCGATAGACAGCGACGGCGGTCGTGTTTTTCGCCTCGACCTCGAGGCGTATCGTTTCAAACCTCTTCTGCCTGGCCAAAGCCATGCTCCGCTCAAGCAACGCTCCCGCTATCCCCCTGCCGCGCCATTCTTCAAACACACTTAGATTCGTAATGAATGCCGATGTCTGTTGGGGATCGTTGCAATATATGGCCAGAAGCCCGATCAACCTACCGTCAGACCACGCCTCAAAGCGCTCGGCATTGAGCAGGATTTTTAACGCATAAGCGTCGATGTCCACGCGTGCGCGAAGCCCCTCGGCGAAAACGGTTCCGCATTCATTCAAGTGGTAGGCGATGTCGCTTGCCGAAGCGAGGTTGTGGCCCCAATCCGGCGTCATGCAGCACGTTCCAATATTGCAGCGCCGAATCCATGCCGGCCAAACTGGTTTCCGTTATAGAGTATGTAAATTGACCCATCCGCCTCAAAGACGTGTGGATAGCACAACATGTCGGAATCCCATTCGCCGTCCGTTCCTTCAATCCCCAATTCAAGGTCATCGCGTGACCAGTTGATCAGATCGTGGGAATAGGCGTGGCCGATTTGATAGCCGCGTTTCCTGTTAGTGCGAAAATCCGACGATTGCCGATAGCAGAAGAACATATGATAGCGATCACCGATCCGGATGACGGTCGGCAGAGCTTGGCTCTCGTCGGCACCAAGCCGATCCGATATGATTTGCCTGCCTTCCTCCTTCTGCCAATTGATGCCGTCTGGCGAGGTCGCATGACCAATTTTATAGGTGCGATCCGGAGGCGCGCCCGGGGAGTATTCTTTCCACCCAGTCCCGAAAATGTACCACATGTGAAAGATGCCATCGATGAACTTCACAAAGCCGTCGCCGACCAGGCACGGCTCGTTGAGAGACGCCGACAAAACCGGCCCATCGCCGATCCTCTTGAACGTCATCCCGTCGTCGTCACTGAGGGCAAGCCCAATTGCGGTATCGACCGAGACCGCAACCCTTCGATTCCAGCCGCATGTGTAACCGTAGATCTTCCCTTCGTGTCGCA
Source organism: Rhizobium sp. RSm-3 (assembly GCF_001854685.1). NCBI lineage: Bacteria > Pseudomonadati > Pseudomonadota > Alphaproteobacteria > Hyphomicrobiales > Rhizobiaceae > Rhizobium > Rhizobium sp. RSm-3. The sequence goes on along the minus strand of NZ_MAWZ01000035.1, from coordinate 195,569 downwards.
ACACATTCATCGGGAAGATGCCATGCTCGTCAAAGCAACCGAGTTTGCCGAGTTCAATAACCGGCCTGTCGGAAACGCGAATGGCCCGCTCGAGAGTCTTATCCATATCGACGAAAGCGACATGGCTGAGATATTTGCCGTTCACGTCAGTTGCGCGCGTTGAGAAGTAGATTCTTATAAAGTCATCGAAAACGAGCGCCTGGGGCGACTGCGCAAACTCGACACAGCCTGCGGGCAGATGATGCTGCGTGGGATCAAATATCTTGCCCAGTTTCTTCCATCGCATCTTGGTCATGCGTCACCGAGCTTTCCGTCGAGAACAGCAAGGCCGAAGCCGTTGCGCCCGACCTGATTGCCGAGATAGGCCATATAGGTCTTGCCATCCAACTCGAAGACATGCGGGTAGCTAACCATCTCATCATCCCACCCTGTGTCGGACACTGTCAGCCCCGCTTTGCTATCGTCACGTTGCCAGTTGACCAGATCGTTGCTCGAGGCGTAGCCGATCCGGTATCCTTTTTCCTTGCCGCGATAGTTCGTGCTGTGGCGATAGCAGAAGAACATGTGGTAGCGTCCCCCGGCAAAGATCACATCGGGGCTCGCCTGTGCCTCATCGGCCTCGACGACAGATTCGATCAAATCTCTGTTCGCCTTCGTCCAGTGCACGCCATCTTCAGAGGTGGCTAGACGGATTTTGTACACAGGCTCCGCACGCCCATCGGCCATGATCCACTTCGAACCAGAGATATAGAACAGATACCACCGGTCGTTAAAACGCCGAATCTTGGGACCACTCAGGACGAAGGGTTCATCCGGCGAGTATGGCACGACGGGTCCGCAGCCCGCCTTAGAGAAGGTCCGGCCTTCGTCCGTGCTCAAGGCCAATCCTATACCGACGTTGAAAGGCACGGATTCGCATCGCGTCCAGCCGGCATAGTAAGCGCGTATGAGATCGCCATCCCTCGCTACGGAGATCGGATAAGTACCAAATTGATCGAACTCGCCGAGACCGCCCAATTCCAGGACCGGGCGTTCGCTGATCCGTATGATCTTAAACAAGTCGGCCCTATCCACGTCAACATAAGCAGAATGCGAGACATATTGCCCGGCCTGATCTGCTGGTGGGCGGCAGGAAAAGTATATTCGCACAAAATCGTCGAAAAGCAGCGTTGCGGGCGCTTGAGCAAACTCCTTAAGCCACGGACGATCAGTCACCTCCTGCGGTGTAAAAACCTTGCCTAACTTCTTCCATTTGAACATTGCTTCACCGATATCTTCTTCTTGGCAGACCGCCGAAAGGAAACACTTGTCCGCATCTAAGGTTGAATGAGCTCATACGCACCCAGCATATTCCCCTGAATCTCTTCCACCGAATTGAACATGATGACATCCACCATTGACAGCCAGGGCACGAAATCAGCGCCGAACTGAGAATATTCCACACACTTCGACTTGATGAATTTCAGCTCTATACCGCGCGCAGCAAACGCGTCTTGAGAGTAAAGTTCCATCCCCCCTATTGCATTCACATAGACCTCCGCGCCCGCTGTTTCGCAAAGTGCCAAAACCTTTTCCTGGGCCTTGAGATCGTGATTTATCGCTATTTCAGAGGAAACGGCGAAGTCCGTCCTAATGCCAAGGTAGCCGCAAATTTCTCTGATTGAGTTGAAAATATAGAAAAAAAGATTGTCGTCCGGGAAGCCTATCGCCTGCTCGATCACCGGGAAAGCACGGGAAAAAAATGGCGCACGTCGATAAGCGCCTTGAATTTGATTCAGCAGCTTGTTGCGGTCGAAGTCTGGCGACAGGCTGCGTTCGCACACGTCTAAACTATCCGGCGCGGCCTTCAGCGGCAGAGAGAATGTGGCGTCCCGGCCGTCACGCAACATGCGGTTTCGGTTAATCCAGCCTTTTTTCGTGTATTTGATATTGTCGTAGACGATGAATTTATCGACCGCACTGATCAGCTGAAAGTAGCCAATGTAAGGAAAGAAATACGGCTGCATAATAGCCAGTTTCATTTCATCCATCCCTAAGAAGCAATGATCGCGCAGACCTTGTCGACGATCTCCATTTCCATATCGGGATAGATGGGAAGGCAGAGCACCTGTTGTGCGGCTTCGGTTGCGACCGGCAGATTCGCGGGCTGCGCGGAAGGCAGGCTGCGGTACATCGAAAAGCTTGAGATCAGCGGATAGAAATAACGGCGCGGATGAATGCCGTTTTCCTTCAGAAGCTCATAGAGCCCATCGCGTGAAATGGGATAGCCAGGGCGTACGAGGATCGGGAAATAAGAGAAATTGGAAACCGTCTCGCCGGAACGGTCCAGACATTCTATGCCCGCAACGCCGCGGAGCCGCTCACGGTATGCAGCATCGATGATCTCACGCTTTTCGAGTACGAAGTTGATGTATTTCAGCTGCAACAGGCCGAGCGCAGCGTTGAATTCGCTCATCTTGCCGTTCGTGCCTGGCGCCACCACGGTCACTTCATCGACGTAACCGAAATTCTTCAGCTGGTCGATGCGGGTCTTCGTCTTGACATCAGGGCAGATGATGGCCCCGCCCTCGAATGTGTTGAAAACCTTCGTCGCATGGAAACTGAGGATAGAGAGGTCGCCGTGATTGAGAACGCTTCCCCGTTCGTCTTCCACGCCGAAGGCATGGGCGGCATCATAGATGACCTTGAGATTGTAGAGATCGGCGATCTTCTGGATCGCATCGACGTCGCAAGGGTGGCCGTAGCAATGCACCGGCATGATCGCCGTCGTCTGCTGCGTGATCGCTGCCTCGATCTTCGCTGGATCGAGATTGAGCGTCACCGGATCGATGTCGACGAAGACGGGCTTTAAGCCGTTCCAGAGAAGCGAATGCGAAGTGGCCACGAAGGAATAAGGCGTGGTGATGACTTCGCCGGTGACGCGGAGGGCCTGAAGCGCCGTCAGCAACGCAACGGTGGCGTTCGAAAACAGGCTGATGTGCTTCACGCCGAGATGGCTGCAGAGCTCCTGCTCCAGTTGCTCGTGGAAAGGCCCGCCATTGGTCAGGATGCGATTGTTCCAGATAGCTTCCAGCGAAGGAATGAATTCTTCGAGCGGCGGCAGGCTGGGCTTCGTTACATAGATCTTTTCGTTTTTCATGACGCCGTCCAAAGTTGGGCACTAGCACGCAATTGGCCTGGCGCGAACATCACGGCTTAACCTGTTCCCAGGCTGACCAGCGAAATTCCTGCCCAACAGTGTGGCGCAAGCTTCACGTCCAATAGTCGACACCAGAACCAGCCCGAATGCCGTTTCGTGAATCACGAAAACGGTAGCCATGCGCGAAGGACGACGCCTTGACGATCAATCAGCCCATTTCTTCTTTGCCGGCCGGTCTTCCTGATCTGGCGCTTCTCACGGAGAAAGCGGCCGGCACGGGATCCGTCATTATCTATCAGCCTTACCTCGATGCTTCGCAACGCAGCCAGCTCGACGCGGCGGCCATGCCGTTGGACATCTCGTTCAATACGCAGGCGACGACCCGCGAATACGAACTCTTTCTCACGCTGCATCAGCATCATGAGGCGATCGGTCTCGGCGACGACGTGTTCTGGGGGCTGCTTTCGAGCAAATTCGAGATGAAGTCGGTGACGAGCTTCCCGTCCTTCGTCACGGAAGCGGAAAAGGCCAGGGAGGAAGGTGCGGACGCCTATCTTTACAATCCGCTGATCGGCCACGCGGCGATCTACAGCAACGTCTGGGAACATTCGCTGCTTGGCGGTCATCCCGGCATGGAGCCGATCTTCCTGCATCTCCAGGAGCTCGGCTATCCGATCGCGCCGCCGCAGGACAAGATTGCCTTCCTGTTCTGCAACTATTTCTGCGGCAACCGGAAATTCTGGTCCGGCTATTTCGCCTTTTGCGAACGCATTCTCGAATCGCTGGAAAACCAGGCGCGCGCCGGCACGGCGGCGGGCAACGCCTATTCCGGTACGGCTCACTACTCACGCGATGCCAACGCGAAGATGCGCCCCTTCGTGATTGAGCGTCTGCTCGGCCTTTATGTTCAGCAGGCTATCGCCTCCGGATTGAAGATCGCCGCCTTCGTGCCGACCCTTGCCGATTTCGAATGGAAGTTCGGTGTCCGCCTCGGCCGGATGCTGCATGGCCTCTTCGCCGCCAAGGAAGCCTTTCTGCGGAGCCGTGAAGATGCTCTCCTGACCGCGTGGCAGCAAGGCCGCCAGCCGCTCATCAAGCAGCCGCATCTGATCTGGGGGGCCGATGATCCGCCCGCCTGGATGCCGCGCGGCCAGTTTATTGGCGGCCGCGAATTGACGCGCGCCTATGCTGCGCAGGCTTCCGGCGCCTCTCCGGTGCCGCAGCAGCCGGTAAGGACGGAAAGGCCCGCTATACCGGCCGCGCCGAAAATCGAGCAGCCGCTCGGCAACCTGTTGCAGCCCTTTGCCGGCGGATGGCAGGCACACAAGGACCGTCATTGCATCTGGATCGTGACGCCGGAAAACTACAATCACAGCCACGCCTTCGACGAAGTCGCGCTCGGCCTGCAGGGCGCCTTCGAGGAACTCGGCGGCTCGGCGCCGATTACCCGCGACATGAACGCATTCGCCGGCCGTGCACCGATCATCTACGGCGGCAACCTTCTCGCGCCCGAAGTCGTCAGCCATCTGCCGAAGGACAGCGTCGTCATCAATCTCGAGCAGGTGTCCGAAGAAAGCAGTTGGATCAATTCGCGTTACACCTCGATCCTGAAGTCACTTCCGGTTCTCGACTACAGCCCGCGCAACCGGCAAAATCTCGCCGCCAAGGGCATCGATCACGCCGGCGTGCTCGAAATCGGCTATAGCCGCTGCCTTAGCCAGATAAGTCACGCCGCCGTCAAAGATATCGACGTGCTCTTCTACGGCTCGATGAACGAACGCCGCCACCATATTCTGAAGACGCTGAAGGACGGCGGGCTCAAGGTCGCGCATCTCTTCAACATCTATGGTGCGGAACGCGATGCGGCGATTGCGCGCTCCAAGATCGTGATCAACATCCATCATTATGCGAGCGGCGTCTTCGAGATCGTGCGCATTTCCTATCTGCTCGCCAATCGCGTCTGCGTGCTGACGGAAGGCGACATCCGCGATCCGGACCTCCAGCCCTTCATCGGCGGCTTGGCAATCGAGCCCTATGACGACATGATCGAGCGCTGCTACAAGCTGATCGCAGATGCCGACGAGCGCGATGCCATTGCCGCAGCAGGTCTTGCCGCCATGCGGAGCCGCTCGCAGGCGGACATGCTGATGAGCGTCATGAAGGCGGGCGCCTGATGAAGGCCACAGAAAAGGTACGTCATGCGCATTGAGACCGCGGCCATCGAGGGCATCGTTGCAATCACCCCGCCACGCTTCGGCGATCACCGCGGCTACTTTTCCGAGGTCTTCAAGGATGCCTGGTTCCGGGAAAATGTGGCCGACGTCACATTCATCCAGGACAATGAATCGCTCTCGGCGCAGGCCGGCACCGTCCGCGGGCTGCATTTCCAGATCCCACCCTTCGCACAGGGCAAGCTGGTGCGCTGCCTTGCCGGCCGGATCATGGATGTCGTCGTCGATATCCGCGTGGGATCACCGAGCTTCGGCAAATGGCTCTCTCAGGAGCTCTCGCCGGAGACCGGCATGCAGCTCTGGATACCGGCCGGTTTCGCACACGGTTTCGCAACGATCGAGCCGAACAGCGTCATCAGCTACAAGGTAACCGCGCCCTACAGCCCGCAGCATGATCGGGGCATCGCATGGAACGATCCGGCGATCGGCATTCGCTGGCCCTTCGATGAGAGAGAGATGGTATCATCAGACAAGGACAAGACACTGCCGCGGCTCGCCGATCTGCCAGGCCATTTTTCCTATACAACACAGCAACCCCAGGATTGATCGACGATGCGCATACTGGTCACGGGCGGAGCGGGTTTCATCGGATCGGCATTGGTGCGCCATCTCGTCAGCGAGATCGGCGCCGAGGTGCTGAATGTCGACACGCTGACCTATGCCGGCAATCTGGAATCGCTGAAATCCGTCGAAGTGGCGCCGAATTATCAATTCCTGCGCGCCGACATCTGCGACAGCGCCGGGATGCAGGAAGCATTCGCGTCCTTCCGTCCGGACATTGTCATGCATCTCGCGGCAGAGAGCCATGTCGACCGCTCGATCTCGGGCGCGGCCGATTTCATTCAGACCAATATCGTCGGAACATTCAGCCTGCTGGATGCCGCACGGCACTATTGGGATGGGCTTGACGCTCGCCGCAAGAGCGCCTTCCGCTTTCTGCATGTCTCGACGGACGAGGTCTACGGCTCGCTCGGCGACGAAGGCCTCTTCGAGGAGACGACGCCTTACGATCCGTCCTCGCCCTACTCCGCCTCCAAGGCTGCGAGCGACCATCTGGCGATCGCCTGGCACCGCACCTACGGCCTGCCCGTCGTCGTCTCCAATTGCTCCAACAATTACGGCCCGTTCCATTTCCCGGAAAAGCTCATTCCGCTGATGATCCTGAACGCACTGGAGGGTAAGCCTCTTCCGGTTTACGGCAATGGCGTGAATGTCCGCGACTGGCTCTATGTCGAAGACCACGCCCGCGCGCTCTTCACGATCGCATCCAGAGGGCGCCCTGGCGAAAAATACAATGTGGGCGGCCGCAATGAGCGCAGGAATATCGATGTCGTTCATCGCATCTGCGCTATTCTCGACGGCGTCTACAGTGACAAGGCACCGCATGCGCGTCTGATCACCAATGTCACGGACCGCCCCGGACACGACGCACGCTATGCGATCGATGCCTCGAAACTGGAAGGCGAACTCGGCTGGAAGGCGCAAGAGACCTTCGAAACCGGCATCGAGAAGACCGTGCACTGGTATTTGGAAAACGAATGGTGGTGGAGGCCGCTGCGCGAAAAAGTCTACTCCGGCGAACGCCTCGGCGTTGTCAAGGGGCGATAGGATGCGCATTGCCGTCACCGGCAAACAGGGCCAGGTCGTTCAGTCGCTGCTCAGACGCGGCGGCGAAACGGGCGTCGAAATCAGCGCGGTCGGGCGCCCGGAAATGGACCTCGCGAATCCTGCAAGCATCGCAGCCGCCTTCTCGGCCCTGCGCCCGGATGTGATCGTCTCGGCCGCCGCCTATACGGCGGTCGACAAGGCCGAGAGCGAAGCCGAGCTTGTTTTTGCCGTCAACGCAGCGGGTGCCGGGGCGGTTGCCGAGGCTGCCGCGCGGATCGGGGTCCCGGTCATCCACATCTCGACCGACTACGTCTTCAGCGGCGACAAGGCCTCCCCCTATTCCGAAGAGGATGCGACGGCGCCGATCTCCGTCTACGGACGCTCAAAGCTCGCTGGCGAGACGGCCGTCGCGGCGGCGAACCCGAACCACGTCATCTTGCGCACCGCCTGGGTCTACTCGCCCTTTGGCACCAATTTCCTGAAAACCATGCTGCGGCTTGCCGAGACGCGCGATCATCTTCGCGTTGTCGCCGATCAGACAGGATGCCCGACTTCGGCACTCGACATCGCCGACGCGATTCTTGCGATCGCAACCCGTGTTGCAGCGGACCCCGCGCCATCACTCCGCGGCACCTTTCACCTGACCGGCAGCGGCGAAGCAAGCTGGGCCGATTTCGCCGAAGAGATATTCGCGGAGCTTTCTAAATCCGGCGGCAAAAACGTCGGCGTCGAGCGCATCCCGACGGCGGACTATCCGACACCGGCGAAGCGTCCCGCCAATTCCCGTCTCAACGGCGACAAGCTCGCCAGGACATATGGAATCCGGCTCCCCGAGTGGAAGCAGTCTATGACAATTGTCATGCAAGACCTTTTGAACAAGGGTCTTTAAGGAGATGGGCATGAAGGGCATTATTCTCGCCGGCGGCACCGGCACGCGTCTGCATCCGATCACGCAGGCGATCTCGAAACAGTTGATGCCGGTCTACGACAAGCCGATGATCTACTATCCGCTGACGACGCTCATGCTCGCCGGCATCAGGGAGTTGATGATCATCACCACGCCTCACGACGTCGAAGCCTTCAAGCGCCTTCTCGGCGACGGCTCGCAATGGGGAATTTCGCTGAGCTATGCCGTACAGGCGAGCCCGGACGGTCTCGCCCAGGCCTTCATCATCGGCGCCGACTTCGTGCATGGCGACAGCTCGGCACTCGTTCTCGGCGACAATATCTTCTACGGGCACGGACTGCCGGAAATCATGAAATCCGGCACGGGTCGGCGGGAAGGCGCGACGGTGTTCGCCTATCACGTCACCGATCCGGAACGCTATGGCGTCGTCGGCTTTGATGAAAAGATGAATGCGCTGTCGATCGAAGAGAAACCGAAAGAGCCGAAATCGAACTGGGCGGTGACCGGCCTCTATTTCTACGACCAGCAGGTGGTCGATATCGCCGCCAATCTGAAGCCGTCACCGCGCGGCGAATTGGAAATCACCGATGTCAACCGCACCTATCTCGAACGCGGCCAGCTTTTCGTGGAACTGATGGGCCGGGGCTATGCCTGGCTCGACACCGGCACGCCTGATAGCCTGCACGATGCCGCCGCTTTCGTCAGCACGCTGGAAAAACGCCAGGGCTTCAAGATCGCCTGCCCCGAAGAAGTCGCCTGGCGCATGGGCTACATCTCGCAGGGCGACCTCGCCAAGCTCGCGGAGAAGCTCGGCAAAAGTGCCTACGGCCAGTATCTGAGGAAGCTATCCCCGGATTGGTGAGATATCTGGCCGACGCGCCCCCTGGAAACCGGTACAGGTTTTCGATTCAGGCGCTCGGGAATTCGGCCAGCCGGGCGGCGTAACGCGCCATGGTGTCGACTTCGAAATTGACGAAATCACCGGCCTTGCGCTCTCCCCAGGTGGTGACCTCGAGCGTGTGGCGGATGAGCAGGACGTCGAAATCCGTGCCGTCGACCGCGTTGACGGTCAGCGAGGTGCCGTCAAGCGCGATCGATCCCTTGGGGGCGACGAATTTCGCCAAATGTTCAGGCGCCCGCAGGCGGTAACGGGTGGCGTCGCCCTCCGATGTTACCGAGAGGATTTCCGCCTTGCCGTCGACATGGCCGGAAACGATGTGGCCGCCGAGTTCATCGCCGATTTTCAGCGACCGTTCGAGATTGATGCGGCTGCCTTCCCGCCAGGTGCCGATCGTCGTCAGCCGCAGCGCCTCTTCCCAGGCCTCGACCTCGAACCAGCGGCCGTTGCTGCCTTCGTCAGGAAGCGCGGTGACGGTGAGACAAATTCCGGCATGCGAGATCGAGGCGCCCATGTCGATCGTCGTGGGATCATAGGCGGTGGCGACCCGCAGCCGGATGCCTTCCTTCAGCGGGGAAACGGATTCGACCGTGCCGACATCCGTGACTATTCCGGTAAACATCAAAGCCCTCTTTCGTATTCGTCCAGGCGATCTTCGCCGAACATCTGCGTGCCCGTATGGACAAAACCCGATGGTATGTCGGTTATCTCAAGCGGCGATTCAATACCGCCCTCGCCGATCACGACAGGCGCCTGGTAAAGCTGGATGCGATCGACGAGGCCAGCCTCGAGGAAAAGCCGCGCCGTCTTGGCGCCGCCTTCGACCAGAAGCGAGGAAATACCACGTGTTGCCAAGGCCGGCAGCAGGATTTCCGGATGATAGGGATTGCAGTAGACGATCTCGACACCGGCGGCTTCGAGAGCGGTGCGGCGGGATTCGAGGTCCGAGCGAGTGGGCGGGGCACCCCCCTCTGACCCTGACGGCGAAATCTCCTCACTCGCCACCACGATGACAGGCACCTCCCGCGCGGTCGCAACCAGCTTGCTGGTCAGCGGCAAGGCCAGCAACGGATCGAGCACGATGCGGATTGGCGACTGCGCCTCCAGACCTGGTGTCCGCACCGTCAGCAGCGGATCATCCGATATCGCCGTGCCGATGCCGACGAGGATCGCGTCGGTTTCGGCGCGCAGCGCCTGAACCTCGGCGCGGGCCTCCGGGCCGGTGATCGCCACCTGTCCCGCCCCCTCGCGGCCAATCATGCCGTCGGCGGAAACGGCAAGTTTGAGAGTCACATAAGGCCGGTTCTTCGTCTGGCGGGTGAGGTAGCCGGCCAGTGAACGCCGGCCTTCCGCCTCCAACACGCCGGCATCCACCTCAATGCCGGCTTCCCGCAGCATGGCGATCCCGCGGCCGGAGACGCGCGGATCGGGATCGGTGACGCTGATGACGACGCGGGCCACGCCAGAGGCGATCAGCGCCTCGGAGCAGGGCGGCGTCTTGCCGTGATGCGAGCAGGGTTCGAGCGTCACATAGGCGGTGGCGCCGCGGGAAAGTTCTCCTGCCTCGGCGAGCGCCTGCGTCTCGGCATGCGGGCGGCCGCCGACGGCGGTGATCGCCTGGCCGACGACGACGCCGTCCTTGACGATCAGGCAGCCGACGGACGGGTTGGTGGCGGTGCGGCCGAGATGCCGGCGCGACAGGCGGATCGCCGCCGCCATGAAACTCTCGTCATGCGGCGTGACGCTCATGGCTCACCTGTCCAGCGGGTCGCGGGCGATCTTGGCGTTGATTTCGGAAATGACCTTCTCGAAATCCTCGGCAAGCGAGAAATCCCGATAGACCGAGGCGTAGCGCACGAAGCCGACATCGTCGAGGCTCTTCATGGCTTCGAGCACCTGCAGCCCGATCTGCTCGGAAGAGATTTCGGTCTCGCCGGAGCTTTCAAGCCGGCGGACGATGCCGGAGACGGCACGCTCGATGCGGTCACGCTCGACAGGCCGTTTGCGCAGCGCCACTTCGAAGGAGCGTACCAGTTTGTCGCGATCGAAGGGCACCTTGCGGCCAGTCTTCTTGATGACCATCAGCTCGCGCAGCTGCACGCGCTCGAAGGTCGTAAAGCGGCCGCCGCAATCCGGACAGATACGCCGCCGGCGGATGGACGTGTTGTCCTCCGCCGGGCGCGAATCTTTGACCTGAGTATCTTCCGAACCGCAATAGGGGCAGCGCATCGCTACTCCTTATCCCATGTAGTCATACATTGGGAAGCGGTCTGTGAGGTTGACCACCTTGCCGCGCACGGCGGCTTCGACGGCGGCATTGCCTTCATCCGAGTTGGCGACCTTCAGGCCGTCGAGAACCTCGACGATGAGATTGCCGATTTCGCGGAATTCGGCTTCCTTGAAGCCGCGGGTCGTGCCGGCCGGCGCGCCGAGGCGCACGCCGGAGGTGACGAAGGGCTTTTCCGGGTCGAAGGGAATGCCGTTCTTGTTGCAGGTGACGTAGGCGCGGCCGAGAGCTGCCTCGGCGCGCTTGCCGGTGGCGTTCTTCTTGCGCAGGTCGACCAGCATCAGATGGTTGTCGGTGCCGCCGGAGACGACATCGAGGCCACCAGCGATCAGCGTTTCGGCCAGCGCCTTGGCGTTCTTGACGACCTGAGCGGCGTAGTCCTTGAATTCCGGCTGCAGCGCCTCACCGAAGGCGACGGCCTTGGCGGCGATGATGTGCATCAGCGGACCACCCTGCAGGCCCGGGAAGACGGCCGAATTGAACTTCTTGGCCAGATCCTCCTCATTGGTGAGGATGACGCCGCCGCGCGGGCCGCGCAGCGACTTGTGGGTCGTGGTCGTCGCGACATGGCAATGCGGGAACGGCGACGGATGCTGGCCACCGGCAACGAGGCCGGCGATGTGAGCCATGTCGACCATCAGATAGGCGCCGACCGAGTCGGCGATTTCGCGGAAACGCTTCCAGTCCCAGATGCGGGAATAGGCGGTACCGCCGGCGATGATGAGCTTCGGCTTGTGCTCTTCGGCCTTGCGGGCGACGTCATCCATGTCGAGCAGGTTGTCGCCTTCGCGCACGCCGTAGGAGACGACGTTGAACCACTTGCCGGACATGTTGACCGGCGAACCATGGGTGAGGTGGCCGCCTGAATTCAGGTCGAGACCCATGAAGGTGTCGCCCGGCTGCAGCAGCGCCAGGAACACGGCCTGGTTCATCTGCGAGCCGGAATTCGGCTGGACGTTGGCGAAATTCACACCGAACAGCTTCTTGGCGCGCTCGATCGCCAGCTCCTCGGCGATATCGACGAACTGGCAGCCGCCGTAATAACGCTTGCCGGGATAACCCTCGGCATATTTGTTGGTCATGATGGAGCCCTGGGCTTCCAGCACGGCGCGGGAGACGATGTTCTCGGAAGCGATCAGTTCGATCTCGTGCCGTTGGCGACCGAGTTCCTTTCCGATCGCGCCGAAAATCTCAGGATCGACGTCCGCAAGCGAGCGATTGAAGAAGGATTCGGTGGAAGCATTGGTCATGGGCGGGCTCCTCAACTGGAATGCGCTGAGGTATTATCCTTCCCCTGTGGCAAGGGCAATACGAAGAACGACATTTGCTGAGCAAAGCGCGCGCTCCCATCATTTTGCGACAGCGCGGCACCGGTAATTGAGAACTACGTTACCGAGCGCCCCCCCAGGGCATAAAAAAACCGCGCCGGGAAGGCGCGGTTTGAAGATGCGATGCACACGTCGCCGCTTATTGGACCGGCTGTTCCATGCCGGCCGTGGTATCGAGCGCCAGCTCGGCATTGCCGTCCATCTGGTAAATGTCGTCGCGGAACTGGACGATGCCGTCGGGCATGCCCCAGGCGGAGATGTAGACGAAATAGACCGGAACTTCCGTGCCGAGTTTGATCGGCGTGTTGACGCCGGTTGCGATCACCTGCTCCATCTGCTGGCGGTTCCAGCCGGGGGTCTCGCGCAAGAGCCAGTTCGACAAGTCGCGCACGTTCTGGACGCGGACGCAGCCAGAGGATTCGAAGCGCATCAGCTTGTTGAACAGGCCCTGCTGCGGCGTGTCGTGCATGTACTCGCCGTTCTTGTTGTAGAAATTGATCTTCGTCGAGGCCATAGCGTTGGTCTTGCCGGGGTCCTGGCGGAACATCAGGTTCGGCGCCTCGCCGTTCCAGTCGATGGTCTCGGGGGCAACTTCGTTGCCCTTGCCGTCGATCAGGCGGATGGCGTTCTTTTCGAGATAGGTCGGATCCTTGCGCATCAGCGGCATGATATCCTTTTCGACGATCGAGCGCGGCGAGGTCCAGTAGGGGTTGAGGATGACCTCGTAGATCTTCGAATTGACGAGATGTGTCGGACGGCTGAGACGGCCGACAACCGCGGTGTGGCGCGTCGCGACAGTGCCATCCTCGACAGCCTCGACATAGGCAGCCGGGATGTTGACCATCACGTGGCGGCGGCCGAGATCCTCGGGGAACGTCTGCAAGCGGATGATGTTGGTGTTCAGCTGCTGCAGGCGGACATCGGCGGGGATATTCATCGCCTTCAGCGTGAATTCGCCGAGCACACCATCGGACGGCAGGCCGTGGCGGGCCTGGAAGCGCTTGACGGCGCCGTCGACATAGGAATCGAAGGCACTCGACATGCCGGCCTCGCGCGGCAGGTCGCCGGTGATCGCCAGGCGCTGGCGCAGCGCCTGGACTGCGGGATGGCTGACGCCGAGCTGCAGCTTCTGGTCACCGGGATTGACTTCAGGCCAGCCGCCGGCAGCCGCGATCTGCTGATACTGCATGACCGCCTGCTGGGCGCTGGCGAGCGATTGGGGACCAAGGATCGGCGTGTTGGAAACGACGGCGCTTGCCGTGCGCGAAGCCGCCTTGGCGTCAAACTGGTCGTCCCAGTTGCCGCGGCGCGGCGCATTGATCAGCGTATCGATCGCCGATTGCGCGAAGGCCGGCGCGGCAATCGCGCTTACGCCAACCGTTGCCGCGGACGCAAGGAAAGCGCGGCGCGAGAGAGCTTCATTTCCGTTTTTCTTCGACATAGTCCCAACCACTGAATGCGGCGATAAAGAGAAGCCGCGGCTCTTTGCGATATCACTGCGCCTTAGCGCAGATCTCTGTGCATTTGTTGTCCCGGCACATCAAAACTTTCCGCTTGCCCCATCACAAGTTTGCGATGCGACAGCCTGACAATTTTGATCGGTCCATTGAAAGCGCCGGTTGTTAAGCCTTCCGCTGCCACACCAATATGGCCAATTCGTGTTGCCGGGCTGGAAGACAGTCTGCCGGCTAACGGAAACACGACACAACGAACCATATGACGGGCTAAACCGTGCCGGTTAATAACGGCTAAAAAACGGCTTGGATACGGGAGATAATGCTTGGGCCGCCTTGCGTTGCAAAGATGCCACGCAGTGCCAACGGCAAAACCGGACGCGCAGGGACACGTCCGGTTTTCTGCAACCCTGATGGAGGTCAGTGGTCTTAGAGGCGATACATGATCGAGTCGTTCCAGAAGCGGTCGAGGCGCTGGAGCAGCTTGTTCATCTGGGTGAACTCGTCGGTGCCGATGCCGCCGACCTTGTCGATCGAGGTGATGTGGCGTTCGTAGAGTTTGGCGACCGTTTCGGCGATGTCCTGGCCGGTTTCGGTCAGGCTGATGCGGACCGAGCGGCGGTCGATGCGCGAGCGCTGGTGGTTGATGAAGCCGAGGTCGACCAGCTTCTTGACGTTGTAGGAAACGTTGGAGCCGAGATAGTAACCGCGAGAGCGCAGCTCGCCGGCGGTCAGCTCGGAATTGCCGATGTTGAAAAGGAGCAGCGCCTGGATGGCGTTGACGTCGCTGCGGCCCTGACGGTCGAACTCGTCCTTGATGACGTCGAGAAGACGACGGTGAAGACGTTCAACAAGATGAAGGGATTCCATGTAAAGATCACGGATGCCCTGGTCCTGCTGGTCACGGAAATTCGATACCGCCTGCGGCTTGATTTTCGTATTCATATTGACTGCCTCACTGTTTGTTTGGCGGTGTCGTTTTCTTCCCGCCTTGAGTGAGACCCTATCGAATACATATAAAATTCGACTTAAACCGCAGGCTTAACGGAGCCTTACTGGAAACCCCACGTTGTCTCAGGGTAAATCAACACTTACCTGGCGGCGGTGGCGGCGCTTTTCCAGCCAGAGCAGCAGGCGGAAAATCCAGTAGACCACGGCGACGATCAGATGCAGCAGGATGATCAGCTTGTTGGGGCCGAAAATATCCGGCAGCAGGCCATACATCAGGATTTGTCCGCCGGCGGCCAGCACCCAGATGACCGGCCCCCAGGAGACGGTCAGCCAGAGGCCGAGGGAAGCGACGGGAAAAAGCACGGCAAGACTGGTGCTCGCCACCTTCCACGGCAAGCTCAAAAGATCGAAGCGGCCGGCGCCGACCAGCGAATAGCCGACGAGCATCGCCCAATATTGCAGGCCGAACCAGAAGCAGGATACGGCCACCAGTCTCAGGAAGAGAATGAAGAGAATGTCGGCCAGTGTGCGTTTCGGTATCGTCGGGGAATCGGTTTCCATGGCGCAAACATCGGTTGGGGATCGTATCGTTACAAGCAGTTTTTCCGCCGCGGCCAATCGCCCGGTTTGGATTTTCAAGGCGCCATGATAATGAGCGCTCCGATAAATGGAATGGGCTCGGGATCAATATCATGCAGGACAGGACGCATCTCGTCGACGACATCACCGGCCATCGCCGCATGCGCCGCAACCGCAAGGCGGACTGGACGCGCCGGCTGGTGCAGGAAAACCGGCTGACGGTCGACGACCTGATCTGGCCGATCTTCATCGTGCCGGGTTCCGGCATCGTCGATCCGATCCAGGCCATGCCCGGCGTCAACCGCATGAGCATCGACAAGGCTGTCGAAGCGGCGCGCGAAGCGGCCGGCCTCGGCATTCCGGCTCTCGCCACCTTTCCGAATATCGAGATGGAACTGCGCGACGAGACCGGCTCGAACAGCCTCGAAGCCAACAATCTGATCAATCAGGCGACAGCGGCGATCAAGAAGGCGGTGCCGAACATCGGCGTCATCACCGATGTGGCGCTCGATCCCTTCACCAGCCATGGCCATGACGGCATCTTGAGAGACGGCGAGATCGTCAACGACGAGACGGTCGATCAGGTGGCGCGCGCCGCGGTGATGCAGGCGGATGCCGGCGCTGACATCATTGCGCCGTCGGAGATGATGGACGGACGCATCGGCGCGATCCGCATGGCGCTCGATGCCGCCGGCCACCAGGGCGTCGGCATCATGAGCTATGCGACGAAATTCGCCTCCGCCTTCTATGGCCCCTATCGCGAGGCGATCTCGACCGGCGGGCTGCTGAAAGGCGACAAGAAGACCTATTATATCGACCCGGCCAACGGCACCGAGGCGATCCGCGATGCGGCCCTCGACGTCGAGGAAGGCGCCGACATGCTGATGGTCAAGCCCGGCCTGCCCTATCTCGATATCTGCTGGCGGATGAAGGAAGCCTTCGGCCTGCCGACGTTCGCCTACCAGGTTTCCGGCGAATATTCGCAGATCAAGGCGGCGGCGATGAACGGCTGGATCGACGGCGAGCGGGCGATGCTCGAAACGCTGCTGTCGTTCAAGCGGGCGGGATGCGACGGCATCCTCACCTATTTCGCGGTCGAAGTGGCGAAAATCCTCAGCAAACGGTGATTGCGAGCATGATGCCGAAAAGTGTATGCGGTTTTCGGGTGACGTCGTGCTCTATTTCTTCGATTTAGATGCCGATGTTTCAGGCCGATCCCGCCTGAAACATCCGCATCCAGGAAGAATTATTGTATTTTGTCCTGCCGATACCATATCAGCGGCATCGCTTTTCCGCAGGAGATTGAGATGAGCTACAACCCCAATCCGCTTTATGCCGCACCGGAGGACTGGCGCGCCTATAGCGGCGTGTTGAGCCGCCGTGTCTTCGCCTTCATCCTCGATTATCTTATCGTGCTGCTGCTCTGCATCCCCGCCGGGATCGTGCTGTTCTTTCTGTCGATCGTCACGCTCGGGCTCGGCTTCCTGCTCTACCCTGCCCTCTTCGTCATCGTCGCCGGCATCTATTTCGGCCTGACCGTCGGCGGGCGGAGCCAGGCCTCGCTCGGCATGCGCGCGATGGGCATCGCCATCGTGCGCGTCGACGGCCGGCCGATGGACTTCCTGACGGCGATCGTGCATCTGGCGCTGTTCTGGATCCTCAACTCGGTGCTGACGCCGCTCATTCTGCTTGCCGGCCTGTTCACCGAGCGCAGCCGTCTCATCCACGACCTGCTGGTCGGGACAGCGACGGTTCGCACGGCCTGAACGTTGGACCGAAACCGCGGCTAAACCCTTAAGCGGAGACGAAATAAAGTCTCCGCTTTCTCTTTGCCCGGGGGCGCCGGCGCTCCATATCTAAAATTAGAAGACCGAAATGAAGGGCGAGAACCGCCCCGCTGTTGACGTTTTTTATTCTTAGGTCATGCTGTCAAGAAACAGCACAGTCTCGACAAGGAAATTTCCGCGACAGATGAATACGCAGACAACGCCATCCCCGCAGTTTTATCTGACGGCTCCGGCTGCGTGTCCGTATCTGCCGCATGAGATGGAGCGTAAGGTATTCACCCATCTGGTCGGCCCGCGCGCCGCCGAGATGAACGACATCCTGACCCAGGGCGGTTTCCGCCGCTCGCAGAATATCGCCTACCGCCCAGCCTGCGAATCCTGTCGCGCCTGCGTTTCCGTGCGTATTCTCGCCCAGGAATTCGAGCCGACGAAATCGATGAAGCGGGTGCTTGCCGCCAATTCCGACGTCATCGCCACCGAATTCACCGCCCAGCCTTCCAGCGAGCAATATTCGCTTTTCCGGCGCTATCTCGATTATCGCCACCAGCAGGGCGGCATGTCCGACATGACCGTGCTCGACTATGCGATCATGGTCGAGGACACCCATGTGAACACGCGAATCGTCGAGTATCGCCGGCGTGAAGAAGGCTCCGGGCTGGAGCAGCGGCCGAAAGGCGAACTGCTTGCCGCCGCGCTGACCGACACGATGAGCGACGGGCTGTCGATGGTCTATTCCTACTTCAATCCCGATATCGAGCGGCGATCACTCGGCACCTTCATGATTCTCGACCATGTCAGGCGCACGAAAGCGCTCGGCCTGCCGCATGTCTACCTCGGCTACTGGGTTCAAGGGTCGCGAAAGATGGACTACAAGACACGCTTCCAGCCACAGGAGCATCTGACCCCGCGCGGCTGGGAACGTTTCGATCCCTCATCCATGCCTCAAAGCCCCCACGACTAATGTTCCCCACCGCTCTTTCCGATCATCGGAAGGGCCTGCTGCTGACGGCGATCGGCGGGCTGGCGCTTTCCATGGACATCCCGCTCGTCCGCCTGGGCGGCGGGGACGTCTGGTCGATCCTGGGAATACGAAGCGCAGCCACGGTTCTCGCCACGCTCGTCATCCTTGGCGCAATGCGCCTTGCCTCGGGCAAATGGCCAATCCTCGTTCCGGGGCGGCCCGGCTTGCTCGCCGGTCTGCTCTACGGCCTCTCCTCCCTCACCTTCGTGCTCGCGATCTTCAACACGACCACGGCCAATGTCGTCTTCATTGTCGCCTTCAACCCGATGTTCGGGGCGCTTCTTTCTTGGATTTTCCTCAAGGAGAAGCCGCAGGCCGCAACGCTGATCGCCATGTTCTTCATGATCCTCGGCGTCGGACTGATCGTGCGCGAAGGGCTTTCCAGCGGGCATTTTTTCGGCGATGCCATGGCGCTTCTCAGCGCGCTTATTCTTGCCGCAGCCATCACGATCGGGCGTGCCTCGCGCCGGGAAATGGGCTTCGTGCCGCTGCTAGCCGCCATCCTGCCGGCCGCGCTCGGTCTCGCGCAAGCTCTGCCCTCAGGGCTTTCCATCGCCCATCCCGGCTGGATCCTCTTGAATGGCGCCATCGTGATGCCCGTCGCCTTCTGGTGCCTTGCGACCGGGCCGCGTTACCTCTCCGCCCCTGAAGTCGGCATGTTCTACCTGCTTGAAACCGTGCTCGCTCCGATCTGGGTCTGGCTGATCTTTTCGGAAACGCCGGCGACGATGACACTCGTCGGCGGCGGCATCCTGGTGGCGGCGATCGCCGGGCATTGCTTCTGGATGGTGCGGGGAAGCAGGATCAGGCCATTGGCGGAATAGGCGTTGTCGCCTGCTTACCACCAGGGGATACTCCGTTCTGACACAGAGGACGAAGCGATGAACGTTGCAATCCGCAAGATCGGTCATTCCGAGGGGATTATTATCCCTAAGGAAGTTCTGGCCCGTCTTGGATTGAAGACGGGTGATTCACTGGAACTGAAGCTGCAAAACGGCGGCATCAATATGAAGCCGGTCAATGAGAATTTCCCTCGTCAGCTGGAAGCGGCACGAAATTTCGTAGACAAGTACAAGGTCGCGTTGAAAAAGCTGGCGGAATAAAGCGGTTCAAATTTCATCGAAAGGCGGGGCCGCTTCAAAGTCTTGACGCGACCCGCTTCCTCCGCGATTTCAGCGTACCGCTCAGCCCGTAGGCTTCAGCTGCTGCTGTTCCAGCTCGCGGCCAAGTCCTTCGACCACGTGCGCCCAGCCTTGCCGGGTCTTCTCCTCATGTTCGGCCCATTCGGCGCACATTTCGTGGGTCAGCGTCAGGCGGCTGCCGCCGGCGAGAGGCTCGATGTCGATTTCGACGCGGTCGCAATTGTGGTCGTGGTCCTCGACGGAAAAGCTGAAGACCATGCGCTGCGGGCGCTTCAGCTCCAGGAAGACGCCCTGGTGAAAGGCGTCGCCGGTGGGGCGGCGGTCGACGATGAAGAAACGGCCGCCGACATGCGGATCGATATCGGCGCGGATGACATGACCGTCATCGGTGGCAAACAGGAAGCGGCGGGCGATTTCAGGGTTGAGCCAGGCGTCGTACACGACAGCAGGCGGCACCCTGTAGGTGTGGCTGACATGCAATTTGATGGTGCTGGCGGGCATCGATTTTCCTCCGGTAACGGCGCCTTCTCCAAGCGCACGAGCCATAGCCGTTCCATCCGCCCGCGGACCGGCCTTCTCTTCTTTTGGGTAACAGCAATGAGATAGAGAAGTTCCAGCGCCCGCCAAGAGACGGGCGCGGAATTTTTATGCCTGTCGTTATCCCCGAACCGCTACACACGGCCGGACGAATGCCTTAGCCGGCGAATTTACCGCTGCGCGGAAAGCCCTTCGGCACGGTGCGGCCGGCGGTGGCGCGGTCGGACAGCCATTCGGCGAGCTCGTCCTTGTTCTTCGTGAAGGTGCGGCCGGCGCTGTCTTCCCAGACGAGGCCGTCCGATATCGCGAAGCAGCGGACGTCGGAAATGCCGCCATCTTTGTAGCGCTGCAGACGCACGCCCTTGCCGCGCGACATTTCCGGCACCTGCGCTAAGGGAAAGACCAGCAGCTTGCGGTTTTCGCCGACGACGGCGACATGATCGCCGCTGACAGTCACGAGCAGTTGCGTCTCCTCGGGCAGCGCCACGTTCATGATCTGCTTGCCCTTGCGGGTATTGGCGACCAGCTCGACCTCCGGAACGACGAAGCCATTGCCGGCTGTGGAGACGATCAGCTGCTTGCGCGAGGGATCGTGGACGAAGGCGGTCAGCACTGCCTGGTCGTTATCCATGTCGACGATGATGCGCAGCGGCTCGCCGTGGCCGCGGCCGCCCGGCAGCTTGTCGCCGCCAAGCGTGAAGGCCTTGCCGCCTGTGGTGACGATCAGGATCTTGTCCGTCGTCTGCGCCGGGAAGGCCACCTTCAGACCATCGCCTTCCTTGAAGGTCAGCGTCGCGGTGTCGGCAATATGGCCCTTCAGCGCGCGGATCCAGCCCTTTTCGGATATGACGACAGTGATCGGCTCCTTCTCGATCATCGCCTGCTGGATGGCTTCCTCGTCGGCTTCAGGCGCGTCGGCAAACTGGGTGCGGCGGCGGCCGACCTCGGTCGCCTTGGCGAATTTCTTCTTCACCTCGCCGATTTCCCAGGCGACCGTCTGCCACTGCTTGTCGTCGGAGGCAAGCAGCGCTTCGATCTCGCCCTTTTCCTTGGTGAGTTCGTCGAATTCCTTGCGGATCTCGAACTCTTCGAGCTTGCGCAAGGCGCGCAGCCGCATGTTGAGGATCGCCTCGACCTGAATATCGGTGAGATCCCAGCGCGCCATCATCACAGGCTTCGGCTCATCCTCCTCGCGGATGATCCTGATCACCTCGTCGATGTTGAGATAAGCGATCAGCAGGCCACCGAGGATTTCGAGGCGCCTTTCGATCGCCGCCAAGCGGAAGCGCGAGCGGCGCTGCAGCACCTCGCGGCGGTGATCCAGCCACTCCTTCAGCACTTCGTTCAGCGCCATGACCCGCGGGATGCGGCCCATGGAGAGCACGTTCATGTTCAGCGGGAAGCGGCTTTCCAGCTCCGTCAGCTTGAACATCGATTCCATCAGGATCGTCGGATCGACGCTGCGGGTCTTCGGCACCAGGACGACACGGATGTCCTCGGCCGATTCGTCGCGGATGTCTTCCAGAAGCGGCAGCTTGCGGGCAATCAGCAGCTCGGCGATCTTTTCGATCAGCCGCGACTTCTGCACCTGGAAGGGAATTTCGGTGATGACAATCTGGTAGCCGCCGCGGCCGAGATCCTCGGTCTGCCATTTCGCCCGCACGCGGAAACCGCCGCGGCCGGTGCGGTAGCTCTCGATGATGCTGTCGCGGCTGTCGATGATGATGCCGCCTGTGGGGAAATCCGGGCCGGGAATGAATTCGACGAGCTTTTCGACCGTCGCATCCGGATGTTTGATCAGATGCAGCGCGGCGTCACAAAGCTCGTGGGCATTGTGCGACGGGATCGAGGTCGCCATGCCGACGGCAATTCCGGAAGAGCCGTTGGCGAGCAGGTTCGGGAAGGCGCCGGGAAGGACGGTCGGCTCGGAATTCGATTCATCGTAGGTGTCGCGGAAATCGACGGCATCCTGATCGATGCCTTCGAGCAGCAATTCGGAGACTGCCGTCATCTTCGATTCGGTGTAACGCATGGCGGCGGGGCTGTCGCCGTCGATATTGCCGAAATTGCCCTGGCCGTTGACTAGCGTGTAGCGCTGCGAGAAGTCCTGGGCGAGACGGGCAAGCGCGTCATAGATCGACTGGTCGCCGTGCGGATGGTAGTTACCCATCACCTCGCCGACGATCTTGGCGCATTTCCTGAAGGCCGATGTCGGCCTCAGCCCCATCTCGTTCATCGCGTAGACGATGCGGCGATGGACGGGCTTCAGCCCGTCGCGCACGTCAGGCAGAGCGCGGTGCATGATGGTCGACAGCGCATAGGCGAGATAGCGCTGTTCGAGCGCCGCCTTGAGGTCGACCGGTTGGATGTTGTCGTCGTCTCCGCCGGAAGGCGGCAAAATCTCTTGTCCCATAGGTTCTGACTAGCCCAGAAGTGGCTGGCGGGCAAGGAATCCAGGCCATTGCAGCTGTGGATGAAGTCTTGGCACCGACATCAAAGGATGAGACAAACGTGCGGCCGCAATTTGGACTTCGTTTGCCGTTCCTTTCAACGGAAATTTAGAAGTCCGCAAATATAAAGCAGGCCCAATCCGTAGTAGCGTAACTGCAGATTTCCAACCGCCACACGCCACCAGAGGAATCACCCCATGAACATTTACCGGACAACGCGGCTGATGCTGTCGGGCGCCGCCTTTTTCTCGCTCGCCGGCTCGGCTTTCGCTCTCGACGGCACCGATCTCTTGAAGAAGATCAATGCCGCCTATGCCGCCCAGGGTGGGACGATTGCGGCTGAAAGCGTCGATATCGACGGCACGACCGTCACGTTGAAGAATGTGACCGTCAAGCCGACCGGCAGCGAAAGCCTGCCCATCGGCGAAATCACGCTTTCCGGCGTCGAAGAAGACGAGGATGGCGGCTATTACATCGAGGAAGCGGCCTTCCCCGACATCAACAAGACGCAGGACGGCGTCACCGTGACGGCGCAGGAGCTGACGCTCGGCGGCATCTCCGTGCCGGCAACGCCGGGCGGCGACACGCTCGACACCATGATGCTCTACGAAACCGCGCATATTGGCCCGGTGAAGGTGGTCAAGGACGGTGCGGAAGTGTTCTCGCTGCTCGAAAGCAACATGAACCTGACGCTGCGCGAAGACGAATCGGGCTTCGATTTCGACGGCGCCTTCAAAAGCATGAAGGCCGATCTCACCAAGACCGAGGATGCGCAGAGCAAGGATGCGATCGAAAAGCTCGCCCTGCAGCATGTCCAGGGCGACATCACCATGAAGGGCGCTTGGGAACTCGCCCCCGGCACGGTCGACATTTCGGAATTGGCCTTCGACTTCACCAACGTCGGCAAGCTGAACCTCGGCTTCAAGATTTCGGGCTACACGATGGCCTTCATGAAATCGATGCAGGATGCGATGAAGGAATCCGAAACCAACCCGAACAAGGAGCAGTCGCAGCAGGCGCTCGGCCTCGCCATGCTCGGCCTGATGCAGCAGCTTTCCTTCGAGGCGGCGCAGGTGCGTTTCGACGATGCCTCGATCACCAAGCGCGCGCTTGATTATGCCGGCTCGCAGCAGAACATGTCGGGCAAGCAGATGGCGGATTCGCTGAAGGCGATGACGCCGATCATGCTGGCGCAGCTCAACATCCCGGAACTGCAGAACGCAGTTTCGGCTGCCGTCAACACCTTCCTCGACGACCCGAAGAGCCTGACCGTCAAGGCCGCCCCTGAAAAGCCGGTGCCGTTCCCGACGATCGTCGGCGCCGCCATGGGCGCTCCGAACACGCTGCCGCAGGTGCTCGGCGTCAAGGTTTCGGCCAACGACTGATCGCTTCAATGTGACGACGAAAGGCCCGGCAGCGTGTGACTGACCCCATTAGCTGGTGTCAGCCACGATCTGCCGGGCCTTTCCGTTTCAGATGCGGTGGCGGGCGACTTCGGCAATGGCGAAGCTTGCAATCTCAAGCAATTCCTCAAGCGATGCGCCGTCCCTCGCCTGCACCGACATGCCCTGGACGATCGCGCCGAGGAACCGCGCCAGTGCCCGAGGGTTCGTCTCGGCTCTGATGTCGCCCTCGCGGATGCCGCGCTCGATCCTTTCCGCATAGGCCTCCAGCGACCGACGGCGCAGCGCCGCGACATGGTCGGCAATAACCTCGTTCTCGCTGGCGCAGTTCAGCACAGCCGTCGAGATCATGCAGCCTTTCGGATGTTCCGGCGCCGAAAATCGCGCGGCCGAGCCCCGCAATATCCGCTCGAAGGCGGCGACGGTATCGATCGGCTCGCCGAGCGCGGACGAGGTATCGGCGCCCAGCGCTCGATATTGCTCCAGCGCCGCACGATAGAGATCGGCTTTCGAATTGAATGCGGCATAGAGGCTTTGCGGCGTGATGCCCATGGCCGCCGTCAGATCGGCGATCGAGGCGCCCTCGTATCCATGCGCCCAGAAGGTCTCGCGGGCGGCCGACAGAACCGTCTCACGGTCGAAGGCCGGGGGGCGGCCACGGCGGCGAGCGGAAGGATTCTTTACGTCGGTACTATTTTTCACAGTGATCACTCTAGAAATACGAGGCGGCTTGCTATATTCAGGAACGGTCATTGTGATTATAGAAGGTTTAATCTGATGAGTCTTCCCCTCGAAAAGACAGAGGCCGACAGGCATTCATCCCTTGGCGCGGCTATTGACGCGGCAATCACACATGCGCTCGACGAAAAGCGGTTGGTCGGCACGGTCGTGCTCGTCGCCCGCGACGGAGACATCATCCACCGCCGCGCAGCCGGCCTTGCCGACCGCGAAAACGGCCTGGCAATGCGCGAGAATACGATCTTCAGGCTTGCCTCCATCACCAAGCCTATCGTCACCATCGCCGCGATGCGGCTCGTCGAGCAGGCAAGGATAGGCCTCGACGACGCGGTGACCAGATGGCTGCCGGAATTCCGGCCAAAGCTGTCCGACGGCAGCGAAGCCACCATTCGCATCCGCCACCTGCTGACCCATACGTCAGGCCTCGGCTACAGCTTCTCCGAAGAGGACGGCGGCCCCTATATCAACGCCGGCATATCCGACGGCCTCGACCAGCCGGGACTGCGGCTCGCCGAAAATCTCAAGCGGATCGCCAGCGTGCCGCTGCGTTTCGCGCCAGGCAGCGACTGGCAATATTCCCTTGCCATGGATGTTCTCGGCGGCATCATCGAGGCGGAAACCGGCGTGCAGTTGGCTGAGGCCGTTGCCGAACTGGTGACAAGACCGCTCGGGCTTGCCGACACGGCCTTTTCGGTTCGCGACCGAAGGCGGCTCGCCGCCGCCTATATGGACGCTTCGCCGGAACCAGTGCTCATGGGTGAGAATGCAACGGTGATGTCGCTGATGGGTCCTATCCGCTTCGCGCCGAACCGCATCTTCGAACCCGCCTCCTATCATTCGGGCGGTGCCGGCATGGCGGGCACGGCAGCTGACGTCCTCGCCGTTCTCGAAACCATACGGAGAGGCGGCGCACCGCTGCTCTCCAGCGAAACCGTACGGATGATGACGACCGATCAGGCCGGCGGCCTTCGCCAGCAGCACGAACCCGGCTCCGGTTTCGGCGTCGGCTGGTCTGTCATCACCGATCCTGCTGAAGCTGGCGTCCCCTTCCCCAGTGGCACGTTGAAATGGGGCGGCGTCTACGGCCATAGCTGGTTCATCGATCCGGTGAACCAGCTCACCGTCGTCGCCCTGACGAACACGACGCTGGAGGGCATGTGGGGTAAGTTCACGCTCGATCTGCGCGAGGCGATCTACGCGGCCTTGTGAACGACAGCAAAAAGCCCGACGATTTGAACTGCACCCGAAAGTTGGGCACCAACTTTCGGGGCAGTTCAGAGGTCGCCCGGCTTCTTTAGGTTCAAATCAGACGAACTCAGTCCTTCTTGACCGGCGGGATCGGCCGGATCGAGAGTTCGCGCAGTTGCGTCGGCGTTGCCGGGCTCGGCGCACCCATCAGCAGATCCTGGGCCTGCTGGTTCATCGGGAAGAGCGAGATTTCGCGCAGGTTCTTCGCGCCGACGAGCAGCATGACGATACGGTCGATGCCGAAGGCAGCGCCGCCATGCGGCGGTGCGCCGTACTGGAAGGCGCGGTAGAGGCCGCCGAAACGATCCTCGACGTCCTGCTGGCTGAGACCGACCTTCTCGAAGGCGGCGACCATGGTTTCCGGCGACTGGTTGCGGATCGAGCCCGAGGCGATTTCGAAGCCGTTGCAGACGGCATCGTACTGGAAAGCCTTGATCGTCAGGGGATCCTGGTTCTGCAGCGCGTCAAGGCCGCCCTGCGGCATCGAGAACGGGTTGTGCGCGAAGTCGACCTTCTTCTCTTCCTCGCTCCACTCGAAGAAGGGGAAGTCGACGATCCAGCACAGCTCGAAGCGGTCGCGGTCGACGAGGTTCAATTCTTCGCCGGCCTTGGTGCGGGCCTCGCCAGCAAACTTGTAGAATTTTTCCGGCTCGCCGGCGACGAAGAAGCAGGCGTCGCCATCGCCGAGACCGAGCTGGGCGCGGATCGCATCGGTGCGCTCCTCGCCGATGTTCTTGGCAAGGGGGCCTGCGCCTTCGAGCTTGTCGTTCTCGCTGCGCCAGAAAATGTAGCCGAGGCCCGGCTGGCCCTGACTCTGCGCCCAGGCGTTCATGCGGTCGCAGAAGGCGCGCGAGCCACCGGTCTTTGCCGGGATCGCCCAGATCTGCACCTTCGGGTTGGAGGCGATCATGCCGGCGAAGACCTTGAAGCCGGAGCCGGCGAAATGCTCGGTCACCGCTTCCATGACGATCGGGTTGCGCAGGTCCGGCTTGTCCGAACCATATTTGCGGATCGCCTCATCATAGGGGATGCGCGGCCATTCCTTGGTGACCGGCTTGCCTTCGGCAAACTCCTCGAACACGCTTGTCATCAGCGGGCCCATTGTGTCCCAGACGTCCTCCTGGGTGACGAAGCTCATTTCGAGGTCGAGCTGGTAGAATTCGCCCGGCAGGCGGTCGGCGCGCGGGTCTTCGTCACGGAAGCACGGCGCGATCTGGAAGTAGCGGTCGAAGCCGGCAACCATCAGCAGCTGCTTGTACTGCTGCGGTGCCTGCGGCAGCGCGTAGAAGGTGCCGGGATGGATGCGCGAGGGCACGAGGAAGTCGCGCGCGCCTTCCGGCGAGGAGGCCGTCAGGATCGGCGTGCTATATTCGGTGAAGCCGACATCGCCCATTTCGCGGCGCATCGCCGAGATCACCTGAGTGCGCTTGACGATGTTCCGGTGCAGCGTTTCGCGGCGAAGATCGAGGAAACGATACTTGAGGCGGACATCCTCGGGATAATCCGGCTCGCCGAAAACCGGCAGCGGCAATTCCTTGGCGGCGGAGAGCACTTCGATCTCCTGGGCGTAGAGTTCGATCTCGCCGGTTGCCATCGTCTTGTTGACGGTGTCTTCGGTGCGAGCCTTGACCAGGCCGTCGATACGGATCACCCATTCGCCGCGCACGGTCTCGGCCATCTTGAAGGCCGGGCTGTCCGGATCTGCGACGACCTGGGTGATACCATAATGGTCGCGAAGGTCGATAAAGAGAACGCCGCCATGGTCGCGGACGCGATGGACCCAGCCGGAGATACGGACGGTCGAGCCGACATCCGTCTTGCGGAGGGCGGCGCATGTGTGGCTGCGATAGCGATGCATGATCTCAAATCCTGGAATGTGGCTTAAGACGGCAGCAAGGGTTCAAAGACCCTCAAGCGCCGACAAGAAAATCGGGCGGAAAAGCGCATGGACGCTCCGATTTGTCAAGGCTTGGCGCGCGCCGCCCGCGCGTTTGGCACGCGTTTATGGCGAGGCTGGGGCCTGTATGCTGCGGCAGTTTGGCCGCGCTTCCCGTATTGATGAAGGAGCCGGTCAACTTTAAAAGGATCGGCATTCTCACTGTGGAGCGCCCCGCATGCCTCTCCTGACCCGCCGCAACCTTCTCAAGGCATCCGCCGTCGCGGGCGCCTATGGCGTCGGAATCGGCATTGCCGGCAAATTCGGGCCTGCGGAGGCAGCACCCGAGCCGCAGCTGCTGACGGCGGTCAAGACCGAGGCGATGCTGACCGAGGCGGGACCCACCCGGGATATCATGAGTTGGGGCCATGACGGCATGCCGCCGGTTCTCCGGATGACAAGGGGGCGCCCTTACGCCGCGCGGCTGAAAAACGGGCTCGACGAGCCGACGACGATCCACTGGCACGGGCTTCGTATCGACAACCGCATGGACGGCGTGCCCTTCATGACGCAGCCCTATATCTATACCGGCGACAGCTTCGACTATGCCTTCACGCCGCCCGATGCCGGCACGTTCTGGTATCATCCGCATTGCAATACGCTGACGCAGATGGGGCACGGCATGACCGGCGTCATCGTCGTCGAAGATCCGGCCGATCCTCACTTCGATGCGGAGGTGGTGCTGAACCTGCGCGACTGGCGGCTTGGCGGCGACGGGCAGTTCATCGCCGCTTTCCGGCCGCGTGACGCCGCCAAATCCGGCACCTACGGCACCGTGCGCACCGCCAACTGGCATCAGGAGCCGCAATATGACGCGCCGGCCGGCGGGCTGGTGCGGCTGCGCATCGCCGTGACCGACGTGACGCGGATCTTCTCGCTGAAGGTGGAAGGTGCGGTTGCAACCGTCATCGCAATCGACGGCAATCCGGTGCCGAAGCGTTTCCCCCTCGATCTGCTGCAGATCGGGCCAGGACAGCGGCTCGATCTTGCCGTGCGCATGCCGGATGGAGAAGGCACAGTCGCGACACTCGAGGATATTCGCGGCACCATGCCGAAGACGATCGCCAGTCTGCGCGCCACCGGATCGTCGCTGAAGCGCGAGATCGGCGATCTCGGGCCGCTTGCCGAAAATCCGGTTGAAAAGGCCGATCTTTCCACAGCCGAGCAGATCCCGCTGGTGCTGAGCGCCACCGCCGAGAGTGCCGCGGTCGACAGCATCTGCGGCACGCTCGGCTTCAGTTTCTGGGCGATCAACAAGGTGCCGTGGCCGGGCGACACGCCCGACCCGACGGCGCCACTTGCGGAACTGAAGCTCGGCAAGAGCTACGTCTTCAATCTGGAGAATGTCACGCCGCATGCGCATCCGATCCATCTGCACGGGATGAGCTTCACGGTGATCTCCTCCTCGACGCGGGAGGTGATGCCGTTGGTGTCGGACACCTATCTCATCCAGCCGGACGAGAAGGTACAGCTCGCCTTCGTCGCCGACAATCCCGGCGACTGGCTGCTGCATTGCCATATCATCGAGCACCAGAAGACCGGGATGACCAGCTACGTCAGAGTGAGCTGAGGCGGCCTTTGCCGCAGTTCGGACGTAATTCTTAGCCAGCAATGCGCGAAGCTTATGCTGTTGTATTGACATATCGAAGCGAAAGGAGAAGGAAGGTTCAACCGACCTTTTCCTTGCGAATGAAATGATATGATCGAAACCACCGCCGATTTGGCGGCCGCCTGCAAAGAGCTGGCCAAGTCCGACTTCATCACCATCGACACCGAATTCCTGCGCGAGACGACCTTCTGGCCGGAGCTTTGCCTGATCCAGATGGCAAGCCCGACGACCGAAGTGCTCGTCGATCCGCTGGCCAAAGGCATCGATCTCGCCCCCTTCTTCGAGCTGATGGCCGATCCGAAGGTGCTGAAGGTCTTTCACGCGGCCCGCCAGGACATCGAAATCATCTTCAATCGCGGCAATCTCATCCCGCATCCGATCTTCGACACGCAGGTCGCCGCGATGGTCTGCGGCTTCGGCGACAGCGTCTCCTATGATCAGCTGGTCAGCCGCATCAAGAACGTCCATATCGACAAGTCGTCGCGCTTCACCGACTGGAGCCGCCGGCCGCTCTCCGACAAACAGCTGGAATATGCGCTGGCCGACGTCACCCACCTGCGCGACGTCTATCTGTCGCTGAAGGCGGAACTCGATCGCGAGGGCCGCACCTCCTGGCTCTCCGAAGAGATGGACATTCTCGAGGCGCGCGAAACCTACGACCTGCATCCCGACGATGCATGGCAGCGGCTGAAGATGCGCCTGCGCAAGCCGCAGGAGCTGGCGATCCTGAAATATGTCGCCGCCTGGCGCGAACGCGAGGCCCGCGCCCGCAACGTGCCCCGTTCGCGGGTTCTGAAGGACGATGCGATCTACGAGGTCGCCCAGCAGCAGCCCAAGGATACCGAAGCGCTTGGCCGTCTGCGCACCATTCCGAAAGGCTGGGAGCGCTCGACCTCCGGCGCTGCCGTCATCGAAGCCGTCAATGCGGCGCTCGCTCTTCCGAAGGCCGATATGCCACATGTGCCGCGCCAGGCGCAGGCGCCCGAAGGGGCCGCTGCCGCCGTCGAACTCTTGAAGGTGTTGTTGAAGCTGATTTCGGAAAAACACGGCGTGGCGCCGAAGGTGATCGCCAACAGCGAGGATCTCGACAGGATCGCCGCTGAGGGCGAGAAGGCCGAAGTCTCTGCCCTGCACGGCTGGCGGCGCGATCTTTTCGGCGAGCCGGCGCTGCAGCTGATCCAGGGTCAGATCGCTCTGCGCTTCGTCGGCCGCAAGGTCGAAACCGTCAGCCTCTGAGACGGCTGCATATCAAAGCTTAGCCGTCACGGCTAAGCCATTGCTTTGTTTTAGGCTACTACCTTATCTCTCTAGTATTGGGGCCTGATAAATCCCCAGGCAGCAGGCTCGAGGTAATCACGAGGTGGTTGCATTTCATCCATGCTCACAGGCCGGCGCGTTAACGCCACTATTTTGAATATCTCGCCGTCACCCCAGCCGGACCAGTGTTCATCAATCAGCGGTATACCGTCCGAAGTCAGACATTGCATCAGACCTGCATCAGCGGAATCTGGTGTCCGGTTATACCATGCGCAGTCTTCGCCGAGCAGCCGATCCTGTTTTTTCATGTCGACCATCCCGGACACCATGTCAAATCTCTTGGAGAATGGCCCAGGATTCGAGGAGGAGCGGATAGCTTCGAACCTGCGCTCACCCTTGGATGCGGAATATTGGAGCCCTTGGTCTTCGAGTTCGTTCCAGACGGTGATCAGGATTGATCCATCCTCGCCGTCACGCTGTCGGAGCCACCAGGGATAGTGACGTAACAGCCTCTCCTCGGATCTGTGGCTGACCAGCTTCGCCTCAAAGTCTCCAGCATTTGGAGTGTAATCGTCATAGCTTGGCAATGGTTTGAGCCAGGTACCGGCTTCAAAAAGCTGCATAGATGGTCGTACCGCCGCCCCCGGCACAGGCCCGCGCTGCAGTTCAACCAACCGCGTCTCGGACATCACCTCTCGACTGGAGAAAAGTACTTTCGTCGCGACCTCTATTCCGTCGCCGGTCAGGCAAGTTAACCAAACAGGCCCGGACCCGTCCTTATTCATTTTCCGAACAATCTCCCGCCAACGACACTGCTCACCGCCGATGGCCTCGACATCATCGGTTTCCTTGACCTCCATGATGCCGTTATAGTCCTGAGACGGCTCGACCTGCCTGACCTCGATTGAAGAGATCTCACCATTCTTCCTGGATGCCCTCAGAACAACGTTCTTGAAGAAGTGTCCGTAATAAATGTTCGTTTCTCCGCGTCTGTCCTCTTCAACATGCGTCCAGCCGTTGTGATGTTGGACGACCCGTTGGCGGCCCCCTTTGTCATTATAGGTATCACGCACGATCATCTTTGCGGAATAGTCGGGCACATCAGGACTGGCGAAAAACGGAACCCCGCTTGCATGTGCGGAGCCAGCCGCGATCGTGATCACTGAGAAAACCATCAATCTGTACATGATACTCCTGTGCAGGAAGGCGCCCACAACTATTGATAGCAATACGGCGAAGGCCTGAGATTGACAAGGTGTTTGCAGAGGCAATCACGTGGCCCAACAAAGTCGGCGAATTGGCTTCGGAACAAGCGCCGCCGCCTCTAAAAGACGCGTGGTGCTGCAGTTCGAATTCGCTTGACGGTTTTTTCCGGCCTGAAACAATGGCAGGAAGAAACATCACGGCGCAGAGGCGGCATGCGGGAAATATCTCCGACACAGAATTGGATCCTGATCACGATCGTCCTTGCGGCCAGCGGCGTCGTCTATGACCTGATGTTCTATTCCGATCAGACGCCCGTTATCGGCGCCATCTTCGCGCTGTTCATCGGCATGCCGATCATCGCCTTCGAACGCAAGGTGCTGTTTCGCGGGCTCTACAGGCGCATCCAGAAGCTGCCGACTTTCGCCTTCATCATCACCGAGCTGGTGATCTACGAGATCCTGATGAGTATCGGCTTTGCCTGCGGCGGTCTGCTGCTTTGGTCGGTCGGCATGCTGAAGCCGCCGTCGCTCCTCGATCTCGTCATCATGCCGTATGAGGTCTTCTTCTATGCGCTTGCCGTCTGCTCGGCGATGATCTTCATTCTGCGCGTGCGGGAACTGCTCGGCCGCGAGGTATTCCTGAGCATGCTGGTCAGCCGCTACCGCAATCCGGTTCGGGAAGAGCGTGTCTTTCTGTTCATCGATCTCGTCGATTCGACGGCTTTTGCCGAAAAACACGGCGACCTTCGCGCGCAGCAGCTGCTGAGTTCGCTGTTTGCGACCTTCGCCGAGCCGGTCCGGCGCCACAAGGGCATGATCAACGACTATGTCGGCGATGCGGCGATCATCACCTGGCCGCTTGCCCGCGGCGTCAAGAATGCGCGCTGCGTGCGCTGCATCTTCGATATCCTCGCCGATATCGAAGCCAATGCCGCCGGCTGGCGGAAAAGCTATGGGCAGGTGCCGAAGCTGCGGGCCGCGCTTCACGGCGGCGAGATCATCACAGCCGAAATCGGCGTCGATCATCACAAGATCAGCTATTTCGGCGATACGGTAAACACCACCGCCCGGCTGGAAACGCTCTGCCGCAGCCTGAACCGGCCGGTGCTGATCTCCTCCGAGCTTGCCCGACGCATGGAGTTTCCCGACGATATCGCTTGCGAGGATCTTGGCACCCATGCCGTCAAGGGACGCGGCCAGGCGCTGGGTGTCATGGCGCTTTCCTCACGCGCGGTGACCGTGCTGAACACGCCCGCAGTCATCCTGCACGGCTGAGCAACCGCTTTTACCGCCCGTCACCAAAGCTTCACCCAACCGTCAATTCGCTGACACGGAAGCCCTGCTAAGCGGAAGCCATTGGCATCCGTTCCATGGGGATATTATGAAGAACGTCCTTTTTGCTTCCGTATCGCTTTTCATCCTGATGGCCGCATCCGCTTCGGCCGACCAGCAGCAGTTTCCGGCCAAGCTTGCCGGCCAGGCGATCCTGCCTGCCAACACGATGGTTCCGGCGCCGGCCGACGCCCCTGAATTCCTCAAGCATTCCGGCAAGTTCACGACGGCGGACCGCAAGCGCACCGAAGCGCTCGGCACGGTTCCCGGCAAGGACGGTGCCCGCGTCACCGATCTGAAGCTCCCCTTCGACGGTCAGGCGATCCAGGGTTTCTCCGGCATCAAGACGATGGCTGACGGCACCTTCTGGACGCTGACGGACAACGGCTTCGGCTCGAAGGCCAATTCCTCCGACGCCATGCTCTTCCTGCACCAGATGAAGTTCGACTGGGCGGCCAACAAGGCTGAGGTCGTCAAGAACCTCTTCCTCTCCGATCCGAACAAGATCGCCCCCTTCCCGATCGTGCTGGAAGGCACCGATACGCGCTACCTCACCGGCGCCGACTTCGACATCGAATCGATCCAGCCGGTGGCCGACGGTTTCTGGCTCGGCGACGAATTTGGCCCCTATATCCTGAAAATCGATACCCAAGGCCAGCTGACCGACGTCATCGCGACGACGCTCGATGGCAAGCCAGTGCTTTCGCCCGACAATCCGCTGATCCAGCTCCCGGGCAACCCGGCTGCGAAGATACCGGTCTTCAATCTGAAGCGCTCCGGCGGCTTCGAAGGCCTCGCCATGTCGAAGGACGGCACCAAGCTCTACGGCCTGCTCGAGGGCGCCATCTACAAGGATGACGGCCAGATGGAATCGGTCGACGGCCATACCGCCGTCCGCGTCATCGAATTCGACGTCGCCGCCGAGAAATGGACGGGCCGCAGCTGGCTCTATCCATTCGAAGACAAGGGTGTATCGATCGGCGACTTCAACATGCTCGACGACACGACCGCTCTCGTCATCGAGCGCGACAGCGGCGCCGGTACCAAGGACAAGGCCTGCGCCGACCCGAAGCAGCCGAAGCCGGATTGTTTCGAGGCGCCGGCCGAACTGAAGCGCGTCTACAAGATCGAATTCAACGACGCCAATGTCGGCAAGGCCGTCCGCAAGATCGGCTATATCGACCTTTTGAATATCCAGGACCCCGACAATAAGAAGAAGGCCGGAGCCAAGGACGGCGTCTACGACATGCCCTTCGTGACGATCGAAAACGTCGACCGCGTCGACGCCACCCACATCATCATCGGCAACGACAACAACCTGCCCTTCTCCGCCGGCCGCGCCGTCGACAAGGCTGATAATAACGAGTTCAGCCTGCTTGAGGTTGGGGAGTTTTTGAGCGCGAAGTGATTTGGGTTTGATGTGATATGGAGGGGCGGTGCGCGAGTGCCGCCCTTTTTCGTTTGGTTTGGTGGGCACATCGTACGATATGCCGTGCCAGCCCCCTCTGCCCTGCCGGGCATCTCCCCCACAGGTGGGGAGATCACAAGTGGCTTGGCCTTACCCACGCCTCTACCGTTTCGTCGCGCTGCCACGGCAGTTGTTTTGGGAAACCGGTGCGCCCAGCCGATCTACCCACCTGTGGGGAGATGGCCGGCAGGCCAGAGGGGGCCGGCACGGCACAACGCCTCCCGCAGACTACTCGAACAAAAACGCCAGCCTCTTGTTCGTCAGCCTCGACAGCTGCTGCAATCGCCCGTCCAGGCGTTCGCCGGCGAAATCGCGGTATTCGGGGGGCACGACGAATTCGAGGTCGAAGTCTGGGCTCGACGACTTGCGGAAGGTCAGGTTTTTGACGATGCCGGGCATCGAGGCCGAGAAGAGATAGACGACGCGCAGCATGCCGCCGAGCAGCTTGGCGCGGTCGATGAGCTGCGGCGTGGCGATCTGCGCCAGCGGGCCGGTGGCGCCGTCGTCGTGCAGGCCCTCGAAACGGTAGTAATTGGTCAGCGCGATGAAGGCGCGGCCGGGATGGCTGATGCCGACGAAGGAAGAGTGGGCGATGACGTTCAGCGCCTGCAGGCCGCGATAATCTGGATGGGCGCGCCAGCTGATATCGGCGAGCAGACAGGCGGCCTGGCGATAGCGGCTTTCCTCTTCGGTTTCCTGGATGCCGAAGAGGGGCATCATGCGGCCGGTCCATTCCGCCAGCTCGCGGGCATGCTCGGGCGAACGGGCACGCAGGATCGCCAGTTCGCCGGCGGCGGCAAGCAGCGGATCGAGGCGGCGCTCGCCCTCCGACAGCAGCGAATAGAGATATCCCTCGCGCACACCCTGCGCCGAGAAGGAAATCACCGACGGCTTCATCGCGCTCAGCACTTCCTTCATGGCGACGGCGCCGAAGGGCAGCAGCGAGCGGCGATGTTTGGATACGGCCTGCAGCGCCGGTTCCTTGGAATCGCGCGCGGTCACCACCTGTTCGAGGAACAGCATCATCGCTTCGAGCGAGACCTCATAACCCTGCATCATATGCAGCGGATAATGCGTCATCTCCATATGCAGCTTGGCGATGTTTCGCCAGGTGCCGCCGACGGCGTAGAAGGTGCGCCCCTCGCCTTTCGACAGCAGCTTTGCCGTCTTCACCTGCTTGCGGGCAAAGGTGCGGGCCTTGGAGAGCGAGCCGCCGGCATATTCCGACAGGCGCAGGCCGCCGAGCGGCAGGGTGATGCCCTTGCCGAACTCCTTGCCCTTGATATCGATCAATTCAAGCGAGCCGCCGCCGAGATCGCCGGCGATCCCATCGGGATTGAAGAAGCCGCTGATGATGCCGAGCGAGGCGAATTTCGCTTCCTCCTCGCCCGAGAGCACGCGGACCTTGCGGCCGAGGATGGTTTCCGCCTGATGGATGAAATCAGGACCGTTGCTCGCCTCGCGCGCGGCGGCCGTCGCCAATACATACATGGTGGCGGCGCGCGCCTGGTCGGACAGGGCTTTGAAACGATGCAGCGACGCCAAAGCCCTGCCGACGCTGGCTTCATCCATTTTGCCGGTCAGGGCTATGCCCCTGCCGAGGCCGCAGAGAACCTTTTCGTTGAAGAGGACGGTTGGAGAACGGGACATGCCTTCATAGACGACAAGACGAATGGAATTCGATCCAATATCGACGACGGAGACCGGGGCGATCCCCGGAAGGCGCCCCTGGGCTTCAGATTCAACCATCTAGGTCCAGTTTTACTTGTTGTTGCGGCCTTCGAGCAGGCCGGCGATCAGCTTCGGCGCACTGGACTTCAGAGCTTCACCACGGCCCGACAGGCTCGGATTGGTCATGAAATACTGCTGCGCATTGAACGGTTCCTCGCCTCTGCGCACTTCCATGCGCCGGGACGTACCGTCGGGCAATATCTCGTAGCTTTGTTGATTGTCAATCACGTTGCCGAGCATAATCTGTGACAAGACCTGCTCGTGAACGGTCGGATTCGTCAGCGGAACCATTGTCTCGACGCGGCGATCGAGATTTCTCGGCATCATGTCGGCCGAACCGATGTAAACCAGCGCCTTGTCGGACGGCAGGCCATGGCCGTTGCCGAAGCAGAAAATGCGGCTGTGTTCGAGGAAGCGGCCGATGATCGACTTGACGCGGATCTTTTCGGAAAGGCCGGGCACCTGTGGGCGCAGGCAGCAGATGCCGCGCACGACGAGATCGATTTCAACGCCGGCATGGCTGGCGCGATAGAGCGCGTCGATGATGTCGGGGTCGACAAGCGAGTTCATCTTCATCCAGATTGCGGCCGGAGCGCCGTTCCGGGCATGCTGAATTTCTTCCTCGATGTGGCGCAGGATGCGCGGGCGCATCGTATAGGGCGAAATCGCAAGCTGCATGCCCTGTTCCGGCTCGCCGTAGCCGGTGATGAAATTGAAGATGTTCGCCATATCGTGGGCGATGACCGGATTGCAGGTAAAATAGGACAGGTCGGTGTAGATCTTCGCGGTGATCGGGTGGTAGTTGCCGGTTCCGAGGTGGCAATAGGTCCGGAGCTTACCTTCCTCGCGGCGGACGACCATCGACATCTTGGCGTGGGTCTTGAGCTCGATGAAGCCGAACACGACCTGCACGCCGGCGCGCTCGAGATCGCGCGCCCAGCGGATGTTCGCCTCTTCGTCGAAGCGGGCCTTGAGCTCGACCAGCGCCGTCACCGACTTGCCGGCTTCGGCGGCGTCGACCAGCGCACGCACGATGGGGCTGTCGTTGGAGGTTCGGTAAAGCGTCTGCTTTATCGCCAGGACGTCAGGATCGCGCGCAGCCTGGAGAAGGAACTGGACCACCACGTCGAAGGATTCATAGGGGTGATGGACGACCATGTCCTTTTCGCGGATGGCGGCGAAGCAGTCGCCGGCATGTTCGCGGACGCGCTCGGGAAATCGCGCATTGTAGGACGGAAACCTGAGATCTTCGCGCGGCGCCTTGGTGATCTCGGACAGAGTATTCAGCGCCAGAAGGCCCGGCAGAACGGCGACGCGATTGTCAGGGATATTCAGCGCCTGAACGACGAACTGGCGCAGCGAGGCCGGCATTTCCGAGTCGGTCTCGATGCGGATGACCTTGCCGCGGCGGCGGCGCTTCAGCGCGGTTTCAAAGAAGCGGACGAGATCCTCGGCCTCTTCCTCGACTTCGATATCGCTGTCGCGGATGACACGGAAGGTACCGGAGCCCTGCACCTCGTAACCCGGGTAAAGCCGATGGATGAAGATGTTGGCGACATCCTCAAGCGTGATGTAGCGGATGGTGTTTCCATCGTCCGGCAGACGGACGAAGCGATCGAGCGCCGGCGGCAGACGCAAGAGCGCCGTCATCGGCTCGCGGCCGTTCTTGCTGACGAGCTGCAGGCCGATCGAGAAGCCGAGATTCGGAATGAACGGGAACGGATGGGCCGGATCGATCGACAATGGCGTCAGAACCGGAAAAATCGCCTGTTCGAATTCGGTGGCCAGCCACTGGCGGTCGGCATCGCTCAAGGCGCCGGGGCGCACGATCAGGATGTCTTCCTTGGCGAGATATTGCTGCAGCACGGCGAGCGAGGCCTGCTGCTCCATCTGCAGATGGTCGATCTCCTGCAGAATCGAATCGAGCTGCTCGGCTGGCGTCTTGCCGTCGGGGCTGCGGATGACGATGTTCTGGCGCACCTGGCCCTCGAGGCCGGCGACGCGCACCATGAAGAATTCATCGAGGTTGGCGGCCGAGATCGACAGGAAGCGAACGCGCTCGAGCAGCGGATGCTCGGTATTCAGCGTTTCTTCCAGGACACGGCGGTTGAACTGCAGCCAGGAGAATTCTCGGTTGATGAAGCGCTCGGGGCTTTTGAGCAGCTCTTCCAGCGGGGGAGTGTTGTCGTTGGTTTCCGGAGTGAGTTCCTGATGCTCTGCGACTGCACTGTCCATGGTCCACCCCGTTCTCAATCGCCGAAGGCAATTATATCAGTTTCACGACGGAACTGTGACAGTCAATCGGCCGGCTCCGAATTTCCCAATTCATTCAATACTTCGGCAGCCATAGACCGGGTGATTTTCGTACCCCGCGACAGGGCGAGCCGGTCCAGCCTTTCGACGATCGTCTGGGCGGCATTCAGCGACCGCTCCATCCGGTTGACGATATAGAGCACGAGTTTGTCATCTATATAAAGCTGGCGGTCGGCGAAGAGCTTGACGATCACCTGCGACAGCAACGCCTCGTCGGGCTCACCGATCTCGACGACGGTCGCAGCTTTCAGGCGAGAACGCAGATCCGGCAGCAAAACCGGCCAGGAGATCGGCCAGAGACGGCTTGTTATCAACAGGCTGGTGCCGTTTTCGCGCACGCTGTTGATGACGTGGAAGAGCGCATTGTCGTCGAAGCCGAGGCGGTCGGCATCCTCGAACAGCACCGGGCCGGCGGCGGCGGCAATTGCGGCGTCCGAGCCAAGCTCGGGATGGATGTCGACAGCGCCGCTCAATTCCCGCCAGATGCGGGCGAGATGCGATTTTCCCGAACCGACCGGGCCGGCGAGCACGACGACCGGCGACGGCCATGCGGGCCAGGCATCGACGATCGAAACGGCGGCGGCGAGACGCTCCGAGATCAGGAGGTCGTCGCGCCCGCTTGCGGCATCGTGCGAAAAGACCAGCGGCAGCTGCTCTCCGGCCTTGCGCTTCGGATCAGCGTTCTTCACGTCATTCATTGGAAACTGATTTCGTCTTCCGGGCGCGGTCGCCTGATGACCCGCCAAAATAAAGATCGCTCTGAAGGTAGCGTGAAAGCGCGAAACGAACAAGGACGCCGACGGCGGCAGCCGCCGGTACGGCGACCAGAAGACCGACGAAACCGAAGAGCGCCCCGAAGGCAAACAGCGCAAACATCAGCCAGACCGGGTGCAGTCCGACGCTGGAGCCGACGAGCTTCGGCTGCAGGATGTTGCCCTCCAGGAACTGGCCGCTGAAGAAAACGACGAGCACCAGGCCGATCCAGGGATAATCCGGCCAGAACTGGACGATCGCCACGCCGACGGCGAGAACGAGGCCAACCAGCGAGCCGACATAGGGAATGAAGCTGATCATGCCGGCAAAGAGCCCGATCAGCAGGCCGAAATTCAGCCCGACAAGGGAGAGGCCGGCGGCATAATAAATGCCGAGGATGAGGCAGAGCGAGCCCTGGCCGCGGATGAAGCCGGCGATCGCCTGATCGATCTCGCTGGCGATCTGGCGGACGTCGCTGATATAATCGCGCGGGATCCACTGATCGACCTTGTCGACCATGCGGTCCCAATCGAGCAGGATATAGAAGGCGACGACGGGGGTGACGACGAGCAGCGATATGACGTCGACGATCGCCTTGCCGGAATTCCAGATCTGCGCGAAGAGCCCGGTCAGGAAGCCCATGCCTTCGGAAAGGATGCCGGAGAAATTGTCCTTGAGCGTGCCGGCCTGGCTCCTGACCCAGTCCGGCAGCAGCGAGTTTTTCGAATTGTCGATGAACTGCTGCAGTTGGCTGATATAACCCGGCAGCCGCTCGGCGAAATCGTTGAACTGGCTGACGAGCACGGGAATGAGGATCATCAGTGCCAGCGCGAAGGTGATCACGAAGGCGATCAGGATGACAACCGTCGCCATCATGCGGCTTAGGCCCAGACGCTCCAGCCGATCGGCCACCGGATCGAGGAAATAAGCGATCGCCATGCCGGCGATGAAGGGCAGCAGGATGGAGCTGAAGACATAGAGAAAGACGATGAAGAAGACGAGCACGATCAGCCAGAAGAAAATCTGACGCTTGAGACTGTTGCCGCTGACTTGCTGTGGCATCGCTTCCCCGCTGATCGCTTTCCGCCGCCAAACGCCGCATGCGAACCGACGCGGCCATTCAGCACATAGGATGCAGGCGCAAAGATGGTCAACCCTGTCGCGCCAAATCGCGGAAAGGCTCGATGAAGACGCGGGAAATTGGAGGCTTTTGCCATGCGACGCTTGCATAAAGGCCCCTGTCATGCAATTGCGACCGGCAGATGACGCGGCGCGTCCGCCGCCTGAAATAGCCATCGGAGACCAGCATGAGCCAGTCTGGGAAAAACGGCCTGACCTACAGCGATGCGGGCGTCGACATCGATGCCGGCAACCTCCTCGTCGAGAAGATCAAACCCGCGGTGCGCTCGACCCGGCGTCCCGGCGCCGACGGCGAGATCGGCGGCTTCGGCGGGCTCTTCGATCTCAAGGCCGCCGGCTTTACCGACCCGGTTCTGGTCGCCGCCAATGACGGCGTCGGCACCAAGCTGAAGATTGCCATCGATGCCGATTATCACGACACCGTCGGCGTCGACCTCGTCGCCATGTGCGTCAATGATCTCGTTGTCCAGGGCGCCGAGCCGCTGTTCTTCCTCGATTATTTCGCCACCGGCAAGCTCGACCCCGACCAGGGCGCGGCAATCGTCGGCGGCATTGCCGCCGGCTGCCGGCAGGCCGGCTGCGCGCTGATCGGCGGCGAGACGGCCGAAATGCCCGGCATGTATTCCTCCGGCGACTACGACCTCGCCGGCTTTGCCGTCGGTGCTGCCGAACGCGGCAAGCTGCTGCCCTCCGGCGATATTGCCGAGGGTGACGTGATCCTCGGGCTTGCCTCCTCCGGCGTCCATTCCAACGGCTTCTCGCTGGTGCGCAAGATCGTCGAACTCTCCGGCCTCGGCTGGGATGCGCCGGCGCCATTCGCCGAAGGCAAGAAGCTCGGCGAAGCCCTGCTCGAGCCGACCCGCATCTATGTGAAGCCGCTGCTGAAGGCGATCCGCGAGACCGGCGCCATCAAGGCGCTGGCTCACATCACCGGCGGCGGCTTTCCTGAGAATATTCCGCGTGTGCTGCCGAAGCATCTGGCGGCCGAGATCGATCTCGCCGCCGTCAAGGTTCCCAGTGTGTTTTCGTGGCTCGCCAGGACGGGCGGCGTCGAAACCAAGGAGATGCTGCGCACCTTCAACTGCGGCGTCGGCATGATCGCCGTCGTCGCCGGCGAGAATGTCGCGGCCGTTTCCGCCGCCCTCGAAGCCGAGGGCGAGACCGTCGTCACACTCGGCCGCATGATCGCCCGTGACGAGGGTGCCGCCGGCACGGTCTATAAGGGCACGCTTGCCATATGAGCGCGAAGCGCAAACGCGTCGTCGTCCTGATATCCGGCGGCGGCTCCAACATGATGGCGCTGGTCGCGGCGGCCAAGGCCGTCGACTATCCGGCCGAAATCGTCGGGGTAATCTCCGACAAGGCCGAGGCTGGCGGGCTTGCCAAGGCGGCTGCCGAAGGCATCGCCACCTACGCCTTTCCCCGCAAGGATTATGCCAGCAAGGAAGCGCATGAGGCGGCGATCTTTTCCGCACTCGATGAGCTTTCCCCCGACATCCTCTGCCTCGCCGGCTATATGCGACTGCTGACCGCGACCTTCATCCAGCGTTATGAAGGCCGCATGCTCAACATCCACCCTTCCCTGCTGCCGCTGTTTCCTGGCCTGCACACCCATCAGCGCGCCATCGACGCCGGCATGCGCATCGCCGGCTGCACCGTGCATTTCGTCACCGAAGGCATGGACGAAGGGCCGGTCATCGGCCAGGCCGCCGTCCCGGTTCTCACAGGCGACACGGCCGAAAGCCTCGCGGCGCGCGTGCTCACCGTCGAGCATCAGATCTACAAACAGGCGCTGCGGCTCTTTGCCGAGGGCCACGTCACGATGCAAGGCGGCAAGGCCATCGGTGCCGAGGCTTCGGCCACTGCGCCTAAAGCCCAGCTGATTTCGCTGATCGGCGACCGGGCCTAATTTAGTTCAGAGAAAACTTGCGGCTTAGATAAGCACGAACAGGTCTGTCGAACTGCGTGTGTAGAAAATGAGCCCCAGCAACAGCAGCCAAGAGCGTGCAGCTCACGGCGATCGGCAATGGAATAAAGCTGTTTGTGACGTTTTGGAATTGAGAGCCAAGTTGAATAACAGGCAAATGGACGGTGTAAAGAGGATAAGACAATTGTCCAAGGTAGGCCGCGAATGGCTGCTCCTCACTCTGCGGCACTGCAGCCGCTAGCGCCACCACGATTGGAATAATGACGGCGATGCAGACGAAATCGTAGATGTCGCGTGGGGCGGCGAACGGCAAAAATAAAACAGCGATCAGGACGAAAAGCGGGATTTGACGTCGTACAGCGGGGATCCGCTGAATGATTTGCCAGCGGAAAATGAGAATACCGGCAAGGAACGAAAAGCCGGCCCTGACGAACCCTTCAAAGAACGTTCGCCAGTTCCCAAATCCAACGGGCCCGATAGTGCCTTCGATCGAAACAATTGCGAAAAGCGCCGCCGCCAACAACGCGAGAGCCGCTATCTCATGCCAAAAATGAATTCTTAGGCGAGCAACCGATCCGTAAATCATGCCAGCCACCATTTCAAAAAAGATGGACCAAAGCGGATTGTTGATCGCGAACGCCTCCTGCCCCAGCAAAAAGCCCGCGGGCAACAGGAGTAACGCGCCGACCGCAAGAATCGAAACATCAGCGAGAGAAATCCCTGGCGCGTAAGCGACTTGCAACGCGACAACGCCCAAGCCAACACCGACCACGATCATGGGATAAAGCCGCACCATACGTTTCAGGAGGAACGCCGGGCTTCGCAGAGCGCCCGACCTCAGTTTCTGATCGTACGCATTTGCGAGCACGAAGCCGCTCAGGCAAAGAAAGAAATCCACGGCCAGATAGGCGTGGGAATTGAGATTGAAGCCAAAAACCTGGCTGGCGTGCAAGAGAGCCACCGATATTGCAGCAATGCCTCGAAGCTCATCCAGAAAGATGAAATGCGGCTTCACCCCGTATTCCCAATTGGCGAGATACAAGGCATCGCTAGGACCAGGGTCCGTTGCGCCGTCTTCATGTCCGGTAATAACAACCAGAGCGGTGGCGCTTATAAAAGGCTCCTTAGCATCCTCACTCAACATGTGGAGTTCCGAAACCTGGGTATGGGACAATAACCGACATTCAGCCTAAAACTCTGCTGAGCCTCGAAGAGTGAGCCCCTTCGAATAGCGGCGCACAGCGACCCAAGTGAAAACCTCGAAGGTTATGATGGCGAAAAGCGCCAGGATGACGCCGGCGGCATAGGCGTTGGAGCGGGCTTGGTCCACCAGAGGTAAGGCAACCCATACTGCATATGTGATCTGCACCAAAACGAATATCGAAAATAAAACAAAGAATAAATTTAGTATTCGCAGATCCAAGACCACAATGTTGAACGCGTAAAATCCAACGACCACTGTTCCACTCAGCCAGAAAAGTAACGCGATAGCATCTACCACGCCGAGCGGACCATTCCCCGTCACATAGTCGGATACGCCCCAAACCCACGAAAATGCGCTGCAGATAGCGAAAATCTTCCAGCCCATGATTTTCTCCTTTGAGTTGATAATACCCATGGAGGTTGAACTATCTATCGCAGCGGCCGCTAAAGTTTTAATAACGTTGAGATATCGCGCTGCTGGCACAGGGTGTCAGCACATCAGGGTCAATGCCCGCCATCACAGCCCTGGATCTCGCGACAATAGGAGAACCGGAGTGATCCCTTTGGCCAGCCTACACCGTCAGACTGGTCGACCCCACCGGAGTCGGACGGGGATCGCACACCTAGACGAATTCAAGTTCTGATCCAGCTAAGCCGCAAGCGCCCGCAATGGATGCAACGTGCCGTCG
This sequence comes from Rhizobium sp. RSm-3, assembly GCF_001854685.1. Classification (NCBI taxonomy): domain Bacteria; kingdom Pseudomonadati; phylum Pseudomonadota; class Alphaproteobacteria; order Hyphomicrobiales; family Rhizobiaceae; genus Rhizobium; species Rhizobium sp. RSm-3. The sequence goes on along the minus strand of NZ_MAWZ01000035.1, from coordinate 151,298 downwards.
CTGTAGACGAAGCGGCCGGCGCGGAAGGTGGCGCGGATGCGATGGACTTCACCCGGTTCGACCGCCACCAGATCGGCGCGCTGGCCGATGGCGATTTCGCCGCGATCCAGAAGGCCGGCGGAGCGGGCGGCATTGCCGGTCGCCATGGCGACGGCGGAGGGCAAGCCGCCTTCCACCATGTCGGCGAGCTTGAAGATGCCGGGCACGAAGGCGGCCGGGTGATAGTCGGCGGCGATGACGCTCAAGAGGCCGGCCCTGGCGGCATCGAGGGCGCTGAGGTTGCCCGACATCGACTGGCCGCGCAGCGCATTCGGCGCGCCCATCAGCGTCCAGAGGCCACGGCGGCGGGCCTCTTCCGCGGCGGGCGCCGTCACCGGGAACTCGCTGATGGTGACGCCGAGATCGTGCATTTCGGCGACTTTCTCGACACTGTCATCATCATGCGAGGCAAGCGACAGCTTGTGCTTCAGCGACAGCGCGACGATCTCCTTCAGCTTGGCCCCGATCTCAGGATTGCTGCGCATGGCGATACGCTTGGCGACGATCTCGGCGGCCATTTCCTCGGAGATGGCGCGGCGCTCGGAAATGCTGAGGATGTAGCTTTGCAGGTTGTTGTACTGGCCCTGGCCCGGCGTGTGGTCGGTGAGCGAAACCATGTCGATCTGATCGGCATTGAGCAGGCGCTCGAGTGCGGCAGCGGCGCCGACATTGGTGATTTCGTAGCGGGCGTGGACGCGGTGGTCGATCAGCAGATCATCGCGCAGGCGGTTGATGCCCTCGATCACCGCCGAGGTGGTCTCCAGCGAGCGGACGTGGCCATAGACGCTTTCGGTGGCGAAGGAGACGGCTGCAAAGGCCGTGGTGACACCGGCGGCGGCCAGCTTCTTGTCGAGCTCGTGGATGCCGAAATCGATCGGCATCGTCGCGTTCGGGCGCGGCGCGATCTCGCGCTCGATCATGTCGCCGTGGAGATCGACAAAGCCCGGCATCAGCAACCGCCCGCCGCCATCGATGGCAGCCGCAGCGACCGGCGCCGGCCTGATCTCGGCGATGGCGCCGTCTTCAACCCGCACGGAACCTTCACTCACCACCTCGTTTGGGAGAACGAGGGTGAAATTGCTGAGCCACATGGGCTTTCTCCTGACCGCATCGATGATTGACAGACCGCAGCGGATAGAACCGCTTCGTGACAAACGTATGAACTTTTGGAACGCCAGAACCGCAATACCGAAACCGTCTTGAGCCCAACCCGGCGGGTTGCCCGAGACCGCTCACCCGCTATCGAAGCTTATTCCTGTTCAACAAGGCCCATTGCAGCAGCATGATCGTCTTGGCGTCGAAGATCTCGCCGTTTTCGATCATTTGGGCTGCCTCATCGAGCGGGACTTCGAGAACCTCGATATCCTCGTGCTCCTCGTCCAGGCCGCCGCCTTCCGCCACGCGGTCGGCGATGTCGATCAGCGAGACGAAGAAGTGGACGACTTCGGTGATGGCGCCGGGCGACGTATAGCATTTGAACAGGAAACGCGCATCGCGCAGGTGGTAACCGGTTTCCTCCATCGCCTCGCGGCGGATCGCCTGTTCGGGATGATCGTCATCGAGGAGGCCGGCCGGCACCTCCATCATCCAGGCGGGATCGCCGTTCAGATGGACGGGAAGGCGCAACTGGCGGACGAGAATGACGAGATCGCGTTGCGGATCATAAAGCAGGATGCAGGCGGCGGGCGTGCAGTGGTAGACCTCCCGCTTCAAGCGTTGGGTCGCGCCCTTGCGGTCGATATAGTCGAGCAGATAGCTGCTAAGCTTTGTCCAACCATTCGACAGCGTTTCCGCGCTGACGATCTTCACGCGTGATTTCGGCTGCATCATGCTGCGTCCTTGCGAATCCAGACCTTATTATCGTGCACGGCCGCCCCGCCATAGGGCGCGACCGGGTCGGCGCCTGTGAGGACATTGATACCCTCGCCGTCGATATGCGCCTTGTTCGGCCAGAGGCCCTCGGCGATCAGCACGCCAGGCTTCACGTCGGTGGTGATGCGGGCGTGGATGCGCAGATCGCCGCGGCTGTTGCCGATTCGGACGAGATCGCCATGGGCGATGCCGTTGGCTTCGGCGTCGGCCGGATTGATCATCACCTCAGGACGGCCCTCCTTCTGACGCGAGGTCTTGGTCTCGGCGAAGCTTGAATTCAAGAAATTGCGGGCGGGCGAGGTGGCGAGGCGGAAGGGATGCCCGGGATCGGCGACTTCGATGACATCGACCTGATCGGGGAAAACCGGAAGCTCGGCATGCGGCCCGAGCAGGCCGATCGCCGCCGGCGGTTTGTTCGGCGCCGGCTGATCGATCCAGTCCGGGCGGAAATGGAATTTGCCGTCGGGATGGGCAAAGCCGTTCAGGAAATGCGCCTCCTCGAAGGCCGGCTGGCGATCGAACCATTTGTGTTCGAGGAAATGGTCGTAACCCGGTAGGCCACTCGATTCGAGCACGCGGTCGACCATCTCGCGAGCAGAAAAGCCGAAGCCCGGTCGATCGGCGACGCCCAGGCGTTTGGCCAGTTCCTCGATGACGAAAAGATTGGTGCGCACGCTGGGCGGCGGCTCGACCAGCTTCGGCCCGAGCAGGATATGGTTCTGGCCGCCGGCCCGGTAGATGTCGTCATGCTCGACGAACATGGTCGCGGGGATGACGATATCGGCAATCTCGGCCGTTTCGGTCATGAATTGCTCATGCACGGCGACGAAAAGGTCGTCGCGGGCAAAGCCGCGTTTGACGAGGCGCTGCTCGGGGGCGATGTTTGCCGGATTGGTATTCTGGATCAGCATCGCCGTCACCGGACCGCGATGGCGCAAAGCCACCGCATCGCCGGTCAGTACCCGGCCGATCTGCGACTGATCGAGCATGCGGATATCGGCATCCTTCATCGACCGGCCGGTCACCTCCGCATTGTTCATGCGGAAGATGTCGCTGTTCGAATGGAAGGCGCCGCCGCCCTCATACTGCCAGGAGCCGAGAACGGTGGCGACCGAGGCGGCCGCATGCATGGCGACCGCGCCGTTGCGCTGGCGGGTGAAGCCGTAGCCGAGGCGGAAGTACGTCTTCTTCGTCGTGCCGACGAGGCGGGCGAAGGCTTCGATCTCCTCGACCGAGAGGCCGGTGATATCGGCGGCCCATTGCGGCGTCCTGGTTTTCAGATGGGCTTCGAGGCCGGCGGGATCGTCGGCATATCGTGCCATGTAGTCACGGTCGGCATGGCCGTCGCGGAAGGCGATATGCATGACGGCGCAGGCGAGTGCCGCGTCGGTGCCCGGCCTGACGATCAAGGCCATGTCGGCCTGCTTCATCGTCGGATTGTCGTAGATGTCGATGACGACGATCTTGGCGCCGCGCTCCTTGCGCGACTTGATGGCGTGGGTCATCACGTTGACCTGGGTCGAAACCGCATTGGTGCCCCAGATGACGACGCAATCGGTGCGGCCCATCTCGCGCGGATCGGGGCCGCGCAGCGTGCCGGTCGCCACGGTGAATCCGGTCCAGGCGGGGTTGGTGCAGATCGAGGAGAAGAAGCCGGAATAGCGCTTGGCGTGACGCAGGCGATCGATCGAATCGCGCTGCACCCAGCCCATGGTGCCGGCGTAGAAATAGGGCCAGATCGCCTCGCTGCCGTCCTTTGCCTCGGCCTTCACGAAGGCTTCGGCGATCTCATCCAGTGCATCGTCCCAGGAAATCTGCTGCCACTGCCCTGCCCCCTTGGCCCCGGCGCGGCGCAAGGGATGCATCAGGCGATCGGGATGATAGAGCCGCTCGGCATAACGGGCGACTTTGGCGCAGATGACGCCGGAGGTGTAGGAGTGATCATTGGCACCGCGCACGCGGCCGATACGGCCGTCCTCGGATATGTCGACCTCCAGCGCGCAGGTGGAGGGACAGTCGTGCGGACAGGCCGTGTGGCCTACCCTGGTGTCCGGCTTCGGGGATTTGGCGTGGATGGGGGTCGCAATGTTCATGGCATTTGTATATTCCAAGCCTTGCACGGCCAAAAGCCACAAAACTTTCCCATGACGCGAATTCATACGGACATCAGCGAAAATGAACTACCGCCACATCTATCATGCGGGCAATTTTGCCGATGTGCTGAAACATGCCGTGCTGGCGCGGTTGATCCGCTATATGCAGAAAAAGGATGGGGCGTTCCGGGTGCTCGACACGCATGCCGGCATCGGGCTCTACGATCTCTCCTCCGAGGAAGCGCAGAAAACCGGCGAGTGGCTCGACGGCATCGGCAAGCTAATGGAGGCCGATCTCGGACCTCAGGTTTCCGAACTGCTGGAGCCCTACCTGACAGCCATCCGCGAACTCAACCCTGAGGGCGGCGTCCGTTTCTATCCCGGATCGCCGAAACTGGCGCGCCTGCTGTTCCGGCCGCAGGACCGGCTGTCGGCGATGGAACTGCATCCCGAGGATTTTGTCAGGCTGCACCGGCTGTTCGAAGGCGATCACCACGCCCGCATCACCGAGCTCGACGGCTGGCTGGCGCTCGGCGCGCATCTGCCGCCGAAGGAGAAGCGCGGCATCGTGCTCGTCGATCCGCCTTTCGAGGAAGAGGACGAATATCAGCGTCTGACCGAGGGGCTGGAAAAGGCCTATCGCCGTTTTCCCGGCGGTACCTATTGCCTGTGGTATCCGCTGAAAAAGGGCGCGCCGATCAAGGAATTCCACGAGAGGCTGCAGGCGCTCGACATTCCGAAGATGCTTTGCGCCGAACTTTCCGTTCGCAGCGACCGCGGCATCACCGGATTGACGGGCTCAGGCCTCGTCATCGTCAACCCGCCCTTCACCCTGAAGGACGAGTTGCACCAAATGCTGCCGGCGCTGAAGGACCATCTGGCGCAGGACCGTTTCGCCTCGCACCGGGCCTTCTGGCTGCGCGGCGAGACCAAGGCGGTCAAGGACGATTGACCCGTTAACTAGAGCGCCGCGCGTCCGACAGGACGCGCTAAGGACGCTCTAGAATCCTTGGATTGCGCATAATCCTTTCCGAAAATCGATTCCGATTTTCGGGGTTATGCGCTAGCGTCGGGAATAGTCCGCCGCAGTTTCACAAACTCATCAGGTATCCCATGAAGCTCCTTTGGTCGCCGCCCTCCCCCTATTCCAGCAAGGTGCGGATGGCCGCGCATTTCCTGGACATCGATTTGAACGCCATCCGGGTCGACACCAATACCGCGCCGGCGATGCTGGTGGAGAACAATCCGCTCGGCAAGATCCCGACGCTGCTGACCGATGACGACGCCTCGGTCTTCGACAGCGTGGCGATCATGCATTTCTTCGACCGGCTGGCGAAGGGCAAGCTCTATCCTTCGAAGAAGGGCAAACGCACGGATGCGGACGTCCTGGAATCACTCTGCGACGGCATCTGCGATTGCCTGCTGGCGATCATGTATGAGCGGCGTTTTCGCGATGAGGAAAAGATCCATCAGCCCTGGATCGACCGGCAATGGAAGAAGGTGATGAGCGGGCTTGCGCATCTCAACGCCAAGCCGCCGAAACTGGGCAAGAAACTCAACGGCGGGCATTTTGCCCTGGCCGCGACGCTCGGCTATCTCGATCTGCGCTTCAAGGGCCAGTGGGAAGCCGATCATGCGCCGCTGATCGACTGGCTGGCGCAATTCGAAAAGAAATTCCCCGCCTATCAGCAACTCAAGACCCAGGCCTGAGCGCCTGGCAACGACAAGCAAGCAGCAAAAAGCCGGGCGACGTGCCCGGCTTTTCCATGCTTGGATAATTCTGTTCTTAGAACTTGACGCCGATACCGAGCTTGACGCTGTTCTCGTCGTAACCGCGCGAGAAGCTGCCGGAGTCGAGGTCGTAATCCTTGCTCTGGTAGTCGGTGTAGCGATATTCCAGGCGCGTCGTGATGTTGTTGGTCACGAAGGCTTCGACACCGGCGCCGACCGTATAGCCGTAGTTCGTCTTGCTTTCGTCCGAAGTGCCGTCGGAAACCTTGACGTTGCCGAGGGCAAGACCGGCCGTGCCGTAGAGCAGGAAGGGGTTCATGTCGTAGCCGACGCGGCCACGGACGGAGCCGTTCCAGCCATACTTGTTCTTGACGCCGCCCGAGGAAACGTCGTCGCCGCTGTAGCCGAGATCGGATTCAACGCCATAAACGATCTGGCCCTGCTGCCAGTTGTAGCCGGTGAAGACCTGGCCGCCGAAACCATAAGTGTGGCGGTCGGAACCGAAGTCACCCATGTTGTAGGTGCCGGCGCCGCCGAGGTAAAAACCTTCCCAGCTGCCGGCCGGCTTGACCGGAGCGTCCTGGGCGACCGGTGCTTCCGGAACCTGGTCGACGGCATCGGCCGCCTGAGCTGCCGAGACGCCCGCAATTGCAAAAACGGAGGCCATGAGGCCAGCAATGAGTACACGCATACTTAGTCTCCTTTCAGTCCCGCACCGCTTGTCATCTGTCTATCAGTGAAGCATTGGCGGGATATTGCCAGATGTCCCTTCCGGATCGAGACTGAAATTGGAACTCAAATGCGGATTTGAAAGAGCCAAATTGTGATATCATTGTGGCTGCCACATGGCCGAAATTCGATGTTGCTTCGAAGCAACATACAATTCATTAACCTTACTGAAGGGTTAAACTGAAAATACTTAATTTAAGAAATCGCATTCTTAAATAATACATAGAATATCCCGACCTTGGATGCAACCGCAATGGCCTATTTATATAATCTCCGCCCGCCCCTATATAGTCGGCAGACAGACTCGCGGGATTAGAAGGCAGGATTTTGAACCACAAAAGACTTCGCTCGGCCCTTGTAACAGGGGCTGCTAAAAGAATAGGCCGGGCAATCGCCGAAGACCTTGCTGCAAATGGCTTTTCCGTTGCGATTCACGCGAACGGCTCCCTCCGTGAAGCCGAAGAGTTGGCGGCGGAATTGCGGCAGAAGGGATTTCGGGCGATCGCGCTCAAGGCCGACCTTACCAATATCGGCGCAACCGGCGAGCTCGTGAAAAGAGCGTCGGAAGCTCTCGGGCCGATCGACCTGCTCGTCAACAACGCCTCTATTTTTCACCAGGATTCGGCCCGCAGTTTCGATGCACAGGCATGGTCGCAGCATTTCGACATCCATGTGCGGGCGCCGTCGATCCTTGCCGCAGCCTTTGCCGAACAACTGCCCGATGATGCGACCGGGCTGATCGTCAACATCATCGACCAGCGGGTCTGGGCGCTCAATCCCGGCTTCTATTCCTATACGCTGTCGAAGGCCGCACTCTGGACGGCGACACAGACGATGGCGCAGAGCTTTGCGCCGAAGCTGCGCGTCAACGCCATCGGCCCCGGTCCGACGGTGCGCAGCGCGCGGCAATCGGAAGAGGACTTCCAGGCTCAGATCGACGGGCTTATCATGAAAGCGGGGCCGGGATTCGGCGAGTTCGGACAGACGATTCGCTTTCTCTTCGACACGCCCTCGATCACCGGCCAGATGATTGCCCTCGACGGCGGCCAGCACCTCGCCTGGCAGACGCCCGATGTGGCGGAGATTACGGAATGAACGGACGAAAGCTGCCGGATGGCGGCGTTCTCTACGACGATACGGATGAGAGCGAAGACGAGATCGAGGTGGAAGGCGACGTTTCCGCCGCTGCGCCGCTTGCGGCTGCGGTCGACTGGAACGCCGGCAGCCTCAACGAGACCGGACTCATCGGCGCCGAACTGATCGGTGAATTCGTCAAGCGGCTGCCGAACAGCCCCGGCGTCTACCGCATGTTCAATGCCGAAGGCGACGTGCTCTATGTCGGCAAGGCGCGGAGCCTGAAGAAACGTGTCGGCAATTACGCCGTCGGCCGGGTGCATTCCAACCGCATCGCCCAGATGGTGCGCCAGACGGCGAACATGGAATTCGTGACGACGCGCACGGAAACCGAAGCGCTGCTGCTGGAAGCGAATCTGATCAAGCGCTTGCGGCCGCGCTTTAACGTGCTGCTGCGCGACGACAAGTCCTTTCCCTATATTCTCATCACCGGGGATCACCGGGCGCCGGCCATTTTCAAGCATCGCGGCGCGCGGGCCAGAAAGGGCGATTATTTCGGACCCTTCGCTTCGGCCGGCGCGGTCGGGCGCACGATCAATTCGCTGCAGCGCGCCTTCTTGATCCGCACCTGCACCGACAGCGTCTTCGAAACGCGCACGCGACCCTGTCTGCTCTACCAGATCAAGCGCTGTTCCGGGCCGTGCACCCACGAGGTCAGCGACGGGGGATACAGCGAACTGGTGCAGGAGGCGAAGGACTTCCTCTCCGGCAAGAGCCAGAAGGTGAAGTCGCATATGGCCGAGGCGATGAACCAGGCGGCCGAGGATCTCGACTTCGAGCGGGCGGCGATCTATCGCGACCGCCTGGCGGCACTTTCGCATGTGCAGAGCCATCAGGGCATCAATCCGGCCGGCGTCGAGGAGGCTGACGTTTTCGCCATCCATCATGAAGGCGGCGTCTCCTGCATTCAGGTGTTCTTCTTCCGCACCGGCCAGAACTGGGGCAACCGCGCCTATTTCCCCAAGGCCGATCCGCAGCTTTCCGGCGCCGAAGTGCTGAATGCCTTCCTCGCGCAATTCTACGACGACAAGCCGGTGCCGAAGCAGATCATGCTGTCGGAAACGATCGAGGAAATGGAACTGCTCGCAGCAGCCCTCGGCGAAAAAGCCGGCCACAAGGTTTCGATCCTGGTGCCGCAGCGCGGCGAGAAGCGCGATCTGGTCGACCATGTCGTCGGCAATGCCCGCGAGGCGCATGGGCGCAAGCTTGCCGAAACCGCGTCGCAGTCGCGGCTGCTCGAAGGTTTCAAGGACACGTTCGGGCTTGCCTACGCGCCGCAGCGCATCGAGATCTACGACAACTCCCATATCATGGGCACCAATGCCGTCGGCGGCATGGTGGTCGCGGGGCCGGAAGGTTTCGTCAAGAACCAGTACCGCAAGTTCAACATCAAATCGACCGACATCACGCCCGGCGACGACTTCGGCATGATGAAGGAGGTGATGACGCGGCGCTTCTCGCGGCTGATCAAGGAGGAAGGCATTCCCGACCGGACGGCGCAGGCGGGCGCTGCCGACGCCGCCGACATGCCGTTCCCGGCCTGGCCGGATGTGATCCTCATCGACGGCGGCCAGGGGCAGATGACCGCGGTGCGCGCCATCCTGACCGAGCTCGGCATCACCGACAGCGTGACGGCGATCGGCATCGCCAAAGGCGTCGACCGCGATGCCGGGCGCGAGCGCTTCTTCCCGCCGGGACGCGAGAGTTTCACCCTGCCGCCGCGCGATCCGGTGCTCTATTTCGTCCAGCGCATGCGCGACGAGGCGCATCGTTTCGCCATCGGCTCGCACCGGGCCCGGCGCAAGAAGGAAATGGTCAAGAACCCGCTCGACGAGATCGGCGGCATCGGCCCGTCGCGCAAGCGTGCGCTGCTTCAGCATTTCGGCACGGCGAAAGCGGTTTCGCGCGCCGCCCTCTCCGACCTGATGGCGGTGGAAGGCATCTCCGAAGCCGTCGCCAGGCAGGTCTACAACCATTTCCACGACGACGCCGCGAAATAACCGGCGTCCGTCGCAAATTCCACGCAAAGGCAGTGAAAAGACAGAAAGAATGTTGACGGTCCGCGGTCAAAGCCGTCATCTACCGCATCGGCCCGAAAATCGGACTCGATTATCAGGAAAGTACGATGCGTCGGTTCAAAGTGTTACAGCGTCCTGAAAAGACGCGCGGCGCTGTAGCGGTGCATCCATTCAGAGAAACGATCCCATGGCATCGCGTGCGTACAGCATCCCCAACCTTCTGACCTACGGCCGCATCCTGGCCGTGCCGCTGATCGTTCTCTGCTTCTTCATCGAAGGCAGGCTTTCGATCAGCAACACGGCGCGCTGGGTGGCGCTGTGGATCTTCGTCATCGCCTCGATCACCGATTTCCTCGACGGCTATCTCGCGCGCATCTGGAACCAGACGTCGAATATCGGCCGCATGCTCGATCCGATCGCCGACAAGCTGCTGGTCGCCTCGATCCTGCTTCTGGTCGCAGCCGACCAGACCATCGCCGGCTGGTCGATCTGGGCAGCGATCACCATTCTCTGCCGCGAGATCCTGGTGTCCGGCCTGCGCGAATATCTGGCGGCGCTGAAGGTCAGCGTGCCGGTGACGCGGATCGCCAAGTGGAAGACGACGCTGCAGCTCGTTGCCATCGCCTTCCTGCTCGCGGGACCCGCCGGCGACGAGATTTTCCCCTATACGACGCAGACCGGCATCGCGCTGCTGTGGATCGCCGCACTGCTGACCATCTATACCGGCTATGATTATTTCCGCGCCGGGCTGAAACATATCGTGGACGATGAAGAATGACGCGGCTTGTCTATTTCGCATGGGTGCGCGAACGCATCGGCAAGGGTGAGGAGGAGATCGACCTTCCCTCCTCCGTCGTCACCGTTGCGGATCTTCTGAATCATTTGAAGACGCTGGGCGAAGAATATGAGGCCGCACTTCAATATCCCGAGGTAATCAGGGTGGCGCTCGACATGGAGCATGTCGAGCATGACGAGCCGATTTCGGGCGCGCGGGAGATTGGGATTTTTCCGCCGATGACGGGGGGGTGAGCGAGATGAGGTCGGGCGCGGCATGCTCCCCCTTCTCCCCTCGGGGAGAAGGTGCCCGAAGGGCGGATGAGGGGGCCGCCGGGAACAAGGCTGCCCTTCGCTTGCGCTCAGTGCGTTCGCGGCTTTTGCCGCTCACCCCCCTCATCTGTCCTTCGGACATCTTCTCCCCGCTGGGGAGAAGGGGGAGGTTGCATTGACCCTCCCCCCCACCATCCGCGTCCAGCGTGAAGACTTCGACCTGCAGACCGAGGTCGACCGCCTCTCCAAGGGCAAACCCGGCGTCGGCGCCATCGTCACCTTCTCCGGCCTCTGCCGCGATGACGGCGGCACGCTCGCAGCGCTCGAACTCGAACATTACCCCGGCATGGCCGAAGCCGAGATGACCCGGATCGGCGAACTCGCCATTACACGTTTCGGGCTGCTAGGGCTGACCGCCATCCATCGTTACGGCAAGCTCGCCGTCGGCGAGAATATCGTGCTCGTCGTCGCGGCCGCGCCGCACCGGCAGGCGGCGTTCGACGGCGCCAATTTCGTCATGGATTTCCTGAAAACCGCGGCCCCCTTCTGGAAGAAGGAGCACGGTACGGATGGCGCCGCCGGCGACTGGGTCTCGGCGAAAGACGCCGACGATGCGGCGCGCGACAAGTGGAAATGACTGGCTACGTCTAAAGAACCACGCGCTCCCTGCGGCTCATGACCAGCAATAGGACGAGCAGCGAGAAGATGACGAGATCGCGCCAGACGAAGGGGCCATAGGCGCCCCAGAGGGTTTCGACCACGGCGAGCCCGGCAGCACCGCCGGCTGAGCGCAGCGGGTCGGAATAGCCGCCGACGGCTGATATCAGCAGCACTTTCAGCCCGAACATCAGGCCGGCGCCAAAATCCATCGAGCCGTAATAGAAGGTGGCGAGGATGCCGCAGATTGTGGCGACGAGGGCGGCTGCCGCATAAGCGACGAGAAAAACGCGGTCGGCGCTGGTGCCGCAGAGTTCGGCGGCCAGCGGATCGTCGGTGACGGCGCGCCAGATGCGGCCCCAGGCCGTGCGCCTGAGGATCAGCGTGCCCATAGCGACGATGGCTGCCATCAGCGCCGTGTCGATCAGTTGGATATAAGTCAGCGTCACCTTGAACGGGCCGTCGCTCCAGAAGACGACCGCGCCGTTCAGGAACGGCGGCAGCCAGATGGCGCGGGTATCGGCGGCAAGCCGGGCAGTTTCCATCAGCACGATCATGATACCGAGGGCTGCGACGATCACCGTATTCGGCGATTTGCTGACCAGCGGCAGCATGATCGAGCGGCCGATCCACAGGCCCGCTGCCAGCGAATAGACGATCGCAGCGCCGGCGCCGACGGCAAGGGCCGCCGGCAGCACCAGCCAGAAGCGGTTGAAGGCAAGCTCGGTGAAGAGCAGCAGGATCTGGCCGGAGAAGGCGAAGATCGCTCCATAGGTGATGTCGGCCCGCTTCATCACCCCGAAGGCGACGGCATAGCCGAAGGCGAGAGCGGCATAAAGGGCCGCAAGCGGAACCGCATTCGCCAGTTGCTGCAGAAGGTAGGCCATTCCATGCACTCCGCTTCAGCAAAATTATAACTGGTAAAACCCATTTCACCAGTTATAATTTCATCATGAGCTTTTCCTGGACCCCTCACCGCTTTGCCGGCGGCGCACTGGCGCTCGATGTCGCCAACAGCGTCGTCCTGCGCGACGATGCAACGCGGCGGATCGACCGCTTCGCGGTCAGGGACCAGATGCGGGACTTTCCGCGCGCCGCTGCCGAATTCTGCGCCGAACGGGCTCTCTTCGGCGATATCGCGCCGGTGGCGGCGGAAAACGAAACGGATTTCATCGCGCTGCGGGAAGCAATCGACCGCTATTTCCGCCAGCGTATACTGGATGGCGGCGACGACCAATTGCTGGCCGGACTGCTGGACGCGCTGGCGAAGGTGCTGCGCGAGGCAGGCCCCAGCAGCTTGGCCGCTGCGACCGCCCATTCGGTGCTGCGGCTGATCGCCATGCCGGATCCGGAGCGGATGAAGATCTGCAGCAATTGCGGCTGGCTGTTCATCGACCGCAGCAAGAACAGAAGCCGCGCCTGGTGCGACATGGCGGTCTGCGGCAACCGCGCCAAGGCGAACCGGCACTACCGCCGCAAGAAGGAGGAAATTCCATGAGGAAACATCTGATCCTGACGGCAGCAACAATCGGCCTGCTGCTGTCAGCCTGCCAGCGCCAGGCTGAAAACCTGGTCGAGGTCACCGGCCATCTCTTCGTCTTCAACTATCGGGTGGCGAGCGCCACCTATCTGCTGACGCTGAAGAAGACCGGTCCCATTCCCGACGGTTCTCTCATCATCGCCGAATTCGAAAATCCTCAAGGCGGCGCGCCGCTGGTGCTGAACCAGAAGATCTATCCGATCGACAACAAGATCGCGCTGCAGAGCGAAAACCTGCACTGCGTGCGCAAGGACCGGCCCTATTCCGTCAGTGTCCGGCTGGTCGACAAGGACGGCAAGGTGCTGCAGGAATTGAAGACCGAATTCCGCTCCGACCTCGATCAGACCGTGCTGCCGAGCAAGCCGCTCGTCGTCGGCGCGCTTTACGACAAGAATCCTGAGGTCTTCAAGCCTGACGGCAGCGTCGATTTCTCGAACACCGACAAGTGCCCGGCATAGATGTCAGGCATAGAAAAAGCCGGGGCGAGGCCCCGGCTTTCGAGAGTCAATTCAAGGCATTGCGAGCCAATGCCGAAGCGTGGCCTCAGCCGACGACTTCGGTATCGGAGAACCAGTACTTGATTTCCTGGGCAGCCGTCTCAGGAGCATCCGAACCGTGAACGGAGTTTTCGCCGATCGACAGGGCGTGAACCTTGCGGATCGTGCCTTCGTCGGCGTTTGCCGGGTTGGTCGCGCCCATGATTTCGCGGTTCTTGAGGATGGCGCCTTCGCCTTCCAGAACCTGAACGACGGTCGGGCCGGAGGTCATGCCTTCGACGAGTTCGCCGAAGAAGGGACGATCCTTGTGAACGGCGTAGAAGCCTTCGGCTTCGCGGCGGCTCATCCAGACGCGCTTGGAGGCGACGACGCGCAGGCCGGCATCTTCGAGCATCTTGGTGATGGCGCCCGTCAGGTTGCGCTTGGTTGCATCCGGCTTGATCATCGAGAAGGTGCGTTCAATCGCCATAGTCAAATCCTCTGTTTTCTCGGGAAAAGTGGGCGGTCTTTACCCGCCCCAACGCCCGAAAACAAGGGGTCGGCGGCAATTTCACGCCGCTGTCACAGTCCGGCGCGGGTTTGGCGACGATCGAGACATCTTGTAGCTGTAGCGCGCAAATTCGAATGACACTTCGCGCAAGATCGAATGGCAACAGAAACTGCCGCGCCCTGAGGGTTATGTAAGGGCGGTGCCGAACTTCCGCTAAAAGCGAATGCAGCCTCAGATAACCTCATATTCCAGCCAGGCATTCGCTGAAAGACCCGCTGTCGAAATCATTTTCTTCTTAGGTTGCTGGATACAACTAATGGCCTCTAGGACAGTGTGAAGCAAGGTTTAACCTGGCTGACCATTTTTGGTCTCTTTCCATGACCAACGTTACCTGCGATTTACGAGCATTTCACAAGCTGTTACTCGGTGCGCTGGGGTTGCGAGGTGCTTGGGGGGCGAAAAGTGTCGTATTCGCAGGAAATCGATAAGCTTCTGACTGCTATTGCTGCAGAAGGAGGCCGTGTTACTGGTATCGGTCTTGCAGATGATGACGTCGTCAAAGCGGCAGCAGATCTCGGATTGATAGATGTTGCCACCGGCGATGCGTGGACCCTCGTCGATACCGTATCGCTCACGCCTCGGCAGCGCTTGGAAATGGGCCTGCCGCCCATCGTTCGAAAGCCTTCCATTTTCGCTTCGGCAGCAAACGCGATCGTATCGTTGGTAGGCCGTGTCTTCGGAAAACCTAGCCCGCTACGCTAACTCCCAGATCCGCGTTGATGATGTGGCGGCACCTGAACGTCAATTAAACACAGCCACCGCAGCAATTTCACGCCGCTGTCATAGTCCGGCCGCGGCTTTCATGGAGATCGAGGCAGCGTTCGAACCAGGCCAGGACGGGATCGTCGGCTGCCAGCATGGCGAGACCGGTGCAGACGCGCAGCCATTGCAGCGCGCCGAAGACGATATAATCGGCAAAGAGCGGTGTCTGCCCGCCGATGAAGGGCTGAAATTTCAGCATGTGCCGGAGCGGCTCCAGCTTGGCGCCGAAGGCGACCTTCTCCGCCTCGCTGTCGGCAGCAACGGCGTCAAACGATTTGCCGAGACGAGCTTCCCGGCTTTGGCGGAAATAGGCCTTGTCCCCTTCGTCGAGGATCGCATGGATGTCGAGAAGGGCAATGCGGGTGATCGCCGGATGGATGATCATCTGCGAATAGCCCTCGACCAGGCGCGACAGCGCCTTGCCGCCCTCGCCGCCAAACAGCGACGGCCGCTCGGGATAGGCCTCTTCCAGATAGAGGGCGATGGCGAAACTGTCGGGGATCAGCCGGCCGTTGTCGTCGAGCACGGGCAGAGTCGGCGAGACACCGCCGCCGATTTCGCCGATGCGGGCGTAGGTCGTCGGAATCTCCTCGAAAGCGAGCCCCTTATGCGCCAGCGCCATCACCGCCTTCCAGCAATGGGGCGAGAAGAGGTGCTGCTTGTCGGCGCCGCACAGGGAATAGAGGGCTCTGGTCATGGCAGTCCTTTCGAGATCGAAGCGCTGCGCATTCCACGACAGAAAACGGCTGCGATCAAATCAGGAAATTTCATGGCCCCATCACTCGGATTTCTCGGGAAACTGGCTAGACTGCCGCAATCACGACAGGGGGACCGAATGCTCCGACATTACAGGATGTTTGCCGCCTATAACCGCTGGGCCAACGCCCAGATCTACGCTGCGGCGGCCGAGCTCAGCGACGCCGAATTCCGCAGCGACCGCGGCGCCTTTTTCGGGTCACTGCACCGCACGCTCAATCATCTGCTCGTCGCCGACCGGATATGGATGAAGCGCTTCACCGGCACCGGCGAGGCGCCGGCGACACTGGATGCCGTTCTCTATGAAGAACTGGATGCGCTTGCCGTGGCACGCAGCGCGGAGGACGAGCGGATCATTGCCTGGACGGGCATGCTTGACGAGGCAAGCCTTGCCGCCGACTTCACCTATGTGCCGGTGACGCAGCCGATCGAAATCACCCAGCCATTGCAGCCGGCGCTTGCGCATCTCTTCAACCACCAGACCCATCATCGCGGCCAGTGCCACATGACGCTGACGGCGCTCGGCAAGCCGAGCCTCAGCCTCGATCTCATCTATTTCCTGCGCAGCGAGGGCCGCGAGTGGATGTGAGGCAGCCTGCGTCATCAAGACCGCATTAACCGCCTTTGCCGGTTTCGCCGCGAATCCAGGGCTTTCCGCCCCAAAATTCAACCTCTTTTAAAGCCTTGCAGGCATAGCGGAATGAAGGGAAAAGCCGGGCTGCGAGGGATTGTCATGCAGAATGCAAGCGCAAACACTTTGGTGCCGCGCGAGGCGGCGCACCCGACGCCTATGGCCGACATTCAGAGGATCGCCCAGCACCTGGCGCGGCTGAACGTTGCGGCGCTGCCGCGCAACTACGAACTCTTTCATGAGGCGATCATCGGGCTCAATGCCGGTCTTGCCCAGGATATCGCAGCACTCGGGCCGCAGCCGCAACAGGCGATGCTCGACGAACTCGGATTGAAATACCGCCTTGTCGGCCATTGCGGTCTGGCCGGCGAGACGTCGCGCAACGAGGCGAGCCGGATGCTGCGCGAGGTGGCGAAGAGGCTTGCCGAGGGGCTGCGGCACAAAGACGCCTTTGCGCGCGCCTGCGGTACGATCCTGAAATCGGTTTCCGGCAACGACAACCAGAGCCTTGCCGCCTTCCTCGGCGAGGTCGATTATCTCTCCGCCTCGCTGGCCACGGTGCTGTCGGCGGAAACGGAGATCGCGGCTAAGCTGCAGGACGACATCAAGAGGCTGGAAACGCTGGAGCGCGGCATTTCGGCGATGCAGTCGGCCGCCGTCGCCGACCGGATCACCGGACTTCCGAACCGCATCGCGCTGCACCGCGAGATCGCCGATCTCTATGAGCGCGAAGAAGGTTTCGCCGGCAGCGCGCTTGTTATGGTCGACATCGACAATTTCACCGATCTCAACGACAGATACGACACCCAGGCCGGCAACAAGCTCTTGAAGAAGCTCGCAGCCCTCTTCCGCAAATCGGTCAAGAAGAACGACTTCGTCGCCCGCACCGAGGCGGACGAATTCGCTTTCCTGTTTGCCAATGTCGGCATGCAGGATGCGATGACGATCGCCGAGCGCCTTCGTGCTTCCGTCGATGACAATCTGGTCTTCGCGACCTCCGACAGGGCCGATCGCGGCAGGCTGACCATCTCGGTCGGCGTCGCACTCAGCACGGACGCGGCAACGCCCGGACAGTTGCAGGCCAATGCCCGCGTGGCGCTTCTCGCCGCGCAGACGAACCCCCGCCAGCCGGTGCAGGCTTTCGGCCACTGAAGGCGCGGACAGCGCGCCGCCGGACGGACAAGCAAGCTTGCCGTGGGACAAGCAAGCTTGCCGTGGGACAAGCAAGCTTGTCAGCGCACAAGCAAGCTTGGCGTAGGGATAAGTGCTCTTGCCTTGGCGGGCGCTTTCAGCCAAAACGCCGGCCATGATCACGCTCACCGATATTTCCGCCCGCATTGCCGGGCGCCTGCTTCTCGACAATGCCAGCATTTCGCTGCCTTCGGGCACGAAGGCGGGGCTGGTCGGGCGCAACGGCGCCGGCAAGTCCACGCTGTTTCGCGTCATTACCGGCGACCTCGGCTCGGAGACCGGATCGGTGTCGATCCCCAAGGCGGCGCGCATCGGCCAGGTGGCGCAGGAAGCACCGGCGACCGAGCAATCCCTGATCGAGATCGTGCTTTCAGCCGACAAGGAACGCGCGGCCCTCGTGGCCGAGGCGGAAACGGCGACCGATCCGCACCGCATCGCCGAAATCCAGATGCGCCTTGTCGATATCGACGCGCATTCGGCCGAGGCGCGCGCCGCGAGCATTCTTGCCGGCCTCGGCTTCGACCAGGCGGCGCAAGCCCGCCCCGCCTCTTCCTTCTCAGGCGGCTGGCGCATGCGCGTGGCGCTTGCCGCCGTGCTGTTTTCCGAGCCGGACCTGCTGCTGCTCGACGAACCCACAAACTATCTCGACCTCGAAGGCACGTTGTGGCTGGAAGACTATGTCCGCCGCTATCCGCACACCGTCATCATCATCAGCCACGACCGCGACCTCCTGAACAACGCAGTCAACGCAATCGTCCATCTCGACCAGAAGAAGCTGACCTTCTATCGCGGCGGCTACGACCAGTTCGAGCGGCAGAAAGCGGAAGCCGACGAGCTGCAGACCAAGGCCAAGGCCAAGAACGATGCGGCGCGCAAACATCTGCAGGGCTTCATCGACCGGTTCAAGGCCAAGGCTTCCAAGGCCCGGCAGGCGCAATCGCGCGTCAAGGCGCTCGAGCGCATGGGAACGGTTGCCGCTGTCATCGAGGACCACGTACAGCCGATCACCTTTCCCGAGCCGGAAAAGCAGCCGGCCTCGCCGATCGTTGCGATCCAGAGCGGCGCCGTCGGCTACGAGCCCGGCAATCCGATCCTGAAGAACCTCAACCTGCGCATCGACAATGACGACCGCATCGCCCTGCTCGGCTCGAACGGCAACGGCAAATCGACCTTCGCCAAATTCATCTCCGGCCGGCTTGCGCCGGAAAGCGGCGAAGTGAAGCTGGCGCCGAGCCTGAAGATCGGTTTCTTCGCCCAGCATCAGCTCGACGACCTCATTCCCGAGCAATCGCCGGTCGAGCATGTGCGCCGGCTGATGCCCGGCGCGCCGGAGCCCAAGGTGCGCGCCCGCGTCGCCCAGATGGGGCTTGCCACAGAGAAGATGGCGACCGCCGCCAAGGATCTTTCCGGCGGTGAAAAAGCCCGGCTGCTGATGGGGCTCGCCGCCTTCAATGCGCCCAACCTGCTGATCCTCGACGAACCGACGAACCATCTCGATATCGACAGCCGCCGGGCGCTGATCGAGGCGCTGAACGATTACGAAGGCGCCGTCATTCTGATCTCGCATGATCGCCATCTGATCGAGGCGACGGTCGACCGGCTGTGGCTGGTCAATGGCGGAACGGTGACGACCTTCGAAGGCGACATGGACGAATACCGCGACCTGATCGTCACATCCGGTAAAAAAAAAGAAGAAAAGCTGCAGCTGACTGAGGATGCAACGTCGAAGGCCGACCAGCGCAAGCTCAATGCCGAACGTCGCGCCTCGCTGACGCCGCTCAAGAAAAAGATCAACGAAATCGAATCCTTGACGGCGAAGCTGGAGAAACAGATTCAGGCGCTTGACGCGGAACTTGCAGATCCCGCCCTTTACGAAAAGACGCCCGCCAAGGCGGCCGAGAAAGCAAAGCAGCGCGGCGAGGCTGCGGCCAAGCTGGCTGCCGCCGAGGAAGACTGGCTGATGCTTTCGGCCGAATACGAAGAAGCCATGGCGGGATAGCCACATCCTTAGAGCATGATGTCGCCCGAAAACCGCTGACACTTTTCGGCATCATGCTCCGTCCAAAGCGTGGCGAAGTGCCGCGCATCGGCACAATTCCGGCCACCATCAACCAATCGTTAACCATAATTCGAAAGGTTGTCTCAACATTCGTTACCGATTTGTTGAGCCCTTTCGATGTATCGCTTTTTCATTCTGTCCTGCATGGCCCTCACGGCCACCCTGTCCGCCTGCAGCACCACCAAACAGGCTCCGGATACATCGATCAAGACCTCCTCGGTAATTGCGCCCGCGGAGCGGAAACTCACCTATGCCGGCGACGATGCGCCGCCGCGCATGACCGGCTGGCACCATCTGGCCGGACGGACGCTGGAGGTCTCCTCGCTCGGCGATCTCAAGCTGCAGGACAAGGAAGTGATCCTGAGCTTCGACGACGGCCCGATCCCCGGCCGGACCGACAAGGTGCTGGCAATCCTCGACCAGTTCGGCGTCAAGGGCGCCTTCATGATGGTCGGCGAAATGGCCGAAATGCATCCGACGCTGGCCCGCAAGGTCGCCGAGGACGGCAACACGATCGGCAGCCACACCTATGACCACGCCGATCTGACTTCGCTTGATTTCGACGCGGCGATGGCCGAGGTGATCAAAGGCGAATTGGCGGTGACCAAGGCGACGGGAACCGACGTCTCCTTCTTCCGCTTCCCCTATCTTGCCGAAAGCCACAGGCTGCGTGCCGCCATCGCCATGCGGGATCTGGTGGTCATGGATGTCGATATCGACAGCAAGGACTATTTCGCCATCACGCCGGCCTCCGTGACGCAGCGGACGATGGACCTGCTGCACAAGCGCGGCCGCGGCATCATCCTGATGCATGACATCCACAAACGCACGGCAACGATGCTGCCGACCCTGCTCTCGGAACTCGAAGCCGAAGGCTACAAGGTGGTGACGCTGAAGTTCAAGAAGACGCAGGCGCCGAACAATCTCGTCGCCTCGGCCGATTTCGTGACCACGCGTTAGACGAGAGGCCAATCAACGGCGTCTCGCGCGGAGGATTTTTCAAAGGTCGCAGGTATTTGAAAAAATAAAATCTATAAAAACGATCGTGATAGTGATCTTTTCGAGAAAGAACGTTCCTTCTCTCACCGGTCACCGATGCCTTTCAAAACTGCCCAATTGTCGACCCGCGGAAGAATAATCGATGCGATCAGCGACCTTTTCTACCGGCGCGGCACCTATCTGGTCGGCATCGACGAAATCGTACGGGAATTAAAAATCGCCCGCGCCACTCTCTACCGTCATTTCGACGGCAAAGAGGGTCTCATCGTCACCTATCTCAGTCACCGCCATGCCTTGGTCAGCGATCGGCTGGAGCAACTGGTCGCTGGCAAAAGCGGTGCGTCGGCCATTTTTGCGATCTTCGACAGCCTGGCCGACAAGACACGCAGCGAAAGCTTCCGGGGCTGCGCCTTCCTCATTGCGGTGACCGAAAACCCCGGCTCGGCAGCGATCCAGGACGTGGCGCGCATGCATAAGGTCTTTCTTCGCGAACTCTTCGGGCGGCTTGTCCAGCAAGGCCCGACACACGACGAGGTCAGCGAGCAATTGCTTGTTGTCTACGAAGGGGCGCTTGCCGCATCGGTCCTGCGACCGGAAGCGAGGGCGGCGGAGATTGGCCGAAAGGCGGTCGCGGCTCTTCTTCATGCCGGCGGTTTCAGTGCATCCGGAGACGAGGCATGAGCGAGATCATCCCGGAAGCGGCCACCTCATCGCCGGCCTTTTCGATGTCATCCGGCTCTCTCTTTTCCATCCCTGTCTTTCCTTCCTTCGTTTCGTAATGGAGCTCAAACATGTCACATAAAATTCTGCCAAAGGCGCTTTTCGCCGTGTCGATTTCGCTGCTGGCCGCAACGCAGGCATTCGCGGACGCCACGCTTGATCGCATTAAAGCCCGCGGCACCCTCACCGTCGGCGTCATCCTGTCCGGCGCGCCGTTCGGCTATATCGATCCGACGTCGCAAACGCAGAAGGGATACAATCTCGATATCGCCAAAGCGCTGGCCGACGATCTCGGCGTCAAACTCGAGACCGTCACCGTCACGCCGCCGAACCGGGTGCAGTTTCTCCAGCAGGGCAAGGTCGATATTCTGATTGCCAACATGCAATACACCGAAGATCGCGCCAAAATCCTCGACTGGGTGCCAACGCCGTACGACCGCAGCGGCGGTGCCGCCGTCGGACGCAAGGACAGCGGCCTGAAGGATTGGGCAGATCTCAAGGGAAAGCCGGTCTGCGTTTCGCAAGGGTCGAACTACACCCAGCCGCTGATCGAAAAATACGGCGCCGAGGTAAAAGGCCTGCCGAGCCAGCCGGAGTCGCTGCTGGCGCTGCAGGGGGGCAATTGCGTGGTCGCGGTGCATGTCGGCGCAACCCTTGGCCTGCTGCTGCAGGATCGCCCTGAGGACTGGAAGGACTACGCCATTCTCTTCCCGACGGAACTGATCCCGTCCGATTCCGTCATCTGGGTTCGAAAAGGCGAAAAGGAAACGGCCGAGGTACTCGATAAGACGATCCGGCAGCTTCATACCTCCGGAAAGCTGCTGGAGTTTGCCAAGGCGAACAGGCTCAGCAACACCGAATATCTCGAGCAGGAGCGCAACACCCTGTCAGCCAGCAAATAAGACGGCGCGCGCACTGGTAGATCGACATGTGGAATAGCGGCATAACCAGCCTGTTTGTCGACCTGACGAACAGGCTCGGCCTGAATTACGAGTTTCTGGCAACCGGCTACGAGGCTGAGATATGGCGTGACGGTTTCATAACCACGCTCTATCTGATCGCCTTACTGATCCCGGTCAGCCTGATTGCCGGACTGCTGTTTGCTGCCTGCCTGACATCAGGCAGGCTCTGGCTCTCGGCGCCGGTGCGCGCCTTCGTGGAGATCACCCGAAACACGCCGACGCTGGTGCAACTGATGTTCAGCTTCCTCGTCCTCAATACCTTCGTGTCGAACCTTGTCGGCGGCGCGCAGAACAATCCGTTGACGCCGTTCTTCTGGGTGGTGGCGGTGGTCGGGCTGCACATTGCCGCCTTGCATGCCGAGGCGATCCGCGCCGGCATCGAAGCGGTTCCGGCCTCGACCGTGGAAGCGGCGCGCGGCATCGGCTTCAGCAAGCTGCAGATCCTTCGTTACGTCGAAATTCCCCTGGCGTTCCGGGCGTCGCTGCCGGCGATGATCAACAACCTCATCAACCTGGTGAAACTGACGACGGTGGGCAATGCGATCGCGGTCAGCGAGATTACCTATGCCTCGATCATGGTGTGGACACAGCGCGACAATGTGTTGTCGTTGATGATCGTCATCCTGCTGTTCTTCAGCATCATCAATCTCGTCATCGCCCGCGTCGGCCTGTGGGTGGAACGCAAGCTCGCCGTTCCGGGATATGGCCTATGACGACGGTGGCGCTTTCCGAGCCGCGCAAGAGCGGCCACCTGCTGCGCAATATCGGCTTCGCAGCACTCCCGGCCGTCATTCTCCTTTGGTCGCTGGCCGATCTCACCCTGGGGCGCGAACTGGCGGAGTGGATCCCGTATCTCGCCTCCGGTTTCCTGATGAACGTCGTCATCAGCCTCAGCGCGATGACACTCGGAACAATGGTCGGAATCATATTCGGCATTCTTCAACTGGTGCCCTACAGGCCGGTGCGCTACCCGGTCGTCGCCTATGTGCAGGCCTTCCGCAATGCCCCGCATCTCGTGCTGATTTTCGCCACGACTTACATCTTTCCCTTCGAGATCGTCGTGTTCGGCAATTACCTGCCCTTCCCCGACTGGCTGAAGGCGGTGATCGGGCTTGCCATACCGGCCAGCGCCTATGTGGCCGAAATCACCCGTGGCGCCATCCTTTCCATCCCGACCACGCAATGGGAAGCGGCAAAAGGGCTTGGTTTTTCTCGCAGCCAAGCGCTGCGCTGGATCATTCTACCGCAATGCCTGCGGCGCTCGCTGCCGCCATGGATGAACATATTGGCCTCCATCACCATGGGCACGTCGCTTGCCTCGCTGGTCGGCGTGCATGAACTCTTACATGCGGCAACCGATGCCAGCACGGCGGTGCGCCGGCTCGATTTCACGATCATCGCCTATATCGTGGTGATGGCCGCCTTTTTCACGCTTTGCTACCCGATCGCCCGCCTGACCCGACGCCTCGAGCGGCGCTTCAACGCGGCCTCCAGGATTTGAGACGATGAACGCAAAAAGCGACGACACGATCGTGCGACTGGAAGACGTGCACCTTTCCTTCGGTCAGACCGAGGTGCTGAGGGGCATCGAACTGACCGTCAACAGAGGCAATGCGGTTTCCATCATCGGCCCATCCGGCTCGGGAAAGTCGACGATCCTGCGCTGCATCAACGCACTGGTGACGCCGCAGCGCGGCCGCATCACGGTCGGCGGCACCCGCGTCGACCAGCTGGCCACGGAAAGCGAGCGCATTGCGCTGCGCAAGCGCGTCGGCATCGTCTTTCAGCAATATAATCTTTTTCCTCACCTGACGGTTCTGGACAATATCGTGTTGGCCCCGACCCGCATCCTCGGCGTCGCGCGGGACAAGGCAGAAAAACTTGCGCGCGAACTGCTTGAAAAGGTGCGGCTCTCCGAAAAAGCAGGCGCCTATCCCGGCCAGCTTTCCGGCGGCCAGCAACAGCGCGTGGCGATTGCCCGCGCGCTGGCGATGAAGCCGGAACTGGTGCTGTTCGACGAAGTGACCTCGGCGCTCGACCCCGAGACTGTCGGCGAAGTGCTGTGGGTGATCCGCGACCTCATCCGCGACGGCATGACCAGCATCCTGGTGACCCATGAAATGCGCTTCGCCGAGGAGATCAGCGACACCGTCGTCTTCACCGAGAACGGACGCATCGTCGATCACGGCTCCCCCGAAGAAATATTCCATACGTTCGACAATCCCCGTATCCGCCAATTCGTCGGCGGCCTAGCCGGCGGGCGCGGAATGGAGCGCGGCGAAGGCATCTAGGATATTGTCATGACGAGAACATTCGCACCGCTAACCTCGGCATTCGCGCAGGCGATCATCTCCTCGGACCCGTCGAAGGATCCCGCGGCGATGGACGCGGCCCGCCTGGCGATCATCGATTTTCTCGCCTGCGCGATTGCCGGCGCCCGCGACAAGACGACCGGCCTTCTGGCCGATGCCGTCGGCGCCGATCTGCCGGGTGAGGCGATCCTGATTGGAAGCCCGCGCCGAACCGATCCGCTGGCGGCTGCGGTCGTCAACGGCTATGCCGGTCATGTGCTCGACTATGACGACGTGCATGCAAGCGTACGTGGCCATCCAACGACGGTGATCGTTCCGGCGCTGCTGGCGTTGGCCGCCGGGCGCGCGTTTTCCGCGGAGGCGCTGGTCGCCTCCTATATCGTCGGGCTCGAAGCCATGGCGCGGCTGGGATTGTCGCTCGGCTCGAAACACTACGAGAAGGGTTTCCATGCCACGGCAACGCTCGGCACGATGGGCGCGGCAGCCGCAATTGCCCATCTCAAGCGCGCCTCTGCGGACGAGACCACCATTGCACTGGGCCTTGCAGCAACGCAGTCCTCCGGCCTGCGGCTGCAGTTCGGCAAGGACGCCAAACCATTTCATGCCGGCATGGCGGCGCGATCCGGTCTGTTGTCGGCGCGATTGGCTGCGGCGGGTTTTGGCGGCGCGTCCGATTTTCTCGACAATCCGGTCGGCTTCCATTCGGTTTTTGCCTTCGGCGCGGAACGCCTGTCCGCCTTGACCGAGAACTGGGGCTCACCCTGGCAGATCGTCGCGCCCGGGCTGACGCTGAAGGCCTATCCCTGCTGCACCGCCAGCCATCCGGTCGCTTCTCTCGGCATCGACCTCAACCGCGAAGGCCTGCGCGCAGACGCAATCGAGCGCATCACCTTCACCTATCCCCCCGGTGCCGATGCAGCCTTGGTGGTGAGCGAGCCCACCAACGGGATCGAGGCCCGCTTCAGCCCGGAATATGTGTTCGCGGCGGCCCTGATCGACGGCGCCTTGCGGCTCGATCACTTTGACGGGCAGCCGGTCGAGCCACGTCTGATGGCGCTCGCCAAGCGCACCGGCCGCCGCCATGACGAGGCCGCGCCGCGCATGTCGAGCGATCCACAGACCCGCTTCGTGATCGTCGATATCGCGCTTGCCGACGGCAGCACGATACAGCGCCGTTTCGACGGCCTGCCGGGGCTGACCAATCCGACGGAAAAATTTCGTGGCGCGACCGGTCGTCATCAGGCCTTCGCCGACATCCCCTCGCTCGTCCGGACAATGCACAGCACCGCCGACCTTGCCCAACTCCTGGCGCTGCTCAACCAAGACGCCGCCCAAGACCTCGTTTGACGAAAGATTTTGCCATGACCCGCAAGAGAGAAATCCATCTGGGCCTGTTCCTGCAAGGGGCAGGCCACCACGTATCCGGCTGGCGTCATCCTAACGCCGAGGCGGGAAGCGAGAATTTCAACCTGTTGAAGCGCGTGTCTGAGATCGCTGAAGCGGCGAAATTCGATATGGTCTTCCTGGCCGATGGATTGACCAGCGGCATCGATGCGCATCCCTCGACGATCGCCCGTTTCGAACCGCTGACGCTGCTTTCGGCGCTGGCCGTGGTGACCGACAAGATCGGCCTGGCGGCAACGGCTTCGACGACCTACGGCGAGCCCTACCACACCGCCCGCGCCTTCGCCTCGATCGACCATCTGAGCCATGGCCGCGCCGCCTGGAATATCGTCACGACCTCCTATGCCCGCACGGCGAACAATTTCTCCAAAGCCCATCCCGAGCATGACGAGCGCTACGCCGTGGCCGAGGAATTTGTCGACGTCGTGCGCGGGCTCTGGGACAGCTGGGACGACGATGCCTTCGTCAAGGACAAGCAGAGCGGCGTCTACGCCGACCCGGCCAAGCTCCGTGTCCTCGATCACAAGGGCAAGTATTTCTCCGTCAAGGGTCCGCTGAATATTCCGCGTGCACCGCAGGGCCGCCCGATCCTGATCCAGGCCGGCTCGTCCGGACCGGGCCAGGATCTTGCCGCCCGCACCGCCGACGTGGTGTTCACCGCGCAGCAGAGCCTCGAAGAGGCGCAGGCTTTTTACAGAAGCCTCAAGGAGCGTGTCGCTCGTTTCGGGCGCCAGCCGGACGACGTCGCCGTCATGCCTGGTTTTCTGCCGGTAATCGGCCGCACGGCCAAGGAAGCCGCGGACAAACTTGCAGAACTCGACAGGTGGACGGACATCAAAAGCGCCATGCCGCTTCTGGAAGAACGCATCGGCCACAGCCTGGCCGAATACGATCTCGACGGCCCCCTGCCCGATCTGCCGATCTCAGATCAGTTGCGCAGCCGCGCCGAACTGCTGACGGCGCTGGCAAGGCGCGAGGATCTGACCATCCGGCAGCTGGCGCTGCGCGTCGCCGCCGGCCGCGGCCATCATATCGTCCTTGGCACGCCGGTCGAAATCGCCGACAGGATGCAGCAATGGTTCGACAGCCGCGCCGCCGATGGCTTCAACGTCATGCCGCCCTTCTTCCCCGGAGGCCTGGAAGACTTCACGCAGCTGGTGGTGCCGATCCTGCAGGAGCGCGGCCTGTTCCGCAGGGAATATGGCGGCTCAACCCTTCGCGAGCATCTCGGCCTGACGCGGCCTGCGCCAATTTCGCCCTAACTCTGCGAAATATTGGCTCCTGCACAATTCAAAATGCTACAGCGTCTGAAAAGACGCGAAACAGGAGCCGGCAGGTCAGCTATGAACCTTCATCTCGAAACGGACGACGATCCGCGCACCCGCCAGTTCATCGACGGATATAACCGGGTTTCGGACGCGGCACTCAGAACAGCTGAATTCGCCCGGGATCGCGATGCGATCAAGGCGCTGATCGAGCGGCAGGACCGGCTGATCGTGCCGATACGCCGCGGCGGCTGGCTGTTCGATTTCCGGCAGAGCAAGGACAATCCGCTCGGCGTCTGGCTCCGTCTGCCTGAAGACCAGGAGCCGCGGCCGGATGCCGATTGGGAGCCGGTCTTCGATCTCGATGCCTTCTGCGTCAGTGAAGGCAAGCGCTGGAACTGGCGCGGCGCCGTCACCTGCCCGTGGGAGCCGACCCGGGTGCTGCTCACCCTTTCGGACGGCGGCTCCGATCTTCTCCGACTGCTCGAATTCGACGCCGAGAGCAAACAGATCGTCGAGGGCGGTTTCGATACGCCGGCCGCACGATCGCATGCCAACTGGCTGAGCCGCGACGAGATCTGCTATTTCGGCTCCATCGACCGATTTTCGGCGACCCGTTCCGGATGGCCGCGCGTCGGGCGGCGATTGAAGCGCGGCCAGCGGCCGGAAGAGGCCGCGATCATGTTCGAAGCCGCCGACGAGGACGTCTATGCCTCCAAACTCGTCATCGACCCCGCCCAGTCGGGCGCTTCGGCGCATGCGGGCGTGATCGACATTTTCGTCGCCGCCCATGAGATCGGCGTGGCCAGCGCCTTCCTGACCGCCGACGACGGCACGCAGCGGCGCATCGATCTGCCCAAGGAATCGGACTTTCAGTTCAATCGCGATCACTGCCTCTGGCGGGCAAAGACCGATGAACGCGTGCCCACCGGCAGCCTGGTGCTGCAGCGCTTCAATCCGGGCTCGGAGACAGATCCGCTCGGGCCGGAGCGGATCCTGTTTCAGCCTGGCGAGGGCCAGTCGATCTCGCAGCTGATGCTGATGCGCGAGTGGTGCGTCTTCATCATCTCCGATCGGCTGCGCCCGCGTCTGATGGTGCTTGATCTGACGAAGCCCGATGCCGAACAGCGCGAGATCGCGCTGCCGGCGGACATGCAGACGGCTCATTTCAGGCCGCTCTATGCGGATCTGCATCTTGGCGACGATACGCTCTGCATCATCGGCCAGGGCTTCCTGCAGCCTCCGGCCTGTTACCGACTCGAGCTGTCGGACCGCAGCAAGCAGGCCGAGCCGATTTTCATCGCCGCGGCACCCAGCTATTTCGATGCGACCGGCATGTCGTCCGAACTGCTGGAGGCGGTTTCCGAGGACGGAACCAGGGTTGCCTATCGGCTGGTCCTGCCGAAGCAATGGACCAAGGGCGCGCTGCCGGTGCTGCTTTACGGCTATGGTGGCTTCGATGTTTCGCTGTCGCCAACCTATTCCGGCGTGACAGGACGCTGGCTGGAGCAGGGCGGCGCCTATGTGCAGGCCTATATCCGCGGCGGCGGCGAATTCGGGCCCGACTGGTATCGCAGCGCCAAGCGGCAGGGGCGAGACAGGGCGTTTGCCGATTTCGTCGCCATCGCCCGCGATCTTGTCGCCCGCGGCTACACCGTGCCGTCGCGGATCGCCTGCCAGGGCGGCAGCAATGGCGGCCTGCTGACCGGCGTGATGCTGACGCGTTACCCGGACGATTTCGGCGCCGTCTGGTGCCAGGTGCCAGTGCTCGACATGACACGCTTCCACCTGTTCAGCGCCGGGCAGGCCTGGATGGACGAATATGGCGATCCGGAGATATCAGCGGACAGGGATTTCATGCTCGGCTACTCGCCGCTTCACAATGTCAGGCCGGCGACCGAGAGCAGCTACCCGCCGATCTATATCGAAAGCTCGGCCAATGACGACCGGGTGCATCCCTCGCATGCGCGCCGCTTCGCCGCGCGGCTGGAGGAAGCCGGACACCGGCCGCTCTTCCATGAATTCGGCTCGGGCGGGCATGGCGGCGACGGCAATTCCGAGGAGCGCGCCGCCCGCGCGGCCATGGGTTACAGCTTCCTTCGCCAAACTATCATGCGGTAAGACGGGCCATCATGCGGTAGGATAGAATAGAATGAAGGGGGAGAGCTTGTCGGCGCTCTCCTTTCTGCTAAAAGAAGCGCAATAAATCATACTTTTTACAGGCTCGAGCGAAACCATGTCTCCTATCAACCTCGCCATCGTCGGCGTCGGCAAGATCGTCCGCGACCAGCACCTCCCTTCCATCGCCAAGAACGCCGATTTCAAGCTCGTCGCCACGGCAAGCCGTCATGGCACGGTCGAAGGCATCAACAGCTATACGACGATCGAGGCGATGCTCGACGCCGAGCCATCGATCGATGCGGTGTCGCTCTGCATGCCGCCGCAGTATCGCTACGAAGCGGCTTATAAGGCGCTCGTCGCCGGCAAGCACGTCTTCCTGGAAAAGCCGCCCGGCGCAACGCTCAGCGAAGTCGCCGATCTCGAGGCGCTTGCGAGCCAGCAGGGCGCGTCGCTGTTTGCCAGCTGGCATTCGCGCTATGCGCCGGCCGTCGAGGCCGCCAAGGCGTTTCTGGCTTCGACAACGATCAAAAGCGTGCATGTGATCTGGAAAGAAGATGTACGCCACTGGCATCCGAACCAGGACTGGATCTGGCAGGCCGGCGGCCTCGGCGTTTTCGATCCCGGCATCAACGCGCTGTCGATCGTCACCCATATCCTGCCGCGACCGATCTTCATCACTGAGGCCGTGCTCGAATTTCCTGAAAACCGCGATGCGCCCATCGCGTCCGACATTCGTTTCCGCGATGCCGGCGGCCTGCCGGTTCATGCCGAATTCGACTGGCGCCAGACCGGCAAGCAGAGCTGGGACATCGTCGCGGAGACGGCGGCTGGCCAGATGGTTCTCGCCGAAGGCGGCGCCAAGCTTTCCATCGACGGCACGCTGACCTTTGCCGAGCCGGAGCAGGAATATCCCTCCCTCTACCGCCGCTTTGCCGAAATCATCAAAGCCGGCACCTCCGATGTGGATCTGGCGCCGCTGCGCCACGTCGCCGACGCCTTCATGCTCGGCAAGCGGAAATTCGTGGACGCGTTCCACGACTGAGCCATTGGCGGCTTTGGGACGCCATCTTGGACTTTTGCAGGCTTATGACAGTTGTTTCGGGGGCTCCGCATGAGCAGCAAGACCCGCCGCAAGGGTCAGGTTTTTCGTAGGCTGACAATCGGCGCCCTCCTGGCGCCGGTTCTCGGCATCGCCGCATGTTCGGACGAACAGCCCGTCATGCCTGCCGATGCGCCGGGCATTTCCCGATCGGAGGAATATTCGTTCGGTTTGGCGACCCAGGCGCAGGACTGGCGAGCGGCCAGAACGGTGCTGGACCAGCTGGAAGCCCAGTTCGGCCAGAAATCCATGCGCATCCTGGCGCGCAATCTCGACAGCGCCGCCGATCCCCAGATCCTCAAAGCTCATTATGCCGAACGCCTGGCGGGCTGGACGGAAATGCCGCTGAACATTTTGCCGAGCGGGCATGGGCTTTTGCGTTCGTCAGTCCGAATGGAGATCGGGTTTTGGCCGTGGAGGCACTCAAAGCCTCGGAAAGTGCCGGGGGAATCGTGCCGCTCAATATCCTCACCAATCTCGACGACGACAAAGGCTTGACGCGGTAACGCGCCACCGCCGCGGTGACACGCTCAAGCCTTCTTCTCCCACCGCCCTTCCGGCGTCTGTTGCCAATAGGTGAGGTTATGCCCCTCGCCTTTCAGCTTCTTCCATTGCGCCCGGGCGGCCTCCAGTTGCGCCTGGTCGTGGCCGTCGAACATGAAGACAACGCGCTCATAGGCATCGACCGGCGGCGGCTCGGCGCCGTCGATGATGAAACGCACGGTCGCAGCATTGGCATTGCCTGGGGTCACCGTCAAAAGCACGGGCTGGCTTTCGGCGAAATCGCCCTCGTCGGTGCCGTGCGGCAGAAAACTCTCCTCGCGAAACGTCCAGAGATGCGCGTCGAGAGCATCGCGCCGCGCCGGCTCACGCGTCTGGACGGCGACGCGCCAGCCGCGCTCGACACTTTTGTCGATCAGCGGCGGAAGCGCGTCTTCCAGCCTGGTTTCGGTCAGATGATAAAAGAGAACGTCCGTCATCAGGCTTCATAATGGGCGCGAACGAGCTCGTCGAGCAGGCGCACGCCGAAACCGGAACCCCAGGACTGGTTGATCTCGTCCTGCGGCGAGCCCATCGCCGTGCCGGCGATGTCGAGATGCGCCCAGGGCGTGTCCTGTACGAAGCGCTTGATGAAATGCGCCGCGGTGATCGAGCCGGCCTGCCGGCCGCCGGTATTCTTCATGTCGGCGAACTTGCTGTCGATCAGCTTGTCGTAATCCTTGCCGAGCGGCATGCGCCAGAGCTTCTCGTTTGTGGAAAGGCCGGCTGCCGTCAGCTGGGCGGAAAGCTGGTCGTCATTGGAGAACAGGCCGGCATGCCCACTGCCGAGCGCCACGACGATGGCGCCGGTCAGCGTGGCGAGATTGATCATGAACTGCGGCTTGAAACGATCGTTGCAGTACCAGAGGGCATCGCAGAGCACGAGGCGGCCTTCGGCATCGGTATTGATCACCTCGATCGTCTGGCCGGACATCGAAGTGACGATATCGCCAGGACGCTGGGCGTTGCCGTCAGGCATGTTCTCGACCAGGCCGATGACGCCGACGGCGTTGACGGCGGCCTTGCGGGCGGCGAGCACATGCATGAGGCCGGTGACGGCTGCCGCACCCCCCATATCGCCCTTCATGTCCTCCATGCCGGCGGCCGGCTTGATCGAAATGCCGCCGGTATCGAAGACGACACCCTTGCCGATGAAGGCGATGGGACGATCCTTGGCTTTGCCGCCTTTCCACTGCATGACCGCCAGGCGCGGCGGGCGCACGGAGCCCTGGGCAACGCCGAGAAGGGCGCCCATGCCGAAACGGCGCATTTCCTTCTCGGTCAGGATGTCGACTTCGACGCCGAGCTTTTCCAGCTCCTTCGCCTTGGCGGCGAATTCGACGGGGCCGAGCACGTTCGGCGGTTCGTTGACGAGGTCACGGGCAAGATTGACGCCGCCGGCAATGGCTTCGGAATCGGAAAACGCCTTCTTGGCGCCGGCCGGATCGGCGGTGACGATCGTCACCTTCACGGATTTCCCCGCCTTTTCCTCGTCGTCGCTCTTCTTCGTCTTGTAGCTATCGAAACTATAGGCGCGCAGCAGCATGCCGAGCGCGAAATCGGCGGCTGCCCGCACGCTCGTCTGAAGGCCAGGCACGTCGATGAACACGGCAGCCTTGTCGGTATTCTTGATTTTCGCTGCCGCACTGCCGCCGGCCTTCAGCCAGTCATGGGCGGTGAGGTCGGCGGCCTTGCCGAGCCCGATGACGACGATGCGCTCGACGGATGCGCCTTCCGGGGCGACGATATCGAGCGCGCTCATGGATTTCGCGGAGAATCTGGAGATCCTGGCGGCCTTGGCGATCACGCCCGCCGGATCGACTGTTTCGGCGCCGGCAGCGCTGTCGGCTTCGCCGGTCTTCAGCAGGATCGCCAGGCCGCCGGTGAGCTTTACCGATTTTGAAAATGAGATTTCGAACTTTGCTGACATGTCTTCTCCGCAGGGATTCTTTGAAATCCGTTCCCGGCGGATAATTTCGCGTTTGGCGGGTCTGTCAATGGCTTGCGACAATTGTTATGGTCGCCCACGGCCATCACGGCCCTCATGTTTTCGTCAGTTTCATAGATATTCGCGTTGACAGTTTTTTCGAAAAATCGCCCGCGGGGGCCAGTAGTCCGCCTGCCTAAAACGACTTTCGGTGCATTCATGCTGTTGTTCTGGGTGTGGTGGGCGCTGCTTGCCGTCTTCCGCGCCTTTCCCGGGATAGACATCTATTTTTCCCAGCTTTTTTTTCTGGCCACGGATTGCGATCCGACGGCAGCGGCCGGAAGCATCTGCGGCGGCTTTCCTTATCGCGACTCGGGGAACTTCGACCTGCTGCGCACCATCTTCTTCCGCCTGCCCTATGTGGTGGCCATCGTGATGGTGTGGAAATTCATCGAATGCTACCAGCAGCATGGCGCGACCTTCAAGGCCGAACGGGCGCGCAAGCTGAAAGTGGCGTTGGGAACGCTGCTGATCGGACCGGTGCTGCTCGTCAATGTCGTGCTGAAGGAACATTGGGGCCGGCCGCGGCCGATACAGACGGACATTTTCGGCGGCGCGCTGCATTTCGTCGAGGCCGGTTCGCTTGCCGGAAAATGCGTTTCGAACTGTTCGTTCATCTCTGGCGAGGCCGCGAGCGCCGGCTGGCTTTTCTGTTTGCTGCTTTTCGTGCCGAAATCCTTGCGGTATGCGGTGGCAGCACCCCTGGCGGCGATCTCTATTCTGACGCCTGCGATGCGGCTATCCTTCGGCGCGCACTACCTTTCCGACGTCGTTCTCGGATGGCTTTCCTCGCTTGTCGTCTTCGCCGCGTTGCTGGCGTTAACCGAGTCGCAACAGCATCAAAAAAATTCTGAAAATTGAATGAATTTTTGACACCAGCTTGTCGCAATACGGCGACAAAGAGCGTAGAGGGTTTCTCCTGCAAAGCCGTTTGGGCGTGCAGGTGCTTTCAAGGGCAGGCATGAAATTACTCGAGACATACATATTGCGGCGCGTCGGCCAGATGTTTCTCGTGGCGCTCCTGCCCGTTCTGGCGATCATCTGGACGACTCAGGTTCTGCAGCGAATCAACCTGGTCACCGACAGCGGCCAGTCGATCGGTTCGTTCGCCAAGCTCGCGACGATGATCCTGCCGTCGATCATTCCTGTTGTCCTGCCCTTCGCCCTCGTCATCGCCATCACCCAGACGCTGACGACGATGAACAACGATTCCGAGCTGACCGTCATCGACGCGGCCGGGGCGCGGCGCAGCGTGCTGATCCGCCCGATCCTGCTGCTTGCCGCCGTCGTCAGCCTCTTTTCCTTCTTCGTCGATAACGTCGTCGAGCCGCGCGCAAAGACCGTCGTGCGCCAGATGATCGCCGAGACCTATGCCGACCTGCTCTCTTCGGTGATCGAAGAGAAGACCTTCCGCAAGCTTGATGAAGGCCTTTATGTGCAGATCTCGAAGCGGATGGCCGGCCGCATGCTGAAGGGCCTTTTCGTCGCCGACGAGCGCGACCCGGCCTACGAGCTGATCTATTATGCGAAGGAAGGCGCCGTCGACGATACGGGCACGACGCTGATCATGCATCAGGGCGAAGTGCACCGCAAAACGCCGGACGGCAACGTCTCGGTGATCAATTTCGATTCCTACTCCTTCGACCTCTCCGATATGACCGAGAATCGCGGCCAGGCGACGCTGCGCGCCAGCGACCGTGACCTGTGGTTCCTGATCAATCCGGACCCGGCCGACAAGGACTATACGATCCGGCCGCAGAGCTATCGCGCCGAACTGCATCGGCGGCTGACGGACTGGGTCCTGCCTGTCGTCTTCGCGCTGTTTTCGCTGGCGATTGCCGGCGATGCGCGCTCGCACCGCGAAGCGCGGCTGCATCCGATGGTGAGCGCCCTCGCCTATGCCTTCGCGCTCAGATGGGCGGCCTTCTACGCGGCCAATCAGATCGACACCGACCCTGAATATATCGTCGTTCTCTATGCCATACCGATCGTCAGCAGCATCGTCTCGATCGTCTTCCTCGGCCTGCACAAACGACTGGCCATGCCTTCGTTCGTTCGCGACCGGATGTCGTCTTTCTGGAGACGGATGCAGGAAAGGCTGCTTGCGGCTACCGGCAGGACCGGCAGGGATGCCGCCCAATGATGTTCGGGACATTGTCGCGTTATTTCTTTCGCCGCTACCTGGTGACGATGGGCTGGTTCCTGATCGGCGTCTCGGCGATTTCCTTCCTTCTCGATTTCAGCGAGACGGCGGGCCGCATGTCCGGCCTGCCCGGCTATACGATCGGCGGCGGCATCCTGATGACCGCCGTGCGCCTGCCCCTCATCCTGCAGCAGACGGTCCCCTTCATCGCGCTGTTCGTCGGCATGACGGTGCTGATCGGGCTCAACCGCAAATATGAGCTCGTCGTCACGCGTGCAGCCGGCATTTCGGTCTGGCAGTTCATGTCCCCCTTCATCGCCGGCTCGCTGCTGCTCGGCATACTGACGATGACGGCGCTCAACCCGCTTGCCGCCTGGGGACAGCGCCAGGCGCTGCTCGTCGAATCCGACTGGCGCGGCGAGAACGCGGTTCTGCGCAAGGCGCCGCAGATTCCGTGGCTGCGCCAGATCAGCGGCCGGGACGACGTCATCATCGGCGCCCACACGGTTCAGGAGAACGGAACCAAGCTGATCGACGCCGTGCTGATCCATTTCGATTCAAGCGGTCAGGTCATTCTGAGACAGGATGCCGCGACGGCGAAATTGGAAGATGGTTACTGGCAACTTAACAACGTTGTAGAGCGCAAGCCTGGCGAAATCCCCGTGCGTAAAGCTTCGGTTCAACTTCGCACCAATCTGAAACAGGACTTCGTCCAGGAGCGGCTGACGGCGCCGGAAACAATTGGTTTCTTTGACCTTTCCAACCGCATTGCCGCAGCCAAATCCTTCGGTATCTCGACCAAGGCGCTGGAGACGCAATTCAACTCTTTGTTGTCCCAGCCACTGCTGCTGGTGGCGATGACTTTCATTGCTGCAACAGTGTCCCTAAAATTTAGCCGGTTCAACCAATCCCGCTCCGTGATTCTGGGTGGCATCCTTTCGGGCTTCGTGCTTTATGTCATCACCGTGCTTGTAAAGGCATTCGGAAGCAGTGGAGTCGTGCCCCCCTTCGTGGCGACGTGGATACCGGTGGTCGTCGCGCTGGCCTTGGGTGCGACTATTCTGCTTCATCAGGAGGACGGCTAGTGGCGGCAGGCGACCGCAAGTATTTTAGTAAACAGTTGGTTGCCCTGCTTGTCAGTGCGGCTTCATGTTCCTATTTCGGCAGCGCTCCGGCCTCCTACGGCCAGGCCAGCGCGCCCGAACAAAATATAGCGAAGAAGATTCCTGAAGAGGCCAAGCTTCTGCTTTCGGCCAATGAACTCGTCTATAACCGTGACGCCGACCTGGTGTCGGCGGTCGGTGGCGTGCAGATCAATTATGGCGGCTATAAAATGGTCGCGCAGAAGGTCGAGTACAATCAGAAGACCGGCCGGATGATGGCGCTCGGCAATGTCGAGATGGTCAGCCCGGACGGCAACCGCATCTATGCCGACAACCTAGACGTGACCGACAATTTCGCCGACGGGTTCCTGAACTCACTGCGCATCGAAACCTCCGACAATACGCGTATCGTCGCCGAAAGCGGCCAGCGTGTCGGCGGCACGATGATGATTCTCAATAAGGGCGTCTACACCGCCTGCCTTCCCTGCGCCGAAGACCCGAAGCGTGCGCCTTTCTGGCAGGTCAAGGCCAAGCGCGTGATCCAGAACGGCGTGACCCACACGATCCGTCTGGAAAGTGCGCGCTTCGAGCTGCTCGGCTATCCGATCGCCTTCCTGCCGTTCATCGAGGTCCCCGACAATACGGTGAAGCGCAAGTCGGGCTTTCTCTTCCCGACGATGAGCCTGTCGCAGAATCTCGGTTTCGGTCTTTCAATTCCTTATTATTACGTGATCTCGCCGAGCATGGACGCGACGGTCACCACCACCGGCTACACCGCCCAGGGCTTCCTCGTCGAAGGCGAATTCCGCCAGCGCTTCGAAAACGGCACACATATTCTGCGCGTCGCCGGCATTGACCAGGCAAAGCCGGACAATTTCAGCTCCGGCACCAGCGATGCCGAAGCCGGTCAGCGTGCCATGGTTGCCTCGAAGGCCGAATTCCGCATCAATCCGCGCTGGACGTTCGGCTGGGACGTCATGGTGCAGAGCGACAACAATTTCTCGAAAACCTACAAGCTGCGGGATTTCACCGGCACGGATCGCACGAACCAGATCTACCTGACGGGACTTGGGAAACGCAATTATTTCGATATGCGGGCGTTCTATTTCGACGTCCAGGATGCCGATCGGAAGAACACGGCCGAAAAGCAGCAGGCGATCGTCTATCCGTCGCTCGACTACCACTATGTGGCGCCGCAGCCGCTTGCCGGCGGCGAATTGTCGGCCGATGTCAACCTGACGAATATTTCGCGCACCCATGACGACTTCTATACCGTCGATGGCTTCGACCGCTTCCGCGGCCTGAAGGGACAGACCTCGCGCCTGACGGCCGAACTGCAGTGGAAGCGCACTTATGTTACGCCGACCGGCTTGGTGATCACGCCGCTTCTGGCCGCGCGCGGCGATGCTTTCGCGCTCAACATGGACAGTCCGGTCAATGCCAACGGCGTTCCCTATGCCGGCAACTACCTCGACGACAATTCCGCCACCCGCTCGATGTTCACCGCCGGGCTGGAGCTGCGCTATCCGATCCTGATGACGACGGAGAACAGCACCCATATTCTCGAACCGATCGCGCAGATCTATGCCCGCCCCGACGAGCAGCTCGCCGGCCGGCTGCCGAACGAGGATGCGCAGAGCTTCGTCTTCGACGCCACCTCGCTGTTCGATCGCGATAAATTCTCGGGCTACGATCGCGTCGAAGGCGGCACCCGCGCCAATGTCGGCATCCAGTATACCGGGACGTTCGACAGCGGCTACAAACTGCACGGCATCTTCGGACAATCCTATCAGATTGCCGGCCAGAACTCCTTTGCGACCGATGATCTCGTCAATGTCGGTGCGGATTCCGGCCTGGAGACCGACCGCTCCGATTATGTCGGCCTTGGCGGCGTCGAAACGCCGTACGGCGTTTCCGTCGCGGCCTCCTACCGCCTCGACGAGAAGGATTTCGAGTTCCGCCGCGGCGACCTGACGACAGCCTACCAGAACGACACCTTCCAGACACAGGTGACCTACACCCATCTCAGCGCCCAGCCGGCCTATGGCTTCGCCGAGGACAACGACGAGATTCAGACCAGCAGCAAAGTCAAGTTCAAGGATTACTGGTCGATCTTCGGCGGCATCGCCTGGGATCTGAACAATGATGTGCTCAGCCGCCGGACGCTCGGTCTCTCCTATGAGGATGAATGCACGATCTTCACGATCGCCTATACCGATACCCGGGACTCCGACGATGAGTCGGCCAGCGACTGGACGATTGGTGCAAGGCTGACCTTCCGGACGCTCGGCGACATCAAGATCGGTACAAACACCCTTGAGTGACAGGCGGCCGGCGCAAACATGGCCTAAAGCCATTCTTTCGCCGTATGCCTATGCAGGACATTGCCGCCAGTCGATATCTGAGGCATAGGGGTTTCGCCGCGTGTCTCGCACTGTGGTAAAAAACGCCGCGAACAACGTTTCGCGGCGCTATCGGGAGGTCAACAGATGATTGACGCGAAAAAAGCCATAACCAAGTTCCTCGCCGGGGCGGCGCTTGCCTTGCTGACGGGTGTCGCCGCTCCAGCATTTGCCGCAAGCGAGGTCAAGGCCGTGGTGAACGGCACCGCCATCACCAGCGGCGACGTCGCCAAACGCCAGGCCTTCCTGCGCCTGCAGCATACCAAGGCCGATGCCAAGGCTGCCGAGGAGCAATTGATCGACGAGGCGCTCAAGCGGCAGGAGGTCTCCCGTGTCCATATGTCGGTTTCGCAGCAGGACGTCGATGCCTCTTTCGCGCGCTTTTCGGCCGGCAACAAACTTTCCGTCGCGCAGATGTCGCAGATCCTCGATCGCGCCGGCGTCGGCGTCGACCATTTCAAGGGTTTCATCGCCGTGCAGATGAGCTGGCCGCGGGTCGTCAACGCGCGCTACGGTTCAACCTCGCGGCTGTCGAACTATGACCTCGTCTCGCGCATGATGCAGAACAACAAGCAGAAGCCGGTGACGACCGAATATATGCTGCAGCAGATCATCTTCGTCATTCCGCAGGCCAAGCGCAACGCCATCACCGGCAAGCGCAAGGGTGAAGCCGAGGCGTCGCGCTCGAAATTTCCGGGCTGCGACCAGGCAAAGGTCTTTGCCGCGACGATGCGTGACGTTTCCGTGCGCGATCTCGGCCGTATGCTCGCCCCCGAAATCCCGCCGGATTGGAAGCCGCTGGTCGAACAGGCCAAAGGCAATACGACAGGGACTCGCGTCACCGACAAGGGCGTCGAATATCTGGCGATCTGCAGCCAGCGCCAGGTTTCCGACGACCAGGCGGCAGAGATGGTCTTCCGCCAGGAAGATATCGGCAAGTCCAAGGCTGACAAGGACGCCAGCCCGGAAAACGAAAACAGCAAAAAGTATCTGGATGAACTGCGCAAAAAGGCGCAGATCGCCTATCGTTGATCTACGATGACGATACCGTTTTCGCGACCGCTTGCGCTGAGCCAGGGCGACCCCGCCGGCATCGGGCCGGATATTACGCTGATGGCCTGGCTCCGGCGGCGCGAACTCGGGTTGCCGCCTTTCTTCCTGATCGGCGATCCCGATGTCTTGGCGTTGAGAGCCCGCCAGCTCAACCTTTCGGTTTCGATCCGCGAGACGGATAAAGCCGGCGAGGCTGCCGGCATATTTGCCGACGCGCTGCCGGTCATGACGGTGCCCGCCGGCATCGAGGTGGTGGCCGGCGAACCGCATGCGGCAACGGCGAAGGGCACGATCGCGGCAATCGAGAAAGCCGTGTCGCTTGTCATCGACGGCGAGGCACTCGCGGTCGTTACCAACCCAATCGCCAAATCCGTGCTCTACGAGGCCGGCTTCCGGTTTCCCGGCCATACTGAATTTCTCGCCGATCTCGCCGGCAGAGCGACCGGCAGCCCGGTGACGCCTGTCATGATGCTGTCGGGGCCGAAGCTTCGGGCTATTCCCGTCACCATCCACATTCCGGTCCGGGACGTGCCGCAGGCGCTGACCGGCGACCTGATCGTGGAAACCTGCCGGATCGCTCATGAAGACCTGAGACAGCGTTTCGGCATCGAGGCGCCGCGGCTCGCCGTTGCCGGCCTCAACCCACATGCGGGCGAAGGCGGGACGATAGGCAGGGAGGACGAGGATGTCATCCGCCCGGCGATCGAGCGCCTACGTGACGAGGGCATCGATGCGATCGGCCCCCTGCCCGCCGACACGATGTTCCATGACGAGGCGCGGGCGCGATACGATGTCGCCATCTGCATGTATCACGATCAGGCGCTGATCCCGGCCAAAGCGCTCGGTTTCGACGACAGCGTCAACGTCACGCTCGGCCTTCCTTTCGTACGCACCTCGCCCGATCACGGCACCGCTTTCGGCATTGCCGGCAAGGGTTTGGCGCGCGGGCAGAGCCTGGTTGCGGCGCTGAAGCTCGCCGCCCAACTCGGCCGTACAACGGAAAGCCGCCGCTGATGGCAGCACTTGATGGCCTGCCGCCGCTTCGCGACGTCATACAGCGTCACGGGCTCGATGCGCGCAAGGCGCTCGGGCAGAACTTCCTGCTCGACCTCAACCTGACGCAGAAGATCGCCCGCACGGCGGGCGCGCTTGAAGAAGCGACCGTCTTCGAGGTCGGTCCCGGCCCGGGCGGACTGACGCGAGCAATCCTGGCGCTCGGCGCTAAAAAGGTTATCGCCGTCGAGCGGGATACACGCTGCCTGCCGGCGCTCGCCGAGATCGCCGATCATTATCCCGGCCGCCTGGAGGTGATCGAAGGCGATGCGCTGAAGACCGATTTCGAGGCCTTGGCGCCGGAAGGCCCGATCAAGATCATTGCCAACCTGCCCTACAATGTCGGCACGCAGCTTCTGGTCAACTGGCTGTTGCCGAAGGCCTGGCCGCCCTTCTGGCAGTCGCTGACGCTGATGTTTCAGAAGGAAGTCGGCGAGCGTATCGTCGCCTCGGAAGACGACGACCATTACGGCCGGCTCGGCGTGCTCTGCGGCTGGCGGACGCAAGCGCGCATGGCCTTCGACGTGCCGCCGCAAGCCTTCACGCCGCCGCCGAAGGTAACCTCGACGGTCGTGCATCTGATGCCCCGGGAAAACCCCATTCCCTGCGCCGTTGCCAATCTGGAAAGAGTGACGCAGGCGGCCTTCGGCCAGCGCCGCAAGATGCTGCGCCAGAGCCTCAAACCACTCGGCGGCGAGAGACTGCTCGTCAAGGCCGGGATTGATCCGGCCCGGCGGGCGGAGACCCTGTCGGTCGAGGAATTCTGCCTTCTGGCAAACAGTCTTTAGAGCGACGGCGTCTCTTCCAGCAGCTCGCGGACGAAATCGAACATCCCATGGCGGCGGTCGCGGCGCAGGCGTTCGGCCCTGACGATCGACTGGACGGCGTCGAAAGCGGCATTGAGGTCGTCGTTGACGATGACATAGTCATATTCGCGCCAGTGGGCGATCTCGGCGCGGCTGTTGGCCAGACGCGTCTGGATGACCTCCTCGGAATCCTCGGCGCGGCGGTGCAGCCGCGACTGCAGCTCGGTCATGGTCGGCGGCAGCACGAAGATCGAAACCACGTCGGCCGACATCTTCTCCTGCAACTGCTGGGCACCCTGCCAGTCGATGTCGAACAGCATGTCGCGGCCCTCGGCCATGGCTTGCTCCACAGGCTCGCGCGGCGTGCCGTAGAAATTGCCATGCACCTCCGCCGATTCGAGCAGCGCATCGCTGTCGCGCATCCGCTCGAACTCGCGCACACTCTTGAAGTGGTAATGCACATCCTCGACTTCGCTCGGGCGGCGCTGGCGCGTGGTGACGCTGACGGAGAGGCCGATTTGCCTGTCCTGCTCCAGCAGCGTGCGCGCGATGGTGGACTTGCCGGCGCCCGACGGCGACGAGATGACGAGCATCAGACCGCGGCGGGCGATCTGCACGGGCGAGGATTTCGCCGGTTTCATGTCTTACTCCAAATTCTGGACCTGCTCGCGGAACTGGTCGATCACGACTTTCAACTCGATGCCGGCGGCGGTGACCGCCGAGGCATTCGACTTCGAGCAGATGGTATTCGATTCGCGGTTAAATTCCTGTGCAAGGAAGTCCAGCCGGCGGCCGGCAGGGCCATCTTTCACCAAGAGATCGCGTGCTGCGGCAACGTGCGCCTTCAGACGATCGATTTCTTCGCGCAGATCCGCCTTGGTCGCCAGCAGTGCGGCTTCTGCATGCAGCCGGTCGCGGTCGAGCGCGGCCATGCCGTCCATCAGCAAGGCGACCTGCGCGGCAAGCCGCGCGGCGATCTCCTGCGGCGAGCGTGAAGGATCAGCCTCGATCGTCCGCGTCAGGCCTTCGATCGTCGTCACATGGTCGAGGAGAATGCGGGTCAGCGCCGAGCCTTCCTGTTCGCGCATGGCCCGGAGATCGGCAAGTGCTGCCAACAGGCCGGCAGTGATATCGGCGTCACGGGCGGCGAGTGCTTCCTCGCCATCCTCGCCTTCGCGAAACTCCACGATGCCCCGTACCAGAAGCAGCGTATCGAGCTTCAGCGGCGCCGGATCGATCACGCCGTCCAATTGCTCGCGCATCGCAAGCACCGCTAAGAGCGCCTGCCTGTTCAGCACGGCCTCGAAGCGGTTCTCGTCGGCAGTGACGGACAGCGATGCCTGCAGGTTGCCGCGGCTGAAGCTTTCGCCGGCAATGCGGCGGACCTCCGCCTCCATGCGTTCGAGGCCGGGCGGCAGGCGCAGCCGCAGGTCGAGGCCCTTGCCGTTGACCGAGCGCAGTTCCCATGCCCAGCGCCAGCGGCCGCTCGTTCCCTCGCGCCGCGCAAAACCGGTCATGGACTGCAAAGCCATACGAGCCTCCAGAAGCTATCAATTGATCTTCTTTTTCTTCGGCGGCGCAACGGCAGCGCCGTCATCGGCAGGCTGCTCGTCAGGCTGGCCGTCGACTGCGATGTTCGGGTCCGAGCCCTTGTCGGCTTCGAGCTTGCGCCAGCGCTTGACGTTGGCATTGTGCTCCTCGAGCGTCGCCGCGAAAACATGGCCGCCGGTGCCGTCGGCGACGAAATAAAGGTCCTGGGTCTTCCAGGGATTGGCGACGGCCTCAAGCGCATCCTTGCCCGGATTGGCGATCGGCGTCGGCGGCAGCCCCTTGATGACATAGGTATTATAGGGCGTTTCCCGCTTCAGGTCCGACTGGTAGATCGGCCGGTCGGCCGGTTTGCCGTCGCCGCCGAAGAGGCCGTAGATGATCGTCGGGTCGGACTGCAGGCGCATGCCCTTGCCCAGCCGGTTCAGGAAAACCGAGGCGACATGGGCGCGTTCGTCGGCAACGCCGGTTTCCTTTTCGACGATCGACGCGAGCGTCACGAATTCTTCCTTGGACCGCAGCGGCAGCGAGGCGTCGCGCTTGTCCCAGATCTGATCGACGATTTTCTGCTGTGCCGCCGCCATCTGCTGGATGATCTCCGAGCGCTTGGTGCCGCGCGAAAATTTGTAGGTATCCGGGCGCAGGCTGCCCTCTTCAGGCAGGGCGGCCGGCAGATCGCCTTCCAGCACCTGATCCTCCAGCATGCGGTTGAACATCTGGCGGACCGTCAGGCCCTCGGGGAAGGAAACGGAATAGAGAATGGATTTGCCCGATTTCAGAAGCTCCATGATATCGCTCATGGAGGCTCTGGCCTTGATCTCATATTCACCGGCCTTCAGGCTCTCGCCGGCAGACAGATGCGTTGCCGTGAGATAGCGGAAGATCCGGGCATCGCTGATGATCGCATTGCGCTCGAGGTTCGTGGCAATTTCGGCGAGGCCAGCGCCATTGCGGATGATGAAATTGGTATTGGTCTGCAGCGGACCGGGATTCCGATAGGTCGAGGTGGCGTAGTAGAAGCCGATGACGGCGACGACGCAGACCAGCACCGCCATCGTCATGATGAAGTTCAGGAAAAGAACGACCTGGCCGCGGGCTTTCTTGGATCGCTTCGGCGGCTCCGGAACACGCTCTGGACGCAGGGCTTCGCTCGGCGACTTCGGGATGATCGGTCCCTTCTGCGCTTGCCGGCCGTTCTCGCCCTGCGGGGTATCGTTGCTCTGGTTCGTCGTATCGCTCACCGGCAATCCTCTAAAACTTGACCCTCACTTCGCTATTTCGCGAAGCAATGCGGCAAAAGCAGGTTCTGCCGCCGTTCAACGGCGCCGCCGCCGGTCGTTATGCGCCCGCACGCCCTGCTGCGCAATGCAGAGGAACGG
This sequence comes from Rhizobium sp. RSm-3, assembly GCF_001854685.1. NCBI lineage: Bacteria > Pseudomonadati > Pseudomonadota > Alphaproteobacteria > Hyphomicrobiales > Rhizobiaceae > Rhizobium > Rhizobium sp. RSm-3. The sequence goes on along the minus strand of NZ_MAWZ01000035.1, from coordinate 107,096 downwards.
CCGTCGCGGCGCAAGGGACATTCATTGCGCCGCGCGGGCTGTTATTGCGCGTAACGGCGCAGGACGAGCGACGCGTTCGTGCCGCCGAATCCGAACGAGTTGGACAGCGCCACATTGATTTCTCGCTCACGCGCCTTGTGCGGCACAAGATCGATCGCCGTCTCGCGTTCGGGATTGTCGAGATTGAGCGTCGGCGGCGCAATATTGTCGCGAATGGCAAGCGTGGTGAAGATCGCCTCGATCGCGCCGGCAGCACCGAGAAGGTGCCCGGTCGCCGACTTGGTCGAGGACATGGAGATCTTCGACGCCGCATTGCCGACCAGCCGCTCGACGGCGCCGAGCTCGATCGTGTCGGCCATGGTCGAGGTGCCGTGGGCGTTGATATAGTCGATATCGGCCGGCGTCAGGCCGGCGCGCTTCAGCGCCATCGCCATGCAGCGGCCGGCGCCCTCGCCGTCTTCGGACGGCGCGGTGATGTGATAGGCATCGCCCGACAGGCCGTAGCCGACGATTTCGGCATAGATCCTGGCGCCGCGCGCCTGGGCGTGTTCCAGTTCCTCGAGCACGACGATGCCGGCGCCCTCGCCCATGACGAAGCCGTCGCGGTCGCGGTCATAAGGGCGCGAGGCCTTCTGCGGATCGTCATTGTGCTGGGTCGACAGCGCCTTGCAGGCGGCAAAGCCGGCGAGCGAAATGCGGCTGACCGGGGATTCCGTGCCGCCGGCGACCATGACGTCGGCGTCACCCAGCGCGATCAGCCGCGCGGCATCGCCAATCGCATGCGCGCCCGTCGAGCAGGCGGTGACGACCGAATGGTTGGGGCCGCGCAGCTTGTGGCGGATCGAGACCTGGCCGGAGACGAGGTTGATCAGGCGGCCGGGGATGAAGAAGGGGGAGATGCGGCGCGGGCCCTTGTCGCGCAGGGTGTAGCCCGCCTCGACAATGCCTTCGATGCCGCCGATGCCGGAGCCGATCAGCACGCCGGTGGCGATCTGGTCCTCATCGGTCTCGGGATGCCAGCCGGCATCGGCAAGCGCCATGTCGGCGGCGGCCATGCCGTAGATGATGAAGGGATCGACCTTGCGCTGCTCTTTCGGCTCCATCCACTGATCGACATTGAAGGTGCCGTCGGTGCCGTCGCCGATGGGAATACGGCAGGCGATCTTGGCGGGAAGGTCGTCGACCTCGAATTCGGTGACGAGGCGGGCGCCGTTCTGGCCGGCAAGCAGCCGCGACCACGTCACCTCGGTTCCGCATCCCAAGGGTGACACCATGCCGGTACCGGTTATGACGACACGTCTCATCGCGTGCTTCCCCCCGTCTCTTATGTTCTATGGAGAAATAGGCCGAAAAGAAAAGGGCAGACTCCAGGCCCGCCCTTTCTCAAACTTACAGGATCAGGCCTGGGCCTTCTCGATAAACTTCACGGCATCGCCGACCGTCAGGATCGAGTCGGCGGCGTCGTCGGGAATTTCAACGCCGAATTCTTCTTCGAATGCCATGACAAGTTCGACCGTGTCGAGCGAGTCGGCGCCCAGATCGTCGATAAAGCTGGCGCTCTCGACGACCTTGTCGGCATCGACGCCAAGATGATCAATAACAATTTTCTTTACGCGTTCTGCGATATCGCTCATGTCGGTTTCCTCGACCTTATGTCCTGATCGGAATGCCGTTGCGGCACCCCTACCCTGTTTCAGCCTGCGATGTTTTCAGACATCCTCGGCAAACTCGTTTACCCGGCTTCAGAGATGTCCCAGGCTTGCAAAAAGCTCGCCGGTCCGTCTGCTTTCTCGGGACGACTGTTGACAGTCATGGCCCGCTTAACATGCTTTAGGTCCGCCGCAAAGCGAGAAAATCAACGGTTCGTGATTGCTCAACATGCTATTGGCGGAATTACTCCCATGCCGGCGGTTTGTCGTTTCAGATCATCGCCATGCCGCCGTTTACGTGCAGCGTCTGGCCCGTCATATAGGCAGCCTCGGAGGACGCAAGATAAGCGACCGCCGAAGCAACCTCGCCGCCCGTGCCCATGCGCTTCATCGGGATCGCTCCCATGATCGCTTCCTTCTGCTTGTCGTTCAGCTTGCCGGTCATGGCGCTTTCGATGAAGCCGGGCGCCACGCAGTTGACCGTCACGTTGCGGGTGGCGATTTCCTGGGCCAGCGACTTGGTGAAGCCGATCATGCCTGCCTTGGAGGCGCAGTAATTGGCCTGGCCCGGATTGCCGGTGACGCCGACGACGGAGGTGATGTTGATGATGCGGCCATAGCGGCGGCGCATCATCGGATGTGTCAATTCGCGCGTCAGGCGGAAGGTCGAGGTCAAGTTCACTTCGAGAACGGCGTCCCAATCCTCGTCGCTCATGCGCACGAACAGGCCGTCCTTGGTGATGCCGGCATTGTTGACGAGGATATCGACGCCTTCGAGTTCGGCTTCGGCCTTCTGGCCGAGCGCCTTGACTTCATCGCGGTCGGAGAGGTTTGCCGGAAAGATCTTGACGCGCTCGCCAAGATCGGCCGCCAGCGCTTCCAGCTTCTCAACGCGGGTGCCGTGCAGGCCAACGATGGCGCCCTGCTTATGAAGAAGGCGAGCGATTTCCTCGCCGATACCGCCCGATGCGCCGGTGACGAGAGCCTTGCGGCCGGAAAGATCGAACATGGAAACGTTCCTTATATCTCTGGAAATCTCTGGAAATACCAATCAGGCCATGAGGGCGGCAACAGTCGCGTCGATATCGGCCGGGCCGTTGACGGAGATGCCGTTAATCGTCTTGTCGATGCGCCGCGCAAGGCCGGTGAGCACCTTGCCGGAACCGAGTTCATAAAGCGTCGTGACGCCATTGCCAGCGAACCATTCCACGGTCTCGCGCCAGCGGACCTGACCGGTCACCTGCTCGACCAGCAGGCTGGCGATTTCGTCGGCACCCGTCACCGGGGCGGCGCGGACATTGGCGATCAGAGGCACGACCGGATCGGATTTGGCAACCGTTGCCAGTGCCGCGCGCATGGCCTCGGCGGCAGGCGCCATCAGCTTGGAATGGAAGGGAGCGGAAACCGGCAGCAGGATGGCGCGCTTGGCGCCCTTGTCGGTCGCCAGGCCGGCGGCCTTTTCGACGGCCGCCTTCTCGCCCGAGATGACGATCTGGCCGCCGCCATTGTCGTTGGCGATCTGGCAGGCGCCGGTCGCAGCAGCCTCTTCGCAAACGGCGGCGACGTCGGCATGTTCGAGGCCGATGATCGCCGCCATGGCGCCGACGCCGACGGGGACGGCCGCCTGCATGGCATTGCCGCGGATGCGCAGCAATCGGGCCGTGTCAGCGAGCGAAAAGGTGCCGGCGGCGCAAAGGGCCGAATATTCGCCGAGCGAGTGGCCGGCGACATAGGCGACCTTGGACTTCAGATCCAGTCCCTTGGCCTCAAGAATGCGGATGACGGCGATCGAGACGGCCATCAGCGCCGGCTGGGCGTTCGCCGTCAGGGTCAACGTATCCTCGGGACCGTTGAACATGACGTCCGAAAGCTTTTCACCGAGCGCCTCATCGACCTCGTCGAAAACGGCGCGGGCTTCGGCGAAATTCTCGGCGAGTTCCTTGCCCATGCCGACGGCCTGACTGCCCTGACCGGGAAAAGTGAAAGCAATGGTCATTTTCATGTCCCTGATTGCGCCCCTCGAGGCTGTTTTGCCTCCAATTGACATTCTTTCCGGCAGAGTCAAGTGGCGGCTCATTCTCCGCAAAGCCTTTCGCACCGGCACAAAAGCGAGGTTTTTGCTCTTGCGCTCGGCCAAATCCGGCCTAGATTTGCCCGGTCCTCCCCAAGGCTTCAGCTCTCTCCCAAGGTTTTCTCATGAAGTACAATTCACTCGGCCGCACCGGCATTTCCGTTTCAGAAATCTGCCTTGGCACCATGACCTGGGGTTCGCAGAACAGCGAAACCGACGCCCATGCACAGATGGATTACGCCGTCGATAAGGGCGTCAATTTCTTCGATACCGCCGAACTCTACCCGACCACCCCGGTTTCGCCGGAAACACAGGGCTGGACCGAAGACTATATCGGCACCTGGTTCGAAAAGACCGGCAAGCGCGGCGATATCGTACTCGCCACCAAGGTCGCAGGCCGCGGCCGCGACTATATACGCGGCGGCGAAGGCGCCGACGCAAAGAATATCCGGCTGGCGCTCGAGGCCAGCCTGACGCGGCTGAAAACGGATTATATCGACCTCTACCAGATCCACTGGCCGAACCGCGGCCATTTCCATTTCCGCCAGAACTGGAGCTACAATCCCTTCAACCAGGACCGCGACAAGGCCGTCGCCAATATGCTCGACATCCTGGAAACGCTCGGCGCACTGGTGAAGGAAGGCAAGATCCGGGCGATCGGCCTTTCCAACGAAACCACCTGGGGCATCCAGAAATACCTGACGCTGTCAGAGCAGAAGAGCCTGCCGCGCGTTGCCAGCGTCCAGAACGAATACAATCTGCTCTACCGCCATTTCGACCTCGATCTCGCCGAGCTTTCGCATCACGAGGATGTCGGGCTGCTCGCCTATTCGCCGCTCGCCGGCGGCATCCTCACGGGAAAATATGTCGGTGGCGCCAGGCCGAAGGGGTCGCGCGGCTCGATCAACCACGATATCGGCGGCCGCCTGCAGCCGCTGCAGGAGCCGGCGACCAAAGCCTATATGGAGATCGCGGCCAGATATGGTCTCGACCCTGCGGCCATGGCGCTCGCCTTCTGCCTGTCCAGGCCCTTCATGGCCTCGGCCATCATCGGCGCAACCTCGATGGAGCAGTTGAAAGTCGATATCGGCGCGGCCGACCTGACGCTTTCAGACGAGGTGCTGGCGGAGATCGCCAAGGTGCATCGGCAGTATCCACTGCCGCTCTGATCCTGTTCCTTTCGTCCAGCCCGACGCTGCCAATCGGTCTGCGTCGGGCTCGAATCTCGATTAGGGTTGCCTTTCCCCGAAAAATCCGTATAAGCCGCGCTGTTCGTTAACCCGGTCTTCTGGCTGGTGGCTGAACGGAGGGCCGGTTTCCTCGGAAATCGTTCGGAACGCAAGCGTTCCAGCCTCCCGTGTCTCCGCTCTCGACCGTCTCGGAAACGCTTTCTTGCCTGGGTCCGCCCAATCAGGAGCAGTCGTTGAGGCTTAGCCGCCGAATATCGGGTTGAACCAAACGCAAGAAAGGCAAAGCTGTCATGGCTCTTTATGAACATGTATTCCTTGCCCGGCAGGATATTTCCGCCCAGCAGGTCGATGCCCTCGTAGAACAGTACAAGGGTGTGATCGAAGCTAACGGCGGTAAAGTCGGGCGTATCGAGAACTGGGGCCTCAAGTCCCTCACCTACCGCATCAAGAAGAACCGCAAGGCGCACTACGCCCTGATGGACATCGATGCACCGGCTGCTGCCGTCCAGGAAATGGAACGTCAGATGCGCATCAGCGAAGACGTTCTTCGCTACATGACGATCGCCGTCGAGAAGCATGAAGAAGGTCCGTCTGCCATGATGCAGAAGCGCGACCGCGACGACCGTCCGCGCGAAGGCGGCCGTGGCCCGCGTGAAGGCGGCTTCGGCGATCGTGACCGCGGCCCGCGTCCGCCGCGTGAAGGTGGCTTCGGCGACCGTGAAGACCGTCCGCGCCGTCCGCGCGAAGACCGCGTATAAGGGAGATCCAAGATATGTCTGAAACTTCCTCCGCTCCGGTCCGCCGCCCGTTCCATCGCCGCCGCAAGACCTGCCCCTTCTCCGGCGCCAACGCGCCGCGGATCGACTACAAGGACGTTCGTCTGCTGCAGCGCTACATTTCCGAGCGCGGCAAGATCGTTCCGTCGCGCATCACGGCCGTTTCCCAGAAGAAGCAGCGCGAACTCGCCCAGGCGATCAAGCGCGCCCGTTTCCTCGGCCTGCTGCCCTACGTCGTAGCCTGATAGGATATGTGACCCCCGGATTGCTGATCCGGGGGTTGCCTCCCTTCCGCGATGGGCGCGGATCGGAACTCTAAAAACCCATGTTGAGACGTTTCTGAATTCGATTCAGCAACATCCTCTAACTGCTTGATGAAGCAGGACAGCGACCTTGAACCGACCGAATCTTAAAACGCTGCTGATCGGCGCACTCGCCGGATTGACCGCCTTCCTGCTGATGCTGGGCGCGAGCATGCAGCCGTCGTTTTTCAGCGCGCTGCTCTATACGGCCTCGGCGCTGCCGATTCTGATCGTCGGGCTCGGCTGGGGCAATGCCGCGGCAATCGCCGCCGTCGTCACGGCAGCGGCGCTCGGCGCGGCTATCATTTCCCCCTCTTTCGCGCTGATCATGACGCTGGTGACGCTCTTGCCGGCCGGCTGGCTCAGCCATCTCGCCAATCTGGCGCGGCCCGCTTCCGAACTCGGCGGCCCGGATCATCTGCTTGCCTGGTATCCGCTCTCCGATATCCTGCTGCATCTCTGCGGCCTGGTGACGCTCGCCGTCATCGTCATCGGCGTGATGATCGGCTATGGGCCTGCGATCACCGACCAGATCGTCGATCTCCTGATCGCCTCGGTCAAGGAACAGCAGCCGGAATTCATGCCTGATCCGGCGGCGACGGCGCAGACCAAATCGCTGATCGTGCTGATGCTGCCGGCCGTGCAGGGCGGCATGTGGGTCTCTATGCTGTTTGCCGCCTATTATTTTGCCGTGCGCATCGTCGCAGCCTCCGGCCGCGGCCTTCGCCCGCGCGAGGACATTCCCTCGTCGCTGCGCATGAACCGCAACTCGATCTTCATCTTCCTCGCCGGGCTTGCCGCCTGCTTCTTCGGCGGCGTGCCGGCGCTGGTCGGCGCGACGGTGATCGGCACCTTCGGCGCCGGCTTCATGCTTTCCGGTTTCGCCTCGCTGCATTTCCGCACGCGCGGCAAGGACTGGCGCCTGCCGGCCCTCATCCTCAGCTACCTGGCCTCGATGCTCATGCTGCTGCCAGCTTTCCTCATCCTCGTCCTCGGTCTCAGCGATACGCGCAAGGCGATCGCGCTGACCCCGACGAAAGATGCTGATGCCCCCAAACAATCCGACACGAAAATCTGAGACACAGAAAGGTAAAAGAAAATGGAAGTCATCCTTCTCGAACGCATCTCCAAGCTCGGCCAGATGGGCGAAACCGTAAAGGTTCGCGACGGCTTTGCCCGCAACTACCTGCTGCCGCTCGGCAAGGCGCTGCGCGCCAACGCCGCCAACAAGACCCGCTTCGAGGCCGAGCGCGCGACGCTCGAAGCCCGCAACCTCGAGCGCAAGTCGGAAGCCCAGAAGGTCGCCGACGTTCTCGACGGCAAGTCGTTCATCGTCGTGCGCTCCGCCGGCGAAACCGGCCAGCTCTACGGCTCGGTCGCTGCCCGTGACGTCGTCGAAATTCTCGCCGCCGAAGGCTTCAACATCGGCCGCAACCAGGTTCACCTGAACACGCCGATCAAGGCGATCGGCCTGCACAAGGTCGAGCTGCAGCTGCATGCCGAAGTCGAAATTCACGTCGAGCTGAACGTTGCCCGTTCCGCCGAAGAGGCAGAGCGCCAGGCCAAGGGTGAAGAACTCACCTCGGTCGACGCCATCTACGGTGTCGACGAAGACGCTCTGCGTCCTGAGGATTTCTTCGATCCGGAAGCCGACGGCGTCGACGAAGACGAAGCATAATTTCGCCGGAGCGATCCGCGTGAGGAAAGCCCGGCCTTAGCGCCGGGCTTTTTCGTTGGGGATGGTCCGGATGTTTTTGCTGCGTGCCCTATGGCGTCGCGCTAAAATAACCTTCTCCGAACGGATGGGCTGAGTCGGCGCCATGCCGTGTCGTGCGGGTGACACTGCCAGTATTTCTCCTGTGTGTCGTCCAGGACTGTGGAGAAGTCGAACAACGTGCACAGCGTTCAGGATTTCAGCGAAGCGGGCGCCTGCTCCTCTCGCAGCCTCTTGATTTTCGCGTCCGGAATTGCAAATCCGGAGCTGGAAAAAGACAGAACGGATGATGATGAACGACGCCGCTCGAAAGATTGCAGCTGTTGCTCCCTCTGAGCAGCATTATCGCGAAGCACCCAACAATATCGAAGCCGAGCAGGCGCTTCTGGGTGCCATCCTGATGAACAACGACGCCTATTACCGGGTGTCGGACTTCCTGAAGCCGATCCATCTCTATGAACCGCTGCACCGGAAGATCTTCGAGGTTGCCGGCGATATCATCCGCATGGGCAAGATCGCCAATCCGGTCACGATCAAGACCTTCCTGAAGGCCGACGAAAAGGTCGGCGACATGACGGTTTCGCAATATCTGGCGAGCCTCGTCAGCAATGCCGTCACCGTCATCAATGCCGAGGATTACGGCCGGGCGATCTACGACCTGGCGCTGCGCCGGGCGCTGATCACCATCGGCGAGGATGTCGTCAACATCGCCTACGACGCGCCGCTCGACATGCCGCCGCAGTCGCAGATCGAGGATACCGAACGCCGCCTCTTCGAACTGGCGGAAAACGGCCGCTACGACGGCGGCTTCCAGGCCTTCAACGATGCGGTTGCGCTGGCGATCGACATGGCGGCCGTCGCCAAGGAACGCGATGGCGGCCTTTCCGGCATTTCCACCGGCATCCATTCGCTGGATTCCAAGATGGGCGGCCTGCAGCGTTCGGACTTGATCGTCCTTGCCGGACGCCCCGGCATGGGCAAGACCTCGCTTGCCACAAATATCGCCTACAATATCGCCGCCGCCTACGAGGGCGAAGTCCAGCCGGACGGCAGCATGAAGGCGAAGAATGGCGGCGTCGTCGGCTTCTATTCGCTCGAAATGTCGTCGGAACAGCTTGCCACCCGTATCATCTCCGAGCAGACGGAAGTCTCCTCTTCGAAGATCCGCCGCGGCGACATCAACGATGCCGATTTCGAAAAGCTCGTCGCCTGCTCGATGATGATGCAGAAGGTGCCGCTCTACATCGACCAGACCGGCGGTATCTCGATCGCCCAGCTTTCGGCGCGCGCACGCCGTCTCAAGCGTCAGCGCGGCCTCGACGTGCTGGTGGTCGACTACATCCAGCTGATGACCGGCTCGGGAAAATCCAGCGACAACCGCGTGCAGGAAATCACCCAGATCACCACCGGCCTGAAGGCACTGGGCAAGGAACTCAACGTTCCGATCATCGCCCTGTCGCAGCTCTCGCGTCAGGTCGAAAGCCGCGACGACAAGCGGCCGCAGCTTTCCGACCTTCGCGAATCCGGCTCGATCGAGCAGGACGCCGACGTCGTGCTCTTCGTGTTCCGCGAGGAATATTACGTCAAGAACCAGGAGCCGCGCGACATCAACGATCCGAAATATCCGGAATGGGAAGCGCTGTTCGACAAGGTGAAGGGCACGGCCGATGTTATCATCGCCAAGCAGCGTCACGGGCCGACAGGCACGGTGAAGCTCGCCTTCCAGTCGGAATTCACCCGCTTCGCCGATCTCGCCGATCCTTCCTTCACTCACTACGAGGAACATTGACGCGGTTTCCCGCATCAATTCCTTAGAGGCCGACAGCCCGTAGCAGCGCAACCGTTATGACGCCAATGGCGACGCTCACCAGCATCGGCAGACGACGCGCGGCGATTGCCGTTGCCGCGCAGGCCAGGCTCTCCGCCCAGCCCGCCGCAAAGGCGGTCGGAGCGATGACCGCCATCAGCACGGCCGGCGGAATGGCCTCGATCGCCGTTCTCCGCCGCTCATTCATCTCGACATGACGGATCAACAGCAGGCCGCTGACGCGGGTGAGCACCGTTGAGGCGGCCATGGCGAGGATGGCGATCATGATGTTGAGATCGAAGGTCATGCCGCCTGCTCCCGCGCCCTGCCCTGCCATAGGGCCGTTGCCAGCCCGGCCAGAGCGCCGGCGGCGATATACCAGACGCCCGGCACGAAGTGGTGGACCGCAACGGATGCGGCGGCACTTGCCGCAAGGACGGCGCCGGTTTCCGGCCCCTTCCAGAAGCCCATGACAAGCACGACGAAAACCGCCGGAAAGGCGAAGTCGAGGCCAATGACGGCAGGATTGCCGAGAAAGGCACCGAGCACCGCGCCCGCCAGCGAAGAGCCGACCCAAGTGAGGTAAAAGGGCGTGACGATGCCGGCATACCAGGCCGGTGTCAGCCGCGTGGCTCCAGCACGGAATTCCGCCATGGCCCATAGCTCGTCTGCGAGGAAGAGCATGGCGATATACCGTTTGACGCCGGAGAAGGACTGCATCTTCGTGCCGATCGACGCGCTCATCAGCACGTGGCGGATATTGACCAGCAGGGCTGCAAAGCCGACACCGATCCAGCTTGCCGGATGGGTCCAGATGTCCATGGCGACGAATTGCGAACCGCCCGCAAAGACAAGCGCGCTCATCAGCGTCGTTTCCAGCGGGGAAAGCCCCTTGGTGGCCGCGACCGCGCCGAACACCAGGCCGATCGGCAACACGGCGACAACAAGCGGAAAAATGGCGCGCATTCCGGCAAGAAATTCGCCGGATGGCCGGCTGTGCTGCAACATGGGACCCTCCCGATTAAGATCGCGGAGGATTAGCCCAGCCCGCCATGGCCGTATTGAACGAAAGTGATCAGCCGGTGCGGAATTGGCAGGGGGTTACGCCGGTGCGTGCCTTGAAGTGCCTGGTGAAATGCGCCTGATCGGCAAAACCGCATTCGAGCGCAATATCGGCCGGCATAAGCCCCTGCCGCAGCAGTCGGCGGGCCACCTGAACACGCCGATCCGTCAGAAAAGCGTGCGGGGTGATGTGATATTCCTTGCGGAAGGCACGGATGAGGTGCGCGCGGCTCAAACCCGCCACTCCGGCCAGTTCCTCGAGACCGACATCGCTGTCGAAGTTCTCGATGAGGTATTCGCGGGCGCGGGCCACCGCGCTTCGTTCCTGCGTATCGACAGGAACGATGATTGCGCTGCCGTGACGCGCAAAGATCGCTGCCAGCACGGAAAACATTCCCTCATCGGATTCCAGCGCGCCCGCCCCGCTCTCAAGCGTTCGATGGGCGGCGTGAAAGGCATTGGCGAGCTGTGGATCGCGTGGAAGCCCGCCGGAGAAAGAGGGCGTCGCATGGAAGGCCTTGCAGGTGACATCCTCCAGAATATCGACGAACAGTTTCATGTCGGGATAGATCATCCGGTAGCGGTAGCCCTCGCCGCCCGGAGCACCATCATGGATGACGCCGGGATCGATGAGATAAAGGTCGCCCGGGCCGGTTTCCTCTTTCCTGCCGCTGAGAGTGGCGATCTGGGTGCCGCTTTCGATCGCGCCGATGCTGAACGTATCGTGCGCGTGCGGCGCGTATTCGTGCGTCAGGAAAGTGGCGCTCAAGCACTCCATATCGCGGAAGCGGCCATCCCGCCAGAAGCGAGCCGTTTCCACGTTGGCAAGTGGCATGGCGTCTGCCGCCTCTTTCTGCGATACGTTCTGCATCCCCCAAGATTATCGCGGAAGCCTGCACGCGTCTTGAACAAAAGTGATCCTAAGACGGGCAAAGGGTGGTATGTGACCGCCTGTGCTTTCCCTTGGCCACAATGCTCTCTAGACTGGCCTAGGCGATTTCCTTCCATTAGTTCACGGCGATTCATGACAGATTTTCCCATCCCCTTTGAAGATGACGATCTTTTTGCTTCCGCCGGCCTGCGGCTGACCGTCGATCTGACTGCGCTGACGGAGAACTGGCGCGACATGGCGCGCCGCTCCGGTGGCGCGCGCGCCGCAGCCGTCGTCAAGGCGGATGCCTACGGCATGGGCATCGAGGATGCCGGTGAAGCGCTCTATATGGCGGGCGCCCGGGATTTCTTCGTTGCCACAGTCGATGAGGGCGTCACGCTTCGGCTTTATGCGCCCGAGGCGCGCATCTTCGTACTCTCGGGCATATGGCCGGGCACCGAGCGGCGCTTCTTCGAAAACGATCTGGTGCCGGTGATTTCCTCAGACGAGCAGCTCGCCTTCTGGATGGCGGTGCTTGCCGATTACGGCGATTACCCCTGCGCGCTGCATGTCGATACCGGCTTCAACCGGCTCGGACTGCACATGGACGATGCGATTGCGCTCGCCGACGACGTTTCGCGGCCGGCGAGCTTTGCGCCGGTGCTGGTCATGAGCCACCTCGCCTGCGGCGACGAGCCCAGCCACGCGATGAACCGGCGGCAGCTCGAATCATTCCACAGGGTTAGCGCCGCTTATGAAGGCATCGATTCAAGCCTTGCCGCCTCGGCCGGCATTTTCCTCGGCGAGGATTATCACTTCGACCTGACCCGTCCCGGCATCGCGCTCTATGGCGGCGAAGCGGTCTGCGGCCTCGCCAATCCGATGCGGCCGGTGGCGACTGCGGAAGCGCGCATCATCCAGGTGCGCAGCGTCGAGGCCGGCGAGACCGTCAGCTATGGGCGGGCGCTGCAGCTTGGCCGCAAAAGCCGGCTGGCGATCGCTTCGGCCGGGTATGCCGACGGCTACATGCGCGGCCTGTCTAGCGGCGGCGTGCCGCTGCGCCAGGCGGTGCCGCAGGGCGGGCAAGGCTTCATCGCCGGGCACAGAGTGCCGGTTGCCGGCCGGATCAGCATGGATCTGACGATCTTCGACATCACCGACCTGCCCGACAACGCCGTGCGCGCCGGCGATTATGTCGAGCTGTTCGGAAAGAACATGGCCCTTGATGACGTGGCGCGGGCGGCGGGCACGATCGGATACGAGATCCTGACCAGCATGGGGCTGCGCCACGAACGGCGCTATGTCGCCGACGAGGAATAGCTTCCCCGTCAGCGGCTGCTGAGCGCAAGGCGGACACCGAGCGCCAGCAAAAGCGCGCCGAGGCCACGATCGAGCCATAGCCCGATTTTTTGATTATGCCTGAGCGCATCGGCAAGGCGCCCTCCGAGAAGGACGAGCGGCGGCTCGATAAAGGCGGCGACGGCGATGATGAGCCCGCCATGCAGCATGAGCTGGGCCCATGCCGGCCCTGCCCCTTCGACGACGAATTGCGGCAGGAAGGCCAGGAAGAAAATCGCCACCTTCGGATTGAGCAGCGACACCAGGATTCCCTGCCGGTAGATCTTCGACGCCGGCAACCTTTCACCGGCAGCCTTTATCAGGCCATTGCCGCCGCCGGCGCGCAGAGCCTGGACTCCCAGCCAGACGAGATAGGCGGCGCCGACCCATTTGACCGCGGAGAAGGCGACGGAAGAAGCGGCGAGCACGGCGGAAAGACCGAGCGCCGCCATCAGAACATGCAGGCAGGCGCCGGACCAGATGCCGAACAGCGCGGAAAAACCGGCGCGTTTGCCGCCTCTCATCGTGTGACCGAGGATGAAGGCGATGTCGGGGCCGGGCGACAGATTGAGCAGGACCGCGGCCGAGAGAAATGCAAACCAGTGCGCAAGCGAATAATCGAACATTTTCCACCGTTCAGGATGAGCAGAGGCAAAGCATAGACACGGGAGGCGCTGATGGGAAAATCATTAGTTTTGATCCGTCGCGATAGCCATTATCTCAGGCACGACAATGATTCGATGAAGCGCACGTCTGCTTCACTCGAGACCCCGGACTGAAAGAGTATTTGATGGCCAAGGCCAGGACACAATTCATCTGCCAGAGCTGCGGCACGGTTCATAGCCGCTGGGCGGGCAAATGCGAGAATTGCGGCGAGTGGAACACCATCGTCGAAGAAGACCCGATGGGCGGGATCGGCTCCGGCCCCGGCAAGACGCCGAAGAAGGGCCGGCCGGTGGCGCTGACGGCGCTGTCGGGTGAGATCGAGGAGGCGCCGCGCATCCATACCGCCATGTCGGAGCTCGACCGGGCGCTCGGCGGCGGCTTCGTGCGCGGGTCGGCAGTGCTGATCGGCGGCGATCCCGGTATCGGCAAATCGACGCTGCTGATGCAGGCCGCCGCCGCCCTTGCGCGGCGCGGCCACAAGATCATCTACGTCTCCGGCGAAGAGGCGGTAGCCCAGGTCCGACTGCGGGCGCAGCGCCTTGCGGCGGCCGATACCGATGTGATGCTGGCGGCGGAAACCAATGTCGAGGATATTCTGGCGACGCTTGCCGAGGGCAAGCGGCCGGACCTCGTCATCATCGATTCCATCCAGACGCTGTGGAGCGAACTTGCCGAATCCGCGCCGGGAACGGTGACGCAGGTGCGCACCGGCGTGCAGGCGATGATCCGCTTCGCCAAGCAGACTGGCGCCGCCATGGTGCTGGTCGGGCATGTGACCAAGGACGGGCAGATCGCCGGCCCGCGCGTCGTCGAACACATGGTCGACGCCGTGCTCTATTTCGAGGGCGATCGCGGCCATCACTACCGCATCCTGCGCACGGTCAAGAACCGCTTCGGCCCGACCGACGAGATCGGCGTTTTCGAAATGTCGGACAGAGGACTGCGCGAGGTCGCCAACCCCTCCGAACTCTTCCTCGGCGAGCGCAATGAGAAATCGCCGGGTGCAGCGGTCTTTGCCGGCATGGAGGGCACGCGTCCGGTGCTGGTCGAAGTCCAGGCGCTGGTGGCCCCGACCTCGCTCGGCACGCCCAGGCGCGCCGTAGTCGGCTGGGATTCGGCCCGGCTGTCGATGATCCTGGCGGTGCTCGAAGCCCATTGCGGCGTCAGGCTCGGCCAGCACGACGTCTATCTCAACGTCGCCGGCGGTTACCGCATCTCGGAACCGGCGGCCGATCTCGCCGTCGCCTCGGCGCTCGTTTCCTCGCTTGCCGGTATTGCCCTTCCTGCCGATTGCGTCTATTTCGGCGAAGTCAGCCTGTCGGGCGCCATCCGGCCGGTTGCGCACACCGCCCAGCGCCTCAAGGAAGCCGAGAAGCTGGGCTTTTCCGCAGCATTGCTTCCGTCCGCCTCCGCCGAACTGCCGAAGGGTTCCGGCGGACGCTGGAGCGAGGTCGAAAGCCTGCCGGATCTGGTCGCGCGCATCGCCGGGTCGAAGGGGGCGTTGCGTGTGGAAGACGAGGTTTGATCCTTTCATTGCCAAGATTGGTGATGATATAGGAGGCACACGATAAGGCACGACACGGCCGCCAAGCGGCAGTCCTGGAGTTGAATTTACATGCCCATTACGATTTTCGACGGTATTGTCATCGGCGTCGTGCTCTTCTCCGCCGTGCTGGCGATGGTCCGCGGCTTTTCGCGCGAGATCCTCTCGATCGCGAGCTGGGGTGGATCGGCGGCGGCGGCCTATTACCTCTATCCGTACCTGCTGCCCTATGCGAAGAAATACACCGATGACGACCGCATCGCGATCGTCGGTTCGGCAGCGGTCGTCTTCCTGATCGCGCTCATCGTCATCTCCTTCATCACCATGAAGATCGCCGATTTCATCATCGACAGCCGCGTGGGGGCGCTCGACCGCACGCTCGGCTTCCTGTTCGGGGCTGCGCGCGGCGTGCTGCTGCTGGTCGTCGCCGTCGCTTTCTGGAACTGGCTGGTCGATGTCGACCACCGCCCGGCCTGGGTCAACGAAGCGAAGTCGAAGCCCTTCCTGGATTCGATGGTCGTGAAGCTGAAATCGGTTCTGCCGGAGCAATTTGCCCAGATGATACCGGCAAGCATCCGTGATAAGCTTCAGCCGCCGGCACAGGGCGGCGCTGAAGGCACCAATCCGCCGACCGGTGACCAGGCTCCGGCGGAAGACGCACCGACAGCGCCTGCACAGCAGCCGGCGAATTGACACAGTGTTCAAGAGCTTGACCCGCCTTCCGGCAATTGCCATTTGAGCGGGACGAAATGAGGGGTCCGGCCGGGCATTCCAGCTCCGCCGGGCTTCAGTTATTTCTGGAAAATGCCGATCCATTCTTGTGAGAGCAGAGGCCCGCAGAAATGAACCAGTCCCATTCCTTCCCGACCGACGATCCGCTCGACGGAGACACGCTGCATGAAGAATGCGGCGTTTTCGGAATTCTGGGACATCCCGATGCCGCCACACTGACGGCTCTCGGCCTGCATGCCCTGCAGCACCGCGGACAGGAAGCGGCCGGCATCGTCTCCTTCGACGGCAAGCGCTTCTACCAGGAGCGCCATATGGGCCTCGTCGGCGATCAC
Organism: Rhizobium sp. RSm-3; assembly: GCF_001854685.1. NCBI lineage: Bacteria > Pseudomonadati > Pseudomonadota > Alphaproteobacteria > Hyphomicrobiales > Rhizobiaceae > Rhizobium > Rhizobium sp. RSm-3. Next base: position 91,043 of record NZ_MAWZ01000035.1, on the reverse strand, counting down.
TATACCAACCCGATGACGCTCGCCCGCCTGCCCGGCAGCATGTCGATCGGCCATACGCGCTACTCGACGACAGGCGAAGTGGCGATGCGCAACGTGCAGCCGCTCTTTGCCGAACTCGAGGAAGGCGGCATCGCCATTGCCCATAACGGCAACTTCACCAACGGCCTGACGCTGCGCCGCCAGATCATCGCGACCGGCGCCATCTGTCAGTCGACCTCCGATACCGAAGTCGTCCTCCACCTCATCGCCCGCTCCCGCCATGCCTCCACATCCGACCGCTTCATCGATGCCATCCGCCAGATGGAAGGCGGCTATTCGATGCTCGCCATGACGCGCACCAAGCTGATTGCCGCGCGCGACCCCACAGGCATCCGGCCGCTCGTGATGGGCGAACTCGACGGCAAGCCGATCTTCTGCTCGGAAACCTGCGCACTCGACATCATCGGCGCCAAGTTCATCCGCGACGTGGAGAACGGCGAAGTCGTCATCTGCGAAATCCAGCCCGACGGCTCGATCAGCATCGATGCGCGCAAGCCCGGCAAGCCGCAGCCGGAGCGCCTCTGCCTGTTCGAATACGTCTATTTCGCCCGGCCGGACTCGGTCGTCGGCGGCCGCAACGTCTATACGACCCGCAAGAACATGGGCATGAACCTCGCCAAGGAATCGCCCGTCGAGGCCGACGTGGTCGTGCCGGTGCCTGATGGCGGCACGCCGGCAGCGCTCGGCTACGCACAGGAAAGCGGCATTCCCTTCGAATACGGCATCATCCGCAACCATTATGTCGGCCGCACCTTCATCGAGCCGACCCAGCAGATCCGCGCCTTCGGCGTCAAGCTGAAGCATTCGGCCAACCGGGCGATGATCGAAGGCAAGCGTGTGGTGCTGGTCGATGATTCCATCGTGCGCGGCACGACCTCTCTCAAGATCGTGCAGATGATCCGTGAGGCCGGCGCGCGCGAAGTCCATCTGCGCGTTGGCAGCCCGATGATCTTCTTCCCCGACTTCTACGGCATCGACACCCCCGATGCCGAAAAGCTCTTGGCCAACCAGTATGCCGATGTCGAAGCCATGGCCAAATATATCGGCGCGGATTCGCTTGCCTTCCTGTCGATCAACGGGCTTTACCGCGCCGTTGGCGGCGAGGACCGCAATCCGGCCCGCCCGCAATTCACCGACCATTACTTCACCGGTGACTATCCGACCCGCCTGCTCGACAAGAACGGCGAGTCGATGGGCAACAAGCTTTCGATGCTTGCCAGCAACGGCTGAGCCGCCGCTGCTTCCACCTTCCTTCCGAGGGGCTGTTGCGCCCCTCGCTTTCGCAAGCAAATCCGGAACCGGGGCAGATGAACATCAATCTTGAGGGCAGGATCGCGCTCGTTACCGGCGCGTCGCGCGGCATCGGCTATTTCACGGCGCTGGAACTCGCCAAAGCCGGCGCCCATGTCATCGCCTGCGCCCGCACGGTCGGCGGGCTCGAGGATCTGGACGATGCGATCAAGGCGATCGGCGGCACGGCGACGCTGGTGCCCTTCGATCTGGCCGATATGAATGCGATCGACGCACTCGGCGGCTCGATCTTCGAGCGCTGGGGCAAACTCGATATCCTCGTCGCCAATGCCGGCGTGCTCGGGGTCATTTCCCCGATCGGCCATATCGAGGCGAAGGTGTTCGAAAAGGTGATGGCCATCAACGTCACCGCGACATGGCGGCTGATCCGCTCGGTCGACCCGCTGCTCGCCCGCTCGGATGCCGGCCGTGCCGTCATCCTGTCCTCGGGCGCGGCCCACAAGTGCCGGCCCTTCTGGGGCGCCTATTCCGCGTCCAAGGCTGCCGTCGAGGCGCTGGCTCGCACCTGGGCCGGCGAGAGCCAATCGACGCCGCTGCGCATCACCAGCGTCGATCCGGGCGCGACCCGCACCGCGATGCGGGCGCAGGCCGTACCGGGCGAAGATCCGCAGACGCTGCCCCACCCTTCCGAGGTCGCCAAGGCGATCCTGCCGCTCGTCGGTCCCGGGGTGACCGAGACGGGCAAGCTGTTCATCGTGCGGGAAAACAAGCTCGTCGATTACCGGCTGCCGGAGTAAGCCAGAATCTCACTTGGCTGCAACGGCCGGGAACAGATATGCGAAGCCTGTCTCCGACGGGCAGAGCGCATTGAGATCCACTGCTCCCTGAATGCCGTCGACAGTGCCGTTGTCGGCAAATTGCCAGATCGACCAGCGACTGCAGCCTTCCTGTGCCGGCTCCTTGAATACGCTCCGCAGCCAAAGGTAATGGTCGGGGAAGCGGGCTTCATTGCCCTTCAGATATTGATCGTAGAACTCCTGGGTGACGTAAAAGATCGGCTTTTCCGGAAGGGCACCTTTCAGCCCGGTGAAGAAGGCGTTCACTTCAGTCGCCATTTCCTCGACTGTCGGGACCTTGCTGCAATTGCCGACAAACTCCAGATCGACAGTGATGGGCAGGGTTCCCGGCTGCTTCGGCACGGTCGCCAGGACATTCTGCGCCTGGTCCTTACCCGGGCGGCAGAAGGTGAAGAAATGATAAGCGCCCCTGACCATTCCGGCGTCGCCGGCGCGCTGCCAGTTGTCGGCAAATCTGGAATCCTTGTGATCCCCGCCTTCGGTTGCCTTGATGATCGCGAACCGGACATTCGGCTGCGAAGCCACCGTCTTCCAATCGATATCACCCTGGTGATGGCTGACATCGATGCCCTGGATCGGATAGCGGCTTAAGGATGGATTGTTGAAGCGAAACATGCCGAAATCGTACGCCAGATATGCAGCCAATGCGACTGCCAGAATTGCAGTCGCTGCGATCGTCCCCCGAACCAAGCTTCTCACGCATTTCCCCCTGTTTTCAGTCGCTTCCCAACTCCCTATAAACGATTTGTGCCGCGAAAATGGCCGACTGAGCGTGCCGCCGGATCGTTCGTCGCCCCTCTTGACCAAACTTCATTCCCACGCCATAAAACGCGGCATGAAAACGGTTGTCTGCATTATCTGCGGAAAGATTATTCGCTAGCGCAAGCGCTGGCCCGGCCGTTTTCGTCTCCCAAATAGTCAAGATGCGAAACGCCCCGGCCCGCCGGTTGCGATATTTTTTCTGATTGTGCTTATGGGAGAGTGGAATGGGCGGCATGCCGGAACTGAAGCTGTACAACACGCTGACGCGGGAGAAAGCGGTCTTTGCGCCGATCGATCCCGACAATGTCCGCATGTATGTCTGCGGCCCGACCGTCTATGATTTCGCCCATATCGGCAATGCCCGCCCGGTCATCGTCTTCGACGTGCTGTTCCGGCTGCTGCGTCACATCTATGGCGAGGATCACGTCACCTATGCCCGCAACATCACCGACGTCGACGACAAGATCAATGCGCGGGCGCTGAGAGATCATCCGGGCCTGGCGCTCAACGAAGCGATCCGCGCGGTCACCGAAAAGACCGAGACGCAGTTTCACGCCGATGTCGCCGAACTCGGCTGCCTGGAGCCTGACGTCGAGCCGCGGGCGACCGACAATATCGTTGAGATGACCGAGATCATCGAGAAGCTGATCGCCAACGGCCATGCCTATGTCGCAGCCGGCGAAGTGCTGTTCGACACCAAATCCATGGCGGATTACGGCCAGCTTTCGAAGCGCCCGCTCGATGAGCAGCAGGCCGGCGCCCGCGTCGCCGTCGATGCACACAAGAAGAACCCCGGCGATTTCGTGCTCTGGAAACTGTCGAGCCACAACGAACCCGGCTGGGAGAGCCCTTGGGGCCGCGGCCGGCCGGGCTGGCATATCGAATGCTCGGCAATGAGCCGGCGTTATCTCGGCGATATCTTCGACATTCATGGCGGCGGGCTGGACCTGATCTTCCCGCATCATGAAAACGAGATCGCCCAGTCGCGTTGCGCCCATGGCACCGAAGTGATGGCAAATGTCTGGATGCATAACGGCTTCGTGCAGGTCGAAGGCCGCAAGATGTCGAAATCCGAAGGCAATTTCGTCACCATCCACGACCTGCTGCACACAGAGGTTTTCGGCGGCCGCAAATGGCCGGGCGAAGTGCTGCGCCTTGCCATGCTGATGACGCATTACCGCGAGCCGATCGATTTCTCGATCAAGCGGCTGGAAGAGGCCGAACGCCTGCTCGCCAAGTGGCCGGCAACGGAACCCGGCGATGCCAAGCCGGACGAGGCCGTGCTAAATGCGCTGGCCGACGACCTCAATACGGTGGCGGCTGTGCAGGCCCTGCATGCGCTGGCGCAGGCTGCCCATACCGATGCCGCCGTCGGCGCCACCTTCGCCGCAACGGCTTCCCTCCTAGGGGTGCTGCCGAAGAAGGCCGAAATCGATGAAGCCGTCGCCGCAGCGGTCGATGCGCTGGTCGCCATGCGTCTCGAAATGCTGAAGGCGAAGAATTTTGCCGAGGCCGACAAGATCCGCGACGAGCTGACCGCGAAAGGCATCCAGCTGAAGGACGGCAAGGATGCGGCGACCGGCGAGCGGGTGACGACGTGGGAGGTCAAGCGATAGGATGGGTTGGGTGGCAAGAGATACCCCCCTCTGCCCTGCCGGGCATCTCCCCCACAAGGGGGGAGATCGGCAAGACGCGCTGGCTTGCCAAGATATCGACCGCGCGCCAAGTGGCTTCGGCCGTCTGAGGCGTTTGATCAGGGCGAGCGGCCGCTCCTATCCGATCTCCCCCCTTGTGGGGGAGATGCCTGGCAGGGCAGAGGGGGGTGCCGCCGCAGCCTCGTCACATCATAGCGAAAGGCAAGCCATGCCGCATGCACCAGTTCCGCCGCAACGGCGGGCGAACGCCCGGCGCATGCGCAAAGCTCTGACCGATGCGGAGTTGAAACTTTGGAACGAGCTTCGCGCCCATCGCCTGATGGGCCTCAGCTTCCGCCGACAAGTGCCGATCGCCGGTTATATCGTTGACTTCGCATGCCCCGCCCATCGCCTTATCGTCGAGATAGACGGCTCGCAGCACGCCCTCGCCTCGAACATCTCTTACGATGAGATCCGGACTCGACGTCTCCAAACGGACGGCTGGACGGTCCTGCGCTTTTGGAACGATGACATCCTCCGGGATATCGACAACGTGTGCACCCACATCATCCGCACCATCGGAAAGGACCTGCCATGACCACCTATACCGGCGGCTGCCAGTGTGGTGCGGTGCGCTTTCGCGTCAGCGGCGAGCTCAAGGATTCGTCGATCTGTCATTGCCGCATGTGCCAGAAGGCGTTCGGGGCCTATTATGCGCCGCTGGTCTCGGTACGCGGCGCCGATTTCGAATGGACGCGCGGAGAGCGGAAAAAGTTCCGCTCTTCCAATTTCGTCGAGCGCGGCTTCTGCGGCGATTGCGGCACGCCGCTCTCCTACGAGGCACCTGACGGGGTTGCGATTGCCGCAGGCGCCTTCGACGATCCCTCGGCGCTTCCGCCGGTGGTGCAATTCGGCATCGAGGGCAAGATCGGCTTCGTCGATCACCTGCATGAATTGCCCGGACACCGGACGGAGGAGGATGCGCAAGCCGCCCCCTTCGTGCTCGACCTCGTCTCCTACCAGCATCCCGATCATGAGACACAGGCATGGCCAGCCAAGGAGTTGAGATGACCGCGCAGACGAACACAAACGGCGGGTGCCAGTGCGGGGCGGTGCGTTACCGCGCCGAAGGCGAACTCGGTTATCCCCATCTTTGCCATTGCCGTATGTGCCAGAAGGCGGCCGGCAATTATTTCATGCCGCTTGGCGGCGTGATGCACAGCAATTTGACCCTGACGCGCGGCGCGCCGAAATGGTTCCAGTCCTCGGATCTGGTGCGACGCGGTTTCTGCGGCGATTGCGGCACGCCACTGTTCTATGACATTCCGGGGACGGATTTCATCAACATCACGCTCGGCTCACTGGACGATCCCGACGCGGTCAAACCGGTGATGCAATCGAACACCGGCCGCAGGATGTCCTGGTTTCACGCGCTCCCCAGCCTGCCGGTGGAACCGGAGCCCGAAACGCCCGACCGCGAGGACGCGATTGCGGCAAGCAACCATCAGCATCCCGACCACGACACGAAAAACTGGCCCCCTGGAGAAAGCTCATGACGGACAGGATAAGAACAGGAGGCTGCCAGTGCGGCGCCGTGCGCTTCCGCATCTCGGGCAAGTTGGGGCGACCCTCGATCTGCCATTGCCGCATGTGCCAGAAACAGTTCGGCGGCTTCTTCTCCGCGCTCGTCACCGCACCCGAGGACGGGATGGAATGGACGCGCGGCGCGCCGAGCTATTTCCAGTCCTCGGTCAATATCGACCGCGGCTTCTGCAGCAATTGCGGCACGCCGATGACCTATCGCCATCCTGGTGGCCTGGAGCTTGCAATCGGTACTTTCGACGACCGCAGCGATCTGGCACCGCTGATCCAGGTGAATTACGAGGCCCGCCTGCCCTGGGTCGAGGAGATCTTCGAGGCGCCGGTGCTGAAGGATCAGGATTTCTATGCACGGCAGGAGGCGATCATCTCCTTCCAGCATCCCGATCACGATACTTCAGTCTGGCCAGCGAAAGGCGTGAAAATATGACCGAAATTCTGCGCACGCTCTATCCCGAAATCGAAGCCTATGCCTCCGGCCATCTCGATGTCGGCGACGGCCATGTGATCTACTGGGAGCGGTCGGGAACGCCTGGCGCCAAGCCCGCCGTCTTTCTGCATGGCGGCCCCGGCGGCGGCTTCTCGCCCGCTCATCGCCGGCTTTTCGATCCGGCCCTCTACGACGTCATGCTGTTCGACCAGCGCGGCTGCGGCAGGTCGACGCCGCATGCGGAACTCAATGCCAACACGACCTGGCACCTCGTCGCCGATATCGAGCGTCTGCGCGAGATGGCCGGTGTCGAGAGCTGGCAGGTGTTCGGCGGCTCCTGGGGCTCGACGCTGGCGCTCGCCTATGCAGAGGCGCATCCGGAGCGCGTCTCCGAACTCATCCTGCGCGGCATCTATACGCTGACCAAGGCCGAGCTCGACTGGTACTATCAGTTCGGCGTCTCGGAAATGTTCCCGGACAAATGGGAGCGTTTCATCGCGCCCATTCCGCCGGAGGAGCGGCATGAGATGATGCATGCCTATCATCGCCGCCTGACGCATGAAGACCGGAGCGTGCGCCTTGCCGCCGCGCAGGCCTGGAGCATCTGGGAGGGCGAAACGATCACGCTGCTGCCCGAACCTTCGACGAGCGGCAAGTTCGAGGAACCGGAATTCGCCTATGCATTCGCCCGCATCGAGAACCATTTCTTCGTCAATGCCGGCTGGATGGACGAGGGACAGCTGATCCGCGATGCCGACAGACTGAAGGATATTCCCGGCGTCATCGTGCATGGCCGCTATGATATGCCCTGCCCGGCCAAATATGCCTGGCTCCTGCACAAGGCCTGGCCGAAGGCGGAGTTTCACCTGATCGAGGGTGCGGGCCATGCCTATTCGGAGCCCGGCATTCTCGACCAACTGATCCGGGCGACGGACAAGTTTGCCGGGAAGATAAACTGATTGTTTGAGGTAGCCCCTCACCCTAGCCCTCTCCCCGCGCGCGGGGAGAGGGACGAGCTCTGCAGTACGGCGCGGCATATCCCTTCTCCCCGTCGGAACGGGGAGAAGGTGGCGGCAGCCGGATGAGGGGCAGCATCCGCATTCCAACAACACCCGCCTGCCGGGAGGAAACGACATGAAAGAACGCATCTACCTCTTCGACACGACGCTCCGGGACGGGCAGCAGACGCCCGGCATCGATTTCTCGGTCGAGGATAAGATTGCGATCGCCGCGCTGCTGGACGAATTCGGCATCGATTACGTCGAGGGCGGCTATCCCGGCGCCAATCCGACCGACACGGCCTTTTTCAGCGAGAAGCGCACCAGCCAGGCCAGCTTCGTCGCCTTCGGCATGACGAAGCGGGCGGGCGTTTCTGTCTCCAACGATCCCGGCATTGCCGGGCTGCTGCAGGCGAAATCCGACGCCATCTGTTTCGTCGCCAAGAGCTGGGACTATCATGTCGCGGTAGCACTCGGCTGCACCAACGAAGAAAACCTCGAAAGCATCGCCGAAAGCGTCAAGGCGGCGGTCGGCGCCGGCAAGGAGGCGATCGTCGACTGCGAGCATTTCTTCGACGGCTTCAAGGCCAATCCGGCCTATGCGCTTGCCTGTGCCAAGACCGCCTATGAGAGCGGCGCGCGCTGGGTGGTGCTCTGCGACACCAATGGCGGCACGCAGCCGCCGGAGGTCCGCGCCATCGTCGAGGCGGTAATCGCCTCAGGCGTTCCCGGCCGCTGTCTCGGCATCCATGCCCATAACGACACCGGCCAGGCCGTCGCCAACTCACTGGCTGCCGTCGAAGCCGGCGTCCGGCAGATCCAGGGCACGCTGAACGGCATCGGCGAGCGCTGCGGCAATGCCAATCTGGTAACGCTGATCCCGACATTGGCGCTGAAGAGCGCCTATAACACACGCTTCGAAACGGCGATCGACGAAGAGCGGCTGCTCAACCTCACCCGGCTCTCGCATGCCTTCGACGAGCTGCTCAACCGCTCGCCCGATCACCAGATGCCCTATGTCGGCGCTTCCGCCTTCGCCACCAAGGCCGGCATCCATGCATCGGCGCTGCTCAAGGATCCGCGGACCTATGAACATGTGCCGCCTGAGAGCGTCGGCAATTTCCGCAAGGTCATGGTCTCGGACCAGGGCGGCAAGGCGAATTTCATCAATGCGCTGAAGCGGCGCGGCATTACGGTAGCCAAGGACGATCCGAAGCTCGATCTGCTGATCTCGATCGTCAAGGAACGTGAATCCATCGGTTATGCCTATGAGGGCGCGGATGCGAGCTTCGAGCTGCTCGCGCACCGCACGCTCGGCACGATCCCTGAGTTTTTCACCATCGAAGGCTTCCGGGTGATGATCGAGCGGCGCTTCGACAGTCTTGGCCGCGTGAAGATCGTCTCGGAGGCGGTGGTCAAGATCACCATCGACGGCCAGACTCTGATGTCGGTTGCCGATGCCGAAGGCCCGGTCAACGCGCTCGATCTGGCGCTGCGCAAGGATTTCGGCAAATACCAGCACGAGATCGACGATCTGGTGCTCGCCGATTTCAAGGTGCGTATCCTCAATGGCGGCACGGCGGCGATCACCCGGGTGCTGATCGAATCCACCGACAGCGACGGCGTGCGCTGGTGGACGGTCGGCGTTTCGGAGAACATCATCGACGCCTCGTTCCAGGCGCTGATGGATTCCGTCATCTACAAGCTGATGAAGAACCGGCAGCTCGCCGGCAAGATCGCGGCGGAATAATCTGTTCCGCCGGTTCGGCTAACCGCGGGCAAACGCCGCCAGCGTCTCGCCCGTCATCCGATAGCGGATCCATTCCTTCTGCGGCTCCGCGCCAATCGCCTCGTAGACACGGATCGAGGGTTCGTTCCAGTCGAGCACGCTCCATTCGAAGCGGCCGCAACCCTTCTCCAGCGCGATCTGCGCCAGGCGCCGCAAAAGCGCCTTGCCGGCGCCCGAACCGCGCGCGTCCGGTGTTACGTAGAGATCTTCCAGATAAAGGCCGTTCTTCGCTTGCCAGGTCGAATAGCTGAAGAAATAAACCGCCATGCCGATGGCTTGACCCTCGCGTTCGCAGATCAGCGCATGCGTGACTGAACCGTCGCCGAAGATTGCCGCACGCGTGCTCTCCTCGGTCGCCTCGACCTCGTGGATCGCCTTTTCATAATCGGCCAATTCGCGGACAAATCGCAGGATCGTTGCCGCGTCTGAAGGCGTTGCCGGGCGTACGGTAAGGGTCATGTGAGAGGCTCCTGATCTGGCGCTTGGCGTTCCAGATGAAAGAACCTGCCGGGCCTGTCAACTGAATGCGCAGATCATCAGCGGTTTGCGAGTTTGTTCCCTCGATTGGTCCCGCCTGTCGCCTGCCCGCGGCAGTCTGGAACAGGATTCGGATTTTTGGAGGCCGATACCAGCCTTTGCCGCTATCATCCGTTCATTCTTCCCCTATCCGCTTCAAATCCTCTTAGCCTTTATTCAATGAAATGAATTGGCCTATTCACGGCGCTTAAGCTAGGCCGGATCAGAAGAAGAACAAAGATGGAAACAGCCCGATGTCGACCGATGCAACCGTTCCCTTGGCCAAGAACGAAGACAGTCCGCGCGGTTTCGCCTTCGCGCTGACGGCCTATCTGCTCTGGGGCTTCCTGCCGATCTACATGAAGGCGGTGGCGCATATCTCGCCAGCCGAGGTGATCGCCCACCGCATCGTCTGGTCGCTGCCGCTGGCCGGCATCGTGCTGATCGTGCTCGGGCGCACCAATGATATAGCGACGGCGTTGCGCTCGCCGCGCATGCTGGCAATGGCGGCGCTGACCGCCTCGCTGATCACCGTCAACTGGGGCACCTATGTCTGGGCGATCGGCGCCGGCCATTCGCTCGACGCAGCACTCGGCTATTTCATCAATCCGCTGTTCAGCATCTTCCTCGGCGCGGTGCTCCTCAAGGAGAAGCTGCAGCCGCTGCAGATCGCGGCGATCGCTCTGGCAGCGCTTGCCGTCGCCATTCTTGCATTCGATAGCGGCGGCATTCCGTGGGTGGCGCTGACGCTGGCAATCAGTTGGGGTTTTTATGCCTTGCTCCGCAAGACGCTGCCGCTCGGGCCGAACCAGGGCTTCTTCCTCGAAGTGCTGATCCTCAGCGGGCCTGCCCTTCTCTATATCCTCTATCTCGAATTCGGCAGCGGCCAGGGCCATCTCTACCGCACCGGCCTTGCCGACACGACGCTGCTGCTCGGCTGCGGCGTCATCACCGCCGTGCCGCTGATGATCTATGCCAATGGCGCCAAGCTGCTGAAGCTCTCGACGATCGGCATCATGCAGTATATCGCGCCGACGATGATCTTCCTGATCGCGGTCTTTATCTTTCACGAGCCGCTCGGCACGGCGCGCATGATCGCCTTCCCGCTGATCTGGGCGGGGCTGTTCCTCTATAGCTGGTCGATGCTGAAGGGAAGCCGCGGAAGGATGTAGCGTCCCAAACCCGACCAACTTGGCTCAAAGCCAGGATAGCAGAGCCGTGCGGAAAAGGATTCCAGCCAATGCGCTGAATACTGCGACGCCTGCTACCGAGCGAAGCGTCGGCACCGAAGCAATAAGAATGGAGAGGCCGGGAAGGTCGAGAGGGTTTAGCAGAAATGCGGATCCGTGAATGATTTTCTCTGGTGGAAGACTCAGTTCGTTGTGGGCGTCAATTAACAGCGTGACCGTTGCGCTCGCTCCTGCCAGGCATTTTGTGAGGAAGAACAGGACATCCTGCTGCGAGGCGCCGAGCAGCTGAAGCAGTGGCTGCGCAACGGACGTGAAGGCCGAAAGTGCGCCTGTGCTTTTGGTTAGCCTTACCAGAGCAAGTGAGATCACGAGCACCGGCAGGATCGAAGCAACCACGCCAATGGCATCTGCGCCACCGCGATTGATCGCGGCCAGGAGATTGCGCCTGACGACGAGGTGGTCATCCGCCCTGTCGCAGGAACAGTTCTTTCCAGGAGAGGAACGGCGACCAACGATCCAACCGGCCAGAGTGGACGCAACGAGCGCTCCGCAAATGCCGTTTATTATGATCAAGCCGGGATCGACACCGAGGCTTGCCAGCGGAAAACTGGCATTCGCCGGCGCCGCCGCAAGCACCGCGGCAAAGGCGGCGGCCATAAATTTCTCGGATGTTCTTTTATGCGCCATCAGCGTCAGGGCGGCGATCGGGGCAGCCGAACTTACGAGGCTGAGCTGGATGATTGCCAAAACCCCAAAACCGTCCAGACCGAAAGGTCTGAACAGCGGGTTTACCTTGCCGGCGATTAATCGCAGTGCGCTCACGTTTTCGAGGTAGCGCATCAGCGAAAATGTCACGATCATGAGAGGCAGAAAGGTGAATACCGCGATGTCGACGGCACTTCGTCCGGCATCCAGTATGGCAGTGATCAGAATTGTCATAGGCACGAATGGCTCGATGGCCGGCGAATGCGCGGCCGGCTTGATGGAGGAAGCAGGCTCCGGATCCGATGCCGGAGTTCCTTCGTTCAGACGCTATTCCGGTTTGAAAGCTTCATCGAAGAAGCGGACGATCTCGGAATAGGCCTGCATGCGGTGGCTCTCCATAAGGGCGAGATGTGTCGCCTCCCCGATTTCCACCCATCGCCTGTAGGAGGCGCCGGTCAGTTGCTCGAAATAGCCCCGCGCCAGATCGAGCGGAACGTCGATGTCCCATTCGCCGTGCAACAGCAGCACCGGCGCGCGAATCTCGCCCGGTTGATAATATGGGATTCCAGCTCGCCAGTAGGTGCGGATGTCTTGGATCGGCCCGTTGGTGGCGCGGAGTTTACCTTGCTCCCTGTCGCCTTGCGACGTCTCCTCCGAGAGCGTCAATTCGGACCAAAGATCGAACCAGCCCTCGGGCACCAGACGTTCACGCGCGTATTCTGGTGCGGTGCCCAGCCAACGCGCCAGGGCCGCATTGACGGGAACAAGCCTGTAGGAGCCGAGGGCACCGCCCTGGTCGATGGGGATGGGAACGTCACTCAGCCATTGCGGCGCGAGCAGCGCGAGCTTGACGACCTTGTCGGCGTTGCGAGCAGCATATGCGCCGGCCACGGTACCGCCCCACGACATTGCGAAGACGTTGACAGCCTTCAGGCCCCGAAGTCGAAGCACGAAGTCGACAGCCGTTGCGAAGTCGGCGACGCCGGTGTCGGTGGAGACAAGCGGCGGGTTTGCATCGGCCTCCGCCTGCATTTCCGGTGGGCGGGTCGATTTTCCATACCCCCGGACATCGACCGCAAAGACGTCGAACCCTCGATGAGCCAGAAAGTCGATGAAGGACATTCCATTGAAGGGAACGTCGTAAAGACTTCCGGACGAGAAGGTCGCTCCATGCACCATTACGATAGTTTTCTCCGCAAGAAAGACTTTGTGGTCCTTCCTTCGCTTATTGCGCAGATAAAGCTTGATGCCCTCGGTTCCGCTATCGACGTAATGCTCGTCGAATACGACCTGGCTGGCGTCAAAAACTGAAGACGCGAACTCGTTGTTAGACATAGGACCACCTGAATTTTTCGCCGTCGCGGGTGACATAACCAGCAGAAGAACCGGGGAAATGCGTGGAGAAGTACATGGCGCGATTATCGGCGGCGAGTTCGAGGATGCGCCGTCTGGACCGCGCAGCTCGATCGTGGAATTCGCAGAAGACCGTGTTGAGGTCGGGCCGTTCCACCTGGATTGGATGGTGCATGACATCGCCGGCGAAGATTGCCGCTTCATTGTCCGCCTCCAGCACAACGGACATATGGCCGATGCTGTGCCCAGGCGTCGGTAAGAAGGTGAATCGATCGAGGAAAGGAGCGCCTGCGTCGTCGATGAAATCGGCAAGCCCCGCCTCGATCACGGGCCTTACGCTGTCTTCATAGACGCCGAAACTGGGAATGTTGACGTCGTTGTGACTCGCCGTCGACGCGTAATATTCCTGCTCGGCGCGCGGGAAGACGTAGCGGGCGTTTTTGAAAGTCGGGATCCATCTTCCGTCCTGAAGGACGGTATTCCAGCCGGAGTGATCGACGTGGAGATGGGTATTTATGACGAAGTCGACGTCTTCGGGCTCGACACCCGCGTGACGCAGCCTATCCAGAAACGGAATGGTCTGATGATGGAAGCCGGAATTGCGCGGTCTTTCCTTGTCGTTACCCGAACCGGTATCGATGAGGATGACGTGGTCGGGCGTGGTAACAAGCCAGCTATGGATGCTCACTATAAGGGCATCGCGGCCCTCGTCCATATCGATGGTGGAAAGCCGCGGCTCGACCGCCTTGATCTCCTCAGGTCCGGCAGCCGGGTAGAGGAAAGAGGGCGGAACGTTGTGCAGATACTGCTCCTGCACCTTTCTCACTGTCACGCCGGCAATACGATATTCCTTTCCAAGATTGCTCATGGAACTTCCTTTCGAGTTGAACTGGAACCGGGACAGCGCTGTCTGATGGCTATGGACAGTAGGAAAAATTCATGCAACGATCAAATCGATGAACGAAATTGTCTCCATCGATCATTTCAATTTGTGGTGTTTCGACCTCAATCTGCTGGTCGCGTTCGATGCGCTCATGAAGGAGCGGAGCGTGACGAAAGCTGCTGTTCGCCTGAAAATCCAGCAGCCCGCCATGAGCCATAATCTCGGCACTCTTCGGACATTGCTTCAGGACGAGCTTTTTGTGCGTGTCGGCCAGGTCATGCAGCCGACCCATCGGGCGTTGCGTTTCGCCGAAGCCGTAGAGCAGATACTCAGCCGCACGCAGCAGGCGATCGTAACGCCGGTAGTCTTCGAGCCCAATCAGGCCGAGCAGATATTCCGCATCGGCTTTTCCAGCGAGCTTGAGGTGCTGCTCGTGCCGCGCCTCGCCGCTATTTTGAACGAAACGGCCCCCGGTATCAAAGTGCTTGCGCGAGCGGTCAACCCCGAACTGGTCCACAAGCTTATGGACGACAATGTAATCGACCTCGGCGTCGGTTGCTACGATGACGGCAGCAACAGACATCGGCGGAGCCTACTGTTCGAGCAATCGCTGATGTGTTGTTACAATCCTAAACTTCTCGATCTTCCTGAAACTTTGGACCGCGATAGCTATGTGGGGCTGAAGCATGCACTCGTTTCCCAAAAGGACGCGATCGAAGGCTGCATCGATGATGCGTTGAAGCGGATCAAGGTGCGACTGGACGTGTCGGTGGCAGCGCCGGAATTCCTGACCGTGCTTACTGCTGTCCTCGAAGCGCCCCTGATCGCGACCCTGCCGACAAGGATCGTGAAGCGGTATGCCGGCCTTTTCGGCTTGGCGACCGCCGAGGTTCCCCTCGATTTAACGGTGAGTCCGATATCGATGGTTTGGTCGGCGGCAAGCGAGAATGATCCCGCCAATCAATGGATGCGATCTCAGGTGGCTCGGCTTGTTTCGGCCTACAGCTGAATATGCCGCCACAGGGCTGGGCAGTCCGGGCTCTTGCCCACCTACATCTTCGAGATCACCTCGTCCTCGCCGTCGCGATCGGCGGCGAGTTGGGCGGCCTGGGCCATGATTGCCGGAATGATGCCGGAGATCTCGTCGACGACGAGCGGCTGCACCCGGTGGGCGGTGTGCAGGAAGCCCTCTTCGGTCATGTGGCGCATCAGTTCCATCATCGGATCCCAGAAACCGTTGACGTTGGCAAAGACCATCGGCTTTTCGTGGCGGCCGAGCTGCGCCCAGGTCATGATCTCGACGATCTCCTCCAGCGTGCCGATGCCGCCGGGCAGCGCGACGAAAGCATCGGAACGCTCGAACATCGTATGTTTGCGCGCATGCATGTCAGGGGTTACAATAAGCTCGTTGAGCTGACCGAGCGAGTGGCGAGTCGCTTCCATATCGATCAGGAATTCGGGGATGATGCCCGTGACCTGACCGCCGCCTGAAAGCGTGCCGCTTGCAACCGCGCCCATGATGCCTTTGGTACCCCCGCCATAGACGAGGCGCAGGCCGTATTCGGCGATCTCTCGTCCGAGAGCACGCCCGGCCGCCATGTGGGAGGGATCGCGTCCCGGCCTTGAGCCGCAGTAAACGCAGATGGATCGAATCGATACAGATTGGTCGGTCATGGGGGCAAACAACTATTCCATTTCAATGCAGTCAAGAAAATTGACTGAAAAGCAGCGTCGCGAGCTTGCCGAATTGCTTTGAATGCTTGTGAAAAGCAACGGGAATCGCTAGCAATTTCGGTTACTACGGCAAATTGCCGCCTGGGGAGACATAATGATGAAGAACCGTGCCGGCTTGCTGGCCCTTGCAGTGCTCGCAATTGCAATCCTACTGATGGTGTTTGTCGTCATGCCGCGCATCGGCGGCGATGCAGCCAAGGTCGGCGACGCTATCAACCAGGCGAGCACGGAGCTCAAGGACACGGTTAACGAGTCGGCAAAGACATCGCGCCCCGCTGCAGCGGACGCGGCTTCCGTCGCCGACAAGGTGGGCCGCCTTTCGGCGGAGGCAGGCGTGTCGCTCACCGAACTTAAGGCGCTGTTTGCCGACGGCAAGGGCCCCGCCGACGATGTTTTCACCGCCGCCAAGACCAAGGCCGTCGATGCACTGACCGCGCTTGCCGGTTTCGCCATTCCCGAGGGCCTCGATCCGGCGACCCAGACACTTGCCACGAAAGCCAAGGACGGCGGCGCGAAGGCGCTCGCCATTGTCCAGTCGCTGCCGGAGAACATCACCGATGCGCTTGCCGCGATCGCCAAGGCCGAGGCTGCGCTGACCGGTGCGCCTGAGCCTGGGGCGAGCACGGCGGCGAATGCCGGCCCGAAGCTTCCCGCCTTCGACGTTTTGCGCGTCGAGCCCGACGGCTCGACGGTGATTGCCGGCTCCGCCCAACCGAACGGCAAGCTCGAAGTGCTTGACGGCGAAAAGGTCGTGACGACAGCCAATGTCGATGCCAGCGGCGATTTCGCCGCCGTTCTCGACGATCCGCTGGCCGCCGGCGACCACCAGCTCGTGCTCAAGTTTACCGGCAAGGACGGCACGACCACGCTTTCCGAAGAAGTCGCGACCATCTCCGTGCCGAAAGACGGCAACGGCGCCAACCTGCTCGCCATGGTCTCCAAACCCGGCGCGGCAAGCCGCATCATCACCGCGCCGAAGGCCGGCACCGAAGTCGCCGATGCCTCCAACCCGACGGTTCCGGCCGCCGACAACCCGGCAACGGGCCAAGGTTCGACCGGGTCTGCCGCTACCGGCGAGTTGGCGCTGCAGACGCCTAATGTCACCGACCCCGCCTCCGGCGCTGCGACTGCGCCGGCCATTCCAGGCGCCGCCGAACCCGACAAGTCGAATGCGCCCGATGTGATGGTCAATGCCGTCGAGATCGAGGGCAACAAGATTTTCATTGCCGGCACGGCGCGCGCCCACGCCAAGGTCCTCGGCTATGCCGACGACAGCCTTGTCGGCCAGGACACCGCCGGCTCCGACGGCCATTTCGTCATCGACGGTGTGGTGGCGCTCTCGGTCGGCGATCATAAGATCCGCGTCGATGTCGTCGATCCCGCCGGCAAGGTGATCGTGCGTGCGGCGGTGAATTTCAATCGCCCGGCGGGCGACCAGGTGCGGGTCGCCGCGCAATCCGTCCCCGCCGACGCAAACGGCGGCTCCTCGATGGTGCCGCTCGACGAAGCTGAGCTCGGCAAGCGCAAGGCCGAGGCCGGCAAGGCCTTCGGCCTGCTGAAGGGGCTGTTTGCCGACGGCAAGCTGCCCGGCGCCGAACAGCTTGCGGCGGCGCGCTCGGCAACCGAATTCGCTCTGCGCTCGGTCGCAGATTTCCGTCCGGGGGCCGATGCGCCTGAAACCTTCAAGCAAGCCTCCGGCGCTGCCTCGCAAACCGCGACCAGCGCGTTAAAGGTGCTGCAGGCCTTGCCGAAGGACGCAAAGTCCGTCGGCGCAGGCCTCGACGGACTGGGGGCGATCATCGCCGAACTTTCCGCATCCCCCGCGCCGGCCGCGCCTGATGCAAACGACGCGGCAGGCAACCAGCCGAAAACGATCGAACAGGCGCCTCTGACGGCAAACAACGCGGCTGTCATCATCCGCCGCGGCGACACGCTGTGGCAGATTTCGCGCCGCACCTATGGTCTCGGCGTTCGGTACACGACGATCTACATCGCCAACGAGGACAAGATCATCGATCCGGATCGCATCCGCCCCGGCCAAATCTTCGGCCTGCCGAAGGATGCGCTGCCGAATGCCGAGGAACTGCACCGCAAACGCCTGTCCAACCGGCACCTCTAAGCGCCAAACAACATGACGAGGCCGGGCGGGCTAACCGCCCGGCCTGTCTTTTCCTGAACCCGGTATTTGTTGTATTCGTCCGCCCGGTATCCTATCTGGCGGTGGCGGGGAGAGCGCTTTGGGCACATCCCGGTTTCGCGCTCTTGCCCGCATCGAAGCGCGGCAATCGCCGCAAGCCCATCCGGGCTGGAGACAAGCATGGCAAACGGCAAGACAGTCTCGGAATCCAACCTGCTGCGCACGCTTCTCAACCTCTGGCCCTATATGTGGCCGGCCGGACGGCCCGACCTCAAGATGCGCGTCGTCTGGGCCTCGGTGTTCCTGCTGATTTCCAAATTCGTGCTGCTGCTCGTCCCCTATTTCTTCAAGTGGTCGACCGATGCGCTGAACGGCAGGATGGATCTGGCCGGCTCGGTGCCGCCGCTGCTTGCCGGCGCCATCGCCCTTGTCATCGCCTACAACATCACCCGCCTGATCCAGCTCGGCCTCAACCAGTTGCGCGACGCGCTGTTTGCCAGCGTCGGGCAGCATGCAGTGCGCCAGCTGGCCTACAGGACCTTCGTGCATATGCATGAGCTGTCGCTGCGCTTCCATCTCGAGCGCAAGACCGGCGGCCTCTCGCGCATCATCGAGCGCGGCACCAAGGGCATCGAGACGATCGTGCGTTTCACGATCCTCAATTCTGTCCCGACCGTCATCGAATTCCTGCTGACGGCGGTGATCTTCTGGTGGGGTTACGGCTTCTCCTATCTCGCCGTTACCGCCTTCACCGTCTGGGCCTATATCTGGTTCACTATCCGCGCATCCGACTGGCGCATCGCCATCCGCCGGTCGATGAACGACAGCGATACCGACGCCAACACCAAGGCGATCGATTCCCTCCTCAATTTCGAGACCGTCAAATATTTCGGCAACGAAGAGATGGAAGCAAAGCGCTTCGACAAATCGATGGAGCGCTACGAGAAGGCGGCGACCGATGTCTGGACCTCGCTCGGCTGGCTGAACTTCGGCCAAGGCGTCATCTTCGGCATCGGCACGACGATCATGCTGGTGTTGTCGGCGCTGGCGGTGCAGCGCGGCGAGCAGACGGTCGGCGATTTCGTGTTCGTCAATTCGATGCTGTTGCAGCTTTCCGCGCCGCTCAACTTCATCGGCTTCGTCTACCGAGAAATCCGTCAAGGCTTGACCGATATCGAGCAGATGTTCGATCTCCTGGAGGTCAAGGCAGAAGTCAAGGACGCGCCCGATGCAGCCGAGCTTCTAATCGGCCAGGGCGCGATCGCCTTCAAGAATGTGCATTTTGCCTACGACCCGGCCCGTCCGATCCTGAAGGGCATTTCCTTCGAGGTCCCAGCCGGCAAGACGGTTGCCGTCGTCGGCCCTTCGGGGGCCGGAAAATCGACGCTGTCGCGCCTGCTCTATCGTTTCTACGATATCCAGAGCGGCGCCATCACCGTCGATGGCCAGGATATCCGCACGGTGACGCAGAAGAGTCTGCGCTCAGTGATCGGCATGGTGCCGCAGGATACCGTGCTCTTCAACGACACGGTCGCCTATAACATCCGCTACGGCCGGACATCGGCGAACGACGGCGAGGTCTTTGCGGCAGCCGAGGTGGCGCAGATCGCCCATTTCATCGAAATGCTGCCCGAGGGGTTCGAAACCAAGGTCGGCGAGCGCGGGCTCAAGCTTTCGGGCGGCGAGAAGCAGCGGGTGGCGATCGCCCGCACCATCCTCAAGGCACCGCCGATCCTGATCCTCGACGAGGCGACATCGGCGCTCGACACGACGACGGAAAGGGAAATCCAGACGGCGCTCGACGTGGTGTCAAAGAACCGGACGACGCTGGTTATCGCCCACCGGCTGTCGACTGTCATCGGCGCCGACGAAATCATCGTGCTGAAAAGCGGTGAGATTGCCGAACGCGGGACGCATGCCGCCCTGCTCGAACAGAACGGTCTCTACGCCTCGATGTGGAACCGCCAGCGCGAAGCGACACAGGCGGAGGAACATCTGAAGCATGTGCGCGAAAGCGACGACCTGGGCGTGATCACGCGGCTTGCGCCGGCAAGCTGAGCCGGGAGCGACACCGGCCAAGCTTTTGTTGTTCAGAACCCCGGCGTCGGAACCAGGGCCGGGGCCACAGCATTGCCCCGGAGACGGTTTTTCGCTAACCAGCAAAAAACGACAACGCAAGGAGACCGGCAGCATGAGCCTGTTCAACACGGTTCGCAACACGATCGTCCCCGTGCATAAGGAGGGCTATCCCTTCGTTGCCGCCTTCTTCGTCGCGTCGCTGATCCTGGGCTGGATCTTCAAGCCGCTCTTCTGGATCGGCATGATCTTCACGCTGTGGTGCGCCTATTTCTTCCGTGATCCCGAACGTGTGACCCCGCAGGACGACGATCTGGTGATCTCTCCGGCTGACGGCAAGGTCTCGGCGATCCAGATGGTGACCCCGCCGGCCGAACTCAATCTCGGCTCCGAGCCGATGCTGCGCATCTCGGTGTTCATGAACGTCTTCAATTGCCATGTGAACCGGGCACCGATGCGCGGCCGCATCGTCAGCATCAATTACCGCTCGGGCAGCTTCGTCAACGCCGAGCTCGACAAGGCGAGCGAGGACAATGAACGCAACGGGCTGGTGATCGAAACCCGGCACGGCCAGATCGGTGTCGTCCAGATCGCCGGCCTCGTGGCACGGCGCATCCTCTGCTGGGCAAACCCCAACGAACCGGTGGATGCCGGCGAGCGCTTCGGGCTGATCCGTTTCGGCTCCCGGCTCGACGTGTTCCTGCCGGCTGGTGCTGCGCCACGCGTCTCGCTCGGCCAGGTAGCGATTGCCGGGGAAACTGTCATCGCCGAATTCGCCTCCGCCAAGGGTCCCGTCATCAGCCGCCGCAGCTAAACTCCAGGTCCAGATTGGAACGCGATATGGAAACGCCCTTTCCGCCTTTCGAGCCCAATGGTCCGGATGATTCTGCCCGCGGCCCGCGTCTGCGTGAGATCCCGCTCCGTCTCGTCTTTCCGAACCTCATCACCATTCTGGCGATCTGCGCCGGGCTGACCGGCATCCGGCTGGCTTTCGAGAACCGTTACGAGCTCGCCGTCTCCATGGTACTGGTCGCCGCCTTCCTCGATGGCATCGACGGGCGCGTGGCCCGGCTGATGAAGGCAACTTCGAAGTTCGGCGCGCAAATGGATTCGCTTGCCGATATCGTCAATTTCGGCGTCGCCCCCGCCCTCGTCGTCTATGTGTTCGCGCTCGACCAGGCGCGCTCGCTCGGCTGGATCGCCGCGCTGATTTATGCGATCGCCGCCGGCCTTCGGCTTGCCCGCTTCAACGTCATGGCCGAACGCGAGAACAAGGCGAGCTGGCAATCGGAATATTTCGTCGGCGTGCCGGCGCCGGCCGGCGCCATGCTGGTGCTGCTGCCGGTCTATCTCGGCTTCCTCGGCCTGGCGACGGACCGCACCTTCGCCTATGTCTCGTCGATCTACACCGTCGTCATCGCCTTCCTGCTGATCAGCCGGCTGCCGGTCTGGTCGGGCAAATCGGAAGGCAACCGGCTGCGGCGCGATCTCGTGCTGCCGATGATGCTCGGCGTCGTGCTCTATGTGGCTCTGCTGATGAGCTACACCTGGGAAGTGATGGTCTTTACCGTTGCCGCCTACCTCGTATCGCTTCCCTTCGGCGCGCGGAAATGGCGGCGGAAATACGGGACGCTGACGATCGAGGAACCCGGCGTCGGCGACGACGATATCGGCCGGCACATCTGACGCGGGCGCATTTCCCGATCTCTTCGCGTGATCGGCATGCTTCTCTCGTCACTTCCCGCCTTCAGAGCCGCTGCGCGCTTTTCCCCGGAAAAGCGGTCGTGCACTTTTACTGGAACTGCTCTCTTCAGTAAGTATTAACCAACGTAGGCTTCAGTTAAGCCTCGCGAATTATGGTGCGCGTTTACAAATCCTGATAGGCCGCGACGCCATTTTGTCGCTATTTGTGACCAAACATCAAACTACAAAATACCCTGGGAAGAACCACGTAGGAGAGTATCGTGACTTCGAAGAAGAGCAACAGCGGCGAACAACAGACGGCCAAGCCCGACCTCGCCGCCAACTATCGCCCCGTCGGCCTCAAGGCTGTTGCAGCGGCATCGCTGATGGCCAAGCACAAGCCGGCCAGCGTCAAGAAATCCGCCTAAAACGTCGGCACGACCAAGGAAGAGCGACGGATAGTGTTCAGAAGAAACTGAGCTGGCCGTCGCCAGGCCTCTGCTTTTCCGGAGCCTTCAGCGGCTTTTCGACGACCACCGGGTGCTGCAGGTCGGGACCCATATTGGCGACCTTGTTGACCTTGTCGGAGACCGGGATGGCCTCGAAAAAATCCTCCTGAACCGGCCGCATCAGGTCCACCACTTCGCGCGGTTCCTGCGTCTTGCAATCCAGCCAGCGCGAAAAATCTTCAGGCTTGATAATGACGGGCATGCGATCGTGAATCGCCGATATGCCCGAATTGGCCGATGTCGTCAGAATCGCACCGGTATCGACCTCGGAACCATCCGCCGAGGACCACGTCTCCATCAGCCCGGCAAAGGCGACGATCCCGCCCTGACGCGGCCTGATCCAATAGGCTTGCGGCGGCTCGCCGCTTTCTTTGGACGGGCGATGCCATTCATAGAAGCCGGAGGCCGGGATGAGCACGCGGCGATGACGCATGGCTGCCCGGAAGGAGGCCTTGCCGATCGAGGTCTCTGAGCGGGCGTTGATCAGCAGCGGGAAGTCCCTCGGATCCTTGACCCAGGCCGGCGTGAGACCCCACCGCACCAGCACGGCGCGCCGATCGGCCAGGTTGCTTCCCTGCTCCCTCCCCTCGCCCGATATGACGACGAGGATCGGCTGCGTCGGCGCGATGTTGTAGCGCGCCGGAAAATCGTCGAGATCGAGACCGGAGAAAAATTCGCGCAGGTCGGCGCTGGAGCTTGTCAGGGCGAAACGTCCACACATCGGCTTGTCTTTGCACCCGGCTTGAGTCCGGTCAAGGCGCGTCAGCCTCTCGGCCCGAAGAGGATCATGCTCGTTCCCGCAAGGCAGATCAGCGCCCCGCCGATATCGTAGCGATCGGGCACGCGGCTTTCCACCAGCCACAGCCAGAGCAGTGAAGCCAGAATGTAGATGCCGCCATAGGCTGCGAAGGTGCGGCCGGCGGCCTCGCTCGGCACCAGCGTCAGAAGCCAGGCGAAAAGCGCCAGCGAGACCATGCCAGGCGCCAGCCACCAGACGGGCTTTTCAAGCTTCAGCCACGCCCAGAAGGCGAAGCAGCCGGCAATCTCGAAGACGGCGGCAAAGGCATAAATGATGTAGGTCACCAAAGCTCCTTTCGAGCCATCGCATTTCTTCAGCGATAGTCATCGGGTAAGATGGGCCATCACAGCAAGAGCCATCTCATGATCCCCACCGTCAAAGCCGCCTCCTCCGCCATTCTCGAACGGGATGGACGATTCCTTCTGGTATTGCGGCGCAATCCGCCTTCCGCCGACATGCATGCCTTTCCCGGCGGGCGAGCCGAACCTGATGAAACGCCGGAGCAAACGGCGCTGCGCGAATTCCGCGAGGAAACCGGCATTTCGGTGCGCAATCCACAGCTGTTTTCGACCTATGACCTGAAGACCCATGCGGCTGATGGCAGCCTCAGCAGCCATTTCTTCCTGTCGGTCTTTCGTGTCGAGGCAGATGGCGATGTGGTGGCGGAAGCCGCCGACGATGCGGCCGCCGTCGGCTGGTATACGCTGGAGGAAATCCGGCGATTGCCGGTGCCGCAGAGCGTTCTCGAATGCGCGGAGCGGCTTTCGGGCGGCGAATAGACGTGGAAATTCTCAAGCGCGCCTTGTTGCCGTCATGCTCAAGGTATCAACTGGGAGCATGATTCCCGTTCGACGCGTTTTCCTTTCCCTGCTCGTGCTCGCCGGCCCCACCATGGCGCAAGGCAAGAGCACGCCGCCTCCACGCGACGAGGAGATTGCGCCGCCGCCTGCCGTGACCGTGCCCTATGACGACAAGCTGGCGCGGCTCGCCGAGGTGTTGGGTTCGGTGCATTATTTGAGAACACTCTGCAAGGCGGCGGATGGTGACGGGTGGCGAAACGGCATGCAGCAACTGCTCGATTCGGAGACCGGCAACGAGCCGCAGCGCAAGGAAAAGCTGACCGCAGCCTTCAATCGCGGCTACCGCGCATTCGCCTCCGTCTATACGGATTGCACCGCAGCGGCCATCGTGGCAGAAGAGCGCTACCGTAACGAAGGTGCAACACTCGCCACAGAAATTACCTCGCGTTTTGGAAATTAACGTTTAATTAACCTGTTTTCGCATGTGGACGTGTCGTTTTGGGAAAAGGCTGTTAGTGTTGTTAACGGTGCAGTAAGACATGAGAAGTTCTGAGGAAAAGACAATGGAAGCAAGCCTCAACGAGATCGACGACATGATCGTCCACGAAAAGATGCAGGCGGCTCTGGAGTACCAGAACGAGGCTTGGGCCGACGGCATGGCCGACGGAATCGAGACCGAGATCATCGCTGATGCCGCTATTGCGCATGCCCTGCGCGAGACGATCAGATTGCATGGGGAAAGCAGCGCCGAAGCCCTGCTGGATTCGCTGCGCGAACGCATGCTTGCCGGCGAATTCTCCGCGAACCGCACCCTGCAATAATTATTATCAGAGAGTTTGATGCGCGCCGGTAAAGAGAAAGTTTCGCGGATTCCGCTCGCGCCGGTGCTGTTTGCGTTCAGCCTCGCTGCCGGCAATATCTTCCTCGCGCCGGCAGCCTACGCGCTTTCCGAACTGCACAAGATCCCCGGCCAGGCGGCCAACGACGCGCCGGCCGCGCCCGGAAGCGCTCAGGGACAGAGCCAGCCGCAGGGCGGCACCGCTCCCAGCGTTCCGATGGCCGATCCGCTGGTCAACAGCCAGAACAATCAGGGTGTCGACAAGACGCCGGGCGCCCAGGATGCTTCCAAGCCCGCCGAGGTGATCTACGACATCAGCAAGGTGCCCGAGCCGGTACGCAAGATGCGCGAGCAGATCGTCGAGGCGGCCGCCTCCGGCGATCTCGAACGGCTGCGGCCGTTGATGGGGACCGGCACCGAGCAGACGCAGGTGACTGTCGGCGAGCCCACGGAAGATCCGATTGGTACGCTGAAGGATCTTTCGGGAGATCCCGATGGAGACGAGATCCTCGCCATCATGCTCGACATCGTCTCGACCGGCTTCGTGCATGTCGGCCAGGGTACGGCAGACGAGATGTATGTCTGGCCCTATTTCGCCGAAAAAGACCTGAAATCGCTGACGCCGCCGGAGCGCGTCGAACTGCTGCGCATCGTCACGGCCGGCGATCTTTCCGACATGCAGGAATTCGGCGGATATAATTTCTACCGCCTCGGCATTACGCCTCAGGGCAAATGGAAATTCTTCACGGCGGGCGATTGAAACCCACCTCGCTTTCACCTCTCGCCTTTCGCATGGGGCGCTTGCGATCCACCTTGTGAAGACATACCTCTGAGCGATGACCAACGCGACAGGTTCCGCCATGCCAGCCGTATTCCTGAAAGACCGCTCGCTGCTCTCGATCAGCGGCGCGGAAGCCCAATCCTTCCTGCAGAACCTGATCACCACCGATATCATCTCGCTTGCGCCAGACGAGGCGCGGCCCGGGGCCTTGCTGACACCGCAGGGCAAGATCCTGTTCGACTTCATGATCTGGCAGGACGGCGACGGCTATACGATCGAAACCGATGCCGGCCAGCGCGATGGCCTGTTGAAGCGGCTGACGATGTACAAGCTGCGCGCCGCCGTCACGCTCGCGGCCCGCGCCGAAGAGGGTGTCACCGTTTGCTGGGGCGAAGCCGCCGAGGATGTTTTGGACGGCCAAGGCGTCCGGGACAGCCGTTTCGCCAAGGCCGGCATTACATTGACCCGCAGGGCGGGACGGCACGGCGATGGCGCTGAGGCGCTCTACGACGCGCTGCGTATCGGCCACGGCATCGTCACGTCAGGATCGGATTTCGCCCTGCAGGACGCCTTTCCGCACGACGTGCTGATGGATTTCAATGGCGGCCTCTCCTTCAGGAAAGGCTGCTATGTCGGCCAGGAGGTCGTTTCGCGCATGCAGCACCGCGGCACGGCGCGCCGGCGCGTCGTCACGGTGTCCGCCGCGACGGCTCTGCCGGCGACCGGGACGGAGATCACCGCCGCCGGCAAGCCTGTAGGGACGCTCGGTTCGGTCGACGGCGATCATGGACTGGCGATCGTGCGTATCGATCGCGCCGGCGCGGCAATGGCCGCAGGCACGCCGCTGCTCGCCGGCGAAACACCCGTTTCCCTCGTCCTGCCGGAATGGTCCGGCCTCGTCTTTCCCACGAGCACCGACGAGGCCAGCGCGTGACGACGAAGGCTCCGCGGGCTTGGCAACGCATGCTGTCCGGGCGCAGGCTCGACCTGCTCGACCCCTCGCCGCTCGATGTCGAACTGATCGACATCGCCCATGGGCTGGCGCGTGTCGCCCGCTGGAACGGCCAGACATCCGGCGATCATGCTTTTTCGGTGGCGCAGCACAGCCTCGTGGTCGAAGACATTTTCCGCCGCTTCAACCATGCGTCCCCGCAGGAGTGTCT
The DNA here is from genome assembly GCF_001854685.1 of Rhizobium sp. RSm-3. Taxonomy (NCBI): domain Bacteria; kingdom Pseudomonadati; phylum Pseudomonadota; class Alphaproteobacteria; order Hyphomicrobiales; family Rhizobiaceae; genus Rhizobium; species Rhizobium sp. RSm-3. The sequence goes on along the minus strand of NZ_MAWZ01000035.1, from coordinate 64,517 downwards.
GATGGCGCTGCTGCATGATGCGCCCGAATATGTCATCGGCGATATGATCTCGCCGTTCAAATCGGTGGTCGGCGGCGGCTACAAGACGGTGGAAAAACGGCTGGAAGCCGCCGTGCACCTGCGCTTCGGCCTGCCGCCGCATCCCTCGCGCGACCTCAAGGACCGAATCAAGAAGGCCGATACGATCGCCGCCTATTTCGAGGCGACGGTGCTGGCCGGCTTCACACCCGCCGAGGCGCAGAAATTCTTCGGCCAGCCGCGCGGCATCAGCAGGGAGATGCTGATGATCGAGCCGCTGCCGGCGGTCGAAGCGCAGCGGCTGTTCTGCGAGCGCTTCGCGGCGATCGAGGCCGCGCGGGAGATGGTGTCGTGAGCTTCATCGTCGTCTCGCCGCTGTCGCGCATCGCGGAAATGGCCGTGCGCCACAAGGCGCGCGACATGATCAGCCTGATCGCCAAGGAGCAGGCCTTTCACCGGCCGGGCGTGATCGCGGCCGACCGTCATCTGACGCTTGCGATGAACGACATCACCTTCAAGGGCACCGGCGGTCTGGTGGCGCCCGACGAAACGCATGTGCAGCGGATTATCGACTTTGCCGCATCGTGGCGGCAGGAGACGCCGCTGCTCATCCATTGCTGGATGGGCGTGTCGCGATCGCCGGCGGCAGCCCTGATCGCCGCACTTTCGCTCGCACCGGATCAGAGCGACGAACAGCTTGCCGGCCGGCTGCGGGCGGCCTCGCCTTTCGCGACGCCGAATGCCCGGCTGATCGAGATCGGCGACGCGCTGCTTAACCGCGGCGGCCGGCTGGTCGCGGCGGTGCGGGCGATCGGACGCGGTGCCGATGCCGACGGCAACGCACCCTTCGTGCTTGCGATCGCCGACGCCGCCTGCGGTTGACGCTGCTGCCATCTGCTCCATCTAGCCCCCGACCACCTACAATCGACAGGGCCAGATCATGCAACAACAGGCAGCCGACGTCCTTCTCGCCACGCAAACGGCGCTCAGCCAGGCGAGCGCGCTGGCGGTGCAATATTCCTTCTCCGTCCTCGGGGCCGTGATCCTGCTCGTGCTCGGCTGGGCGCTCGCCGGTTTTGCCAGCCGCTGGGCCTATGAAGGCCTGTCTCGCGTCCATGGCATCGACGAGACGCTGGCGCGTTTCTTCACCAATGTGCTGCGCTACGCGCTGCTCATTCTGGTGTTCATCACCGTGCTCGGCCAGTTCGGCGTCCAGACCGCCTCGATCATCGCGGCCCTCGGCGCAGCCGGCCTCGCGATCGGGCTGGCGCTGCAAGGAACGCTGCAGAATATCGCCGCCGGCATCATGCTGCTGATCCTCAGGCCCTTCCGGGTCGGGGAATACATCGAGACCAGCAGCGTGGCCGGTACAGTGCGCGAAATCGGATTGTTTGCGACCGAACTCAGGACCGCCGACGGGCTCTACCGGCTAGCGCCGAATTCGACGCTCTGGAACACGCCGATTACCAATTTCAGCCGCGAGGCGACGCGGCGGAACGAGCTGAAGGTCAAGGTGGAGGATGACATCGACCAGGCGATGCAGACACTGATGGGCCTTGCCAAAGCCGATCCCCGGGTGCTGAGGTCACCGGAACCAAGCGTCTTCATCGACAGCCCCGGCGACGGCCCGATCTTCGTGACGCTGCGCTATTGGACAAAGACCGGTGACTGGTGGACGGTCAGCCGCGACATGGCAAAACGCGTCAAACTTGCCTTCGACGAGAACAATCCGACCGTGGTGCCGGCATCGAACGCCGTGCCGGCAAAGGCGTCCAACGGCAGGGCGGCGGCCGAAAAGGCGGCCCTGAGCCGACAATGAGCCGGCAATGAGACATTGATCCCTGAACTTATGCAGCAGACTATTGAATGACGCCGCAGGACAGTCTTTCCCCGGCATCACCGGAGGGCTGGCTGCGATAATCATCCGAATTGGCGTGCACCATCAATGCGCGGCCGCGAATGCCGTCGGTCTTGCCGTCGAGGGTGACCATGCTGTCGAAGACCTGGGCTCTGAGCACACCGTCCTGACCGACATATTGATTGGGCATATCGCCGGCGTGCGGCCCCTTGGCGGCAAGGATGCCGTGCTCGGCCTTCTCGGGGTTGAAGTGACCGCCGGCCGACTCGTGATGGGTCGCGGCGTCGCATCGGCCGGTCTCGTGAATATGGAAGGCCACCCATTTATTCGCCGGCAGTCCCGATATCTCGACCTCGATCAAGACACCGCCGCTGGCGGCAGCCGTCAGTTGCGCGCGTCCGTCCTCCTTGCCGTCCTTGCCGACGAAATTGGCGATCGCCGTCTGTTTGTCCTGGGCGCCCGCCGGGAATGCAGCGGCAAGCAGGCTCAGCACGGCGATGGTGCACATGGCTTTCATGGAGATCTCCTTCCGTCCGGTTGTCCTTCTGAACGTATCAACCCGGAAGGTGTTCCTGATTTCGAGCGCCGCGCGTCCGACAGAGGGCGCTCAGGACGCTCCATCCCTTGGAAGTGGCCCATAGCGCAGGGAGCGCAGGACTGGAAAAGCCGGCCAAACTGCCGACTTGCAGAATCACCAGATTCGGAAGCGGCTCAGGCGGCCGTGTTGAAGTCGAACTGGCCGTAGGTGTTGCGGTAGAGATCGTCCGGCTGATCGCCTGAGGTCGGCGCGGTTTGCTGCAACGGATAGGGAACGGCGATACTGGCTGCCATGCCGCTGTCACGAGAATCCATCATCAGCGCAATCAGGCTGCCGGAAAATTTCGGTTGCGTCTCGCTGGTATTGTCCTCGTCCAGGAGCTCCTTGATGATGCCGGGCTTCTCATCGGCGGCGCGTTCGCCGCGGCTGAGGACGCCGTCGCCATTGGAATCAAGCCGCGAGAGCGTCGCCAGATATGCATATGAGGTGTCGGAAACGGATGTGGTGCTGGTCATACAAACCTCCATTCACCGCCTTTTGCCGGTGGTGTTTGTACGCAATACGAACGTGGAAAATCACTGATTGACTCGCTGGTTAAACTGATTTGCGCGGTGCGTCAATAAGTTGTTAACTTCTCATTAACGATGATTGACAACAGTTAACGGAACGGCCTGAGGCTGACCATCCGCCTGCGCCGGAAGAAGAGGCTTTGTCGTATTTCAGCGATTTTTCACATATAAAACAAACGTCTAACGACGCGACTCCACCGCTGCACTGCAACCGAATATTAATCCCGCCCGTCCAGAATGAGCGTCTCACGATACCACTTGGACGTTTAGTTTATGAAAAATCAATTTAACGGTCACTTTTCGAAGAGTTTTCAATGCAATGAGGTACGTCAATCAGCTGACGGCGACCGTGGCCGTCGCAGCCGCCCCGCAAGAGCCCCCACATGAAAGCTGAAGCGCTCTTCTGGCAGCAATGCAGCCAGGCGGTCATGGCCGATGGATCGGTCGATGCGCAGCGTCTTATGGAGCTTGTGATTGCGACCTATCGGGTCCACGAAAGCGACTATGACGAGATCGAGAGAAGCGCGGAAACGCTGCTGCGCGAGAACCATACGCTGAGAGGCAATATGTCGGCCCTCAGTCAGGCATTCGACGGACAGCAGAGGCTCTTCGAAATCATCCTCAACAACCTGCCGCTCGGTCTCAGCGTCTTCGACGCAGATCAGCGGCTGACGCTTTCCAACATTCGCTTCGGTCAGCTCTTCGGCCTGACGCAAGGCGATGTCACTCCCGGCGTCACAATCGACGACCTCATCGACAAGATGCGCGGTGCGGAGGGCACCAGCGCCAGGCCCGGCCGGCGGGGCGGGCGACACTCCTCCGCCGCCGCAAACAGCAGCAGTATCCGTCGGCGCGAATGGCTGATGGACGACGGCCGCATCATCCAGAGCATGGTGACCATCCTTGCCGACGGCAGCAACATCGCCATTCATGCCGATATTACCGAGGATCGAGAGGCGGCCGAGCGCATCACTTATCTCGCCCACCACGACCCGCTGACCGGTCTTCCGAACCGCATCCATTTCCGCCAGCAGGTCGATGCGGCGCTCGCAGCGCGCAAACCGGACGAGCAGATCGCCCTCGTTCATCTCAACCTCGACCGGTTCAAATCGATCAACAACATGATGGGCGTATCCGCCGGCGACAAGATCCTGCAGCAGGTCGCCGAGCGTATCCGGGCTTCGGCCGGTTCGGAAAACACCCTGGCGCGCCTGGGTTCGGACGAATTCGCCATACTGCAGACGGGCAAGCAGCAGCCGTGGAATGTGACGGCGTTGGCCGAGCAGATCCGCCGCGAGCTTTGCGATCTCTTCCTGCACCGCGAAAAACAGCTGGAGCTCAGCGTCTCGATGGGGATTGCAGTCGCCCCGGGGGATGGCGCTGAAACCGATATCCTGCTGAAACATGCCGGCGTGGCGCTGTCGCACGCCAAGGCAGACGGGCGCAAGCGCGAGCGTTTCTTCGCCGGCGAGATGGAAGCGCAGATGCAGCTCCGCCACGCGCTCGAGGCAGACCTCAGAGCAGCCGTCGAGAAGGAGGAATTCGAGCTGCATTACCAGCCGCTCTATGACCTGTCGCAACGGCGCATCTGCGGCTTCGAGGCGCTGATCCGCTGGAACCACCCGATCCGCGGCCGTGTTGCGCCGATGGATTTCATTCCGCTCGCCGAAGAGGTCGGCCTCATCGTCGAGATCGGCCGCTGGGTTTTGCGCCAGGCCTGCAACGATGCAGCGCAATGGCCTGACGGCATCAAAGTCGCCGTCAACGTTTCGGCGATCCAATTCAGTAACAGCGACCTGACTGAGGACGTCAGCGAGGCTCTTGCCGCCGCTGCGGTGTCACCGTCGCGGCTTGAGCTCGAAATCACCGAGAGCGTGCTGATGGAAAATCTCAGCGAGGTGCTGCCGATCCTGCATGCGCTGAAGGAGCGCGGCATCCGCATCTCGATGGATGATTTCGGCACCGGCTATTCCTCGCTGAGCTATCTCTCGAGCTTCCCCTTCGACAAGATCAAGATCGACAAATCCTTCGTCAACGACATCGCCGACAACAAGGAGGCGCATGCAATCATGCACGCGATCATCCTGCTCGGCGATGCGCTCGGCATGCGCGTCACCGTCGAAGGCGTCGAAACCGCCGCGCAGCTGGCGCTGCTCGAATCCGAGGAATGCGACGAGATCCAAGGCTATCACATCAGCCCGCCGAGACCCGCTCTTGATGTGCCCCATCTCCTTTCCCTGCCGACGAACGGCGGCGAGACGTATCTTCCGAGGTGCTGAATCGGCTTCAATTGCGACTCGCACGGCAAGCCGCTACATAATCGGCAACGGTTCCCGAGCCTTCGTTGTCGCGTGCTTCGACCGAGATGAAATTCCGTACCCGCTTCCGCTCCGATGTTCCATCGACGGAAGACAATCTTCCTCACAACAGGTGGCGCAATGTTCGAGGCCGAAGCATTCTCCCCTCATGAAACGCTCGCCGCGGCGCTGATCGCACACGCGGCCGATGGCGACGACGGCTCGCACGACCTTTCACATATCCTGCGCGTCTTCCGGAACGCCATGCGCATCCATGCTGGAGAAGGCGGCGACGGGCGGGTTCTTGCCGCTTCCGTGCTGTTGCACGACTGCGTCGCCGTCGAGAAGAATTCGCCGTTGCGGGCAAAAGCATCGGCGTTGGCGGCGCAAAAGGCATCGGCGATCCTGTCAGAGCTCGGCTGGTCCGAGGCGGATATCGACGCTGCGGCTCACGCCATCACCGCGCATAGTTTCTCGGCCGGGGTGGCGCCGCAGACGCTGGAGGCAAAGATCCTACAGGACGCCGACCGGCTGGATGCGATCGGCATGATCGGCGCCGCACGCTGCTTCTATATTGCCGGGCGACTGGGATCCGGGCTCTACGATCCGTTCGACCCGGCGGCGGCGGAGCGCCCGCTCGACGACAAGCGCTATGCGATCGACCATTTCCGGACGAAGCTGTTCAAACTGGCGGACGGGTTCCAGACCGAGACCGGCCGCAGGCTGGCGGCCGATCGCGACAAAAGCCTGCGCGACTTTCTCCAGGCATTCATGGACGAGATCTAGAACAGGCCTCAGATCTCAATCCGACTCGGCCTAAAATCATCCTGTTCTGGGAGAACGGCATGCGTATCAGCGACCTCTTTATCTATCCCCTCAAAAGTGCCCGTGGAATTGCCCTGCCTTCGGCCGACATCGACGCCTATGGGCTTCCCGGCGACCGGCGGGCGATGATCACTGATCCCAACGGACACTTCATCACCCAGCGCGAATTGCCGGACCTCGCGCGCATCGAGGTCCGGCCGGAGCCCGGCGCTTTTCGGCTGCTGATGCAGGGAAGGCAGGACATATCGGTGCCGCCGCCTCGGCCTGAAAACCGCATGGATGTGAGCGTGTGGAAATCGACCGTCAGCGCCGCCGTCGCCGATCCCGAAAGCAACCGGCAGCTTTCCCAATGGCTCGGCCGCGAGGTGCGGCTGGTCTTCTTCGACGGCCAGGCCCGGCGGACGGCGAATGCCGAATGGGCCGGCGAAGGCACGCCCGTCACCTTTACCGACGGCTATCAGATCCTGGTGACGACGACCGGTTCGCTGACAGCGTTGAACGCCGACCTCGCCGCCCATGGCGAAGGCAGCGTCGGCATGGAACGCTTCCGGCCGAACATCGTCATCGATATCGACGAGGCCTGGCCGGAGGACCGCTGGGCGGCGATCGAGATCGCCGGCATCCGCTTCGATCTCGTCAAACCCTGCTCGCGCTGCATCATGACGACGCAGGACCAGCTGACCGGTTCACGCGAGGGGCCGAACCCGATGCCATCAATGGGCCGCATCCGCATGTCCGCCGACCGGCGCGTGCCGGGCCCGCTCTTCGGCTGGAACGTCACCCCGCGCGGCAACGGCAGGATCACGATCGGCGACACCGTCCGCGTCGTCGAAGAGAGGCCGGAAGGCTGGGCACTGAAGGCTCGCGCGCGGAGCTAGGTCGAATTGGGCAATGTTGGCTGGACCACGCCTTTTTCCACGCACGCTGCAACGTTCTCCCTCATTCCTGTGCCTGTCACAGGAATGAGGGCGGCGTGGGTTGCGCCGGCCCCGCCCCTCACACGCGATCGAGCGCCACGTCGATCTCCGCCATGACATCAGCCGATAACGGCCCTTTCTCCAGCGCCCCGGCATTTTCCTCCACCTGCGCGACGGTGCGGAAGCCTGGAATGGGGAAGGTGCGCGGCGACTTTGCCCATAGCCAGGCGAGAGCGCCTTGCGTCAGCGTGCGGCCACCTGAGCTCAGGAGATCGCGGACGGCATCGAGCCTTGCGGCAAATTCCGGGGCCATGCGGCCGTCCTTGAAATAGACCATCCAGTCGAGCGCCGCGCCGCGTACATCCTTGGCGCCCACCGCCTTATCGGCGGTGAACTTGCCGGTCAAAAGCCCCATGGCCAGCGGACCGCGATTGATCGAGATCAGGCCTTTCCCCTCGATCACCGCGATCATCTCGGGCACCGGCTCGAAGACGTTCATCGTATGCTGCACGGAGACATAGCCCTGGCGGCCGGCATGGCGGACGGCGCGGTCGGGAAAATCGGTACTCCAGCCGAACGCATCAATCTTGCCTTCGGCACGCAGCGCCTCCAGCGTATCGAAGACGGCATCCGATTGTTCCAGCGGAAAATCATTGAGATGGAATTGCAGGAGATCGAGGCGGTCGCGCTTGAGGCGGCGCAGCGAGGTTTCGACCGAACGGCGGATGAAGGCCCCGTCGGCGAAGGCACCGGTTGCCTGCTTGGTTTGCGGGTCGGTGGCGAAGCCGAACTTGGTGGCAACGACAATATCATCACGATTGCCGATCGCCCGGCCGAGCACCTCTTCGGAATGGCCGGCGCCGTAATTCGAGGCCGTGTCGAAGAAGCGGATGCCGAGTTCGATGGCGCGGCCGATCGCTTCGACGGATTCATTATCGTCGACCTCCCCCCAGCCGAGCGGCGTGTCGCCGGCGTAGAAAGGACCGCCGATCGCCCAGCATCCCATGCCGAGACGCGGAATTTCGCGGCCGTTCCAGAGGGTGATCGTCGTCGGGGATGCGGTCTTGGTCAGCATGATATCCTCCTTGGCTGGCAATCCTCCAAGACATAGGAAGGGCTCGTGAGTGGGTAAACCGCCAAATCCGGAGGATGTTTTGCACCGGTAAAAAACCGAGATCAGGCAGAAATATCATTCGGGCCGGAAAGCGTCCGCAAGGCGGGATTGAGCGCCTTGAGCGCCGCCTGAACGAAGCCGTCGCGGGCTGCCGCGGCCTCGATGCCGCGCGGTTCATAGACGTGGCGATGCAGAAAGAACCCCGTCAGACGGAATGCAGCCGCGAGACTATCGAAGTCGGCCGCATAGTTGCCTTCGACACCGAGAAACGGCGGCAGTAGCAACATCTTGTCCGCCCAGGGGGCACCGGCGCTGCGGCTGACGGCGCGGCCGGATTTCGGCGAGACGTAGACGAGATCGGAACGGGCGCCAGTCGCGGCGCATTCGGCCAGATCGAGGCCGAAGCCGAGATCGTTCAGCACTGCAAGTTCGAAACGCACGAAGAGTTCGCCGGCATCGGCCGGGTTGTGCAGGTGATCAAGGATAACCTCCAGCGCATCGAAGAGGTGCGGATGCGGGTCACGCTCGGGCAGCAGCCGCAGCAGCGCGCCCATCGCCTGAACGCCGTAGACGGCGGTCGCCGTTTCCATCAGGCGGGCGGCGCGCAACGTCACCGGCTCGACGCGGAATTCGCCGAGATGTTCGTCCAACCTGGCGCGCCAGATGACCTCTACGGCATTGCCGGCCTGCAGCACCGGCTGCATGGCGCGCGACCGGCCGGAGCGCACCAGGCCGAGATGGCGACCGCGGTCACGCGTCATCACCTCGGCGATGACGCTCGTCTCGCCGTGGCGCTTGACGCCCAGGATGATCGCATGGTCCTGCCACTGCATCGAAAGAAATCCTTACGGCCGACGAATCCACTCTAGAGCATAACCCCGAAAATCGGAAAGGTCTGGCTGCTATTGATGGACCGGATCAGGCGACAGCCGGGAAAAGCCTCAGCAGGAATTCACGCATCGCCGTCTCGTCGAAAGGCTTCACCAGAAGCGGAATGTGCTGCAAGTCCGGGGGGAAATCGCCGGTATCGGAATAGCCGCTGACGAAGCCGAAGGGAATGCTAAGGTCGAGAAGATGACGGGCAAATCCGAAGCTCATGCCCTCGCCGAGATTGACGTCGAGAAGGGCGCAATCATATGTCTCCGCAACGATGGCAGCCCTCGCCTGCTCCACGCTGCCGACGATATCGATATTCTCGACGCTGGCCAGGCGCAGCATATCCTCCGCCTCCATCGCGATGATCAGACTGTCTTCAAGAACCAGAACACGGATTGCGCTCATGATTCCCTGCCCTCCGTCGGGCAACTGTCGCAGCGCCCCGGCCGTTTCGCCAACATCATTGCCCTCCGGTGCCCCGCATGGCACGCTATCGGTGAATTCCGCCACCATGTCTGAATAAACCATTTTGCCCGGCCTATAAGAATCAAATCGGAGGAAGATGACGGCCGACCTTATTTTCTCAAATGCTAATGCGCATTTAAAAAAGACATAAGAGCGAGGCTAGATGAAGGGCCGTTTGCCCTCTCCGAGCCCTTCCCAACCGGAAATGGCCAGCAATTCCTCGCCGTTCAGCACCTCGCAGCCGCGCTCCTGCCAGCGGATCAATCCGCGTTCACCGAGCTTTTTCAGGGTCTTGTTGGTGTGGACGATGGAAAGGCCGAGCGTGTCGGCAATGTGCTGCTGGGTGATCGGGATGAATTTGCGGCCGTTGAAGAGACCAAGTTGCCTGCCGCGCTCGAAGAGGAAAGCCAGCAGGTAGGCTGCTCTTTCCAGCGCCGTTCGGCGGCCGATGCTCAACAGATGCTCATCCAGAATGCGCTCCTCGCGCGCGGCGATCCAGGTGATGTCGAAGGCGAGAGAGGGGTGCTTGTTATAGAGCGTCATCAGCCGGTCGCGCTCGAAGACGCAGAGGGAAACCGGTGACAGCGCTTCGACGGAATGCTGCATCTCGCCGGCGATGGTTCCTTGCAGGCCGATCAGATCGCCCGGCATGATATAATTCAGAATCTGGCGGCGTCCATCCTCCAGCATCTTGTAGCGAAAGCCCCAGCCGGAAAGCACCGTGAAGAGATGAGCGCTATGTGCGCCCTCGACAAGGATAGTGGAGCCGGCATCGACGGCAAGTTCACCCCTCTTGAAATGGGAGACGAATTCCAGCTCATCGCGGCTGAACTCCCTGAAATGCGGCAACGGCCGCAAAGGACATTGCTCACAAGGAGTCTTGAAAGAGTGGATGCGTTTCGACGTTGCCATACCTGCCCTCGCGGTCATGCAAACCGGCCGCCCCTCATCGACGCACCGTCGAGCAAGAAATGCGCAAAGGCATGGGTTCGTTCCGCAACGAAGCTGGTTTTTTCCAAGGAAACAAAGGGCTGGCGCTTACCCGATGAAATTCTTGCCACGCCTAAAGCGCGTCGCGATCTTTCAGATTCGCTTCTCGCGCTTTAGCTCTTTGTTTGCGCGCATGTCGTTGCCGCAAAACCGCTCCACACTTTTGCACGACATGCTTTGTTGGTGCGCATGTCGGTGCCGCAAAACCGCTCCACACTTTTGCGCGACATGCTTTATTTCGGGAAATCGAGACCCATTTCGCGGAACCGCTCGGGATCGTCACCCCAATTCTCGCGAACCTTGACGAACAGGAAGAGATGGACCGGCTGCTCGAGGATCTCCGACAATTCCTTGCGGGACGCCGTCGAGATCGCCTTGATGGTTTCACCACCCTTGCCGAGCGCGATCTTCTTCTGGCTGTCGCGCTCGAGATAGATCACCTGCTCGATACGCACCGAGCCGTCCTTGCGCTCTTCCCATTTTTCCGTTTCGACATGCGAGGCGTAGGGAAGCTCCTGGTGCAGCCGCAGGAACAGCTTCTCGCGGGTGATTTCGGCAGCGAGCTGGCGCATCGGCAGATCGGAGATCTGGTCTTCCGGATAGTACCACGGCCCCTCGGGAAGTGTGGCGGCGAGATATTCCATGACATCGTCGCAGCCTGAGCCGTTTTCGGCCGATATCATGAAGGTGCGTTCGAAAGCGATCTTCTCGTTGGCGGCGGCCGCGAGTGCCAGCAGATCCTCGCGGTTGACGCGGTCGATCTTGTTGAGCAGCAGGATCTTCGGTTGCCGAACCTCCTTGAGGCCTTCGAGGATGGCTTCGGCATCGCCGCGCAGGCCGCGCTCGCTGTCGATCAGCAGCACGATCAGATCGGCATCCTTGGCGCCGCCCCAGGCCGAGGTCACCATGGCGCGGTCGAGCCGGCGGCGCGGCTTGAAGATACCGGGTGTATCCATGAAGACGATCTGGGCGTTGTCGTGGATCGCGATGCCGCGGACGATGGCGCGCGTCGTCTGCACCTTATGGCTAACGATTGAGACCTTGGCGCCGACAAGGCGGTTCACCAGCGTCGACTTGCCGGCGTTGGTCGGCCCGATCAGCGCGACGAAGCCCGAATGTGTCGGACCATGGGTTTCTGCAGCAGCTTCGGCCGCGATATCTTCTTCTTGTGTCATTGTCCCGTCAGTTTCCGGCAGACGATTGCTGCCAAATGCCTTCGCGCTCAAGCATCTTCGTCGCCGCAACCTGTTCGGCGGCGCGCTTCGACCGCTCTACGCCGGTTTCCGGCTTTATGCCAGCAACTTCCACCGTCACCTTGAAGCGCGGATCATGATCCGGTCCGCTGCGTTCATCAACCCGGTAGTTGGGCGTGACGCCGAATTTCGCGTGCGACCATTCCTGCAGCTCGGTCTTGGCGTCGCGCTTGGCGCCATCGGCCCGGACCGCCCTGCCCTGCCAGTAGCGCAGGATGAAGCGGCGGGCCACTTCGAGGCCGCCGTCGAGATAGATCGCGGCGATCAGGCTTTCGACGACGTCGGCACGCACGTTCATCATGCGCTTGCCGGTCAATTTCTTCACGTCGGCGCCGGTGCGGATATAGAGGTGAAGATTGAGTTCGTCGGCGACCGCAGCGCAAGTTTCGGCGCTGACCAGTTGGTTGAGGCGAACCGAGAGTTCGCCCTCCCCCGCCGCGCCGAAGGTGCGGAACAGAAGCTCGGCGATGCAGAGCCCAAGCACCCTGTCGCCGAGGAATTCCAGCCGTTCGTAATTGCCGCCCTTCTCAGTGCGGGCGCTGGCATGGGTCAGCGCCCGATCCAAGCGTTCCTCTTCGGCGAAGTCATGACCGATCAGGCCTTCAAGCTTTGCGCGGTCGGCCGCAGAAAGCGTCGGCGCCTTGCTCATTCAACAACCTTGAAGAGGCGATCCCAACGCATGTTCGTCGGCCACTTCCAGATTTCGCGGAAGGAGGTGTCGTTGCCGAGCGAGAAGAAGATGACGCTGGCGCGGCCGACAAGATTTTCGGCCGGCACGAAGCCGACGTCGAAGCGGCTGTCGGCCGAGTTGTCGCGGTTGTCGCCTACCATGAAATAGTGGTCTTCCGGCACGATGAACTCGCGGGTGTTATCACCGCGCGATGCCGGAGACGAATCGAGTGTGTCATAGGTCTTGCCGTTGTCGAGCGTCTCGCGGAACACCGGCACATCCGCGCCCGGATCGAGCTTGTAATCCGAGGTGAAGGCGCCGTCCGGCACCTTCGGTACCGGCTTGCCGTTGACGTAGAGAACGCCCTCCTTCATCTGAATGCGGTCGCCCGGCAAGCCGATGCAGCGCTTGATGTAATCGATGTCAGGGTTCGGCGGGAAGCGGAAAACGACGATATCGCCGCGCTTCGGAGCGGAGCCGAAAATGCGGCCGCTGAAGATATCAGGCGATAAGGGCAGCGAATATTTCGAATAACCATAGGCGAACTTATTGACGAAGATGTAGTCGCCGACGAGCAGCGTCGGCATCATCGAACCGGACGGGATGGTAAAGGGCTGGAACAGCACCGTTCGGATCACCATCGCCAAAATCAGCGCCTGGATGATGACTTTGATATTTTCCCAGAGGGCGTTCGGCTTGGCTTCGACTTTTTCGGACACGCAGTCTTATTCCTTCAAGACGCCGCGGCGGCGCAATTCTTCTGTCGTTCTCTCTAGCGGCTTCGGCCGATTGCGGCAATGGCGACAACGTCAAAAGCGACGAGAGGTCGCGATCAACGCTCCCGAGGTTCCGATCAGAGGCTCTCGGGTAACGCCTCGATAATCACGAAGGCCTGCGCCAAGGGATAATCATCCGTTATTGTCAAATGAATGGCGGGCCTATGGCCCGCGGGCAGCATCGATTCGAGGATCAGGGCGGCAGCACCCGACAAAACCATGGTCGGCTTGCCGCTCGGCAGGTTGACGACGCCCATATCCTTCCAGAAGACGCCCTGGGCGATGCCGGTGCCGAGCGCCTTGGAACAGGCCTCCTTGGCGGCGAAACGCTTGGCATAGGAGGCTCCACGATTTGCCCGGCGGTCGGAACGCGCGCGCTCGATCTCGGTGAAGCAGCGATGGGTAAAGCGCTCGCCGAAGCGCTCGATGGATTTCTCGACCCGGCGAATGTCGATCAGATCGCTGCCAATGCCGATGATCATGCCGGAACCTTCCGTCGCTTAGGATTTCTTGACCGGGTTCATACGCTCGGCATTTCGCCGGCCGGGCCGGCCAGACGCAGTCGCGCCCGCTCCAGCAGCCGTGTGTGGCGGCGCGTCTGAAAACCCTTCACGGTGTAGAATGTCAGTGCGTAAAGCGCAACGGAGGTGACGATTGCCGGCGGAATGGCGCCGACGAGCATCGGCTCCAGCACAGGCCTCCATAATTCAGTGAAGTTCAGCTTATGAAAGAGGGCTGCGAGATCAACCGTCTGACCGGCCAGCTGATCCTCACGACTCAACAGCAGATGCCCGATCTCCCAGGTGATGCCCCAGATGAAGGGATAGGTCAGCGGATTGCCGAAGGCCGCGCAACCGAGGGCGGCGGCCACCATGCTGCCGGAGAGGAAATAGGTGATGACGAAGGCCATGACGAAATGCACGCCGATGAAGGGCGTCCACGAGACGAAGACGCCCGCAGCGACGCCGGCCGCAACCGCGTGCGGCGAAGCGCTCAGGCGCAGGATGCGCATTGTCAGGTAACGGAGCGGGCGAAGGAAACCTTTGCGGGGCCATAGAAGCTCTCGCATCTTTTCCTTGAATCCCGCAGGCTTGCGACGGCGAAACAACATGGCCGGTATTTAGTGCAGCGCACATGACCATGACAAGAGCGGCAAATGATACCGCGGAAAAAACATCTCATCCTCTCAGCAGAGAGGAGCTTTTTCATACCGAGGGGCGTCCGTCATGCATAACGTCCCTCACTCGTCTCAAGTATTAAATTCAGTATCAGCGCGTGCGGAACAGACCGCGGTCGACCTGGCGCTGACGAAACTCGAGATCGATACGATCGAGCGAGCCATTGAGATAGGCCATTTCACGTTCCTGCGTGGTCGGAGCGCGGAAGGCGCGAGCGATTTTCCTGATAGGATCAAACATTGTCTTGTCTCATCTTCTGTTTGCGTTTCGATGACCAGAAGATAGGCCCGGCACGGGTTAATTACTACAGCCGCAACATGGAGACAGCCATGCGCGCAGTGCATGGCGTGCCTTTTTGGCGAACTAATTCGATCGTAAAGCGATCATAAAATGTGCAATTTTGCACTGAACCGTCTGAGGGCTTAACAAAAGCTTACTCGTAGAGCCGCCGGACCGTAGCAATGCAATCCAGTTCCTTCATCTGGGCGAGCAGTTGATTGAGCTGACGCAGGTCCCAGACCTCCACCTCGAGCATCATTTCGGTGAAATCCGCCGCGACCCGCACCGTATTCAGCAAACGGATATTGACGTCGAGGCCCGCAACCGTCTGGGCGACCTTGGCAAGCGTGCCGGGCTCATTCAACCCGTTCACCATGATGCGCGCCATGAAACGCGACTTGTTGGCTTCGTCGAGATCCCAGCGGACATCGATCCAGCGGTCGGGCTGATCGTCGAAGCGCTGCAGGCTCGGCGACTGGATCGGGTAGATGGTGATGCCCTTGCCCTGGTCCATAATGCCGACGATGCGATCGCCGGGCACGGCGCCGGTTGAGGCGAACTTGACGTCGACATTGCCGGAGAGGCCGCGGATCGGCCCGATATCGGCGTCAGTGTCGGCTTCCGAAGGACCGCCATCGACCCCTGCCTTGGTCTTGCCGGGGATCTTGAAGATCATGCCGGCCGCACTGCGGACGTTGAACCAGCCGTCGTCGCCGGAGGGCCTCACGGTGACGCGCTCATCCTGATGGTCGGGATAGACCGCGCGCAGGACGTCGAGCGAAGACATCTCGCCGCGCCCGACGGCAGCGATCGCGTCCTCGACCTCCTTCTGACCGAGGCGGTGCAGCGCTGGCTTCATCGCCTCGCGGGAGAAAATCTTTCCGGCCCTGTCGAAGGTGCGCTCAAGAATGCGGTGGCCGAGACCGGCATATTGCTTGCGGATCGCCATGCGGGTGGCGCGGCGGATGGCGGCGCGCGCCTTGCCGGTAACGACGATCTCCTCCCAGGCGGCCGGCGGGACCTGCACGCCGGAGCGGATGATCTCGACCTCGTCGCCATTGGCAAGCCGTGTCACCAGCGGCATGATGCGGCCGTTGATCTTGGCGCCCACGGTGGTGTCGCCGATATTGGTGTGCACCGCATAGGCGAAATCGATCGGAGTGGCGCCGCGCGGCAGAGCAATCAGCTTGCCCTTCGGCGTGAAACAGAAGACCTGGTCCTGGAAGAGCTCGAGCTTGGTGTGCTCGAGGAATTCTTCCGGACTGTCGCCTTCGGCCAGCGCCTCGATCGTGTGGCGCAGCCACGAATAGGCATTGGATTCGCGCGAGAGGATGTCGCCGTCGGCATTGGTGGCGCCGTCCTTATAGAGTGTATGGGCAGCAATGCCGAATTCGGCGATCTCATGCATGCGCTTGGTGCGGATCTGCAGCTCGATGCGCTGGCTGGAGGGGCCGACGATCGTGGTGTGCAGCGAGCGGTAATCGTTTTGCTTCGGCGTCGAAATATAGTCCTTGAAACGGCCGGGCACGACGCGCCAGCGGGTATGGACGATGCCGAGCGCCCGATAGCAGGACGGAATGTCCTCGACGATCAAACGGAAACCGTAGACATCGGAAAGCTGCTCGAAGGAAAGCGACTTCGACTGCATCTTGCGGAAGACCGAATAGGGCTTCTTCTGCCGGCCCTTGACATAGGCGCTCGTCAGGCCGCTTGCGACCAGCAGGTCACGCAGCTCGGCCTCGATCTTCTTGACGATGCCCTCGTTGCGCTTCGAAAGCTCCTCCAGCCTTTTGGTGACGGTGTCGTAGGCTTCCGGGTTCATATGCATGAAGGAAAGCTCTTCGAGCTCCTCGCGCATATCCTGCATGCCCATGCGACCGGCAAGCGGCGCATAGATTTCCATCGTCTCCTCGGAGATTCGGGCCCGCTTGTCGGCCGACATATGATCGAGAGTGCGCATGTTGTGCAGGCGATCGGCAAGCTTGACGAGCAGCACGCGCACATCGTCGGAAATGGCGAGCAGCAGCTTGCGCAGGTTTTCCGCCTGCTTGGCCTTCTTGGTGACAAGATCGAGTTTCTTGATCTTGGTCAGGCCCTCGACCAGGCGGCCGATATCCTCGCCGAAGAGTTCGTCGATCTCGGCGCGCGTCGCCGTGGTATCCTCGATCGTATCGTGCAGCAGCGCGACCGCGATCGTCGATTCATCGAGGTGCATGTCGGTGAGGATCGCGGCGACTTCGAGCGGATGCGAAATATAGGGATCGCCGCTCGCCCGCTTTTGCTGGCCATGCTTCTGCATGGCGTAGACATAGGCTTTGTTCAGCAGTGCTTCATTGGCATCGGGCTTGTATTGCTGAACCCGCTCCACGAGCTCGTACTGCCGCATCATTCCAAAGCCACTCCGGTAAAAATAAAAGCGCGCCAATCAACGATTGGCGCACACATGGGCAATAATATGCCTAAGCAATAAAGGCGCAAGATTGACGATTGGTAATCATCGCTCTTTCGCATCGCATGAAACTTTTCCCCGTTCGCATACGACCGGGATCAGTCTGCGCGCTTAGTAGTCGTCGCTCTTTTCCGGCGGCACCAGGCCCTCGATGCCGGCAAGCAGCTCCTCTTCCGACATCTGGTCGAAAGTGATCGTTTCAGGCAGATCGTCCTGCTCTTCGCTGTCGGCTGCGGCGACACCGCCGGCGGCGATCATGCTGGCCGGATCGGGCTCGGGCTCGTCGACTTCGACATGCTTCTGCAGCGAATGGATCAGATCTTCCTTGAGGTCATCGGGCGAAAGCGTCTCGTCGGCAATTTCGCGCAGGGCGACGACCGGGTTCTTGTCGTTGTCGCGATCGATAGTGATCGAGGCGCCCTGGGAAATCAGCCGGGCGCGGTGGCTGGCGAGCAGAACCAGCTCGAAGCGGTTCTCCACCTTGTCGATGCAATCTTCAACTGTGACACGGGCCATTGCCTGTCCTTTACGGTCGTCATTTCGGGATTAGCACGCCCGATACAATTAAAACCGGGCAAATACAAGTTTTTCATTCCAGCTCCCCTCGTCTTTATCCGCGGCTGAACTAAATTTCCATGGAGAATGTCACAATTCCACCTATGGTTGCTTGGAATATGCCGAATCGTGCCCTAAATCTTTCATATATGAATAATTGTTAAAGTATGGATCAGAGCAAAATCAAAGCACAACATATTGATTTTATTGAATTTTTGTCCTGCAGATTTCGATTGCTCTCATTGGATTGGTAAGCGATGTTTGACCCACGCGAAAAAATTGCACTCTTCATTGACGGCGCCAACCTTTACGCTGCATCCAAGAGCCTCGGTTTCGACATAGATTACCGCAAGCTCTTGAAAGCATTCCAGAAACGCGGCTATCTCCTGCGCGCCTACTATTACACCGCGCTGATCGAGGATCAGGAATATTCGTCGATCCGGCCGCTGATCGACTGGCTCGACTATAATGGCTACAAGGTCGTCACCAAGCCCGCCAAGGAATTCACAGATTCCATGGGACGCCGAAAGATCAAGGGCAACATGGACATCGAGCTTGCGATCGACGCCATGGAACAGTCCGAAACGGTCGATCATCTCGTCATCTTCTCGGGCGACGGCGACTTCACCAACCTGGTCGAGGCGCTACAGCGCAGAGGCCGCAAGGTCTCGGTGATCTCGACGATGGCGACGCAGCCGCCGATGATCGCCGACGACCTGCGACGCCAGGCCGACCACTTCATCGATCTCTTGTCCTTGAAGGCCGAAATCGGTCGCGACCCTGCGGAACGGGCGCCGCGCCAGGTCGAAGTCGTCGCCCCGGCCAGCGACTTCCAAGAATGATCCGGAAACGGCAATTACTGCCCAAGCGGCGTGGTCAGCCGTTATCCTTCAGCAGGCGGCTCTTTTGCCGGTTCCAATCGCGTTCCTTCTCGGACTCGCGCTTGTCATGCAGTTTCTTGCCCTTGGCGAGCGCCAGTTCCATCTTCGCCCGACCGCGGTCGTTGAAATAGATCTTCAGCGGGATCAGCGTCATGCCCTCGCGGTTGACGGCAGAGCGCAGGCGATGGATTTCACGGCCCGACAAAAGCAGCTTGCGGCGCCGGCGCGGTTCGTGATTGAAGCGGTTCGCCTGCAGATATTCCGGCAGGTAGGAGTTGATCAGCCAGATCTCGCCGCCCTCATCCGACGCATAGGATTCGGCGATATTGGCCTTGCCCTCACGCAGCGATTTGACCTCCGTGCCCATCAGCACGAGACCGGCCTCGTAGGTATCGATGATTTCGTAGTTGAAGCGGGCCTTGCGGTTTTCGGCCACGACCTTGTTCACCACGCGCTGGCTGCCTTTGGGGGCCATAACAATATCCCTTCGAGATGCGCGACAAGCCGCGCCCTCATTGCTTGCCCTCTATGTAGGGGAACGACCCGGCCTTGTGAAGACGGCCGGTCTCCTCAGTTCAGCAGCCCGGCATGGCGTAGCGCCGCGTCGATCGCCGCTTCCGTTGCAGGCTCCAGCGTCGACAGCAGCGGCGAGCGGACGTTGCGGCTCATGCGGCCGAGCTTGGAGAGCCCGTATTTGGCGCCGCAAAGACCGGGCTCCAGGAAGATCGCCTTGTGCAACGGCATCAGCCGATCCTGATATTCCAGCGCGCTGGCATAGTCGCCTTTCAGCGTCGCCGCCTGGAAATCGGCGCAGAGGCGCGGGGCGACATTGGCCGTGACCGAAATACAGCCGACGCCGCCATGGGCGTTGAAGCCGAGCGCCGTCGCGTCCTCGCCGGACAATTGCCGGAAATCCTTGCCGCAGGTGATGCGCTGTTCGGAGACGCGCTCGATCTTGCCCGTCGCATCCTTGACGCCGACGATATTGCCATGCGCCTTGGCAAGCGCACCCATCGTTTCCGGCGTCATGTCGACCACCGAGCGGCCCGGGATATTGTAGATATAGATCGGCAGATCGACGGCCTCGGCAATCGCTGAGAAATGCGCGATCAAGCCTTTCTGGGTCGGCTTGTTGTAATAAGGAGTGACGACCAGAACGGCGTCGGCGCCGACCTTTTCGGCATGCTGGGCAAGCTCGATCGCCTCACCTGTATTGTTCGAGCCGGCGCCGGCCATGACGGGAACGCGTTTTGCAGCGACCTCGATGCACAGTTCCACGACCCGCTTGTGCTCGGCATGCGACAGCGTCGGGGATTCGCCCGTCGTGCCGACAGGAACGAGACCACTGCTGCCTTCCCTGATCTGCCAGTCGACATGCGCGGCGAAGCTGTCTTCGTCGATCAGTCCGGCATCGGTGAAGGGGGTGACGAGGGCGGGAATGGACCCATTGAACATGCAAAGCTCCTCACGACCAAATCCTTGCTTCGGCCGCATTCCATGAATATTTTGCGCACCATAGAGCGCCGAAATCATCGCGACAAGCGCGTAGAGTTCGGTTTAGGGCAAATTCCGATAGCAGATGTGAATGAATTTTACCTGGTACGGTAAGGTTTCGTTAAGATGCCTCTAGCCAAATGGCAGGGCGTGTTTTCGTTGCGAGATCCCGGATGAAGAAAGCTGTCCTGATTCTGTCCGCCTTCGGCTTCATTGCCGCCGCGTGGAGCAGTGTAGCGTCGCCGCTTCCGGGCGAGAGCACGCCCGTGCCCGGCGTCAAGCCGCTCGGCTTCATTCCCGAAACAGCCATACCGGAATCGCTCACAACAGGCGCCATTCCGCGCAATCCGGCAATCGCGCCTGTTAACAGCGACCTGAAAGCCGGCCTCGATGCGCTTTCCGACAAGGACCCACGGCTGGCACTGTCGATCCGCGACAATATGCCCGACGGTACGCTTGATCGCCATATCCTCACCTGGGCGATCGCCGTTTCCGGCTTGAAGGGCGTTCCCTCCTATGAAATCGCCAGCGCTGCGCAGGAGCTCAAGAGCTGGCCGGGCCTTTCGCGGCTGCGCGCCTATTCCGAACGCGCGCTCTATGACGAAAACCCCGCTCCATCCGCCGTGCTTGCCGCCTTCGGCGATACCGCGCCCGAGACGATGCAGGGCGCCGTCATCCTCGGCCGGGCATTGGTTGCAACCGGCAAGCAGGCGCAGGCGGCAAAATATATCCGTAAGGTCTGGCGCGGAGAGGCTCTCGACAAAGCGACCGAGGACAAGATCCTCATCGAATTCTCAGCGCTGTTGACGCCGGCCGACCATAAGGCGCGGATGGACTATCTGATGTATCGCGGCCGGGTGGCGCAGGCCAAGCGCTTCGGCGACATGGGCCAGGCGCAGTCGCTCTACAAGGCCTGGGCTGCCGTCGACGCCAAAGCCGGCAATGCCGGCGCGCTGCTCGACGCCGTCGATGCCAGATGGCGCAGCGATGCGGGCCTGCTGTTTGCGCGGATCGAATATCTGCGCAAGCAGGACAAATATGCCGAGGCGGCAGCACTGCTGGAGCAGATGCCGCCCGAGCGCAGCGAGCTCGTCAATTCCGGCGAGTGGTGGAACGAGCAGCGCATCGTCAGCCGTGGTCTCGTCGACCAGGGACAGTTCAAGCCTGCCTATCGCATCGTCGCAAACTACGCCGCAACGAGCCCGACCGATATCGTCGAGGCTGAATTCCATGCCGGATGGTATGCGCTGCGCGGCCTGCAGGACCCGACGACTGCGGAAAAACACTTCCGCAAGATTCTGCAGACATCGAACGGGCCGATCTCGGTTTCACGCGCCTGGTATTGGCTGGGACGAGCAGCGGAGGCCGGCGGCCCTGGCACATCCAGCGAATTCTATGCGAAGGCTGCGACTTTTCCCGGCACCTTCTACGGCCAGCTCGCGGCGGAACGGCTGGGGCGAAAGACACTGAACGTGACTTATCCCTCGCCGAGCACGGCCGACCGGCAACGCTTCCAAGCCCGCGAAGCCGTGCAGGCGATCGCCCGGCTGGAGGCCGCCGGCCATGGATGGCGGGCCGACATTCTCTATCTCGCGCTCGCCGATCAGTTGCAGAGCCCCGGCGAACTGGCTGTGCTTGCGGCACAGGCCGAGCAATCCGGCGATCATCATCTGTCGCTGCAGATCGGCAAGACCGCCTATGGACGCGGCATCGATGTCGCAGCGCTCGCCTTTCCGGTCGGCGTCATCCCGGCGAACGCCAATATTTCAGGCTCCGGCAAGGCGCTCGCCTATGCCATCGCCCGGCAGGAAAGCGCCTTCAACCCGGCCGCCGTTTCAGCGGCGAACGCACGCGGCCTGCTGCAGCTTCTGCCGGGGACGGCCCAGGCGGTGGCCAAGCGCCACAACATCACCTATTCGAAAGACAAGCTGACGGCCGATGCCGGCTATAACGCGACCCTTGGCGCGCATTATCTCGGCGAACAGATCGACGCCTTCGGCGGCTCCTATATCCTCACCTTCATCGCCTATAATGCCGGGCCGAAGCGGGTACCGGAATGGATCGGCCGCTACGGCGATCCGCGCGGCAGATCGATCGACGAGATCGTCGACTGGATCGAGCGCATCCCCTTCCCCGAAACCCGCAACTACGTGCAGCGGGTGATGGAGAATTACGAGGTCTACAAGGCCCGCCTTGGCCAGCCCACCGATATCGAACGTGACCTCATCGGCGGACGCAGCGCCTCCTGAAGCCGTTTGGCGCGGCTCGAAAAGCAGGCTACATCTTCGGGATCAACAACTCTCGAGGGATGCGATGCCGGATACGGATACAAGCGGTTTCCAGGAGCGATTTTACACATCTCCCGATGGGCTGACGCTTTATGCCCGCGACTATCGGCCGGGCGAGACGGCGACCGCGGGACGGCTGCCGGTCATCTGCCTGCCCGGTCTGACCCGCAATACGCGGGATTTTCATCCGCTGGCGTTGCTTCTCTCCCGGGACATGACAGCACCGCGCCGGGTCATCGCACTCGATTCGCGCGGGCGGGGAAACTCGGCCTGGGATGAGAACAAGGCGAACTACAATCTGGCCGTCGAGGCCGGCGACGTCGTTACCGCCTGCGCGGCCCTCGGCGTCGAGCGGGCGATCTTCATCGGCACGTCCCGAGGTGGGCTGATCCTGCATCTGATCGCGGCGACACGGCCGGATCTTCTCGAGGCCGTCATCCTTAACGATATCGGACCCGTGGTCGAGGCCGAAGGGCTGGCAAGGATCCGCGATTATCTCAACAACGGCAGAAGGCCTGAGGACTGGACCACTGCGGCCGATATATTGAAGGAAAATCACGGCGCGTCGTTTACCGCGCTGGAGGAGGAAGACTGGCGCGAGATGGCGCTTGCCCTTTATCGCGACGTCGGCGGAAGACCGGTCGCCGATTTCGATCCGGCGATCGCAGAGGCGCTGAAATCGGTCGATCTCAGCCAGCCGCTACCCGATCTCTGGGCGCAATTCGAAAGGTTGAACCGGTTTCCGCTGATGCTGATCCGCGGCGAAAATTCGTCTCTGCTCTCAAAGCAGATTGCCGACGAAATGGCCCGCCGGCATCCACGCTTGATCCTGCATGCTGCCGAAGGACAAGGGCACGCGCCGCTTCTACATCACAGCGATATCCCCACAGCCATTCGAGCTTTTCTCGCCTCTTGCCGATAAAAGGCGCCGCCTCAATTTGATTCAGGCGATGCGCTTTCGCCCCTTGCATTTATGGATTTCGTTATCCCGGAACCGCTGCCCATTTCCGGGCGATATGCATTGGCCTCATGGAAGCCGGCGAGCTGGCAGACGGTGCGATCCCTCAATGCAAAAAAGCCCGGCTCGAGAGCCGGGCTTTCCTGATTGACCGAAGTCAGATCAGATTAGAACGAGCGCTGCAGGCGGAAGTAGCCCGTCGTGGAGTCGTCGCCATCATCCGGATCGAGGTACTGAACCGAAGCCTTGGCGTAGAAGTTGTCGACGATCTGGTAATCAACCGTCAGACCGACCTTCCAAGCATCGCCGAGACCGTCGAAGTCATCCGGAACAGCCTTGCCACCGCCGAAGTAGTTGCCGTAGTACTGAACGGCCGGGGTGATCTTCAGCTTGTCGGTTGCCTTGATGGCGTATTCGGCAGCAACAGCCCACTCAGCCGAAGAGTAGTAGGAGTTCGGGCCGGTGGAGTATACGCCAGCGAGGCCGAGCGTGCCGGGACCGATGTCAACCGTACCCATTGCACGGATAGCGCCGTCGTCATTGTCGACGTCGTAGCCGGCAGTAACCTGGTAGCTGAATGCACCGGCCTTGCCGCCGAGACCAACGGCGACGCCAACGTTGTTGGCTTCTTCGCCAGCCTTGTAAACGCCGTCTTCCAGTTCATCAACGCTGATGCCAGCGTAGAAATCGGAGGTTTCGTACTGATAACGGATGGAGTTATGCAGCGTTACGACAGAACCGATATCGTCGGTTTCGCCGGAGAGGCCGTCGTCCCACCAGCTGTAGAACAGACCAGCGCGGAAGCCGGCGATGTCAAGGTAAGCGGAGTCGAGCTTGGAGGTCTGGTCGGTGGCATTGTCAGCATTGAACTGCATGACGATAACGCCGGTCAGCGGACCATACTCGGTGTCGCTCTTGGCCGTGAACTGAACCTGACCGCGGGTAACGGCATCCCAGTCCGAATCACCGCCGACGTCTTCGCCAACGTTAACCTGGAAACGGATGTAGCCGTTGATCTTGAGGCAGGTTTCGGTGCCCGGGATGTAGAAGTAGCCGGTGCCGTAAGCGTCGCAGACGCGGACGTATTCAACCGGTTCCGGCTCGGCAGCAACGATAGCGTCAGCAGCCTGAGCACCGGAAACTACTGCGAGAGCAGCAGCGGAGCCGAGAAGAAGGCTCTTGATGTTCATAAATGACCTCCAATTCAAAGTTTCGTTCGGGTTTGGGATCTTTCGCTGAGCAGCGTTCCCTGCCCCATTCCCGTGTTGCAAGAAGTGGACGATCAGTCGCCCTTGCTTCCGACGCTGAAAATACAAGACGGAAGCCGTCACGCAATCACCAACTTACTCGGATGGGGGGTTTCAGGAAGCCTTCCCGACTTCCTGTTGCTCAAAGGACACAAGTCGGGCAGCCGGCCCTGATTTCCTTTATGCTTTGTTAAGAAAACCTTGGTTTTGCGGCAGCTTAGGTCGGACCAACAGTGATCTGGACATGAGCTGCGCAACATATTTGGAACGCTTTTTTGACGAAATCCTGATGCCGGACGAGATATCGCCACTGCGGCAAGCGTAACCAGACATGCACGGATTCGGTTTCGTTGCGTGTCGGGGCATGCAAGCGGGCGATGATTCCCCGCTGGCGATTCTCACTCTCGAGGCGGAGCGATTCTCTTATTGCGCGATCGCAAGGCATGACCGCCCAGCGATCACGAGACATTAAGTCGCCTAAGCGGAAATGGCTTTCCGCGTGAATTGAACTGAGCTAGGAAAAATCAAGATGGCGGAGAAGATGGGATTCGAACCCACGATACGCTTTTGACGTATACTCCCTTAGCAGGGGAGCGCCTTCGACCACTCGGCCACCTCTCCGGTGCGGCCTAACTATGGTGACCGGTCTGTGAATGCAAGGGTTTTTTCAGGTTTCACCAGAAGAAATGCAGTGAGCGGTATTTCAGCCGGTTGCGCAAACCGACCGCATTTCCCGGCGCGATCAGCGGATTTTGATCGCGCTTCGTTCCCTTCGACGACGAAGCGGAGTTTTGCCGCCCGGAGTCGACAGGATTGGCGTTGCCGCCGGCGATTCTGCGACGGGTGGGTGTCCGGCTCAGCCGAGCAGGCGCTTGAGATCGGCGGAAAAGTCGGCGAGAATCGATCTGTCGGGGTTGATCCCGGATTCCAGCAGCTTTTTGCCGGTTACATAGGCTTTGGCGTCGTTGATGGCATCGACGGCAATCAGCAGGCCTTCCCTGAAATACCAGATAGAATGGGCCCCTTCGCGGGCGCCGGGGCGCAGCAGCGTTTCGTCGTAACCGAGATTGAAGCCGGCGATCTGCAGCTTGACATCATACTGATCGGACCAGAACCACGGCTTCGGATCATACGGCTCGCTGCCGCCGGCAATGACGGCTGCCGCCGCTTCGGCCTGGTCAACGGCGTTCTGCACCGATTCGAGCCTGATGCGGCCACCCTGCCAGGGAAGGGCGGCGCAATCGCCGGCGGCAAAGATCGCCGGATCGGAGGTGCGAGCGAATTCGTCGACGACAATGCCGTTGGCGACGTCGAGGCCGGCTTCCTTGGCGAGCTGGTCATTCGGCACGACGCCGATGCCGACGACGGCAAAGTCGATGTCGATGACCGATCCGTCGGAAAGCGCGGCGCCAGTGACGCGGCCATCCTTGCCGACCAGATGCTTGAGCCCTGTTTTCTCGCGGATCACCACGTCGTGGGACTGATGGATCCCGCGCATGATGTCGGCGGTCTCCTTCGCCGCGACGCGCTGCAGGATGCGGTCGGCCATCTCGATGACGGTGACCTCAAGGCCGCGGTAGCGGGCAACGGCTGCCGCCTCGAGGCCGATATAACCGCCGCCGATGATGAGGACACGGCGACCAGGGCGCATTTCGTCGGCGAGCAGATCGGCATCGCGCTTGTCGCGGGCGACATAGACGCCGTCGAGATCGCCGCCGATTGCGGCCGGCAGCCGGCGCGGCGTCGAGCCGGTGGCGAGCGCCAGCGTACCATAGTCGAGAACGGAGCCGTCCTGCAGCAGAACCTGCTTGCTGTCCGGCTTGATCTGCTCGGCCCAGGTGGAGAGGCGAAGGTCGACGTCATTGTCGCCGTACCAGTGCTCGTCGCGGAACAGCAAACGGTCGAAGGTCATTTCGCCGAGCAGGTATTTCTTCGAAAGCGGCGGGCGCTGATAGGGCGCGACGTCTTCTGCGCCGATAAGGGTGATCGGGCGCGTGTCCTTCAAGGCACGCAGCTTAGCCGCCAATGCGAAACCAGCCTGCCCCGCGCCGATGATCACCAGTCTATCCGTCACGATCTCACTCCTGAAACGAGGCCCGACACTCATGCCAAGGCCTACCCCCTGCCCTATGCGCCGTCAACGGAAAGCGGCTTCTTACCTTCAGCCGATCTCGATCCAGCGACGCTCGTGGAAGGACTGTGCCATGGCATGCACCGACTTCTCTATCCTGAGACCGTCTTTAAATGTCACGATCGACGACGGCTCGCCCGATATTGCCCGGATCAGCTCGCGGCATTCGATGATCTTCAGATCGTTGAAGCCGAGGCCGTGGCCGGGCGCCGGGATGAAACGATCATAAGGCCGATGGGCCGGTGCCGCCAGTATCTTGCGGAAACCTTGTTCGGAGCCGCGACCCTCGGCCTGATAAAGTTCGAATTCGTTCATCCGCTCCTGATCGTAGACGATCGAGCCCTTCGAACCGTAAATCTGCAGAGCGATGCGGCCCTTTCGGCCCCAGGCGGCGCGATTGGCCATCAACACGGCGGAGACGCCGCCGCCAAGCCGCATCAGCACATTGGCGGCATCGTGATTTTCGACGGCGCGGCGGCCGCCTTCGCGCAGCGGGCGGTCGGCATAGGGCTTCACCATGTCCGTTATGACGGCTTCGACATGGCCGAAGAGATACCAGAGCAGCGACAGCGGGTGCACGGCGAAATCGTCGAGCGCGCCGTAGCCGGCGGACAGCTCGCTCTTCCAATAGAAGAAGACATCGGGATCGGCCATGAAATCCTCGTCCATCTCGACACGGATATGGTTGATCGTGCCGATGGCGCCCTCACTGATCAGCATCTTGATGTGCCGCATGACGGGATTCTGGATATAGTTATAGCCAAGGGCGGCAACCTTGCCGGAACGTTCCGCCGTTTCCAGCATGCGCTCGGCGTCGGCATAGGCCGGCGCCATCGGCTTTTCGCACCAGACGTGTTTGCCGGCTTCAAGCGCTGCAATCGCCATATCGGCATGAAATTGGTTGGGTGTGGTGACGGAGACGATGTCGACCTCGGGGTCGGCGATCAGCGCCCGCCAGTCGGCCGTCGCCTTCTCGAAGCCGAACTCGCCGGCCCGCGCCTGAGCCAGCCCGGCATTGGTTTCGGCAAGATGGACGAGACGCGGACGCTCGACGTCGCCGAATACCGTCTTCACCGCATTCCAGGCCAGCGCATGGCACTTGCCCATATAGCCGGTGCCGATCAAACCGATGCCGAGTGCCTTCATTTCCGTCTCCTCCGAAGCTGTGCGGGGATTTTTGGAATATTTGGATCATTTTGACAAGAGACCCATCCACGGTCATCGGGACGATTTTTCGCAAGAACTGTCTAAATCCCTTGATTTACAGGCGATTAAAAACAATTAGGCGCGCAGTTTGAAATCGTCTATGCTCCGCAATATGGAATATTTGTTTCATCTCGTGAGCCGAAAGCATGGATAACGATCCCCAGAGGCAGGCGCGTGTGCCGCGCGATTTCGAAAGCCTGCGCAGCACCATCATCGAGCGCAAGGCGAGCATGCCGAAGCGGCTGGCGCAGGTTGCCGCCTTCGCGCTCGGTAATCCCGACGAGATCGCCTTCGGCACGACGGCGAGCATCGCGGCCGCCTCCGACGTCCAGCCTTCGACGCTGGTGCGCCTGGCGCACCATCTGGGTTACGAAGGCTTTTCCGACCTGCAGAGCATCTTCCGCGAAAGATTGCGCGACCGGACGCTGAGCTATGAAGAGCGGCTCGTCACGCTGGAGCAGGCGAGCGGCGACGACGAGGACGCCAATCTGCTCTCCGGCTTCATCGCCGCGGCCAGCCAGTCGGTCAACCGGCTGGCGGCGACGGTGCAGAGCGATACGTTCACCAAAGCCGTGGATATCCTTGCCGCCGCCGAGACGATCTATCTGATCGCCAAACGGCGGTCTTATCCGCTGACGGCCCACATGACCTATGCTTTTTCCAAACTCGCCATCCGCCACCAGATCGTCGCCTCGCCGAACGGCGTCGATCCTGAAATGGTGCAGTTCGCAACACCGAAGGATGCGGCGATCGCCGCGAGCTTCTCGCCCTATGCGGCCGACAGTCTCAGCCAGAGCCAGGAGCTTGCCGACCGCGGCGTCCCTGTCATTGCGATCACCGATTCGGCCTTCTCGCCGCTTGCCGCCTGCGCCACGCACTGGTTCGAGGTGGCAGAAGCCGATTTCGCCGGCTTCCGTTCGCTTTCGGCCTCGATGGCGCTCACCATGGCACTGCCGGTGGCGATCGCCGAACGGCGGCGCAAGCGTCAGCATCCAAAAGCTGGAAAAGCGAAAATGGAATAAACATTCCGAATTGACAAAATAACGGAACCGATGTTTCATTATTCACAAATTCGCAGGCACTGAAAGCCGCGCAAAATCTAGCGGGAGGACATCATGGTACAATCGAATCCGAGCTCACAGCCGGAGCCGGCGCTTGATGTAATCACAATCGGCCGCTCCTCGGTCGATCTTTACGGCCAGCAGATCGGTTCGCGATTGGAGGATATCGCCTCCTTCGCCAAATCCGTCGGCGGCTGCCCGGCCAATATCGCCATCGGCACGGCGCGACTCGGCCTCAAATCCGGCCTCATCACCCGCGTCGGCGACGAGCAGATGGGGCGTTTCATCCGCGAGCAGTCGGCGCGCGAAGGTGTGGCAACAGACGGGATCGTCACTGACAAGGAGCGTCTGACGGCGCTGGTGCTGCTTGCGGTCGAGGCCGAGGGCGTGTCGCCGATGATCTTCTATCGCTCCGACTGCGCCGACATGGCGCTCGATGAAGGCGATATCGACGAGAATTTCATCAAATCGTCACGCGCCGTCCTGGTTTCCGGCACGCATTTTTCGAGGCCGAATACCGAGGCCGCGCAACGCAAGGCGATCCGCATCGCCAAGGCGAACGGCCGCAAGGTGATCTTCGACATCGACTACCGGCCGAACCTCTGGGGCCTTGCCGGCCACGCGGAAGGCTTCGAGCGCTACGTGAAATCCGACCGGGTCTCCTCGAAGATGAAGGAGACGCTGCCGGATTGCGATCTCATCGTCGGCACCGAAGAGGAAATCCTGATCGCTTCCGGCGCCGACGACGTGCTCGGCGCGCTGAAGGAGATTCGCCGCCTGTCGCCGGCGACGATCGTGCTCAAGCGCGGCGCCATGGGCTGCATCGTCTATGACGGGCCGATCGCCGACGACCTCGAAGCCGGCATCGTCGGCGAGGGTTTCCCGATCGAAGTCTTCAACGTGCTCGGCGCCGGCGATGCCTTCATGTCCGGCTTCCTGCGCGGCTTCCTGCGCGACGAGCCGCTGAAGACCTGCGCCACCTGGGCCAATGCCTGCGGCGCCTTCGCCGTTTCCCGCCTGCTGTGTTCGCCGGAATATCCAACCTGGGCGGAACTCGATTTCTTCCTGAAGACCGGCAGCCAGCATCGGGCGCTGCGCAAGGACGAGGCGATCAACCATATCCACTGGGCATCGACCCGGCGCGGCGACATTCCGCTGCTGATGGCGCTGGCGATCGACCACCGTTCGCAGCTGGTCAGCGTCGCCGACGAACTCGGCATCGGCCATGAGAAGATCGTCGCCTTCAAGCGGCTGGCGGTCTCGGCGGCGGCGCGGGTTTCGAACGGCCGCGACGGCTACGGCATGCTGATCGACGAACGTTTCGGCCGCGACGCCTTCTTCGACGCGGCGACGAAGAATTTCTCCTGGATCGGCCGGCCGGTGGAACTGCCGGGTTCGAAGCCGCTGCGCTTCGAATTCAGCCAGGATATCGGCTCGCAGCTGGTGGAATGGCCGCTCGGCCATTGCATCAAGTGCCTGTGCTTCTATCATCCCGACGATCCGGCCGAATTGAAGAGCGAGCAGCAGGAGAAGCTACGCACGCTGTTCGAAGCGGCCCGCAAGGTCGGGCGAGAGCTGCTGGTGGAGATCATCGCCGGCAAGAACGGGCCGCTTAGCGACGATACGATCGCGATCGCGCTGGAAGAGCTCTATGCGCTCGGCATCAAGCCGGACTGGTGGAAGCTGGAGCCGCAGGCATCGAGCGAAGCCTGGAAGAAGATCGATGCGGTGATCGCCAAAAATGATCCATGGTGCCGCGGTATCGTGCTGCTCGGGCTCGAGGCGCCCGCCGAGGAGCTGATATCCTGCTTCGAGGCGACGCTGGCCGCCCCTTCCGTGAAGGGCTTTGCCGTTGGCCGGACGATCTTTGCCGATGCAGCGCGCGCCTGGCTTTCGGGCAGCATGAATGACGAGGAGGCGATCGCAGACATGGCCGGCCGTTTCCGGCAATTGACGGAAGCCTGGCTGAAGACGCGTGGGCTTCAGTAGGATATAAATTAGACCCCTCCCCAACCCCTCCCCACAAGGGGGAGGGACTTAAGTTGAGGCATCGCTTTACGCCACAAACGAGCTGTCTTGCGGACGCAAGGTTGCGGTGAAATGCGGCGAGCCCCACGAGTTAGCCCCTCCCCCTTGTGGGGAGGGGTTGGGGAGGGGAAACCAACGAGAGCGAAGATTGCGGGAGGCCCCGATGGGCAAGACGATTCGGTTGACGATGGCGCAGGCCGTCGCGCATTTCCTCAAAAAGCAGATGACTGTTGTCGACGGCAAGAAGGTGCCGATCTTCGGCGGTGTCTGGGCGATCTTCGGCCACGGCAACGTCGCCGGCATTGGCGAGGCGCTTTATCAGGTACGTGGCGAACTGACGACCTATCGCGCCCACAACGAACAGGGCATGGCGCATGCCGCCATCGCCTATGCCAAGGCGAATTTCCGCACGCGCTTCATGGCCTGCACCACCTCGATCGGTCCCGGCGCGCTGAACATGGTGACCGCCGCCGGTGTCGCGCATGTCAACCGCATTCCCGTTCTCTTCCTGCCGGGCGACGTCTTCGCCAATCGCGCACCGGATCCGGTGCTGCAGCAGATCGAGGATTTCGGCGACGGCACGGTATCGGCCAATGACGCCTTCCGTCCGGTTTCGCGCTATTTCGACCGGATCACCCGGCCCGAGCAGATCATTTCGGCGCTGAAGCGTGCCATGCAGGTACTGACCGACCCGCTGGATTGCGGCCCGGTGACCTTGTCGCTCTGCCAGGACGTTCAGGCGGAGGCCTATGACTATCCGGAAAGCCTGTTCGATGAAAAAATCTGGGCGACCCGCCGGCCGCAGCCGGATGCGGACGAGTTGGCCAATGCCATCGCGTTGATCAAGGCGTCGCAGAAGCCGGTGATCGTCGCCGGCGGCGGCGTGCTGTATTCGCAGGCGACG
Organism: Rhizobium sp. RSm-3; assembly: GCF_001854685.1. Lineage (NCBI taxonomy): Bacteria > Pseudomonadati > Pseudomonadota > Alphaproteobacteria > Hyphomicrobiales > Rhizobiaceae > Rhizobium > Rhizobium sp. RSm-3. The sequence continues at coordinate 32,692 of NZ_MAWZ01000035.1, read as the reverse complement.
AAGGAGCTGACCGCTTTTGCCGAGACCCACGCCATTCCCGTCGTCGTCACCCAGGCCGGCAAGTCGTCGATCAACGAGACCCACCCGCTGGCGCTCGGCTCGGTCGGCGTCACCGGCACGTCGGCGGCGAATGCGATCGCTGAGGAGACGGATCTGGTCATCGCCGTCGGCACGCGCTGCCAGGATTTCACCACCGGCTCCTGGGCGCTGTTCAAGAACGACAGCCTCAAAATGATCGGGCTCAACATCGCCGCCTATGACGCGGTGAAGCATGACAGCCATCCTGTTGTGGCCGATGCCCGCGAAGGGCTGAAGGCGCTTACGGCGGGCCTTTCCGGCTGGAAGGCGCCGGCAGCACTGGCCGAGAAGGCCGCGGCCGAGAAGAAGATCTGGATGGAAGCTGCCGCCAAGGCCATGGCGACGACCAATGCCGCCCTTCCCTCCGACGCCCAGGTGATCGGCGCGGTGGCGCGCACCATCGGCGGCGAAAATACGACGGTTCTCTGCGCCGCCGGCGGTCTTCCCGGCGAATTGCATAAGCTCTGGCCGGCGACGGCGCCAGGCAGCTATCACATGGAATATGGCTTTTCCTGCATGGGCTACGAGATCGCCGGCGGGCTCGGCGCCAAGATGGCGCATCCCGAACGCGAGGTCGTCGTCATGGTCGGCGACGGTTCCTACATGATGATGAACTCCGAGATCGCCACCTCGGTCATGCTCGGCCTCAAGCTCAACATCGTCGTGCTCGACAATCGCGGCTATGGCTGCATCAACCGATTGCAGATGGGAACCGGCGGCGCCAACTTCAACAATCTGCTCAAGGACTCCTATCACGAGGTGATGCCGGAAATCGATTTCCGTGCGCATGCCGAAAGCATGGGGGCCATCGCCGTCAAGGTCAGCTCGATCGCCGAGCTCGAGCAGGCGATCGCCGATTCGAAGAAGAACGACCGCACCTCGGTCTTCCTCATCGACACCGATCCGCTGATCACAACGGAAGCCGGCGGCCACTGGTGGGATGTCGCGGTGCCGGAGGTCAGCCCGCGCGAACAGGTCAACGAAGCGCGCAAGGGTTACGTCGAAGCGCGCGCTGCCCAGCGCATCGGCTGATTCGACTGCTGTCATTTTTCCGGAGGAGCGACCCACTCTTCCGCACTATTTTTAAGGAGACTATAGATGAAGGCCAAACTCGGCATGTCGCCCATCGCGTGGTGGAACGACGATCTTCCGGAACTCAGCGACGATGTGTCCCTCGAGGAATGCCTGCGGCAATCGCGCGGCGCCGGTTTCACCGGCATGGAACAGGGCCGCCGTTTCCCTGGCAATCCGGAGGAAATGCTGCCCATTCTGCGCGCCGCCGATGTGACGCTGTGCGGCGGCTGGTTCTCCGGCACGCTTGTCAATGAGGAGCTTGCCGCCAACAAAGACCGCATCGCTCCGATGATCGAGCTGTTCAAGGCGGTCAATGCGCCGTGCATCGTCTATGGCGAAGTCGGCCGCTCCATCCAGGGCGACCGTTCCAAGCCGCTCGCCACCAAGCCGCGCCTTTCCGACGACGAGATGAAAGCCTATGGGCGCCGCGTCACCGAGTTCGGCGAATGGTGCGCCGAGCAGGGCATGCCGCTCTCCTACCACCACCATATGGCAGCCGTCGTCGAAACCGAGCCGGAACTCGACGCCTTCATGCGCTCTTCGGGTGCAGGCATTCCGCTGCTGCTCGATGCCGGACATCTCGCCTTTGCCGGCGGCGATGTGCTACGCGCCATCGGGAACCACCACGCCCGCATCAATCACGTCCACGTCAAGGATATCCGTAAGTCCGTGGTCGACGGGCTCGACCGCAGCCGTCAGTCCTTCCTCGACGCGGTGGCGCTCGGCGCCTTCACGGTACCGGGCGACGGCTCGCTTGATTTCGGCGCCATCGTCCAGCGGCTTGCCGACCACGGCTATGAAGGCTGGTTCGTCGTCGAGGCCGAACAGGATCCGCGCAAGGCGCCGCCGCAGAAAATGGCCGAGATCGGCCATGCCGAATTGATGCGGGTGATGACGGCCGCGGGCTATACGGTGGAGACCGAAGGTTTTCCCAAGGGATAACGGAAAAGAAAACCCCTCCCCAACCCCTCCCCACAAGGGGGAGGGACTTAACTTGAGGCACCGCCCTGCTCCAGACAGCCGCCACCTTGCGAAAGGAACGCCGCAATATGGGTGAGACAGCGCCGCAGATTAAGCCCCTCCCCCTTGTGGGGAGGGGTTTGGGGAGGGGAATTTCAATGTACGAGGAGAACCACCTATGCCAAACCTCAAGGTCAAACCATCCGGCACGCAGGGCCGTGTCACGCATGTCACGCCTGAGAATGCCGGCTGGACCTATGTCGGCTTCGATCTGCACCGGATAAAGCCGGGCGAGACGGTTTCGGGAGAGACCAGCGACCGCGAAGTCTGCCTCGTCTGGGTCACCGGCAAGGGCAAGGCGTCGGCCGGCACCCGGGATTTCGGCACGCTCGGCGGCCGCATGACCCCGTTCGAAGGCGCGCCGCATGCGCTCTATATTCCGACGGAATCGACCTGGTCGGTCACGGCGGAGACCGATCTGGAACTCGCTGTCTGCTCGGCCCCCGGTGGCGGCACTTATCAGGCGAAGGAGATTCCGCCCGGCACGCATCCGCAAGTGACGCGCGGCAAGGGCACGAATGTGCGCTACGTCAACAATATCATGCCTGAGGACGACAGCTCGGCGCATTCGCTGCTGGTCGTCGAGGTGATCACGCCGGGCGGCCACACCTCCTCCTATCCGCCGCACAAGCACGACCAGGACGACCTGCCGAACGAGAGCTTCCTGGAAGAGACCTATTATCATCGCCTCAACCCGCCGCAGGGTTTCGGTTTCCAGCGCGTCTATACCGACGATCGCTCGCTCGACGAAGCAATGGCGATCGAGGACGGCGACGTGACGCTGGTGCCGAAGGGCTACCATCCTTGCGCAGCAACGCACGGCTACGATCTCTACTACCTCAACGTCATGGCCGGGCCGAAGCGAATCTGGAAATTCCACAATGCGGCCGAGCACGAATGGCTGCTGAAAGCATAAGCGCGCCTGCGAATCGCTAAATAATCTGACAGCGCCAAGCCATTGCTGATGGTTCACTGCCTCCATCCGACAAGGATGGAGGATCATCATGCATAGCTCGAATATCCCCATATCAGGCAGCAACCGCCGTTCTTCGCATCATAGGCCGCCTGGGACGGAATAGATGCCTGACAAAGCCGCGCTCATTGGCGCGGCTTTGTCATCTCACGCAGGCAGAAGTCCGTAGCGCCAGCCGCGACGTTTTGCATTCTGAGACAGCACCAGCAAGGCGAGGGCGACCATGCCTGCCTCGGCAAAGACCGGCACCATCCAGATCCCCTGCTCGCCGAAGATAAAGGGCAGCAGGAAGGTGAGCGGCAGGGTGAGCAGATAGGGCCGCGACAGGCCGAAGATCGCCGCACGCGGCGCATCGCCGATCGATTGGAAATAGGACGACAGGATCAGCATCTGCCCGAAGAGAAAATAGGCGCCGATCGTCCAGGGCAGAATTCGCCCGACCTCGGCGACAATGGCGGGATCAGCGACGAAGACCGCGCCAAGGCGGCCGGCCAACAGTTCGACGGTGATTTCCACCAGGGGGCAATAGACGAGCGCCGCAAGCATGGCCATCCGCAGGCTGCGGCCGACGCGAGGCCCGAGGCCGGCACCATGATTGTTGCCGGCGATCGTCTGCAGCGCGATGCTGAGGCCAAGCAGCGGCAGATAGGTGAAGGTCATGATCCGGGTGATGATGCCGTAGGCGGCAACCGTCGCGACACGATCATGGGTGCTCCAGAGCGCGACGTTGACGAGAATGGCGGCTGATGCCAGCGATATGCCGATGAAGCCGAGGCTCATCGGGGCGCCGAAGGCGACGATGCCGCGCCATTCGGCAGGTGCGAATCCTCGATAGGGCCTGAGTGCCGTCGACCGGCGCCAGCGATAGGTCAGCACGGCGGTAAGACAGACGAATTGCGATGCGATGGAGCCGGCCACCGAACCCAACACGCCCCAATGCATCACCGCCATGAACAGCCAGTTGGCGAGGATGTTGAGCAGCGAGGCCGACAGCGTGACCAGCGTCATGAATCCGATCCTGCCTTCGCAGCGCAATCCGTCGAGATGCAGCGACAGGAAAAAGCTCACCGGCGCGAAGGCGATCATCGCGCCCATGAACAGCATGGCGCCATCGGCTATCGCAGCCGTGCCGGCACCGGCGTCGATGATCTGCCGGCCGAGGGTCCAGAAGAGGATGTTGAGGATCAGAGTGACGGCCAGCGCCAGCGTGTGGGCGCCTGTGAATACCCTGCCCGCGCCCTGACTATCACCAGCACCAAGCCGGCGGGCGAGAATGCTCGCCATGCCGTTCGAGACCAGCGATTGCAAAGCGATCAGTAGCATCAGCCCCGGAAAGATCAGGCTGACGGCAGAGAGCGCGTCGGGGCCGACATAGGTGCCGAGGAAATAGGCGTCGACGATGGTGAAGAGGCCGTTGACGGTGGTGATCGCGACGATCGGCGCCGCCGTTCTGAGGAAAACGGCCGGCAGCCAGCCGGTGAGGAAGATATTGCCTTCTAAAGGATCGGTCATGGGGAAATCCGTGCGATATCGGGCGAGGTCCGATCCGGGTTTAAAACACCCGGATTCAGACGGCCGCAAAGGGAATCGGAGGCAATTTAGAGATCGAGCACCAGATGCGGCACGCCGTTCGAGGTCTTCCTCGGCGAGACGCCATCGGCATCGATCTGCGCATTCACACGCCGGCGAAAGGCTGAAAAGCTCTCGAAGGTGACGACATCCACCGGCTCGTCGAAATGGATGGTGATCCTATGGAGATCGCCGCCCGGCAGGGCCGAGAGCGAGAGGATTTCGCCGGTGAACGGCTGATTGAGATAACGGCCGCGAATATGGGCGCCGACGAAAAGAGGCGTCTTCGCAGCCGCATTGGGTTTTGCCGCCAGCGCCGCGAGCGTATTCCAGTCGCGTGCGCCGTGCTGGCGGGCAATCATTTCGAGCGCCGCACTGTGGGTCAGCGCGGTGCCGCGTTCATTCATCGCCTGGCGCAGGCGCTTGGCCTGGGCCTTCAATTCGTCAATGGCAGGATAGGTGGTCGTCATGGAGTGAGCCTTCGCAAGGCATGCTCTTCGACTGTGGATGGGAGCTCGCATTACCGCCAGTCAGCATGCACAAAGGGCCGTGACCATGATCGCGAGGGCTTCACCATGAATTTTCATCCGCGAGCGGCCGGTGCCTCGAACCGGCCTTTGTATGCGCGAAGGCCGCCGACATGTCAAGAATGGCGCATATGCACTTGAGATGAGGATATTTGGGGAATGAGCAAATATGGGGCAAATCTGCATGAAATCGGTGCGATTTTCCCGCAAATATTCAATCTTATCGATGTTCTTCAGCAACCGTCAGCATTCTTCAGCTAATAATCCTGTGGTAGAACAAGCGGAGGCTAAAAGGGCCTTTCAGATGCACCTCGACACAGAACACCCCAAGCCCGAACGTGCTTACAGGGAATTCAATCTCGACAGGCCGGGCAACATCATCTTCGTCGGCCATCATCTCAGCACCGGAACGCAGGTGCGCTGCCTGATCCGCACGATCACGCTCGCCGGCGCACTGCTCGAAGTCAGCCCGAACCTGGAAATGCCGAGCCATTTCTTCCTCGAAATCCTCGGCATTCATGACGAGATCGGCGCGACCATGGTCAAGCGCGAAGGCGAATGGGTGACGGTCAGCTTCAACATGCTGCTCAATCCGGAATTCCTGCACCACGTGCTGCGGCTGAGCTTCGAAACCTGAGGGTTTTTGCGATCCGCGAATCATCGCGGCGCAGTCTCCTCGTCTCGCCTCTTCTCGAGGCCAGATACGTCATGATCGGAATGATCCAGAGAAGTCCGCGCCATTCCCGGCCATCGAGCGGATCGGCCATGGGATCGCGGCGCATGCGGCGATTGCGGGACTCGACTTCCTCGAAGAGAACAACCCAGTTGAGAAGCATTGCTTCATCCTCCATCTATTGGCTGGAGCACTTGAGCTAAGCCTTCACGCCCCTGCGATGTAGAGGCGCTGGGGAAAGGGGGTTTTCATCCATGAAAGATGCGAGCTGGGACGACCTGCAGCTTTTCTTCCATGTCGCGACCGGCGGGGGGCTCTCGGCCGCGGCCGCGCGCACCGGGCTCAGCGCGCCGACGATCGGCCGGCGCATGCTGGCGCTTGAACGGGTAACCGGCCGGTCGCTGTTCAGCCGCGGCCCCACCGGTTATCTGCTCGCCAGAGATGGGCAGGAATTGCTCGACCGCGTGCGGCTGATGCAGGATGCGGCGCGGGCAATCGCCGACTGGCGCGGCGAGGTTCTGACGCTGCCGATCGTCTCGACGGCCGCCGACAGCTGGACCTCGCGCTTCATCGCCGATCATCTGGCCAGCGTCTGGACGCCGAAAGACAGCTTCCGCATGTGCTACAAGACCTGCGATGCGAGCGTCGATTTCACCTACCGCGAGGCGCATATCGCCGTTGGCCACAGCCGGCCGGACAGCGGTAACGTCGCAATCCGCCGCTCGGTCAAGGTGGCGCATGCGGCTTACCAGGCGGCGGATTACGACGAAGCCAACTGCAACTGGATCTCGCTCGGCACCGATACTGCCGTCACCCCGGCAGACAAATGGACATTCGAACAGCCGGATTATTGGATCACCAGTTGGACGAATACGCCGCATATGCTCTTTCATCTGATCCGCGGGGGCGCCGGTCGTGGCGTCCTCCCCTGTTTCATCGGCGATCAGGACCGCAAGCTCGTCCGCGCCGGGCCTCTCATCGACGAACTGACCTATGACATGTGGATCGTTGCGCATGATGACGAGCGGCAACGGCCGGAGGTGAGGATCGTCATAGACCGTCTGGCGGCGCTGTTTGCCGATCATGAGGAGCTATTTGCTGGAGCGAGGCCGTCGATCTGACACGAAAACGCGGGCCGTAAAGACCCGCGTCCCGTCATTCAAAGTGTACAGGGTCCTTTGCGCGCCGAGACGCGCGGCGCTGTCGATAGGCTTCTATCAGTTCAGGCGGCGAGATGCCGCTCGATCTCTTCGACCGGCATATTGGTATAGTCCTTCGTCACCTCAGCGGTGATCGCGGCCTGCGTATCGGCGCGGAGTGCCGGCCGCAATGTGCCGAGCGCTTTCGGCGGCGCAACGATAACGATGCGATGGGCACTCTTTTCCTGCACCAGCGCGTCGAGCTTTTCCGCCACCTGTTTGAGAAATTCGGCTTCGGCCTGATCCTGCCAGCTGGTTTCCTCGACAGCGCTGCGGCTGAAGCCGTCTGCCGCATGGGTCCGGCCGGGTTTATCGGCGCCAATCTCGCGATCCGGCGCGTTCGGCTGCGTCAGGGTTTCCAGCACCTTCAGGTTCATCAGCTGGGCATCGCCGGCATTCTGCATGATCAGAGCCTTGGCTCCATCGCAGACCACAACCCATGATTCCCAAGGGATTTTGACGTTGGTCATTTTCAACTCCTCGCGTCGTCGTTCGAAGCGCGCCGTGCTTCATCGATCAAAGCAGAACGCCCGGCACTTGAAAGAGTTCGGGAAAAATTGCGCCGAAATCGGATGCGGCGATCGGGGCGGCTCTTCCGCGTCAAAGAGGCGGTTTGCGGATTGCCGATGAAAACAGCGCCGATCGCCTATGCCGGCCGCGTCCCGATAAGGAACATCGAGGCGTCCCGCTTGGGAACAATGTTTGAACTCGTTAAAATTGTAATTTTATATTTGACGAATGCGCAAAACATTCATGTGACCTTAGTTGGGATCAAGATCAGGTTGCTCGAGATCAACCCCAAATGCGTCCTGACTGACGGAGAATGTGAATGTCTATGCTCCGCGCCACACACCTTGCCACGGTCAAGTCCGCCGTCTATGACCTGCGCTGGGAAGAATTCAGCGTCAAGCGGCCAGCCCGCATCGTCGCCGTCCGGCCGTGCCTTACCGGCGTCTCGATGCGCAGCGCCGAGATCATCGATATCTCCCAGGGCGGCGCCACGTTTATCGTGTCGACCACGGCCGGCCTGCCGAAACATTATTATCTCAACATTCTGGGCCTCGCCTACCGGATCGGCTGTGCGGAGGTCTACCGGCACAAGGAACGCATCGGGGTGCGGTTCATCAACATCATGGACCCCGAGGTTCTGCGCCGCGTCGTCCGCACCGATTTCCTTGTCGGCAACATGGAAGCAATCGCCGCCCGGCGGGCGCCGATCTTCCGTGCGTGAATAGCCCGACAACCAAATCGTTGCAGAAATAATCTTGCTTGCGTCGGCGGTGCCCGGGCCTATTGTTGCGCCGATCGTCAATATATCCGGGAAACCGCCTTCGCATGTCCGCCTTTTCGCGCTTCACGCCTCTTGCCGGCGCCCTGCCCTCCACAGTTCCTTTCGTCGGCCCCGAAGCGATCGAGCGCCAGCGCGGGTTTGCCGTTTCGGCACGCATCGGCGCCAATGAGAACGGCTTCGGCCCCGCCCCTTCGGTGTTTGCAGCGATGCGCGAGGAGGCCGGCAATATCTGGAAATACAATGACCCGGAGAATTTCGCGCTCCGGCAAGCGCTTGCCGCCCATCTCGGCATATCCCCCGCCAATATCGCCATCGGCAGCGGCATCGACGAATTGCTCGGCCAGATCGTCCGGCTGGTGATCGAGCCCGGCGCGCCCGTCGTCACCTCGCTCGGCGCCTATCCGACCTTCAATTTCCATGTCGCCGGCTTCGGCGGCCGGCTGGTGACCGTTCCCTATGCCAATGACCGCGAGGATCTCGACGGGTTGCTCGATGCCGTAAAGCGCGAGAATGCGCCGCTCGTCTATTTCGCCAATCCCGACAATCCGATGGGAAGCTGGTGGGATGCCGACAGGATCGTCGCTTTCGCCCGGGCGCTGCCGGAGACGACAATGATGGTGCTCGACGAGGCCTATAGCGAGACCGGTCCGGCAGGGGCGCTGCCGTCGATCACCTCGCTGATCGAACTGCCGAACATCGTTCGCACCCGCACCTTCTCCAAGGCCTATGGACTGGCCGGCTCACGCACCGGCTACGTGATCTCGACGGCCGGCACGGCTGAAGCTTTCGACAAGATCCGCAATCATTTCGGCATGAACCGGCTGGCGACGGCGGCGGCGCTCGCCGCCCTCAAGGACCAGGCCTATCTCGCCGAGGTGGTCGGGAAAATCCAGGCGGCGCGGGAGCGGATCGGCGGCATTGCCCGGGCAAACGGGTTTGAGCCCCTGCCCTCGGCGACGAATTTCGTGGCGATCGATACCGGCCGCGACGGCACCTATGCGCGGGCGATCGTCGACGGGCTGATGGAACGCGGCGTCTTCATCCGCATGCCCGGCGTGGCGCCGCTCAATCGCTGCATTCGCGTCAGCGTCGGGCCGGAGGCGGATATGGCGCTTCTCGAAAACGCGCTGCCGGGGGTGCTGAAACAGATCGGCTGATGGAGCATGATGCCGAAAACTGTCGGCGGTTTCTCATGAGATCATGCTCTCACTCTTTTATGTCCAATAGAAAGAACCGCGCCCGGTGGAGGTATCCGGCCGCGGTTCCCTTCTCCTGGCGTCGGGCCTGTTTGAAGCGCCCGCCAGTCCCTCTTTCCGAGGTTGTTATTGCTGCTTTTGTCGATCGATCGGAGACGGTCTCAGTGGACCGTCATCCACTCGCGGGCGGCGCGCAGCGCTGCCACGATCTGCATCTTGTCCATGGCGGCGGCCACATCCGCACGAAGCTCGGCGGCGCGGTCGTTGCCCTTGATTGCGGCGATGTTCAGCCATTTGTGGGCTGCGACCAGATCGACTTCGCAGCCGCGGCCGGTCGCATACATCAGACCCATATCACAGAAGACATCGGCGCTGTTGTCGCCACCCATGGTGGCCGTTTCAGCATTGTGCATTTCAAAGCGTGCCATCGGTTTTATCCCTGTTAGCCTGTTTATGACTTACCCTGTTTTACCTCCGGGCATTGCCGTCTATTGCGGCTTGCGGCCCTTGCGGTCCGGCGGGTTTGCCCCGCTCGTTTGATGGCTTCACTATGCCGAACGGCTTTCAAAAAACGCCTAAAATGCATGATTAATTCTAGACAAACAAAGTGCAAATGCTTGGTAAATTTGGGTTTTTGTTAAACATCAGATGCCTTGCGGCTAAAGGATTTTCGCTCGAATTTTACGAAAGATTCAGATCTGAAAATAAAGGGATCGTTCATCATGAAATCAGCAGCCGATATTTTGAAAGGCCGCCGGATGCGGTTTTCTCACCCCTTTTCCGCCCCTAAAGCTCGTCGCATCGAATTTGATTCATGCAACGAGCTTTAGCTCATGTCGTATCCCGGAACCGCGGCACACTTCCGGGCGACATGCATTGGCATGGAAAATGACCGCGCATATTTACCTTTACGTTCGCGTCAGTTAATTTCGCGCCCGATCAGGGACATCATGGAGGAAAAGATGATCCGCAGCTTCGTTCTCGCCAGCGCCGTCGCTATGATCGCAGGCATCGCCCATGCCGAAGAGCCGATCGTCGGCAGCTGGAAGACGGCGGCCGGCGAGACGGCGGTGATCGCGTCGTGCGGCGGCAGCTATTGCGTGACGCTGAAGACCGGCAAATATGCCGGCCGGAAGATCGGCACGCTTGCGGGAACCGGCGGCAGCTATGCCGGCGAGATCACCGACCCGGCCGCCGACAAGACCTATAGCGGCTCGGGCAAGATCTCCGGCAATTCGCTGAGAATGCAGGGCTGCGTGATGAAGATCCTCTGCAAGTCACAGACCTGGACGCGGCTCTAAGCGCATAAGGCAGCTGGAAAACGATCATCAAACGCGGGGCCCTCTGCCGCTTCGGCCGGACGGCCCGGCCAAGCCGAGCGCGTTGAGCCTGGCCTGGCGAACCAGTGTAAATTCTCTGCCAACCCGCTCCGAGCCTGTCCGGCAAGCTGAACGCTGGATGAACCGGTATCTCAGCACTCATTCAGCCGCGCCATGGCAAAACTCTTGTCACGATAGAGTTGCGTATCGGGGGAACGGCGATGGACATGTATATTCTGGCAAGACGGTTCAGCATCATCACGCTGTTTGCGGCGATCTTCGCGATCACGTTTTCGGCGGTGGTGGTGCACAATGGCGGCGGTGGCGCACAGTCGCATTTCGGCGCGAGCTATACCTGCCTGGAGAAAAACGGCACCTTCTGCGCGCCATCGGTGCAGTGAGCGGTATCCGACACCAAAAAGGATAAAATAATCGGATTCCGCCGGCGCGCGTCGTTTGCTTGTCAAAAACAACTCTCTATAATGCGTCATGAACAAACGAATCTCCCCCTTGTCGCCGCTCGACATCTCCTCGCCTCCTCCTTTCCAGCCTCAGAGCTTTGATGATCCGGCCAAGGCCGTGGAAGCGCTGACGGCGCTTTACGAGCGCAATACGGCGTTCCTGATCAAGAGCTTCACCGAGCTGGCACAGGGCGCTCCGATCTCCTCGCGCTACCGTGCTTTCTATCCGCAGGTCAGCATCGAGACGACAAGCTTCGGCCACGTCGATTCGCGCCTTTCCTACGGCCATGTCACGGCGCCGGGTATCTATACGACGACAGTCACTCGGCCGAAGCTTTTCAAGCATTATTTGAAGGAGCAACTGGCGCTGCTGGTGAAGAGCCACAATGTTCCGGTCATCGTCTCGGAATCGACGACGCCGATTCCCCTGCACTTCGCCTTTGGCGAGGGTGCGCATGTGGAAGCATCGGCCTCCGCCTTCATCGACATTCCGATGCGCGATATCTTCGACACGCCAGACCTCAACACCACCGACGACGAGATCGCCAACGGCGAATATATCCCGCCGCCGGGAGAGCCCTCGCCGCTTGCGCCATTCACCGCGCAGCGCATCGACTATTCGCTCGCCCGCCTGTCGCATTATACGGCGACGCATGCCGAGCATTTCCAGAATTTCGTGCTGTTCACCAACTACCAGTTCTATATCGACGAATTCTGCAGTTGGGCGCGCAAGCTGATGGCGGAAGGCGGCGACGGCTATACCGCCTTCGTCGAGCCCGGCAACATCCTCACCCCGCCCGGCTCAAGCGTGCCGGAAACGGATGCGGCACTGACCCGCCTCCCGCAAATGCCGGCCTACCATCTGAAGAAGAAGGGCCATGCCGGGATCACCATGATCAATATCGGCGTCGGCCCCTCCAACGCCAAGACGATCACCGACCATGTCGCGGTGCTGCGCCCGCATGCCTGGCTGATGCTCGGCCACTGCGCCGGGCTTCGCAACAGCCAGCGGCTCGGCGATTATGTGCTCGCCCATGCCTATATGCGCGAAGACCATGTGCTTGACGATGACCTGCCGGTCTGGGTGCCGATTCCGGCGCTCGCCGAAGTGCAGGTGGCGCTGGAGGCCGCCGTTGCCGAAATCACCGGCTACGAGGGCTTCGAACTCAAACGCATCATGCGCACCGGCACGGTCGGCACGATCGACAACCGCAACTGGGAACTGCGCGACCAGCGCGGGCCGGTGAAGCGGCTTTCCCAGGCGCGCGCCATCGCGCTCGACATGGAATCGGCAACGATTGCCGCCAACGGCTTTCGCTTCCGCGTGCCCTACGGCACACTGCTCTGCGTCTCCGACAAGCCGCTGCACGGCGAATTGAAGCTGCCAGGCATGGCGACGGCCTTCTACCGCACGCAGGTCAACCAGCATCTGCAGATCGGCATCCGCGCCGTGCAGAAGCTGGCCGCCATGCCGAAGGAAGCGCTGCATTCGCGCAAACTGCGCAGCTTCTTCGAAACGGCCTTCCAATAGGCCGTTTCCTCATCTGCCTGCCACGGCAGACGCCGAGCCATCCGCAAGCGTTTGCGGCGTGCCGGCGGCAAGGTTCAGCCCTGCTATCAGCAGGGTGAAGGCAAGGAACGCGAAGGCGGTGCGCTGGAGAATCTTCAGCCCATCGCTTTCGAGGAACTCCGGCGCGCGCTTCTCATGACGGCGTGCCCAAATCTGGCTTGCCAGCGCGATTTCAAGAATGCTCATTTCAGTTCTCCTCGACAGGTTTCAGTGAAGCCTTGTCGAGTGCTGCCTTGCCGTTTCGACAGCCGACCCGCCAAAAAGTTTTTTTGGGGCGCGATGTCGAAATGCGCGAAGCTCGATCGTCCAGGGTTATGGAAAGACGCAAGGAGAGCGTTCGCGATGAAATATCTCTGTCAGGTGTGGTTCGACGGCGCGATGCTCGGCGCCATGACGAAAGAGCAAAAGACCGAACTCGGTGCGAATTCGCTGAATTACGACAAGGACCTCGCCGAAAGCGGGAATATGATCGTGGCCGAGGCACTGCAGCCGCCGGCATCGGCGGTGACGGTCCGGGTGCGTAGCGGCGAGCTGTCGGTAACGGACGGTCCCTTCATCGAGACCAAGGAGGCGCTCGGCGGCTTCATCCTAGTCGAGGCCAAGGACCTCAACGATGCGATCCGCATCGCCGCCGGCATCCCGCTTGCCAAGCTCGGCGCGATCGAGGTGCGGCCTATCCACGAATTCGCAGCTCAATGAGGAGGTACCGATGAAGTTTCTATGCCAAATCTGGTTCGACACTGAGAAAAGCAAACTGGTCCCTCAGACCGAATGGGATGCGCTCACGCAGGAGTGCATCGTCAGCGACGACCACTGGCGTGACAGCGGTCACATGCTGAGCGCGCTGGCGCTTTATGAACCTGAGCGAGCCGTAACGCTCCGCGTTCGCAACGGCACTGTCGCCGCTACAGATGGGCCCTTCGCCGAAATCAAGGAGCATCTCGGCGGGTTCGTGGTGATCGAGGCCAAGGACATAGAAGAGGCGAAAGCGATCATTTCCACCTTCCCGATCCTCAAATATGCGTCGATCGAAATCAGGCCCGCCTATTCGATCAAGGATGGGAGATAGCCATGCGCTTCGTCTGCCTCATCTATAATTCCGCCGATATGGATGGCACGCTCAGTCAGGCCGAGGGCGACGAGCTCGTGAGGGCGCATTTCCAGTATGACGAGGAGCTTCAGCGCAAAGGCATCATGATCCATTCCGATGCATTGGAAGGTCCCGACAGCGCCTCGGTCCTGAGAGTGCGCCATGGCATTCTGTCTTCGACCGACGGCCCTTACGTCGAGACCAAGGAACATCTGGCTGGCATCTACATCATCGAGGCAGCCGATCTCGAAGAGGCGCGCAAGGTCGTCGCGGGAATTCCAAGCGTCCGCGTCGGATCGGTCGAATTGCGTCCGGTGAGGCTGCTCACCCTGCCGGAGTGAGGATCGCCCGTTGGGACAGGTAATCGAAGATATCTACAGGCAGCATTCGCGCCGGGTGCTGGCGACGCTGATCCGCCTGCTCGGCGATTTCGACCGGGCTGAGGAAGCGCTCCACGAAGCCTTTGCCGCGGCCGCGCGGACATGGCCGACCGACGGCGTTCCCGGCAATCCTTTCGCCTGGCTGGTCTCGGCGGGCCGTTTCAGGGCGATCGATACGATCCGGCGCCGGGCGCGCTTCGACGCCTCGCAGCAGCATATCGAGGACAGCCTTTACACGGTCGACGACACGGAGATCGGCGAGATGGAACCGATCGAGGACGACATGCTGCGGTTGATCTTCACCTGCTGCCATCCCGCTATTCCCGCCGACGCGCAGATGGCGATGGCGCTTCGGGAAATCTGCGGGCTGACCACTGAAGAAATCGCCCATGCCTTCCTCGTGCCGGCGCCGACGGTCGCCCAGCGGATCGTGCGCGCCAAGGGCAGGATCCGGGCGGAAAAAATCCCCTACGAGGTGCCTGACCGCGAGGCGCTGCCTCAGCGGCTGGACCGAGTGCTGCACATTATCTACCTCGTCTTCAATGAAGGTTATTCGGCCTCTTCGGGGGAGGACGTGGTCCGCGCCGACCTGAGCGCGGAGGCGATACGTCTGGCGCGGCTGCTCCTGGCGCTGCTGCCGCATCCCGATGTTTCAGGCCTGCTGGCACTGATGCTGCTGCAGGATTCCCGCCGCAGCGCCCGCAGCGGTCAGGACGGAAAGCTGGTGCTGCTTGCCGATCAGAACCGCTCGCTTTGGGACCGCGCCAAGATCTCGGAGGGCCTGGCACTGCTTGCCGAGGCGATGCGGACGGGAGAGATCGGCACCTATACGGTGCAGGCGGCGATCGCCGCCGAACATGCGAAAGTGTCGACCGCCGAGGAAACCGACTGGAAGCGGATTGCTTTCTATTACGATCTGCTTCTGGCGGCTCAGCCCTCGTCGATTGTCGAACTCAACCGGGCCGTGGCGATCGCGATGGCGGAGGGGCCGGCGAAGGGGCTGGAACTGATCGATGCCATTCTCGGACGCGGCGAGCTCACGGCCTATCACCTCGCCCATTCGGCGCGCGCCGATTTTCTGCGCCGCCTCGGCCGGAGGCAGGAGGCGATCGCGGCTTATGAAATCGCGCTGTCGCTCTGCCGGCAGGAGCCGGAGCGGGCTTTTCTCAGAAAGCGGATTTCAAAGCTTGCCGCGACGTCCGAGCGGCAGTGAGATCGCCGTGCCCGTCAGCGCCGAGACGATGATCAGCAGGTGGGCATTGACGCTCGCCTGTGCCAGCGCGGCTAGCGCCAGCCGCTCGCTCGATGCGCCCAAGGCAATGGCGCCGGCGGTGATGCCGGCCGGATAGGTGCCGACGCCGCCCGGCGCATGGACCGGCAGGACGGAAGAGAGCTCGCCGCCGAGCGCACCGCCGAAGCTTGCCGCCATCGGCAGCACGCCCATCAGGCCGAGCGCCCAGGCAAGCACCATGACCTTCACCAGCCAGTTGACGATGGTCATCGCCCAGGCGCGGGAAAAAGCGAGGGCATCGAGCGGCAAGCCGTTTTCGATCTCGGCGACGAATTTCTGCGCCTTTTCCGGCAGCAGCCTGGCGGCGAGGCGCAACAGCGGCTTGCGAGCGGCGAAAGCTGCGACCGGCAACAGCAGAAAGCCCGTCCAGAGCGACCAGGCAACAATAGGATCGGCGGCGGCGACGGCAAAACCGATGCCGGCGGCGGCGACAAGCGCGTGCAGGTCGAGCAGTCGCATGACCAGGAGTGCCGAGGTTCCGCGTGTCAGCGGAATGCCGAACTCCGTGCGCATCAGCAGCGGAAAGCTGGTCTCGCCGGCGCGGAAGGGCAGCATGATGTTCAACAGGTTGTGGATCTGCGTGACGCGAAAAAGCACCGCGAACCGGCCGGCCGTCTCCTTCGGAAAATAGTCATAGATGCGCCAGGTGCGCAGGAAATAGGTACTCGTCAACAGCACCAGCGCGCCGATCACCGGGCCGGCGCCGACATCGGCCCACTGCCGGATAATGACAGGCCAACCCCAGAACCATTGGATGAAGAGCGCATAGGCTGCGACGATAACGACCGTCAGCACCGTCATGCGATTGCGCATAAACCAGGATTGCCGGCTTTCAACGATCGAACTCTTCATGTAGTAGGCATTCCTCGCTTGGCGTCGGCATCGGCCCCGTTCGCCAGGCCTTTTAGGAGAAATGACGGTTGCGCACAACGGCGGAGTTGATGGGCGAAGGCGGCGAACCCGCTTCCCCGCCGACGATCCGAGCGCTGACCGGTAAATCACACGCCTCGCCGGCTTGACGTGGAGATCGATGTTGGAGCGGATTACCAGAAGCATTCCGAGCGCAAGCCTTTTTCTGGCAGCCTATTTCCTGCTCAATATCGCGCTCCGCATCGCCTTGCCTCATACGCTCGATCTCGACGAGGCCGAGCAATCCTTCTATTCGCAATACCTGCTTGCCGGCTACGGCCCGCAGCCGCCGTTCTACAACTGGATCCAATATGCCATCGTTTCGGTGACCGGCATATCGATGTGGGTGCTCTCGGTTCCCAAGAACATCATTCTCTTCGGCTGCTATGTCTTCTACGGGCTTGCCGCCCGCGAGGTGCTGAAGAACCGTTCGCTCGCAGCCGTCGCCATGCTGAGCCTGATTACCCTGCCGCAGGTGGGTTTGATGGCGCAACGCGAATTGACCCATACCGTCGCGCTGCTGTTTGCGACCTCGCTCTTCCTCTTCGGTTTTTTCCGCACGCTGCGCCAGCCGTCGATGACAAGCTTCCTGGTTATCGGCATCGCCACCGGCATCGGGCTGATCGCGAAATATAATTTCGTCATCCTGCCGGCTGCAGCACTCATTGCCGTGCTGCCGGATCGGGAATGGCGCAGCCGTCTCATCGACTGGCGTTTGCTGCCGGCGATCATCATCGGCATTCTGATCGTGCTGCCGCATGCGCTCTGGCTGCCCGACAATCTCGCGAGCGCCTCTCAGCCGACGCTGGAGCGGATGACCGCCGAAGATCTGGCGCCGGCCGGCATTCCCCGCATCGGGCAAGGACTATTATCCCTCTTCATCGCCGTTCTCGGCTTCGTCGCATTGCCGATCGTTCTCGTCGCAGCCGCCTTCCGGCGGGATTTCTTTCGCGCGCTCTCCTCGTCCAGCCCGATGATCCGGGTGATCGAGCGGATGATGGTCGTCAGTCTGATCGCTTTCGTCGGCGTGGTCCTTTTTGCCGGCGCGAGCGATATTCACGAGCGCTGGCTCGACCCCTGCCTGCTCGTCCTGCCGATCTATCTGTTCCTGAAACTGAAAACCGCAGGCCTCGATCTTTCCGCCGGCCTTGCGCGCTTCCGGCCCGTGGTGCCGGTCTTCATGGTCGTGATCCTGTCGATCCTTCTCTTCCGGATCATCGGCATTCAATACATCGGCACCTATACGAGAACGAACGTGCCCTTTGCCGGCTACGTCGCCGAACTGACCGCCGCCCGCAAGCCGGTTCTCATCGTGGCCGGAACCAAGTTCGTGGCCGGCAATATGCGGCTTGCATTACCCGATGTTCCGGTGGTGATACCGTTCTTCCCGGGTCCCGGGGTCCCCGAATTTGCGACGGCGAAGGGGCCGGTGCTGGTTATCTGGCGCGGCGAGACCGCAGATGACCCGACCATTTCCCCCGGTTTTGCGAATGATCTGGTGAAATCGGGCATTCATCTGCAGGAGTTGAAGACGCTGACGCTGCCCTATCTCTTCGGTGACGGCAAACGCAGTTTCTCCATCGGTTATTCCTGGGTGGAGGGCGGCGCGAAATAGCGTTCCGGCAGCACAGCCGATTGCGGGGAAACCGGCATTGTCCGCTGGCAACCGGTGGACAGTTCATGTACTAGCCTTCCGGAAACGCGGCGGCGGCAGTAAAGATTGCCAGGCCGTCCGGCCTTTTGGAGATGACAGTTGCAGACAACCGTAGAGCCCATGCGCGGTACGAATGATCCGGTACAATCGCTCGAGCTGTCGCTGGTCGTGCCGATTTTCAACGAAGAGGAAAGCGTCGGCCCGCTCATCGAGCGTGTCATGGCTGCGATGGCCGCCTATCCCCATCGTTGGGAGCTGATCCTCGTCGACGACGGCAGCACGGATGCGACGCTCGTCAACGCCCGCACGTTCGTCGGACGCGAAGGGCTGACGCTGAGGATCGTCGAGCTGCAGCGCAATTTCGGCCAGACCGCCGCCATGCAGGCCGGTATCGACACCGCCCAGGGCCGGCTGATCGCAACGATGGACGGCGACCTGCAGAACGATCCGAAGGACATTCCTGCGATGGTCGCCGAATTGGAACGGCGCGAACTCGACCTCCTTGTGGGATGGCGCAAGAACCGCAAGGATGGTCTGTTCCTGCGCAAGATCCCCTCCTGGTGCGCCAATTACCTGATCGGCCGTATCACCGGCGTCAAGCTGCACGATTACGGCTGCAGCCTGAAGATCTACCGTGCCTCGATCATCAAGCAGGTGAAGCTGATGGGCGAAATGCACCGCTTCATCCCGGCCTGGGTGGCTGGTGTCGTCCCGAGCTCGCGCATCGGCGAGATGGCCGTCACCCACCATGCCCGCGAGCACGGCGTTTCGAAATACGGTATCTCGCGCACCTTCCGCGTCATCCTCGACCTGCTGTCGGTGATGTTCTTCATGCGCTACAAGGCGCGGCCCGGGCACTTCTTCGGCTCGCTGGGTCTTGGCCTCGGCGCGGTCGCCATGCTGATCCTCCTCTATCTCGGCTTCGACAAGTTCATCATGGGCAACGATATCGGCACGCGCCCGATGCTGATGGTCGGCGTCGTGCTGCTGCTGTCATCGGTGCAGATGATCACCACCGGCATCCTGGCGGAGATGATCGCGCGCACCTATTACCGCGACGACGCCTCGCCGAATTATATCGTGCGGCAGATCTTCGACGATCGAAGCCGAGCCTAAGCCGGCAGCACGATGCTGGAGCGCGCGACGAGGACGATCAAAACCGCGGGTCTGCTGCTTGCGGCCTATTTCGTGCTCAACATCGTGCTGCGCATCGCGCTTCCGCATTCGCTGGAGCTCGACGAGGCCGAGCAATCCTTCTTCTCGCAATATCTGCTGGCGGGCTACGGCCCGCAGCCGCCCTTCTACAACTGGATGCAATATGCCGTCGTTTCAGTGACCGGCATGTCGATCGGCGCGCTGATCGTGCCGAAGAACATCCTGCTGTTCCTCTCCTATCTCTTTTATGGCCTTGCCGGGCGGCGTGTACTGAAGGACGAGGCGCTTGCCGCCGTCGCCATGCTGTCGCTGATCACCCTGCCCCAGGTCTCCTATATGGCCCAGCAGGATCTGACCCATACGACGGCACTGCTCTTTGCCAGTTCGCTGTTTCTCTACGGCTTTTTCCGCACGCTCGATCGACCGGATATCGGCAGCTATCTCCTGCTCGGGCTTGCCACAGGCATCGGGCTGATCTCGAAATATAATTTCGCGCTGATGCCGGCCGCCGCCTTGATCGCCATCCTGCCGGATGCCGAATGGCGGCGCAGGGCGCTCGACTGGCGCATGCTGGCGGCGATCGCCGTTGCGCTCGTCATCGTCCTGCCGCACGCGATCTGGCTACGGGACAATCTCGCATTCGCCTCCTCCGATACTCTGGTCAAGATGGCCGCCGGCAACGAACCGGCCGGCATCGCGCGAGCCGGCAAAGGCTTCATCGCCTTTGTCGTCGCCATCATCGCCTTTGCGGCGCTGCCGGTCGCCATCTTCGCCGCCACCTTCCGCCGGGATTTTGTCCGTGCCTTTTCGGCCGGAAGCCGCTGGACCGGGATGATGGAGCGGATGATGCTCTCAAGCCTTGCCGGCATCGTTCTCATCGTCCTCTTCACCGGCTCCACCACCGTGCGCGAGCGCTGGCTCGACCCGTTCCTGCTGGTGCTGCCGATCTATTTCCTGGCAAAGATGCAGGCTGCCGGCATCGACCCTTCCGCCGGGCTGCGCCGCCTCAGGCCGGTGCTGCCGGTGCTGATGGCCTGCGTGCTCATCGCACTCGGCCTGCGTGTCGTCGGCGCCGGGCTGATCGGCGTCTACGCCAGGCCGAACGTGCCGATGGCGGGGCTTTCCCGCGAGATGACGCGACAAGGGGAGCCGGCGCTGGTGATCGCCTCGGACACCTATGTCGGCGGAAACATGCGGCTGCAATTTCCCGGCGTGCCCGTGGTGATCCCGGATTTCCCGGCACCGGGCATTCCCGCCTTTGCCGAGGCGAAGGGGCCGGTGCTGATCGTCTGGCGCGGCAAGAAGACGGCGACGGCCGCGGATGCGATCATGCCGGAGCGGTTTTCATCGGCGCTGACGGCGGCTGATATCGTGCCGCAGGAGATCGGCTCGTTGTCGCTTCCCTATTATTTCGGCCGCCAGGGCGACAATTTCGCGCTCGGCTACGCCTGGGTTCGGCGGGAGAGATAGATGACCGAGACCAACAGCCGCGACATCCGCTGGATTTTCGTCCTGCTGGCCGCCTATTTCGTGCTTCAGATCGGCGTGCGGCTGGCAACCTCGCATTCGCTCGATCTCGACGAGGCCGAACAGGCCTTCCGCTCGCAATGGCTTGCCGCCGGTTACGGCCCGCAGCCACCCTTCTACAACTGGCTGCAATATACCGTCTTCCAATTTACTGGCGTCTCGCTTGCCGCGCTTTCTCTCGTAAAGAACCTTCTGCTGTTCATTTCCTACCTGCTCTACGGTCTGACCGCGCGTCTTCTCCTGCGCGACAAGGCGCTGGTGGCGATATCAACACTCGGGCTGCTGACGATCCCGCAGATGGCTTTCGAAATGCAGCGCGACCTCACCCACACCGTCGCCGTGTTCTTCGCGGCCAGCATCTTCTTCTACGGCTTCATCCGCAGCCTGAAGCAGCCGAGCCTTGCCTCCTATCTGGTCGCCGGCATCGGCATCGGTTTCGGCCTGCTGGCCAAATATAATTTCGCGATCCTGCCGGCGGCAGCGCTGATTGCCGCGCTGGCGGACGCGCGCCTGCGGGAGCGGATCTTCGACCGGCGGCTGGTGCTGACGGCTGTCGTGGCGCTCGTCATCGTCCTGCCGCATCTCTTTTGGCTGAAGGACAATCTCGATTTCGCCACCGCCCGCACGCTGGAGAAGATGACCGCGAGCGGCGATGCGAGCTATCTCATGCAGGTCACCATGGGGGTCAGCTCACTTGCTCTCGCCACCATCAGCTTTGCCGGATTGACGGTGGCGGTCTTTGCCATCGTCTTCGGCAAGGGCCTTCGTCCGGCGCTGACTGCCGGCTCGGAATGGACGCGGCTCATCGAGCGGATGATGCTGGTCTTCCTCATCGGCATTCTGTTTCTGATCGTCTTCGGCGGTGCGGCCGGCATCAAGGATCGCTGGCTGGTGCCGATGCTCTTCATCCTGCCGCTCTATTTCTGCCTGAAGATCGAGGCCGCCGGTGTCACGACAGGCCGGGCTTTCCGGCGTTTCATGATCGCCGTCGCCATCATCATGATCGGCGTGCCGGCCGCCCTCTATGGCAGTGTCGCCACCGCACGCTTCACCGGCCATTACGAACGATTGAACAGGCCCTATGCCACGATGCTGGAAAACCTGCGCAAACAGGCCGAGCCGGCGGCAATCCTTGCCGGCGACAGCCTGCTTGCCGGCAATCTCAGGCAGGATATTCCCGGCGTGCCGGTCCTCTCCGTCGATTATCCCGGCTTCCACCCGGATCTTGCCGGCGGGCGCCCACTTCTCCTCGTCTGGCTGATACCGCCGAAGGGGGGCAACGAAGCGCTTCCGCCTGATATGGCTCAATGGCTCCAAGTCAATCTCGGCGCCTCCGCGCCTGAGGGATTGGTGATTGACGTGCCCTATTTCTATCAGCGCGGCGAGGACCACTATCGTTTCGGCTATGCCTGGGTCGGCCAGCCTTGAGCTCAACATCAGGCGCATTGCCTTTGGCAAGATAGCCTCCCCCGATGCGGTCGGTATTGCAAAAGTATTGTATTTTGCCACATATTAAAGGGTAAGGAGTCATCACATGGCACGCGCAAAGACTTTTTCCCTTGGCGATACCTATGACGGGATACTATCGGATCTTGTCCGGAATGGCCGGTTCGGCACAGAAACTGAAGCCGTGCGGGCCGGCATCCGTATGCTCGCCGACCACGAACTGAAAATAGAGGCGCTGCGCAGGGACATTCAGACGGCCGACTCCGAGATTGAAGCCGGTCTCGGCAAGGAATACGCAACCGGCGCGGATATCCTCGAAGACGTCATGAACGAAAGCTAAGGCCATTCAACCGAAGCGCCTGATTATCGCGCCATCCGCCATCAAGGATCTACGCAATATCCGGCGCTATATCGCCGAGAGCAGCCCCTATTGCGCGCGGGAGTTTCTGGATGACCTGACCGCAAAGATCGCGTGGATCGCCGAAGTGGACTTCACCGGATCTCCTCGCGACCACATCGCGGAAGGCGTGCGCGGCCTGCCATACCGGAACCGCTGTATCTACTATCGCTCCTATCACGACCGCATCGTGATCCTACGCGTGAAACACGGCGCGGAGGATATCAAGCCACAGGATTTCGATTTCTAGGCCCGAGGAATTCCCTGGACAACAAGCCGCTACGATCATTTCCGTCGTCGGAACCGGCTCTGCCTATGCCCAGGTCGACCGGTCGCTCCAAGCGAAATCACGATTTCAGCTCCTTCCAGGCCAAGTCCAGCGCCAGCCTGGTAATCCTTGCCATCTCATCCACCTCGGCATGGCTGATCACAAGCGGTGGCGAGGCGAGCATGCGGTCGCCGGTGGCGCGCAGCACGAGGCCGTTGGCGAGCGCATGGTTGCGCACCAGCGCACCGACCCGATCGGGCTTGTCATAACGCGTGCGCGTGCTCTTGTCGGCGGCCAGCTGCAGGGCGCCCATCAGGCCGATGCTGACGGCCTCGCCGACCAGATCGTGATCGGCGAGGGCTGCCCAGGCCTTGCCGAAATAGGGGCCGATATCATCACGCACGCGTTCGACCAGCTTCTCCTCCTCGATGATGCGCAGGTTTTCGAGGGCGGCGGCCGCGCAGACCGGATGGCCGGAATAGGTGAAGCCGTGATTGAACTCGCCGACCTCGTTGATCAGCACATCGGCGATGCGGTTGCTGACCAGAACGCCGCCGATCGGCAGGTAGCCGGAGGACAGCCCCTTGGCGATCGGCGCCAGATCGGGCTCGACGCCGAAATGCTGGTGGCCGAACCAGGCGCCCAACCGGCCGAAACCGCAGATCACCTCGT
Source organism: Rhizobium sp. RSm-3 (assembly GCF_001854685.1). Lineage (NCBI taxonomy): Bacteria > Pseudomonadati > Pseudomonadota > Alphaproteobacteria > Hyphomicrobiales > Rhizobiaceae > Rhizobium > Rhizobium sp. RSm-3. The sequence goes on along the minus strand of NZ_MAWZ01000035.1, from coordinate 8,953 downwards.
CGGTTACCAGCAGGATATTGCGCGCCTTGCAGATACGGGCGATCTCCGGCCAGTAGGTCTCCGGCGGAATGATGACGCCGGCAGCGCCCTGCACCGGCTCGGCGACGAAGGCGGCGACATTCTCCTCGCCGAGCTCGTCAATCTTCGCTTCGAGTTCGCGGGCGACCTTGAGGCCGAATTCATCAGGCGAGAGATCGCCGCCCTCGCCGTACCAATAGGGTTGGCCGATATGGACGATGCCTGATATCGGCAGGTCGCCCTGCTCGTGCATGTATTTCATGCCGCCGAGGCTGGCACCGGCGACGGTCGAGCCGTGATAACCGTTCTTTCTCGCAATCACGATCTTCTTCGACGGTTTGCCGACGGCGCTCCAGTAGACGCGGGCCATGCGGAACCAGGTGTCGTTCGCCTCCGAGCCGGAGCCGGTGAAGAAGATATGATTGAAACGCTCACCGGCATGGGAGGTGACCTTTTGGGCCAGCAGCGTCGCCGGCGCCGAGCTCGTGCCGAAGAAGGTATTGTAATAGGGGAGTTCGTTCATCTGCCTTGCGACGGCCTCGGTGATCTCCCGGCGGCCATAACCGATATTGACGCACCAGAGGCCGGCGAAACCATCGAGATATTTCCTGCCGTGGTTGTCGAAGATATGGACGCCCTCGCCGCGCTGGATGATACGCGTGCCATCGGCATTCAGCTTCTTCATGTCGGCGAAGGGATGCAGGTGATGCGCGGCGTCGATCGCGGCAAGGTTCGAGGGTGGGGAAGTATCGGGCATAAGGTGAGGACCCTCGCGGATTGAAAGGCTGCTATCGATGGGATAGGAGCTTGGCCTTGTCCCGGAGGATTTTCAAGGTCATGGCGAGCGACAGGATGGACGGCAAGGCCGAGGGCGGCGACCCGCGTTTCGAAATCCTGATCGTCGGCATGAACGGCGAGCTGCGCGGCAAGCAGCTTCCTTCAGGCGCAGAAGACAAGATCTGGGCCGGCGACATCCGCCTGCCGACATCGACGCAGTCGCTTGACATCTGGGGCGACGACAATGACGACATTACCGGCCTGTCGCTGACGATCGGCGATCCTGATGGCAAGGTCATCCCCGACCGGCGCAGCCTGGCGCCGATGCCCTGGGCGCCGGAGGGCTCGATGCAGGTGCTTGCCACCATGCATGAATTCGACGGCAGCCCGAGCTTCATGGATCCGCGCGCCATCCTCGCATCGGTGGTGGAGCGCTATGCGGTACTCGGCCTGACGCCAGTGGTGGCCACCGAGCTGGAATTCTACGTGATGTCGGGCGACTGGCGCGAAACCGGCCGCCCCTCCCCGCCGGAAAGCCTTACCTATCGCGGCGAACCGAACGGTTTTCAGCTCTATGACATGAGCGCCGTCGATGCGCTCGACGGCTATCTCGGGACGCTGAGGACCTATGCGAAGGCGCAAGGACTGCCGGCGGATGCGACGACGGCGGAGTTCGGCCCGGGCCAGTTCGAAGTCAATCTCATGCACCGACCCGATGCGCTGGCCGCCGCCGACGATTGCCTCTACCTCAAGCGCATCGCCGAGCAGGCGGCGCGCCGCCACGGGCTGAAATCGACCTGCATGGCAAAACCCTATTCCGATCATGCCGGTTCCGGCCTGCATGTGCATGCGAGCATCATCGACGCCCAAGGCCGCAACATCCTAGATGCCAAAGGCGGCGCGCCGACGCTGTTGAAATCGGTCACGGCAGGCCTGCTCGACAGCATGCGGGAAGCGCAGTTGGTCTTTGCCCCCTTCGCCAATTCCTACCGCCGCTTCCAGCCGGGCTCGTTCGCACCAGTCGATCTGACCTGGGGCAGCGGCCATCGCGGCACGGCGATCCGCATACCCGATAAGGACGGGCCGGCCGCCCGCATCGAGCACCGCGTCGCCGGCGCCGATGCCAATCCCTACCTGTTGCTCGCGGCGATCCTCGGCGGCATGCTCCTCGGCCTCGACGGCGAACTCGACCCCGGCGAAGAAACGACGCCCTCGTTTACGCCTGCGAATACGGCGCGGCTGACACATGATTTCCTCAGCGCCGTCGAGACCTTCCGCGCCTCACCCTTCATCGCCGATATCTTCGGCGCACGCTACCAGGCGCTTTATGGCGACACCAAGCGCAAGGAAGCGCTGGCGCATCTGCGCGCGGTTTCAGATTTCGACTACCGCACTTATCTGCCGCGGCTCTGAAGCTTATGCCGCAGCCGACTTACGCAGCCGGCTCGCGTCGTTCGGCCGCATCGACCTGAGCGGCGAGACCCTGCTTGACGAGAACCTTCAATTCGCCCGGATGCAGCCGGATCGAGACGTCGCGCTGGAGCGGCAACAGCTCGCCATCCATCACACAATTGGCCTTGGAGCGCAGTTTCGGGAAATGCAGGTGCACCTCGGCCGGGTGCATCACCATGACATCGGCATTTTCGCGGACCTTGCCGCGCAGCATGTCGATGGCGAGGCGGGCGACGCCGACGGGTTTCAGCGGATTTGCCGTATAGAAGCCAAGTTCGCCGCTTGTCAGATTGTCGGCGTATAGCAGCGCGTTCTCGCCGAAGGGATTGTTGGAGACGGAGATTGCCGACACCCGGCGGCGCTCGCGCATGCCGGCCGCTTCGAATTCGACCTCGAATTCCGGCGGGTTGAAGATGACGCCCAGGGCTGCCTTTGTGCTCGCCCGGATTTTGCCTAGCCTGGAGCGATAGCTGTAGGCGTTGCGGTAACGCACCATGCGGGCATGCAGGCCAGCGGAAAACTGGTGGATGAAGGGCCGGCCGTTGGCGCTGGCGATATCGACATTATCGATCTCGCCTGATGCAAGCACATCGAGCGCCTGCCAGATATCGAGCGGCACGCGCAGCGAGCGGGCAAAGAGGTTCATCGTGCCGGCCGGCACGACACCAAGGGCAATGCCGTTTTTCCAGGCGATCGATGCCGCCGCCGAAATCGTGCCGTCGCCGCCGCCGGCGACGATGCCGTCGATATCGTCGCGCTTGGCCGCCCGCTCCATGGCGGGAATGATCTCCTTGCCGGAGAAGACGATGGCGTCGAAATCGTGCCCTGCTTCGCGGAATGCCTCCTCCGCCCTCTTTTCGTAGGCCAGCATGTCGGTGGTCCTGAAGGTGCCGCCGTCGCGATTGAAAAAGCCTACAAGCTTCATGAGGGCTCCCGTCCCTGGCGCGGAAATGCTCCTGCCTTTGCCCTGAGATGGTTGCGGCATTGGCGATTTCAAGCGCATCCACCTTTCCGCCAGAATATCAGAAATGCAAATATTGCAACGGACATATGCACATAGCAGGACGCTGCACTGCGAAAAATGCACTCGACGCCCGATGGTACATCAGGGATAGATCACATATCGGAGAGATCGTCTCCACCTCCCGCCATATCCACGATCGCCTCGCGGCCGCGCTTGCGCCGCAGGCCATTGCCAAGCAGAAAACCGTCTCGAGGAGCTCTCATGAGTGAGATCGCCATCAATGATTCCATCGGTAGCCAGGATGAAGGGCTGCCGTCGGCAACGACAGTGGCGCTGGTCCAACTGGCGCTCGCCTGCGGCGGCTTCGGTATCGGCACCGGTGAATTCGCGATCATGGGACTATTGCCGAATGTCGCCGACACTTTCTCGGTGACGACGCCGCAGGCCGGCTATGTGATCAGCGCCTATGCGCTCGGCGTCGTCGTGGGGGCGCCCGTCATTGCCGTGCTCGCCGCCAAGATGGCGCGCCGCACGCTGCTCCTGACACTGATGCTGGTCTTTGCCGTCGGAAATATATCAAGCGCCATGGCGCCGACCTTCGAATCCTTCACCTTCCTGCGCTTCGTTACCGGACTGCCGCACGGCGCCTATTTCGGCGTCGCCGCCCTGGTCGCCGCCTCGATGGTGCCGATACACCGCCGCGCCCGTGCCGTCGGCCGCGTCATGCTCGGCCTCACCGTCGCGACTCTTCTCGGCACGCCGCTGACGACATTCTTCGGCCAGTCGCTCGACTGGCAGGTGGCGTTCTGGTCGGTCGGCATCGTCGGCCTGCTGACGGTGGCGCTGATCTGGTTCTACGTTCCCAAGGACAAGGTTTCCGAAGGGGCAAGCTTCCTGCGCGAACTCGGCGCCTTCCGCCGGCCGCAGGTGTGGCTGACGCTCGGCATCGCCGCCGTCGGCTATGGCGGCATGTTTGCGATGTTCAGCTATATCGCCTCGACGACCACTCAAGTGGCGATGCTGCCGGAAACGGCCGTTCCGATCATGCTGGTGCTTTTCGGCGTCGGCATGAATGCCGGCAATTTCATCGGTTCGTGGCTCGCCGACAAATCGCTGCTCGGCACGATCGGCGGCTCGCTCGTCTATAATATCGCCGTGCTGACCACCTTCTCGCTGACCGCCGCCAATCCCTATATGCTCGGCCTCTCGGTCTTCCTGGTCGGCTGCGGTTTTGCCGCAGGCCCGGCGCTGCAGACACGGCTGATGGATGTCGCCGCCGATGCGCAGACGCTTGCGGCCGCTTCCAACCATTCCGCCTTCAACATCGCCAATGCGATCGGCGCCTGGCTCGGCGGTCTCGTCATCGCCTGGGGCTACGGTTTTGCGGCAACCGGTTATGTCGGCGCGGCACTGTCTTTCCTCGGCCTCTTTGTCTTCGCAGCCTCCGTGCGGCTGGAGCGCCGCAGCCGGAGCACGCAGGCCGCGTAAAGCATCTCCACCCGCAATGCGCGGGGGTGCGACATTCTGGCGTTAAGCATTTACCCCGCTTGACTTTTTTTTCGTGCGGGACCACCTAGCATTCACGTGGACGGCACTCGTCTTCCACGGATTTCAACGGAGCCATCTTAACGATGCCAAGCGACAGTAGCAGTCGATTGCCCTTGCCGTACGCGGCCCTCGTGCGCTGACCGACTCCTGTCGGCTCGCCCGTTCGGGACGCTACGGCGGATCGACGGAAAGGCGAGCCTCAAATGAATATCAATCGCTTCCCTCTTCGGGCAGGCCATGCCGCCCGTGCCTTCATCAACAACAGCCGCGGCGCAACGATCGCCGAACGCGTCGATGCGTTGAACGCGCTGACCATCCAGGATGCCGGCCGCGTGCTGTCAGGCATGCCGCTCGACTATGCCGTCAACATCCTCGACCGGCCGGAGCTGCGCAACGCCGCGCAGATCCTGGCGCTGATCAGTGCCGAGGATGCCGCACGGCTGCTGCACGGCATGTCCAACGACCGTGTCGCCGACGTGCTGCTCGAACTCGACGGCGAGACCCGCGCCCGGCTGTTTTCCAGCCTCGACGAGCCGGTGCGCATCGCGATCCAGCACCTGATGGGCTATCCGCCGCGCACCGCCGGCGGCATCATGACGACGGAGTTCGTCAGCGTGCCCGACAGCTGGACGGTTGCCCAGACACTCGACCATGTGCGCCAGGTCGAACGCTCGCGCGAGACCGTCTACGCCATCTATGTGCTCGACGAGGTCAGCCATGCGCTTATGCATGTGGTGACGCTGCGCCGCCTCATCACCGGCGAGCCGGAGGCTTCCATCCTCTCGGTGGCGCAGAAGGGCACGCCGGTTTCGGCCGATCCGCTGATGAAGCAGGAGGATGTCGCCCGGCTGATCCGCAAGCACGACCTGCTCGCCCTGCCGGTCACCGACGAACATGGGCAGGTGCTCGGCATCGTCACCGTCGACGACGTGATCGACACGATGATCTCAGACACGACGGAAGCCGCCCAGAGGTTCGGCGGCATGGAGGCGCTCGGCCAGCCCTATATGAAGATCGGCTTTGCCGGCATGATCCGCAAGCGCGCCGGCTGGCTCGCCGCCCTCTTCCTCGGCGAGATGCTGACGGCAAGCGCCATGCAGCATTTCGAAGGCGAGCTGGAAAAGGCCGTGGTGCTGACGCTGTTCATCCCGCTGATCATGAGCTCGGGCGGCAATTCCGGTTCGCAGGCGACGTCGCTGATCATCCGGGCCCTGGCGCTCGGCGAGCTGAAGCTGTCGGACTGGTGGAAAGTGCTATTGCGCGAACTTCCCACAGGCATCGTGCTCGGCGCGATCCTCGGCCTCGTCGGCTTCATCCGCATCGTCTTCTGGCAGTCGGCCGGGCTCTATGACTACGGTCCGCACTGGCAGATGGTCGCCGTCACGGTGTTTGCCGCCCTGATCGGGATCGTCACCTTCGGCTCGATCTGCGGCTCGATGCTGCCCTTTCTGCTGCAGAAGCTGCGGCTCGATCCGGCCAGCGCCTCGGCCCCCTTCGTCGCCACGCTGGTCGACGTCACGGGGCTCGTCATTTACTTCTCGGTGGCGCTGCTCATCCTCAGCGGCACGCTGCTTTAGCACCCAAGACCCCTCCCCAACCCCTCCCCACAAGGGGGAGGGGCTTAAACTGCCGCACCCCGCATCCCCAATATTGACCCTTGATGGGGAGCGAGACGGTGCCCAGATTAGTCCCTCCCCCTTGTGGGGAGGGGTTTTATTAGCGAGAAAAACTATTGGGAAATTATCGTCCCTCGGGCAGCTTCAGCGGCCCATGCGTCTTGATGCTGCGGATGGCGAAGTTCGAGCGGATGTCACTGACATTCGGCAGGGTCAACAGCGTTTCGGTCAGAAGCCGTTCATAGGCGGCGAGGTCCTCCACCACCACTTCGGCGAGGAAATCGGCGGTGCCCGAAATCAGAAAACAGGAGACGATCTCGGGGATGGCGAGCAGCGCCTTCTGCTGCACCTCGGAATTCTCGCGGCTGTGATGGACGACCTTGAATTCGACGAAGACGGTCAGGCCGAGGCCGACTTCCTTGCGGTCGATATCGGCGGTGTAACCGCGGATGATGCCGGAGCGCTCGAGATTGCGGATGCGGCGCAGGCAGGGCGACGGCGAGAGGTTCACCTTCTCGGCAATTTCGACATTGGTGGCTCGCGCATCCTCCTGCAGGCACTTCAGGATGGCAATATCGAATTTATCGAGATTTGGCATTTTCGCGATTCCTGTCGGCATCAATTGGCAGAAGATTGCGCATAGCATGATTTCTGAGCCAGAGATAGCAAGGACATGCCCTGCCCTCCTGATCTAATCTTTTCCTCGACCGGAAGGCTCCGGATGAAGGAAGGGACAGGACGATGACCACCATTGCATTTACCAACGACAAGTCGCCATCGCAGGCACTGGGTTATACCGGCGGCACCGTGACCGTGCTGATCTGGGCGACATGGTTTCTTGTTACCCGCCACAGCGCCGCAACGCCGCTCGGCTCGATCGATATCGGGCTGATCCGCTTCGGCATTCCGGCGCTGGTGCTTTCGCCGGTCTGGCTGAAGACCGGATTGCTGCCGAAGACCGTGCCGCTGCATCTGCTGGCGATCATGGTGTCCGGTTCGGGTGCCGCTTTCTTCCTGCTGACCACGCTGGCAATCCATTCGACGCCGGCCGCCTCCTCCGGCATTCTGCTGGGCGGCTCGATGCCGCTCGCCGCGGCGCTGATCGGCATTACGCTGTTTGGCGAAAGACCTGATACCACCCGCATCGCCGGGCTCGTCGCGATCGTCGCCGGCGTGCTGATCCTGCTCACCCACAGCCTTGCGGACGCCTCGCTGCCATGGACGAGCTTCCTGCTGCTGCCGGCCGGTGCCGTTCTGTGGGCGAGCTATACACATGCCTTCCGCCGCTCCGGCCTGACGGCCGTGCAGGCGAGCGCGCTGATTGCCGTCTGGTCCTTCCTGATCATGGGCGCGCTTGCCCTCATCTTCGGCATCTCGCTGCCGCAGGCGCCTCTTCCGGAAATCGGCCTGCAGGTGCTGAGCCAAGGCATTCTTTCCGGCCTCGTCGCCATGGTCGCCTACGGCACCGCCGTCAGAACCCTCGGCGGGACGCAGGCCGCCGCCTTCACGGCGCTGACGCCGGTACTGGCAACGCTCGGCGGCGGCTTGCTGCTTGGCGAGGCGGTCGGCCTGACGGAAATCAGCGCCGCCGTGATTACCGGCTTCGGCGTTGCGCTCTCCACCGGGATCGCCGCGCAGCGCCGCTGACCGCCAGCCGGGGCCGACAAAAGCCGAAAGCCGCCGTCAGCCATCGCTGCGGCGGCTTTTTCAATGAAGGTGATTTTGCCAGCTCAAGCCTGGATGACGACGACCCTGGCGCCGACTTCGACGCGGCTGTAGAGATCGATCACGTCGTGGTTCATCATGCGGATGCAACCGCTCGACATGGCAAGACCGATCGATTGCGGCTGGTTGGTGCCATGAATGCGGAAATGCGTGTCGCCGCCGCCGCGATAGAGATACATCGCCCGTGCGCCGAGCGGGTTGTTCGGGCCGCCCGGCATGCCGCCGGCGAGCTTGCGATAACGCTCTTCGCGGGCTTGCATGTTTTCGGTGGGCGTCCAACTCGGCCACTCGGCCTTGCGGCCGATATAGGCGTTGCCGGCAAAGGCCAGCCCCTCGCGGCCGACGCCGACGCCGTAGCGCACTGCCCTGTTGTCACCGAGGACGTAGTAGGCGCGCCGTGCCGGGGTATCGACGACGATCGTGCCCGCCGCATGGGTGGTTTCATAGGCCACTTCCTGACGGCGAAGCTCCGGCTTGATCTTGTCGATCGGCACCTGCTTCAATGGGAATTTTTCATCCGGAAGTGCGGCGTAATTCGTCTGGCTGTTCAGACCGGTCGAGGAGCAGCCGGCGACAAAAAGCGGCAGAGCGATCAGGAAGCCCCGGCGGGAGATCGTCATGAATGTGTCCTTAGTGCGTCAACATGATGTCGCAAGCTAAGGAAGTTATGGTTAACGAACGGCTAACGGCGGCCCGCTGCAAGCGATCACGAAGGCGTCAGCACGTAAAAATTGTCGGCGGCGGAGATAATCCGCCTCACATATTCGGATAGACCGGCCCCTCGCCGCCCTGCGGCGGCACCCAGTTGATGTTCTGGTTGGGGTCCTTGATGTCGCAGGTCTTGCAGTGGACG
>NZ_MAWZ01000034.1:0-18273 GCF_001854685.1 Rhizobium sp. RSm-3 | reverse complement strand
AAAGAAGGAAGGCGATATGTCAGATTTGCGTCAAATCGCATTTTACGGCAAAGGGGGGATCGGCAAGTCCACCACCTCCCAAAATACGCTCGCAGCGCTTGTCGACCTCGGGCAGAAGATCCTGATCGTCGGATGCGACCCGAAAGCCGACTCCACCCGGCTGATCCTGAACGCCAAAGCACAGGACACGGTTCTGCATCTGGCAGCGCAGGAAGGTTCGGTGGAAGACCTTGAGCTCGAGGACGTGCTCAAGGCCGGCTACAAAGGCATCAAGTGCGTGGAGTCCGGCGGTCCGGAACCGGGCGTCGGCTGCGCCGGGCGCGGCGTCATCACCTCGATCAATTTCCTTGAAGAGAACGGTGCATATGACGATGTCGACTACGTCTCCTATGACGTGCTCGGCGATGTGGTGTGCGGTGGCTTTGCGATGCCGATCCGTGAGAACAAGGCCCAGGAGATCTACATCGTGATGTCCGRCGAGATGATGGCGCTCTATGCCGCCAACAACATCGCCAAGGGCATCCTGAAATATGCCCATTCCGGCGGCGTGCGGCTCGGCGGCCTGATCTGTAACGAGCGCCAGACGGACCGCGAGCTCGACCTCTCCGAGGCGCTGGCTGCCAGGCTCAATTCCAAGCTCATCCACTTTGTGCCGCGTGACAACATCGTCCAGCACGCCGAGCTCAGGAAGATGACGGTGATCCAGTACGCGCCGGACTCCAAGCAGGCCGGGGAATATCGGGCGCTAGCCGAGAAGATCCATGCCAATTCGGGCCAAGGGACCATTCCGACCCCGATTACCATGGAAGAGCTCGAAGACATGCTGCTCGACTTCGGCATCATGAAGAGCGACGAGCAGATGCTGGCCGAACTACAGGCCAAGGAGTCAGCGGTGGTTGCGGCTCAATAACTGCCGCTGTCGACAGGACGCGCTGGCCCTTGCGCCAGCGCGTCCTTCCAAGAAAGCCGCTTCGGCGACGACGACCTAACCCGAACCTTGAAAGGGGGCAGGGGCCCATGAGCCTTGATTACGAGAATGACAGCGTTTTGCATGAACAGCTCATTGCGGAAGTATTAGCGCAATATCCAGACAAGGCGGCGAAGCGCCGCAAGAAGCACCTCAGCGTCGCAACGAGCGGCGACGAGCCTGGCGATGAGCCGAAGGCCCTTTCCGAATGCGACGTCAAATCGAACATCAAGTCCATTCCGGGCGTGGCATGTGCCCAATAGGACCACGCTTTCGAAGGAAAAAAACGTGTCAAATATTGTATGTGAACGTGACACGGACTGCAGGCGAAAGTCTTTGCGCGCACCGTCGTCGATTTTCGTTCCGAACACAAATAGCGGGGCGCAGTTGCCTTGGTATACTATCTACCCAACAATACAGGAGTTTTCTCCAGAAATCGGCGCCCACACTTATGAGCAATGGCTGAGAAGCCAGGGAACTGATGACGCTGTCTCGCTCTATCTCCACATTCCATTCTGCCGCTCGATGTGCTGGTATTGTGGTTTTCCGACTAGCATCACTCGTCGGGACACTTTGATAACCGATTATCTAGCAATGCTGCGCGAGGAAATCCGCCTGGTCGCCGAGCAAGTGCCGCAGGCACTCTCCGTGGGTGACGTGCACTTTGGCGGCGGATCCCCGACCATTATGCCATCGGCAGACTTCCTGTCGCTAATGGAACTCCTGCGCGGCCGTTTTGCGCTTGAGCGAGGTGCAACCATTGCCGTTGAGGTCGACCCGCGCACGTTCACCACCGATATGGCCGAAGCCCTAGAAAGAACCGGTGTGAATCGCGCAAGCGTCGGTGTGCAGAGCTTCGATCCCGTCGTACAAAAAGCGATCAACCGGATTCAGAGCGAGGCGCAAGTGATGACCGCCGTCGAAAACCTCCGCCTGCATGGGGTCAGGCGTATCAATTTCGACTTGATGTTCGGTTTGCCGAACCAAACCGTCCAGTCCTGTCTCGAGAGCGCTATGTTAGCTATTGCGATGCGTCCCGACCGCCTCGCGGTTTTCGGTTATTCCCACGTTCCATCTTTTCGAAAAAATCAGCGCTTGATTGACACAGCAGCACTGCCCGATATAGCCGCGCGAGCTGAGCAGGCCTCAGCCATGGCCGATACGTTAGTTGCAGCAGGCTATCTGCAAATTGGTCTCGACCATTTTGCTTTGCCGGATGACGAGCTTGCAATAGCACAGAGAGCTGGTCGTCTGCGCCGAAATTCGCTTGGTTACTCTGCCGAAACCTGCTCAACTGTCATCGGTTTGGGCGCGTCCGCCATTGGTCGTTGCGGCGACGGTTACGTTCAAAACGATCTCACGCAAAGCTGTTATAACCGGCACATAGCATCCGGCCGCTTGGCGATCTCAAGGGGCTACCGTTTAGCTACCGAGGATCGCGTAAGAGCTGCAATCATCGAACAGCTCATGTGCTACTTGGAGGCGGACATATCAGCAATCTGTACGGCTCAGGGATTTGATCAGACCCATCTAGTGAGTTCAGCTAAGCAGCTAGAGATTCTGGCTGAGGATGGGATCGTTGAGTTTGACAACGGTTTAGTCCGTGTGCGGCACGAACGTCGCTCTGCCCTTCGCCATGTCGCTGCCGCGTTCGATGCTTATCTTGGCCGCCAGCCGATCTAGACTGGCAAACGGAGGACCTTGGAGTGATCACTTAATCGAGCTCGAGTTCGTCGAGATGTTAGGCAGGAGGCAAGCCCCCAATTGCTCGATTTTAAATCGATCGCTGAATTCGCAGTCCATGGCATGTGTCGGTCTCGATCGCGTCACAGTTCAGCTCTCGCCACTGGCAAAGAAATCCGCCGTCAAATATCGTGAAAGGTCTGGCGCAGCACGGCTTCACCGGCTCGGTTGCGCGCGCCAACTTGAAGCAGGCGACACCTTCGTTCAAAACGGACCAGACGCCCGGACAGTTCAGCTTGACGCCACCAATGCGGCTTCGATTGCGCAGGCGGCGGAGACGCGCATCCAGGAAACCTGCGGCAGGCTCGATGTTCACGGTGGCGATCGAGCGCGGTTAAATGCCTAGAACATGGCCTAAACACTCTTGTCGTTGATCTCGACGAAATGGGACCGTGTTCGGACCCCAATTATTTGTCCTTGCCGTACACAGGTGATGCTGCCGCTGGCTCCACTACATGCCCAGGGCGACAGGTTGTTGCACTGCGACAGGTCACCGTTCAAACCGCTCCAGCATTGTTCTCAACTGCGCGTTTTGCAGCCTTAGCTTTCTGGCTAGCTGCCTCCTGAGCACCCTGATGTCTTCGTCGAGGCTCATCTGGTCCGCAGTGTGAACTGCCGGGGCAGCGTTTGCAATCGCGGCTGATGCCTTCTTACGCGGGGCGACCTCGAGAGTTCGCTCGAGCCTCGTAGCATCGTGCCCAGCGGCGATGTCGGTACTAAGCCCGCCGAATGGAGGTGGATCGGCCGCCTCAACGTTTTTGGCATCTTGGCCTTCGACCTGATCGTGGCCACCGATTCCGACTTCCTTAGAAACAACAAACTCGGTGGAAATTGCAGGAGAATGGCCGTGACGGGGAGGCCCCTCGCTTGCCGGTCGAACGGCGCTTATCAGGCTCTTCTCGGCAGGCGTTTCGGTCGGACCGGCAATGGCCAATGTGTCCGGCGTAACCTTCTGGTCCGAGCCGTTTTCTCGCTTTTGTTCGCGACCCGGTGAGATCAGTCGGGCAAGAAGTTTCCAGGGAGACGCCATCTATCCGACCTCGCGTTTTATCCCGCAAGCAGGCAGTGAGTTTGGGGTCCGGCAACAGCATTACCGTTGCCGAATTGTTTGTCTCGATAAGAATGTAGATCCGGTCGCTTATTGACCGGCTGCTTATATCAATCGAGCTTGAGCCGTTTGCGCAGATCTTCATTTTCAGCGCGAAGTTTTCCAGCAAGAAGCTTGCGCAGCCGCTGATTTTCCTCTTCCAACTGCAAAAGGTCTGCCATTTCATCGCTCGCCGTCATCGGGGCAGCCGGCGCTGCCTGCACAGCCTTTGGAGCACGGCGCACAGGTGCGCGTTTGGCGCTCGCCGTGGCTTCGATAGCCTTTGTCTTGCGCCCTCTCCTCTTCACACCACCGTCCCCGGCCAGCGCAGCTGCCGGCTCTGCCGTAGCGTCAGCTAACGCGGTCTCGAGTGCCGCGACTTTTTTGGCGCGCGGTTTGCGCTGTTTCTTCGGCGCATTAGGCGTTTCGACAACGGTCTGTCCATCGACCTTGGTTGTCGTATTAGTCTCGTCGGCCATGCTCATCTCCTGTGTATCTGATGCAGTTGTCGACGGCCCGAGAGGCGCTGTCAACAACTGCTCGGCCTGATCTTGTTCCGGCAAAGACATTTCGCTGTCGGGTTTGCCACTCTGAGAGCTACCTGACAGAAAAGGCAATGCCTCTTCCTCTAGATCGCGCGCGACTGACTTTAGATCCACATTGCCCCAGATCGAGTTCGATCTGGCATCAAGTTTTCGCCTGCCGTTCTTGTACTCGACGGCAAAACTGCGTTGCACTTTTTTCAATATAAGAGGCCTTGGAGAATCCACGGGGTGGCTGATGTTATGCTGGAACAGCACGAATAGCGCCTACCGGACTACCAGTCTATACCCACGGTCTAGCCTGAGGCCAATTTTTTAGCGCCGCATTATTTTTTGGAGTTACCGCGGCCTCTGCCGATTTATCGTCCCGGTCCCTAAAGTGGTGAAGGAGCCGCGCACCAACCCAGGCTTCTCCTTCGTCGGCTGGCGCTTCAAAGACCAGATGCTGCGCACTTACGCCGGGGAAAATGTTGAAGCGCTTGGCCCACGTTTCGCGGCACTCGCAGCGGCGGTGCTGACCAAGACCGAACGCAGTTTCCTTGCAGCTAGCGCCGCCATTAGGCTCATTGATGTGCCGAGACGAACATGCGGCTTGGCTTTGTCGGCTGAAACAAGAGTAGCGAAGGAGTGTTGCTTTTATGACAAGACACGAGGAGTTTGTCGGTCGAATGTCACAGGCGGATCTGCCTTGCACACGGCCGCCATAGAGAGAAGGATGGGGTCGCCGCTCGCTTCACTGCTGAGTCACGCCATCGTTTTCGTGAATGCATTCCATCCAAACAATCGATTTTACTGATCGAAACGGTTGCCATTAGAAGACGCTGAAGAAGCGTTTTGTAAAAGCCGTAATTCGGAGTTCTTAAAATGGGTCCTCGGGTGCCGTGGAGACTGTGCTGGGAAAACGAGATGAGGCAGTCGGTCTGCTGCCTGGTCTCGATCGTTATCTTGCGCTCGACGTGATCGGGTAGAATCTTGGTCGTTGCTTCTCGACGTTTCAGTGGGCTCTCACGGGACGCACTTTTGCCCCGGTCGATGCCGCCTCCTATTCGTCTTCACCGCGCGCTGGTCATCTTTCTACTGCTTCCCCTTCTAGCGTTTGTTGCAGATCGGTTCTCACGCCGTGGGCGCCGTTCGACGTGATTATCAATGGCGGCCCCACCGCGTGGGAGCTGAGTTCGGTGCTGGCGCATATGCGAATGACGGAGGCCGGCGGCGGAATTCTGTGTGCTATGCCTCGGAGCCAACGCAGGCGCACTCGCCGCTGCAAGGATACGGTCTGCGACCTTTGCAGCGACCACCAAACGTCGTTGTGGCTGTCGGGCGGAAAGATGAAGGACTGGGTAATGTGGATACGTTACGCGGCGTTACTGCCGCAAATGCTTCGGTCTGGGGCTCTGTTAGCGCCGATTGTCGGCAATCTCACCGATCCGGTCACGATCTGATTTCGGCTTCGACCCGTGAGCTCTAGCTGCACTGTCAAGCGCCACCCTATGAAACTGCGAAAGCCGGTGGCCAGACCAGAGCGACCTACCTTTCGAAACGAACTGGAGAGCAACATGCTGTGTCTAGGGCTCAGTGGCGGTCTAAGCAGAGTCTACGAAAATTCGTTCGATCTACCGAACACCTTTATGCACGATGGGGCTGCGGTTCTCGTTCGCGACGGGCGAGTGATAGCGGCGGTCGAGGAGGAGCGCCTTAACCGGACAAGCACTCCAACAAGTTACCAACGCGTTCGATTCAATATTGCCTCGCATCTGCAGGTGTTCACCTGAGCGACATCGACCGCATCGCGTATTATGCGACCGAGGCCTATTGCAACGCTGTGCTCGAGCGCGTGCGCCTCTCTCACCCAAGTACCCCAATACCGGACGCGAGACTGTTGTTGTGCGGATTACTCGGGCAAGAATTTGGTGCCGAAATTGATCCCTCACGTGTGTCGTTCGTGAGCCACCATATGTCGCACGCGGTGAGCTCGTTTTTCATGTCGGGCTTCGAGCGAAGTTTGGTCCTCTCAATTGACGGCGGTGGAGACTTTCTTTCGGGGCTTTTGGCGATTGGTTCCAGCACGGAGATTGAGCCACTCGTGACATTTCCGGAGAATGATTCTCTAGGGCTGCTATACTTGGAAACGATCCGCTACCTAGGTTATGGCGCGTTCGATGAATATAAGATCATGGGTCTGGCACCTTACGGCAATCCCGCTTCGTACCGCGAGATCTTCGAACAATTTTACGAACTCCTAGACGACGGTGGTTATCGGGTCCATCTCGACCGAGTTGGTCCTACGTTGCTCAGTAACATTCAAATACGCCAGAAAGGCATGCCGTTCACGCAGCAGCATAAAGATGTGAGTGCTTCACTGCAGGAAGCACTGGAACGGATCGTGTTCCACGTCCTACGGCATTACACCAAGGTTACGGGCATCGAACGACTGTGTTTGGCCGGAGGAGTGGCTCACAACTGCACTTTGAATGGCAAGCTGCTGTACTCGGGGATGTTTGACGACATCTTCGTGCAACCGGCTGCCCATGACGCTGGCTGCGCACTAGGCGCCGCATTGATGGCGTCTCATGATCTGGGGCATCCGGCACCTCGTGAGCGTTTGCAAAACGTCTATTGGGGACCCGACCTGGAGAGCGAAGGAAGCGTGGAGGAGGAACTTTTTGCTTGGGGCCAGCATCTCGAAATTGAACGGAGTGATGACGTGACAGGCAAAGCAGCCGATTGGATTGCGGATGGCGCCGTGATCGCCTGGGTGCAGGGGCGTTCGGAGTTCGGTCCACGGGCGCTAGGCAACCGGAGTATTCTTGCTGATCCGAGGCCGGCGTCAAACAAGGATCGAATTAATATGATGGTCAAGAAGCGGGAAGGCTACCGCCCATTTGCTCCCTCGGTATTGGAGGAGGACGCCGTGGAATTTTTTGATCTGCCAGGTACCTTGCGCAAATTTCCTTTTATGAATTTCGTAGTGTCTGTGCGCGAACCCAAGCGTAGTTCGCTAGGCGCCATCACGCACGTAGATGGTACGGCTCGTTTGCAGACAGTGTCACGCGAGACAAATCCCGCATATTGGGAGCTAATCAATGCTTTCGGGAAGCGAACCGGCGTTCCGATCTTGCTCAACACGTCGTTTAACAACAACGCCGAGCCGGTAGTGGATTCGGTTAGGGATGCCGTAACGACTTTTTTGACGACCGACCTGGATGCACTTGTCATCGGTCCATTTCTCGTCAAGAAGCGAATCTCAACGATGGAGGAGTGGAATAAACTAGCAGTTTCCTTGCCACCTTACGCAAGTCTCCATCAGGCGCGTGCATATTCCACCCTGGATCGGCAAGAGACTGTATGTGAGATCCGCACAGGCGCCTCCAGCCTGCAGGCCGTGCGTATTTCACCGGGGTTGTTTGAACAGCTAATTAGGATTGAGGGAGAAGCCCTGGTTGGCGACATTTTGGATGGAATCGCGCCTGTTTCAGGTAGTCGTGAGACTTTCCTAAATGAACTTCGGCAGATTTGGGAGCAGCGTTGCATATGCTTAAGCCCGGTACGTGGCCGCAAATCACAGGTATCCGTCCCCGCTGAGGCCTCGGTGACTAGTGGGCTTTCAGCATAGCTTGGGGTCGCTTCGTTACGCCAAACAAACTCGCGAATAACAAAGCCCGCGACCGACAATGCGCCGTGCCCACCTAATCGCACGGCGACGCGTCAACAACCATGTCGAAAGAAGGGCCAAATGGCTCGGTATTTCAGTGATATCCTGCCCGAGCTCGTTCAGCAGGGGCACTTCGAAAAGTTAAGGAGACTGTGATGGATCCGGTGTGTGAGTTAAACGTACATCGACAGATCGTTTCGCTTCTCGATAAGCCTAACCCTGTAATCTTTGACATTGGGTGCAATGACGGAAGCGATGCTCAACGCTTTCTGCGCCTTCTTCCGAGCGCCCAGCTCTATTGCTTTGAGCCAGACCCCAGAGCCGCTGCACGCTTCAAGGAGAAAATGGGTTCTGATCGGGATCGGATGAGGCTATCCGAGGTTGCGATCAGCGACCGAAACGGGATGATCGAGTTTCATCCCAGCAATGGCAATGACAGCGCTAAGGAATGGGATCTCTCGGGCTCGATACGCCGTCCCAAGAACCATCTTTCTGAGTACGAGTGGGTTCGGTTTGACCCTCCGATTTCGGTTGAGACTAGGAGGCTGGATGACTGGTGCAGCGAAGCTGGCCTAGAGAATATAGATCTCATCTGGATGGATGTGCAGGGAGCCGAGGCCGACGTTATTGCCGGTGGCAATCAGATCCTGATGAGAACGCGTTACATATATACTGAGGATAGTGATCATGAGCTTTATGAAGGCCAGCTTCCCCTGCGCGCCATTCTTGAGCTCTTACCTTCCTTCCAGATGGTAGTTGAGTATCCCCGAGGAGTGGAGGGTGACGTTTTGCTTAAAAACACAAGCCTATAGCCGGTTCCCTTTTTGGGATTCAAGAACCGCGCCGAGTTTGCCGGAGGCTTCAACTCATGAGAGATTGGAGCCGATATGAGCAAGACAACGAACAAATTCTCGCCTGAAGTCCGTGAGCGTGCCATCCGCATGGTGCTGGATCACGAAGCCGAGCACCCCGCGCGGTGGGCTGCCGCTTCATCTATCGCGGCCCAGATCGGCTGCTCGCCGGCCACGCACGCTACACGAATGGGTGAAGAAGACCGAGGTCGATAGCGGTAAGCGAGCAGGCCGGCCGAACGATGTCGCCGAGATTATGAAGGCTCTTGAGCGGGAGAGCCGCGAGCTTCGTCAGGCCAACGAGATTCTGCGCAAAGCGTCGGCGTATTTTGCCCAGGCGAAACCTGCCACCGGAAAAGACGCTCGACAGCTTTGATTTTGATGCAGTCCCTATGGTCTCCAAGGCCCAGGTCATGGCCATTGCCGCTGGCGACAGCTGGGTCGCGAAAGGTGCCAATATCCTCATGTTCGGTCCGCCGGGCGGCGGAAAGAGCCATCTCGCCGCGGCCCTCGACCTCGCGCTGATCGAGAACGGTTGCGGGTGCTGTTCACTCGCACGACCAACCTCGTCCAGAAACTGCAGGTCGTACCGCGTGAACTCCAGATCGAATCCGCCGTCGCAAAGCTCGACAAGTTCGATCTGCTTATCCTCGACGACCTGGCCTACGTCACTAGGACCAGGCCGAAACCCGCGTGCTCTTCGAACTCATCTCCCAAGATATGAGCGGCGCTCCATCATCATCACCGCCAATCAGCCCTTTGGAGAATGGAACCGAGTCTTTCCGGACCCGGCCATGACGCTTGCCGCGGTGGACCGACTTGTTCATCACGCTACGATCATTCGAAATGAACGTCGAAAGCTAATGGCGACGTTCCGCGATGGAAGCCAAACGTGGTCGACCCAGCTGGCTTGCGGCCATTACCTCTATCTCATTGCAAAACGATGACACTGAAACGTCAGGAATCCGGTCTTCTCCATACAAGGCAGCCGATCGAACAAAATGTCGTAGCCTGACGGGAGACGCAGGGGTGTCCCTCCCGCACGCGGCGCCCTTTGCTATCCCGGATGAAGGGGATGGCGGCAACGACATGCGCAAGCCCACTGAGGATAGAAGGACTGGGTGAAAAGGCGCCCCTGAAAACAGTGGGTTTGGCGACACTTGTTGGTTCGGGCAGGCAAGACGTCGTCTACATGCATCAAATGGATGACTCGCATTTAAACAATAGATTTCACCAATTTTCGCGGATGCTCCATAGACGGCCGTCTCCACTCCACCGGGTATGATCCGTTGAAAGGCTCTCAACCAATCCAACAACGCCTGTAGCCCCGAAGCACTGGCGGCGGGAATGGCATCAATCCTACCTGGTATCGCCTGGCCTTAGCCGAAGAAAGGAAACGTCTCATGAAGGTTATTGGTTACTACGTCATCGTTGCAGCGTTGCTCGCATTGACATTGCGGGCCGGGCCGTCACTTGCAGCAGATGATCGTAACCAAGATTGTGGCCCGGCGGCAAGTGACCCCCGCGCAAACCTGAATGGTGCTGACAAAGCCCATTCAGCGGAGCACACTCAAGACTTCAATTGCCAAGATACTCCTGCCGAAGAAGGTGAGTGCTACGAGTGCGTCTTACCCCCCGAAGTACATATTGAAGGCGCCGAAGTGATCGACGTCGCAGACCGAAACTTTTATCCTCGGAAAACACTGCTACTCGCCAGAATGATCAGGCACCACTGAATCGTGTCGGTTGAAGGTAGCAGTAAGACCATCAAAGCCACGGCGGCTGGAACATCGATACTTTCTCAATTTTAGGCGACCCTTTGCTTGCTGATCTCTCGTGGCGCCGCACTGCGAGACCAAGCCTTTTCACCTTTTATCTCGCCACCTCGCTATGGATGAAGACATGCGGTTCAAGGGCCTTGATCTGAATCTCCTCGTCGCACTCGACGCCTTGATGACCGAGCGTAACCTCACGGCGGCAGCGCGCAGCATCAACTTGAGCCAACCGGCCATGAGCGCGGCCGTCGGCAGGTTACGCACCTATTTCAATGACGACCTTTTTACCATGGTCGGTCGCGAACTCGTTCCAACCCCGCGTGCGGAGCGGCTCGCGCCTTCGGTCCGCGAGGCTCTGCTTCACATCCAGGTTTCGATCATATCCTGGGATCCGTTTTGCCCTGCTCAATCGGATCGCTGCTTCAGAGTCATTCTTTCCGATTACGCCGCACTCGTTTTTTTTGAAAAGGTCGTGACGCGTGTCGCCCGAGAAGCGCCCGCCGTCAGCTTCGAGTTGCTGCCGATCGCCGATAACTACGATGATTACTTGCGGCGCGGTGACGCCGATTTTCTCATCTTTCCGGAATTGCTCATGTCGCGCGCACATCCTAAGGTGGCGTTATTCGAGGAGACCCTCGTGTGCGTGGGCTGCCGCTCGAACAAGCTACTCTCGGAGCAACTTACACTCGAGAGGTATATGTCGATGGGACACGTTGTGGTGAAGTTTGGGAACGCTGCTTCCATCGAGGAATGGTGTTTGCTTGGGCACGGGCTTAAGAGACATGTCGAAGTAGTCGTGCAGGGCTTCAGCATGGTTCCGTTCATGCTTTCAGGGACCGAGCGCATAGCGACAATGCCCTTACGCCTGGTCAAGCAGCTCGAAAAGACAATACCCCTGCGGATCGCCGACCTTCCGCTACCTTTGCCCGCGTTCACACAGGCCCTCCAATGGCCCGCGCTTCACAATAGTGATCAGGCAAGCCTCTGGATGCGGGACGTGCTATGCCAGGAAGCATCCCGCATGCCTTCGCCCCATGAGGTAATGAGACGTCTCAGGATTTCCTAGCAACCTTTCGTGGTTTTGTCGTTCGGCGTGATTCATGGCGTCGGAATGAGGAGCCTCTTTGAAACGCCGCCGCTACAGTCTCACGGATGATTGATGATCCTGTCGCCGCTGGCCCAACAGCCGCGCTGACTGACGACCAAGTATGGAGGAACTGGACAGATGCTCTCCTACGCCCGCCGTTCAACCGACCAATGAAACAACCTCCTCGACAGTTTGTCGACGACTCAAGTCGAAGGTTCACGCAGCTCCAATCGACATTAGCAAGGAGCGGCAAACCAACCCCTAATATGGGACGGGTTCACCACATCCGAGCCGTGGCGCCAGATTGCCCTCCGGTAATACCTCAACGTCTTTATTTTTGCGGCAGAACATTCTCACTGCCCTTTTCCACCTGATCGATCACGAGCAGCTTTACCGGCTCGGTGCCGTTGTTCGCCCCTTTATGCCATATGCCCCAGGACTCGACGATAAAATCTCCTGCCGTGAAAATGCTTTCTTTCCCAGATTCTGTATTGGTGACCGTGATCTCCCCCGAAAGCACATAGCCATAGCGCTGATAGCGATGCTGATGAATTGGCAACGTCGCACCGGGCGCAATCTCATAAATCGAAGCGATGACCTCGACATTCTTCCGTGGAACGATGATGGGCTGACCAGCAATCGTACGATCGGTCCTTAAGATAAGCGTAGCCGCGACCGCTTTGTTTTCGAACGCGTTCGCGGGACACGCCAGAGCAAAGAGCGCCGTAGCGATTGAGATGACCTTCATTTGCTTTTCTCCTGATACAAGCCGGATTTTCCTGAAGAGTGTTTGCTTCCGAGTTCGGCCAGTTGCAGAGCGACAAACCTGCATCGTCTCACCGGCGCCGACACGGGTTCATTTGTTCCCGGACTATGATGATTATCTTCAGAGCTCTGCGGGTCTTTTCAAGATACTGCATCGCAATACCCCTCATGGCGTGGTGGCGAGTAGCGTCAAGACATCAGGCGCCGACGCAACAGCGCTGCCGACAGGAAGAACGGCAAAATCGCGTAGATGCAAAGCGCGCCTATATGCAGGCCCATGCTACCCGCGGGGCGCCCAAGCATTGCCGGGCGTATGAGGTCGATCGCATGCGCTAGAGGCAAGAACTGCGCTACCTGCTGAAAGGCCTGGGGCAGTTGCGCGATTGGAAACACCGCGCCGCACAAGAACAGCATTGGTGTCAGGACGAGCGTCTGGTAAAAAATGAAATACTCGTAACTGGGCGCAAGGGCCGTGACTACCATCGCAAGGCTCGCGAATGCAAATCCAGTGAGCATGATAACTGGCAGCACATAGACGACTGATGGCCACGTCGCATAGCCTAGCACGGTGGCGACGATTATGATTCCCGTACCGGCAAGAAATGCCTTGCTCGCTGCCCATGCCAACTCACCCAGGATGATGTCCCCAAGTGTCATTTGTGTGTAGAGCATGGCTTCCCAGGTGCGTTGGGCGTGCATTCGCGTAAAGGCCGCGTAAATCGTCTCGAACGTCGCTGAGGTCATCGCGCTTGTCGCCACCATGCCGCCCGCCAAGAACGCAACGTAGGTTGTGCCGTCAACGCGACCCACAATAATTCCGAGGCCAAGGCCGAGGCCAAAAAGGTAGATCATAGGATCGGCCAGACTTCCAACAATTGACGCAAGTGCTACTTTCTTCCATGCCAGATAGTTGCGTCGCCATATCGCAATCCAGTTAAAAGCGTTGGCGGGCAGAGCCGCGGCACAACCTTCACCCATCGTTCACTTCTCCATCTCGCGCCCGGTCAACCGCAAAAACACATCCTCAAGATTCGGCGGACGCTGGAGAATGCGCAAGCCCGCGCGCTCCCGCAACCGCACACGCACCTGCTCCGGGTCAGACACATAGCAAAAAAGGGTCTCGCCGCTAATTTCGACGCGATCGGCATATGGCCCGACCAGCGATTCCAATTCATGCGGATCGCCGCCGTAGATTTCAATGACTTCGCACCCGATCAGTTCATCGATCAGGTCATGCGGCCGCCCTTCGGCAATGCTGCGACCTCTTTCGAGTACGCAGAGTCGATCGCATAGCCGTTCGGCCTCTTCCATGAAATGGGTGGTCAAGATGATCGTTTTGCCGCGCGTAAGCAGGGAACGCAGGCGCTCCCAGATCAGGTGGCGCGCGTGCGGGTCGAGACCGGTGGTCGGCTCGTCCATGACAAGTAGCTGGGGGTCATTGATCAACGCACGCGCTAGCGTCAGGCGCCGCTTCATGCCGCCTGAAAGTTCAGACACACGCGCATTCACCTTGCTCTCTAGGCGTGCAAACTCAAGGAGCGACGGCATGACCGCCTCGACTTTGCGTGTATTCATGCCGAAGTAGCGGCCGTAGACCAGCAGATTCTCGCGCACAGTGAATTCAGGCTCAAGGTTGTCGAATTGCGGCACCACGCCGATACCCTTTCGCGCCAAGCGAGCCTGGGCAGGCACCGGCACGCCGAGCACAGTAATCTTCCCCGCATCAGGGGCTGTCATGCCAAGGATCATGCGTGCGATCGTGCTCTTGCCCGCGCCGTTCGGTCCAAGCAGCCCGAAGCATTGCCCCGGGGAAACGCGGAACGATAGCGCGTTGACCACGGCCTTGTCGCCATATGTCTTGCTTACGTCGAAAAAATCTATTGCGGACATGAACATGCGCTCATCTGACCGTCGGGCGCCGTTGACTGGCATTTCTTCGGTTGGTTGTGTTCTTCCTGGTCCATCGCACCGTATGTGTTCATTGCGTCTCCATTAAAGGGCTGGCAGCAGCATCCGGGAAAACGCCTCGTCCGTGGTAATTGGCACTCGTGTTGCAGAGCAGCCGAATGTCCCGAGCTTGTTACATTCGAAGAGTAGCTCGGCGACTTCACGGAGAGAGTGCCTGGGATGGTCTGCAATTGTGCAGATTCATCGAGATGGACAACAGCCGGAATTCTGTCCTGGCATCTCATCCGCGTCTTTTTATACCACAGACGCGCATAGTGTCTCCATGTCTGAACGTCGAGGGTTGGGGCCGTTAGGAGGCAGAAATCGGATTCCGGAAACAGGCGAGTAAGCAATCTTCGTTGACCGAGCCACCCCGACACTCAAGCCGCTCTAGCTCGAGCAAAGTTTCGTTCAGCATGTCGAGGACCGTCTCAGCACCAGCAACGTGGCCCCAGCGACGACAATTGGCGTCGCGCGCCGATCCGAAAACCAGATATCCATCTGGCGCAAGCATCCGCACTAAATTCCGAACAGCCCCTCTCATCTCGGCTATTCCTCCAATATAGTAGAGCACTTCCGCCACAACGATCAAATCAAACCTCTCGTCAGGTGAAAACTGTTGAACATCAGAGACTATCCAGCTGATGTGCGGAGAATCCCTCATGCGTCGACGCGATCTTTCTATAGCGTGAGGCACAACATCGATCACGGTGAGCCGTTTGCAGTGGGGGGCTAGCTGCACCGTAAATGCGCCGGCAGCGCATCCCACTTCGAGCGCATTTGAGATGGATCCCTGGGCAAGCGCCAAGCGGAGCATTTGCGTGTGACGCTCACGCTCGAATGGATTGGCGTCGAGTCCCCATGGATCGGGTGCAGCCAGTTCCCGATTCAGCAATTGATAATTGTCGCTCTGTGTCAACTCGTTCACCTCGGTAAATAGATCTTACTCGTCGCTGCACATGCAGTCAGACGTCGTTCGCCTGGCAGAATCGCGGGCGGGGTTGAGCCTTCGAGGCGCTGTCGCATGTCCAGAACATTCTGTAGTGCGCGCATCAGTCGCCGGATGTTGATTCGAGTTGCCAGCAGAGCTGCGCGACAGCCAGTCGCTATTGCTCAGCGTGCACAGCGCGTAGGCTTTCAAGGGCAGTAGCAGAAAAATATTGATGAATGCATGCAGAGAGAACCCGAGGAACCGTCGTTGGCGGGCCCGGAGCGCGACAACGCTGCAGTGGATCATCGTCATGGCCACGATCATCAGGGATGCCAACCAAGGCACGGTGCCCGTCAATGCAAGCTGTGCGAGCCCCGTCAGCACTGATAGTGCCAGAAGCAGCGGTCCGAGGTTCTGTCCGACAACGTCGAGCGTAAGGAAGCGATGGAGGTTGGGCAGCAGGCGCAGCCCAAGCAACGTGTCCCGGTACGTGCTCCGCGCCCAGCGTAGTTGTTGGCGCAGATACGGTCCTAGCTTGTTCGGAACGACTGTCGCTGCGATGGCGCTCGGCACGTACTCCGTTCGAAAGCCTGCCTTCAGCATAAGAATGGTGAGATGCCGATCCTCACCGAAATCGCTTGGCTTTCCCCGAAAATACTGTGATTCGTACTGGTCAAGCAGCGAAGCGAGCGCAGAGCGACGGTAGATAGCACATGGACCGCAGCAGCACATAACGGCTCCGAAGCGAGCTTGTGCCGCACGCTCCTCGTTGCAAGCCAGCCAGTACTCCATATCGATCAAACGGGTCAGCCAACTATCGTTTCGGTTGCGGGCCGTCAACTGTCCCATGGCCGCGCCGACAGCCGGATCTTGCATTTTAGGCACGAGCTTCCTGATGACGTCAGATGCGAGGATCGTGTCGGAGTCGACGTTTAACACCATATCTCCAGCAGAGCGGCGTATCGCGGCGATCTGTGCCTTCCGTTTACCAACATTCTGGGGAAGCAGGAGAATATTGAATCTGGGGTCTCGTGCGAAGGCCTCGTGCACAGGTCGCAAAGCCTCGCGATTTTCGGAACCGTCATCAACTAGGTAAACCTGCAGCCTTCCCCCGTATTCCTGACCCGCAATAGAAGCCAGGCACTCCGAAAGCGTGCGGGGATCCTCGTTGAAGCTTGGCACGATGACATCTACGCTGGGCAGCTCCTCAAAGCCGGCCAAGCTCTGGGACGCCAATGAAACATCGGTCGGCAGAGAATAAACGGCCTGCACGCTTTTATAAGCAGTCGAGAGAAGTGCATAAAGCGAGACGGCGACAGTGCTGGTTGTGTCAAGCATATCCATCAGAACTCCCGAGGAAGCGAGCGGAATACAAAGCCGCGATCATGCAAAGCTGGAATTATGCTAGATAACGCCATGATAGTCTGGTGGCGCAGACTGCGGTCAGTTCCTTGTTGCATTTCACTGGAGGGACAACCGTCGTGCAAGAGCACGATTGACCCCGGCCGGACAGACTGCAGCACATCATTGACAATGCCGTCGGCCCCGGGAAGAGACCAGTCTCGCGGATCTACCGACCAGTGCACGGCAGTGAGTTCCGCATTCGCCGAAACCTTGAGCACTTCTTCGGTCCAGATGCCGTAAGGAGCCCGGATGTGCCGCACCACCGCCTGAGGCGACGCCATTTTTATGGCTCTGTTTGTCTCGAGTATCTGACGTTGCACCTCGTCGGGTTCGCAGTCAGACAGGTCTGGATGCGTCATTGTGTGGTTGGCGACTTCATGTCCCTCTGCAATCATTCGCTGGATCAATTTAGATTGATCGGCCAGGAACTCGCCGATGACGAAGAATGTTGCCGGCACCCGGTGTTCAGCCAGAATATCGAGAATCTCCGGTGTACAAAATGGATGCGGACCGTCGTCGAACGTCAAATAAACGCTGTGACTACCAGTGCCGTCATCGCGCTCACCGTGCACTTCGCACGAGCAATCGAGGTGCGTCATTGCTCTCGTCCTTTCCGGTAAATTATCCTGGTGGCATTCGGAGACCGGCCACCAAAGGGTAGGATGATGACGCCGCGCGTGGACGCAGGTCGAAACGCGCGCGTGGCAGCGTGTAGCGTACGCCGTTTCCCCAAAATAGCGGTCACCAGGCCGCCTCGTCTGAATCTGTCAATACCGCGGCTCGTTGCGGACTGTACCGAGTGCGATTGGTGGTGAACCCCCGAGCTGTCGACGATTGCAAGGTGATGCAATGGGCTGATCGACCGCTTATGCAAGCATTACATTCCAAAGCCACACATTTGACCCCTCTACACCACTGGGCGCGCCATCGACGACTTGATTTCCGTCAAGATGCTCGTCTAATGGATCACGCCATTCAATTCGTAAAATCGATTGTTTGGATGATACCCATTCACAGCATAGATAAAATTCGAGCTCCACGGTTCCTGCTAACGGACCGAGCCTGTTGTCGTGACTGGCGGGGGACTTGCGTCGTCGTTCCCTGGAAGAACTTATGAGCCGATTCAAGATATTGCTGGCGTACGGGTTATTTGCGATGACCAGATCACCAGTTCTCATTTCCGGGACCGTTCTTCCCATCATGGTGGAACAAGCCCTCAATCGAGAGTGTTTACCGCCCCGATGAACAAATTTTCCGGGAACGTGAACCGAGCTTCTTTAAGCCCAGGACGATACTGATGCTAACACGGTAGTTTGTGATGCCTGTTAATGTGGCGGTGCGACCAAGCTGCCGAACGCCAGATATTTCAGATGACCTGCCACTGAATTTTCATCCGGCGGCGATTAGAGCCTCGGCGGTCTTTGAAACGCTCCCAAACGTTGGACCACCGGATGCTAGAGTTTTCCGGCTTCATTCAGGGAGGCGGGCTGGTTGCGCCTCCCGAATTCACCAACGAGATCGG
>NZ_MAWZ01000033.1:0-23068 GCF_001854685.1 Rhizobium sp. RSm-3 | reverse complement strand
ATTCGCGCCCACCAGCACGCCTCCGGCGCAAAAAAGGGGCTGAAGATCAGGCCCTTGGCCGTTCSCGCGGCGGCTTGAGCACCAAAATCCATATGGCCGTGCGTGGCCTTGGATGTCCCGTTCGTTTCATTCTGACCGCCGGTCAGAAAGGCGATGCACCGCAAGCCGATCTCCTGATCGAAGACCTRCCAGCCGAGGTCGTCATGGCCGATACGGCCTACGACAGCGACCGGCTACGCAAACTCATTGCCGACAAGGGCGCGCAAGCGGTCATCCCGAACAACCCCTCGCGTGCCAAGAAGTATCCGCTCGACAAGCAACTYTATGCTCAGCGYTATCTCGTCGAATGCTGCTTCTCGAAGCTCAAGCAGTTTCGACGCATCGCCACACGATATGAGAAAACCGTTCGAAACTACAAAGCYATGATCGCTCTGGCCGCAACAATCCTATGGCTCAGATAAGTGTCCACAGCTCCTAAAGCAGCACACACGACAGAATGAAAACTGTCAGGTATCAGCCCGGTCCAAAATGTCGACCATCAACCCGGTCGTTCAATTGGACAAACCCACCCCTCACCCGCAGCCCGGCACATCCTCCAGCCGGTGCCAGACCGGGATGCCGCGTTCCCTGGCGATGCGCACGTCATTGTCCGCCCCCTTGGAATCGCCGGCCAAGCGCAGCACGCCCTCGCAGAGCTGCAGCAGCCGGCCGGCGACCGGATGGAAGATCTCTTCGTATAGCGCATCGCCAACCGATCTGCCGCCGGCGGCGTGCCAGATCGGCAGGGCCACCCATTCGCCGATCATCGGCACGTGGCCGGCCGCAAACAGCGCGTGCGAGGGCTGCTCTAGCCGCTTCAGATTGGCAGCCATCTTTTCCGGGTCGTCGCCCGTTCCCGACCTGTAAGGCCCGGCAATCAATATCAACATCATCCACTCCATCGCTGAGCATTCCCGGCTTCATGCACGGGATTTCGTGAAAATGCACGATATTTCTTGAATGTCGAGTCTATTCGTGCAATATTGGACATAAATGTTTAACTTCGTGCAGAGAGCCCATGCTGACGTCACAACGTAAAACCCTCATCCTCGACATATTGCGCCGTGACGGCCAAGTGATCGCCAAGCGCGTCGCCGAGGATTTTTCCCTATCGGAAGACACGATCCGCCGGGATCTCCGGGAAATGGCGGCGGAGGGGCTGTTGAAACGCGTGCATGGCGGCGCGATGCCGCTTTCTCCCGATCTGCCCGATTTCACCGCACGTCGCAGCGTCTCCTCAGAGATCAAGGCACGGCTGGGGGCTGCTGCGGCGGCGATGATCAAGCCGGGACAGATGATCTTTCTCGACGGCGGCACGACGACGGCGGAGGTCGCCCGGCGCTTGCCACGCGACATGCCGCTGACGGTTGCGACCCATAGCCCGACGATCGCCGCCGAACTCGAGCACCACCCGACGGCCGAGGTGATCCTGGTCGGCGGGCGGCTCTACAAACATTCGATGGTGGCGACGGGCGCGGCGGCGGCAGCGGCGATCTCGCAGCTGCGTCCCGACCTGTTCTTCCTCGGCGTCACGGCGGCGCATCCGGTGCACGGGCTTTCCACCGGCGATTTCGAGGAAGCGGCGATCAAACGGCATATCGCCCGCTGTTCGGCCGAAACCCATGTGCTGCTGACGCAGGAGAAGTTCGATCTCGTCTCGCCCTGCCCGGTGCTTGGAATTTCCGAGGTGGCGGGATTGATCGTGCCGGCGGAAATGCCGGCCGAGCGGCTGAAACCTTATCGCGACCTCAACGTCGCGATCGCCACGGCGTGATCACTCAGCCAGAACCGACGTGCCCCTGATATCGCCGACATGGATGCCGTTCCAATTGCGCATCGAGGTTGCGGCAAAGGCCGTCAGGGCGGCGTGCACCTCGTCTTCCGTTTCGAAGAAGCGGGCGAGTGTGGCGGCCACCATGCCTTCGGCGGCGCGGGTGGCGCCATCCTCGCATTTCAGCGCGATGGCGATGCCCTTTTCCGGGATCGCGGCGCAGAAGACGCCCTCGGCGCCGGTTTTGACGAAGATGCGGCCCGGAGCAATCTGCATCAGTTTCGTGCAGGCGCGGCCGGAGCCGGCGACATAGAAGGGTTCGGCCATGCAGGCCTCGATCAGCCGGCGGGATGCCTTGGCGCGCAACGGCTCCAGACCGACGCCGGTCGCCATTTTGGCAAAACCGTGGGCAAGGCTCCTGAGCGGCACGGCATAGGTCGGGATCGAGCAGCCGTCGGTGCCGCAGCTCTCGGCGCCGAGCACGGCGCCGGTCAGGCTTTCCAGCACCGCGCGGATTTCGACCTGCAGCGGGTGCTGATAGCCGACATAGCCCTTCGGATCGATATCCTGATGGCAGCAGGCGCAGATGAAGCCGGCGTGTTTTCCCGAGCAATTGTTGTGCAGCGCGGTCGGCGCCTCCAGCGCGCGGGCCTGCTGGATCAGGACCTTCTGGTTCATCGACCAATGGGCGCCGCATTCCAGCGCTTCGGCATTCCGGCCGGCGCGCGCCAGCATCGAAGCGGCAAGCGCCACATGCTCGTCCTCGCCATTATGCGAAGCGCAGGCGAGCGCCAGCTCCTTATCACCGAAACCATAGGCGTCGGCCGCACCGCTTTCGATCAGCGGCAGCGCCTGCATCGCCTTGCAGGCCGAACGCGGGAAAACGGCGGCGTCGATGTCGCCGAGCGAGAAAACGAGCTTGCCGTCGCCGTCGACGACCGCCACCGCGCCACGATGGCGGCTTTCGACGAGCAGGCCACGGGTAACTTCAACGGTGACGGGATTGGTCATGGGCTCTCATCCTGGTGCTGGCGGGATGCGGCAGGCATAGCGTGTCAGGGCGCGAAAGCCAACGGGGTTTAGGCTTTGCCGGAGTGTCGCAACGGCGTGCGCGGACGGCGGGTTTGGCGGAAACACACCGCCAGTCTCCGTCATCCCAGACCTTGAGCCTGGGACCATGGTGGCAGTTGATGGAGACGGCGTGGATCCACGGGTCAAGCCCGAGGAGGACGCAGGGTGGGGTGGGTTTCTGGAGCAAGTACCGCGACAGATGGCGTAATGGGAGATTAGTTGCGTCCCCTGCCGCGCTCAGACCGGCCTTGAAGTTGGATGCCTTCAGACGATATCCTGCAACCCAGTTCGCATTCGCAGGAATCGTTTTGCAATCAGGCCTATCCATTTCAGAGTCCATATTGTGGGTATTTTTCACGGTCGCCTCTCTCAGCCTGGCGTGCTGGTTGGCGCGCTGGCCCAAAAGGACAAGCGTTGGAATCATCCTTGGAGCACTTCTGGGGTTGGCCTTGATGTCCATTACCTCAGTTCTGGTCGGTTTCCTGGGAAACATTCTTCCCTTCGGGCAAATCGACTTCTGGCTCTCCAGTTTGACAGCGCAAATCTGAAGCAAACATCCATCACAGGAATTGACCGAATCGATCGAAAACTATCGTTTCTCTGATGCGTCAGATGCGGCTACAGGTGGTGCATCAGGAACCGCCCCATGTCACCCACCTTTTCCTTGATCCTGCGCGATAAGCGGATCCGCATTCCGGCCGTGACGCTCGTCGCGCTCGCCTTTACCTACGCCTCGACCGCGCCCTATCAGTCGATCATCGGGATCAACGAACTGGGCTTGAGCAACGGCACCTATTCGGCGCTGATCTTCTTCTCGGCGATCGTCAACGTCACCACCAGCCTGACGCTCGGCATCTGGTCCGACAGGTTGAAAGAGCGGCGGCCGCTGGTGCTGGGGCTTTCGGTCGCCGGCATGCTCGGCTTCGGGTCGATCGCGATCTTTCACAGCCCTGCCGTCTTCATCGTCTCGACGCTGTTGCTGGTGCCGATGAGCAACTCCACCTACTCGCTGCTGTTTGCCAGCCTGCGCGCCAGGACCAACCAGATGGATCGCGGCCAGGCGGCGGGAATCACGGCAACAGTGCGAGCGCTGTTTTCCGGCTCCTGGGCGTTGGCGCCGGGGATGATCGGCCTCTACCTCGTCAATTCGCCGTCGATGACGCCGGCCTATGGGATCGCGGCCCTGGCAAGCTGCACCTGTTTCTGCCTGTATTTCTTCTTCGCGCCCGGAAACGGCACGGCCGGTCCCTCCCCCGATCAGCCCAGGTTCCTGGCGTCGCTGAAGCGGATCTTCATGCCCTATGTCTTGGTCCGTGTCATCGTCATGGCGCTGCTGTTCGGGCTGCAGCGGTTAAACAGCATGCTCCTGCCGCTGATCATCACCCATGCGGCCGATGGAAGCGTGGTCGATGTCGGCTTCATCGCCGGGCTGACGGCCTTTCTCGAAATGCCGTTCATGGTGATGTGGGGCATGGCGCAGCGGTGGTTCCGCACCGTGCATGTGCTCGCCTTCGGCGCGCTGATCTATTGCGGCTATCTGCTGCTGCTCGGATTTGCCTCGGCACCCTGGCACATCTATGCGCTGCTCCTCCTCAACGCCTGCGGGGCGGCGGCGATCCTCAGCGTGCCGATCACGTATCTCCAGGACCTCATCGCAGACCGGCCGGGGCTCGGAACGTCGCTGATTTCGCTCAACACCTTCATCGGCACCGGCATCGCCGCCGGGCTTTTCGCCTTCGGCACATCGATCAGCGACTATTCCGGCACCGCCTTCGTCGGCGCCGCTGCTGGCTTGGTGTCGATCGGAGTCTTGCTTTATCTCGAAAGCGCCAGGCGGCAGGCGCGGCAGCCAGCCTGAAGCACGAGCTGCTTGTGAGCGGTATCGGTCAACGCGGCGTGATGCGATAGGCGCAGCGGCGGGCGCCCAAGAGGATGTGTTCGCTGCGCTCGACGTCGGCGCCGAGGGCGGCGCGGAAGGTTTCGAGTTCGGAGCGGCAGAAGCCGGCGCAGGCGGAAGCGGCTGCGCAGATCGGGCAGTGGTTTTCAACCAGCATGAAGGAGCCGTCCGCCTCCTGCCAGTGATCGGCCATATAGCCCTCGCGGGTGCGGATGGCGGCAAGGCCTGCGACACGCGCGGCAAGGTCGCCGGCATTTTGCAGTTCCTGCCGATAACGCTGCAGCGTCTCGGCCTCGCGGGCGGAGATGACGGTGTCAAGGGCTGTGGGTCCAAGCTGTTCGGTGAGCGTGACGAGCAGGTTTGCCGTCAGTTCGGCGTGGCCGTCCGGGAATTGCCGGTTGCCCGCGGCAGTCAGGTGCCAGAGCTGACGCGGTCGGCCCCTGCCCGTGGTCCCGACGGTGACCGGCTCGACCAGCCCCTGCTCCGCCAGCTTGGCGAGCTGCTGGCGGGCGGCCTCGCCCGAAATGCCGAGCGCATCGCCAATCGCGGCGCCGAGCTGCGGTCCGTCGGTCTTTATCAGGATCAGGATGCGGTTGGCGGGCGACTGGCGCATATTTTTCCAAGTCATGTCTTGTTTTAATCGAGGCGACATGTAATTTCCAACTTATAACTTGGAAAATAATCCTTCGCCAGCAAAAACATCGAGATTGTCCCATGTCGGATATCGACCAGACCACAACCGTTCCCAGCGCCAGCTCCCTCCTCCGCCTCTTCCTGCCCGAGCATCTGCCGGCAACGTTGATCCTTGCCGGCGGCGTGACGCTTTATGCGGTGGAGACTTACATCATGGCGACGATCGCGCCTTCGATCGTGCGCGACATCGGCGGGCTCGCGCTGTTTTCCTGGGTAACCAGCCTGTTCGTCGCCGCCGCCGTG
The DNA here is from genome assembly GCF_001854685.1 of Rhizobium sp. RSm-3. Taxonomy (NCBI): domain Bacteria; kingdom Pseudomonadati; phylum Pseudomonadota; class Alphaproteobacteria; order Hyphomicrobiales; family Rhizobiaceae; genus Rhizobium; species Rhizobium sp. RSm-3. The sequence continues at coordinate 17,354 of NZ_MAWZ01000033.1, read as the reverse complement.
CTCGGCTCGATCTTCGTCGCCATGCGGCCGCGGGGGATCGGGCTTCGCGCCGTCTATGTGATCGCCGCGCTGGTCTTCGGCGTGGGCAGCCTGATTGCCGCAGCCGCGCCGTCGATGCCCGTGGTGCTGGTCGGACGCTCGGTGCAGGGTCTCGGCACCGGGGCGCTGGCAGCGCTTGGTTATGCCTTCATCCGCTTCGTCTATCCCGAGCCGTTATGGACGAAGGCGACGACGCTCTATGCGGCGATCTGGGGTGTGGCGACCGTCATCGGGCCGACGCTTGGCGGCTTCTTCTCCTCCGGCAGCAACTGGCGCTACGCCTTCATCGTACTGGTGCCGCTCGGCCTGGCGATGGCGGTGCTGGCGCCGCGGCTGCTGCCGGAAGTCGAGGACGACCGCGAGCAGGCGAAAACGCCAATTGCCCAGATCGGGCTGCTGCTCGGCGCCGTGCTGATGGTCAGCACCGCCGGCACCATCGAGACGACGGCCGCGAAAATCGCTTTGATCGCGGCCTCGATCACCGCGGTCGGCGGCATGCTTATCATCGAGAGCCGAAGCCCGAACCGGCTGCTGCCCTCCGGCGCGGTCAGCCTTTCCCGGCCGATTGCACGGGTGTACCTGATCATGCTTGCGATGACCGTCGTGCTCGTCAGCGATGTCTTCATTCCCTATTTCCTGCAGGTGCTGCACGGGGTGACACCGCTTGTCTCAGGTTATCTGGTGGCGCTCGTCGCCCTCGGCTGGACGTTTTCGGCCTTCCTCAGCGGCTCGCTGACCGGCCGCCGCGCGCGGGCGGCGATCGTCGCCGGGGCGCTGATCGAGGCGGCAGCGACCCTTTCGCTGGCGGTTTTTCTCGCGCGCGACAATCCGCAGGCGCATATGATCTTCATCGTGCCGGCGGCTACGGCCATGTTCATGATGGGCTTCGGCGTCGGGCTCGGCTGGGCGCATCTCGTCGCCATGGTCCTGACGCTCGTCGCCGGCAACGAGCAGGACAAGGCGTCCGCGGCGATCCCAACGATGAGTTCGCTCGGCGGCGCTTTCGGCGCGGCCTTCGCCGGCCTCATCGCCAATGGCGCCGGCCTCGTCGATCCGGGCGGCGTTGCCGGCAGCATCTCGGCGGCCTACTGGCTCTATGCCGCGATGGCGCTGCCTAGCATCGTCGCAATTGCGGCAGCAATTACGCTGAGAGACGGCCGAAATTAAAAAAGGCGCCTCGGTTCGGGGGCGCCTTTCACGTTTGAACCCAGAAACCAAAGCGCGCCGCATCGAACCTGATTCATGCAGCGCGCTAGCTCATTGTTTTATGCATGTCGTTATCCCGGAACGACTGCACACTTCCGGCAACATGCATTAGCCGTGCCCTCAGGCGACGTTGCGCTCCGGTTCCGGCTCCTGCTGGACGGCCTGCTGCTTCACCCCGAGATAGAGGACGGAGTTGCGGCCGATGCCATAGGTATCGCAGACGTCGGGCGTCAGGAATTCGGTGACCGGAATTTGCTGGACAGCCAGACCGGCGCGCCGGATCACATCGATGAACCCGGACTTTGAGAAGAGACGCACGTGGTCATCCTGGCCGAAATGCGCCCAGCGGCCTTCCGGCGTCGTCACGTTGGGATCTTCATGGGTGTCCTCGATCGACAGGCAGATCGGCGCCATCAGGATGGCGACGCTGTCTTGCTTGAGAACCCGCCGGATTTCGGCGGTGGCACGCACCGGATCCTCGACATGCTCGAGCACGTGGGAGCAAAGCACGAAGTCAAAGCTCTCGTCTGCGTAGGGCAGGTTGTGGATATCAGCCTTGTCGTCTGCCTCGGGCAAATACATGTCGCAGCTGCGATAGAAGACATGCGGGTGGGTCTTGAGCCAGAAGGTCAAGGCGCGGCCCGGCGCAATGTCCAGGAAGCGGACGGCCTGTGCCTGGTCGAGGCGCTGGAACACCGGCGTCAGGAACAACGCGAAGAGCCTGTCGCGATCGGTCGAATGACAATTGGGGCAGCTATAGGCCTGATGGTTGATCGTCTCGAATTCATCGACGCGATAGGGAAAGCCGTGCTCGACCGCCTTGTCGATGTAGTAGCGCGGAAGCGGTACGAAATGCGGAATTCTGCTGCGGCAGATGGGGCAGGCGTGGAAAAGGGCCATTGTATTCCTCGTAGGGACCGTACAACGCGCAAGCAACACCACATCAAGATGCGCAGTTTCGGGGCCGGGTTTCGATCAGACGACTGTTCAACGACCCCGGAGACTCACAGACAGCCAAGATCGGCCTCACCTTGCGCATGAATGCTGGTCCGAAGCTGACCTCAGAGGGCGAGCATGATCTTGCCGATATGGCTGCCGTCTTCCATCAGCCGATGGGCTGCGACGACCTCTTCGAAGGCAAAGACCTTGTGGATGACCGGGGCGATGGTGCCGGCCTCCAGAAGCGGCCAGACCTCGGAGAGCAGGTCGTCGCGGATGGCGCGTTTTTCCTCCGCCGTGCGCGGGCGCATGGTGGAGCCGGTCACCGTCAGGCGCTTGACCATGATCGGCGACAGATTGACCTTTTCGGCAACGGCGCCGCCGAGGAAGGCGATGATCGACAGGCAGCCGTCTTTTCCAAGCGAGGCGAGGTTGCGCTCGAAATAGGCCGCGCCGATCATATCGAGGATGATATCGACGCCCTGGCCGGTCTCGGCCTTGATCACCTCGGCGAAATCCTCGCTGCGGTAATTGATCGCCCGCTTGGCGCCAAGCCTTTCGCAGGCCGCGCATTTCTCGCTCGAGCCTGCTGTCGCATAGACCTCGGCGCCGAAGGCGCGGGCGAGCTGTATCGCCGTCGTGCCGATGCCGCTCGTGCCGCCATGGATCAGCACCGTCTCGCCTTCCGTCAGCCCGGCCATCTGGAAGAGATTGGCCCAGACGGTGAAGAAGGTTTCGGGAAGGGCCGCAGCCTTCACCGCGTCATAGCCCTTGGGAAAGGGCAGAATCTGGCCTGCCGGCAGCAGGCAATATTCGGCATAGGCGCCGCCGTTGGCCAGGCCGCAGACCTTGTCGCCGACACCGTAGCCGCTGACGCCAGGGCCAATCGCAACGATTTCGCCAGAGAGTTCCAGACCGAGGATCGGGCTCGCATCCTTGGGCGCGGGATAGCTGCCCTGGCGCTGGGCGACATCGGGGCGGTTGACGCCGATCGCCTCGGCGCGCACCAGAACCTGACCTTCGCCTGGGACAGGCAGCGCCCGTTTGCCAATCGACATCACCTCCGGTGCGCCGAAGGATGGCAGATCGACGAAACGCATTTCCTGGGGCAATGACATTTCCCGAGGCAGTGACATGGCGCGACCCTCCCTGATCGGAACAAGGAAATAAGTCAGCCCCGCGGGCTTGGAAAGGCTTGAAGTAGCAAGGGCGTCAATTCGCCTCGCCCAGCAAGTGAAAGACGAGACCCTCCTCGCTCTCCTTGGCGGCCGACTTGATGACGGCGATCTCGGCACTGACCCGGTTGATATCGTCGATAACAAGGCCTTCCGGCAGTTCGATGACGCCGATCGAGCAGCGCATCAGCGGAAACAGGGCTTCGGCGCCGTTGCGGTCGTGGCCGAGGATGCGGCCGGCGGCGCGATGTTCGTCGGAATAGAGATCGAGCACATCGTCGTGGAAATCGCTGATCAGCCGGTCGAGAATCTCGGTCAGCTCCTCCTTCGTCCAGCCGACGGCGCCGATGAAGAAATCATCGCCGCCAACATGGCCGAGAAAGTGCCGCTCAGCGAAGAAATAGCGGCGCATCAGCGCGGCAAACAGCGAGATCGCGTGATCGCCGAGATGGAAGCCATAGGCATCGTTGAACGGCTTGAAATTGTCGAAATCGCAATAGCAGAAGTGGCGAACCTCATCGCCGTCGCGGCCGGACTGGCGCATGAAATCGCGGATGGCGCGATTACCAGGCAGGCCGGTCAGCGGGTTCTGGTCCTGGGCCGTTTTCAGCTGCTTCTCGTTGATCACCTTGATCAGCGAGGCGGCGGAGACGACGCCGGCATAGCGCATATTGTCGGTCAGGATCAGGCAGTTGCTGCCCTCCATATTGGCGAAGATCGCCATCAAATGCTCGGCGTCGCTGTCGAGGCCGACGATCGGCGCCATCTCGACGAAATGCGAGATGCTGCGCTCATACATCTTGTTCTTCAGGAGATCGCGGCCGAAGGGCTGATAGATGTACTCCTTGAGATGCTGCTCGTGAATGATGCCGCGCGGCTCGCTATTGGCGTTGAGCACAGGAAAGAAGGCCTGGCGCGGGTTGCGGCGGAAGAGTTCGAAGACGCTGTCGATGCTGTCGCTCTCGTGCACCGCCGGCAGGAGTTCGATCTGCTTGCGGATAAGGATCTCGTCGAGCGACTGGCTGCCGCGCTTGGTCTTTCCGAGTTCCTGCAGATGCGGGAACGACGGCGCCAGTTCCGACATGTGCGTCGTCGGGCGGGAGATGAACCATCCCTGGACGAGGTCGACGCCATATTCGCGGCAGGCGATGAATTCAGCCTCGGTCTCGATGCCTTCGGCAATGACGCGGGTGCCGAGCACATGAGCGATGTTGACGATGCTCTTCAAGAGATGGCGTTTGCGCGGGCTGCGGTCGATCTCGGCAACGAAATGGCGGTCGATCTTCAGATAATCGACAGAATGATCGCAAAGCAGCTTCATCTCGCCGTGACCGACGCCGAAATCATCGATCGCCAGCTTGAAACCGGCCTTGCGCAGCTTCGAAACAAGGGCCGCAAATTCCGGCACGCTGGTATTGTCGAAGCGTTCGGAGAATTCGAAGCAGACGGAGGACGGCGGAATATTGGCCTTCCGCAAGTGCTGCAGCAGGTTCTCGACGAGGCGTTCGCCATGCGGGATCAGCCGAACATCGAGATTAAGGAACAGTGTCGAGGTGGAGAAATTCGACAGCGTCGCAAATTTGGCGAGCGCGCGGCTGGCGAGCATCTGCTCGAACGGCAGCAGTTGGCCGGCCTGATGGGCCTCGTCGAGAATGTCGACCGGCGTGTCGTAACCGATGCGCTCCTGGCCGCGCATCAGGGATTCGTAACCGAAAACCGTGCCGGTTCCGGCCTCGACGATCGGCTGGAAGGCATTCTCGACCACGAGCTTGGCAAGCGTGACGATCTGATCGCTGGCATAGCGGCGCAGGACGCCGGGCTCGATGGTGGCCGCCAGGGAAGTCCCGCTCTTCATGTGGCTGATCTCCACTGCGACGTGTTCCTTTTCATCCGGAACGTGCCGCGGAAGGATCAATGAACCCTTTCGCCAATATGAAAGTTTTGTGAAAGACGCAGGCCGTCGCCACGCGCTCCGCGTTTATCCGAATTCTAAAATACAATCAGGCGCTTAGTCAAGCCGAACGACGGCGCTGTGCCTCATGATCGGCGAACATGTCGGCGACGCATCTGCCGCCGGATGGCGTGCCCTCGTCGTCGAGGACATCGTCGCGGAATTCGTTGAGCTTGCGGGCGCTATCCCAGAGGCGCAACGCCTCGCGGACAACCTCGCTGCTCGAGGCATAACCGCCATTATCGACGGCGGCGCGGATGCCCGCTGCCTGTTGCGGAGAGATGGAAACGGTGACCATCGGCATGAACTTCCTCCCTTTTTTATTCAGGCAGAACCCTGCCTTTGGGGGACGCATGACCATTTGCGGCGATCGTACACAGGACCACCCGCTTTTGGCGAGCGGTCCATACACCTTAAGTCTAATCCCCTGTCATGCCCTTGTCAAAATAGGCGTATCAAAAAGGCGTCAACTGCGGATGCCGAGGCCGAAGGCGATCATGGTCGAGCCCTGGATGATGAGATCGGCGGCCAGGAACAGGCCGAGGACCCAGAGGCTATTGACTGGCCAGCCGAGCGCGATGACGAAGCCGGCAAGAGCGGTGACGACACCGCTGGCGACGATCCAGCCCCAGCCTTTGGCCGGCTTCATCTTCCTTCCGACCCAGGTGCGGAAGACGCCGGCAATGACGAGCGCCAGCGACAGAAACAGCGTCAGCGCCGCCGAGGTCAGGATCGGATTGACGAAGGCTGAGATGCCGGCGAGCACGTAAAGCAGGCCGCTCAGCGCCCAGAACAGCACATGATCCCAACCGCGCACCTGGAAGGCGTGGACGAGATAGATGACGCCGCCAAACAGCATGAGCATGCCGATATAATAGACCGAGACGACGGTGGCGAGCATCAGGTTGCCGAGGGCGATCAGGCCGCAGACAAAAAGCAGGACGCCGAGACCGATGAACCAGATCCATTTCGACTGCAGCTGAGATGTCGGCATTCCGTCAAAAACATCTGTCATAACGCACCTCCCCGTTAGGTTCGAATATGTTGCAGCGATGGCGCGGGAAAAGATGCGGCGGCATCCGAGATCGAGAAAGATTTTTATTGATTGATCAGTCAATCAAAAATAACATGGTGCCGTTTTCAGGGAGTTGGCGTTTTGCCCAAAGTCGGAATGGAGCCAGTGCGCCGCAAGGCGCTTGTCGATGCGGCGCTGCGGGTGATCGGCGATCACGGCTCGCTTGGTGTCACCATGTCCGACATCGCCCGCCAGGCCGGCGTGTCGCCAGCCCTTGCGCATCACTATTTCGGCAGCAAGGAACAGTTGCTGATCGAGACGATCCGCTCGCTTCTCAGGCAATTGCGCCGTGATACGGTGGCGGCGCTGAAGGCCGCCCGGACGCCGCGCGAACGGCTTTCGGCCGTCATCCGCGTCAGCTTCCATGCCGACCAGTTCGCGCCCGACACGATTGCCGCCTGGCTTGCCTTTTACGCCGAAGCGCAGCGTTCGGAGGAGACGCGGCGCTTCCTGGTGGTCTATGCCCGCCGGCTGCGCTCCAACCTGCTTGCCGATCTCAAGGCGCTGCTGCCGGCCGACGCCGCAGAACGCATCGCCGAAGGCGCTGCGGCGATGATCGACGGGCTCTACATCAGGCAAAGTCTGAAATCGGCGCCGATCGGCATCGAAGCCTCGATCGCGCTGACGGAGGATTATCTGAACGCGCTTCTGGCCGCCACCTCCCCTTCCCGTCCCTTGGACCCCCCAGGGGAGAGGGAAAACCATATCGCACCACCTAGGGATAAATGACATGAAAGCCCAACCGAAAGCCTCGCACTTCATCGACGGCGAATATGTCGAGGATAGCGATGGCGCCGTCATCGAGAGCCTCTATCCGGCGACCGGCGAGGTGATCGCCCGGCTGCATGCGGCAACGCCCGCGATCGTCGAGAAGGCGGTTGCGGCGGCCAGACGCGCCCAGCCGGAATGGGCGGCAATGAGCCCGATGGCGCGCGGGCGCATCCTCAAACGCGCCGCCGAGATCATGCGTGAGCGGAACCGCGCGCTGTCGGAACTGGAAACGCTCGATACCGGCAAGCCGATCCAGGAGACCGTTGTCGCCGACCCGACCTCGGGCGCCGACGCCTTCGAATTCTTCGGCGGCGTAGCACCCGCCGGCCTCAACGGATCGCATATCCCGCTCGGCCAGGATTTCGCCTATACCAAGCGTGTCCCCCTCGGCGTCTGCGTCGGCATCGGCGCCTGGAACTATCCGCAGCAGATCGCTTGCTGGAAGGGTGCGCCGGCGCTCATCTGCGGCAATGCCATGGTGTTCAAGCCCTCGGAAAACACCCCGCTCGGCGCCCTGAAGATCGCCGAAATCCTGCACGAGGCGGGTCTGCCGAAGGGGCTCTTCAACGTCATCCAGGGCGACCGCGATACCGGGCCGCTGCTCGTCAACCATCCCGATGTCGCCAAGGTGTCGCTGACCGGATCGGTGCCGACCGGACGCCGGGTGGCGGCGGCGGCGGCCGGCAATCTGAAGCACGTGACGATGGAGCTCGGCGGCAAGTCGCCGTTGATCGTCTTCGACGACGCCGATCTCGATTCGGCGGTCGGCGGAGCGATGCTCGGCAATTTCTATTCGACCGGCCAGGTCTGCTCGAACGGCACCCGCGTCTTCGTGCAGAAGGGGATCAAGGCCGAATTCCTGAAGCGGCTGAAGGCGCGCACCGAAGCGATGCTGATCGGCGATCCGCTTGATGAGGCGACGCAGGTCGGCCCGATGGTCTCCTGGGCGCAGCGCGAGAAGGTGGTCGCCTACATCGAGAAGGGCAAAGCCGAGGGCGCGACACTTGTTGCCGGCGGCGGCATTCCCAACAATGTCTCCGGCGAAGGCTATTATGTGCAGCCGACCGTGTTTGCCGATGTCACCGACGATATGACCATCGCCCGCGAGGAGATCTTCGGGCCTGTCATGTCGGTGCTCGATTTCGACGATGAAGACGAAGTCATCACACGCGCCAATGCCAGCGAATTCGGCCTGTCTGGCGGCGTCTTCACCGCCGACCTCACCCGCGCCCACCGCGTCGTCGATCGGCTGGAGGCCGGCACGCTCTGGATCAACACCTATAATCTCTGCCCGGTCGAGATCCCCTTCGGCGGCTCGAAACAATCCGGCTTCGGCCGCGAGAATTCGCTGGCGGCGCTGGAGCATTATTCCGAGCTGAAGACGGTTTACGTCGGCATGGGGCCGGTGCAAGCGCCTTATTGAACGGCGCAAGACGCGGCCCCTCACCCTAACCCTCTCCCCGCTCGCGGGGAGAGGGGACGTGGCAAACGGGGCGGTCAAGAATGCCGAAACGGTGCGGCATATCCCTTCTCCCCGCGAGCGGGGAGAAGGTGGCGGCAGCCGGATGAGGGGCAGGCGCGGCGAACAAACAGCCGGCCGAAGGGCAAATCGAGAAAGACAGAACCATGCAAGCAGATTTCGTCATCATCGGCTCGGGCTCCGCCGGCTCCGCCCTCGCCTATCGCCTCTCCGAAGACGGCAAGAATACCGTCATCGTCATCGAGGCGGGCGGCAGCGATTTCGGCCCGTTCATCCAGATGCCGGCAGCGCTTGCCTGGCCGATGAGCATGAAGCGCTACAATTGGGGTTATCTTTCCGAACCGGAGCCCAATCTCAACAACCGGCGCATCACCGCGCCGCGCGGCAAGGTGATCGGCGGCTCCTCCTCGATCAACGGCATGGTCTATGTGCGCGGCCATGCTGAGGATTTCAATCGCTGGGAGGAACTCGGCGCCAGCGGCTGGGCCTATGCCGACGTTCTCCCCTATTTCAAGCGGATGGAGCATTCGCATGGCGGCGAGGAGGGCTGGCGCGGCACCGACGGGCCGCTGCATGTCCAGCGCGGCGGCTTCACCAATCCGCTGTTTCGCGCCTTCGTCGAGGCCGGCAAACAGGCGGGCTTCGAGACGACGGAGGATTATAACGGCAGCAAGCAGGAAGGCTTCGGGCTGATGGAGCAGACCATCTTTTCCGGCCGCCGCTGGTCTGCCGCCAACGCCTATCTGAAACCGGCGCTGAAGCGGAAGAATGTCGAGATCGTCTACGGTTTCGCGCGCAAGGTGATAATCGAGAACGGCCGGGCGACGGGCGTCGAAATCGAACGCGGCGGCAGGATCGAGGTCGTCAAGGCCAATCGCGAGGTGATCGTCTCGGCCTCTTCCTTCAATTCGCCGAAGCTCTTGATGCTGTCGGGCATCGGACCGGCTGCGCATCTCAAGGAGATGGGCATCGCGGTGAAGGCCGACCGGCCGGGTGTCGGCGCCAACCTGCAGGACCATATGGAATTCTACTTCCAGCAGGTGAGCACCAAGCCGGTGTCGCTCTATTCCTGGCTGCCGTGGTTCTGGCAGGGGGTGGCCGGGGCGCAATGGCTGCTCTCCAAGGGCGGGCTCGGCGCGTCGAACCAGTTCGAGGCCTGCGCCTTCCTGCGCTCCGCGCCGGGACTGAAGCAGCCCGACATCCAGTACCATTTCCTGCCGGTGGCGATCAGCTATGACGGCAAGGCGGCGGCCAAAAGCCACGGCTTCCAGGTGCATGTCGGCTACAACCTGTCGAAATCGCGCGGCAGCGTGACGCTGCGTTCGGCCGATCCCAAGGCCGACCCGGTGCTGCGCTTCAACTATATGAGCCATGCCGAGGACTGGGAGAAATTCCGCCACTGCGTGCGCCTGACACGCGAACTCTTCGGGCAAGCGGCCTTCGACCATTATCGCGGGGCGGAGATCCAGCCCGGAGAGAGCGTGCAGAGCGACGAAGAGATCGACGCCTTCCTGCGCGAGCATCTGGAAAGCGCCTATCACCCCTGCGGCACCTGCAAGATGGGCGCCAAGGACGATCCGATGGCGGTGGTCGATCCACAGACCCGGGTGATCGGCGTCGAGGCCCTGCGCGTCGCCGACAGCTCGATCTTCCCGCATGTCACCTACGGCAACCTCAACGGCCCGTCGATCATGACCGGCGAAAAGGCCGCCGACCACATCCTCGGCAAACAGCCGCTGGCGCGCTCGAACCAGGAGCCGTGGGTCAATCCAAGGGCGGCGGTCAGCGATCGGTGATGGCTGGAGAGAGCTGCCGTCGCCTGTCGCGGGGATGTTCTGGAATTCAGCACTGTTGCTATAGCCCAGGTTTTGTTCGATCTCAGAGAAACCCGATCCACCGCCCAGCAACCACGGCGGCGATCCAGGTTGCGGCCGACAGGGCGGCGGCGAGGCGCAGGCCGGGTCGGACGATTCCCGTTGAAACCAGCGTCTTCCAGCCACGCCCGAGATGAACCGCCAGCAGGTTGAGCAGGCCGAGCCCGATCAGGCAGAGCTTGGCGAGGAAGGCGGGGTTGGCGGCATATTCGACCGCCCTCACACTGAAGAGGCAGAAGCCGGTGAGAATGGCCGCGGCCAGACCGACGGCCGCGGAGCGGGAGAGAAACGGCGCGATGATCTCCACCGGCACCTTGCGGAAGAAGCCGGCGAGCCTCAGATCGAGCGGCAGAATGGCGCCGACGAGCAGGCCGATCGCCAGGATATGGCCTGTATTGACGAACATGTAGAGTGTTGCGGAACGCCGAAGCGCGACCGCGGGCGCGGTGGCCGACAGCCATTCGAGAATGTCGATCACAGCTCGGCTCGCCCTCAGTCAGTTCGTCCGGATGCGATCCGGATAGATATCGTAGCGCTTCTCGCCGATGGTGATGCGCACCGCCTTCATCCGCTTCTCCTGCGGATCCTGCGACCGGTTTCCGAGTGCCGTCACCTGATCGCCTGGCTTTGCGACGCCTTCGACGAAGCCCGAGCGTTCGGTCTGGCGCGGATTGCCGAGTTCGACACGCCACAGGCCGTCATCGGTCGCGACATCGAGGATCGGATGCGGCCCGCCCATCGAGATTTTCTCTATGGTGCCGCGCAGCTCGATCTGGTCCGCTTCGGCCCAGGACCAGCCGTGATGAGCGGCAGCGCCTGTGGCAAGGGCAGCCGACAGACCGACGGCGACCAGCATATGCTTTGTCGAAAGTGTAAACATGGTTGTTCTCCCTACCCCAATGGACAGGCAGGTGGAGCACCGCACCGGCGAAAAAAGGCATTTCACCAAATCTTGAAGAAAGAGATGGTCCTTTCCCTGCAAACGGGTTTAGGAAGAGGCCCTGCCCCTGTCCAACATCCGTTCCGGCATGCCAGTGTTCTATCGCAAATCCCGACTTCTTCGCCGATCCCGTGTTCTCTGGGGTTCTCTCGCGCTCTGGCGTCCGCGGCTGATCTTCTGGTGCGGCGCCTTTGCGATCGGCATCATCAGCGTCGGCTTTGCCAGGCTTGCCGATCTCGCCCAGCGCGCCTTTGCCGGCCTGACCACATCGGGCGAATGGGGCTTCCTGCTGCCGCTCGTCATCACGCCGCTCGGCTTCATGCTGTCGGCCTATCTTGCGGCGCGGTTTTTCCCGAACGCGCAAGGCAGCGGCATTCCCCAGGCGATCGCCGCCCGGCATCTGCGCGACCCGGAAGACCGCGCCCGCCTGCTGTCGCTGCGGCTCGTCTTCGGCAAGATCGTGCTGACCGTGCTCGGCCTCCTCAGCGGCGCGTCGATCGGCCGCGAAGGGCCGACCGTGCAGGTGGGCGCATCGATCATGCTGGCCGTTGCCCGCTTCGGCGGCATGGCGCAAGCCCGCGGCCTGATCCTCGCCGGTTCGGCGGCCGGCATTGCTGCCGCCTTCAACACGCCGCTTGCCGGCATCGTCTTTGCCATCGAGGAGATGAGCCGGACCTACGAATCGCGCGCCAACGGCCTGGTTCTGACCGCCGTCATCCTGTCCGGCCTTGCCGCGCTCGGGCTTGCCGGCAGTTATAATTATTTCGGCTCGACATCCGTTGCGCCGGCTTCGCTGCGCGACTGGGAACTGGTGCTCGTCTGCGGCATCGGCGGCGGCGCCCTTGGCGCTGCTTTCAGCGGCCTTGCGCTCCATGCCGGCCAGCATATCCGCCGTTTCGCGCAGCCGCAGCCGCTGCGCCGGATGGTCCTGCTGGCGGCCGTCTGCGGCCTTGCCGTCGCCATCATCGGCATGCTCTCGGGCGGCACGACCTTCGGCACCGGTTACGATCAGGCGAAAGGGGCCGTCGAAGGCAATCCCCTTCCCCTCATCTTCTTCCTGGAAAAGCTGGTTGCCGGCTTCCTGTCGATGATTTCAGGCATTCCGGGCGGCATCTTCGCGCCTTCGCTTGCCGTCGGCGCCGGCTTCGGCAGCACCGTCGGCCAGCTGATGGGCAGCGGCATTGCGCTTGCGGCAATCCTCGGCATGGCCGGCTATTTCTCCGGCGTGGTGCAGGCGCCGATGACGGCCTTCGTCATCATTCTGGAAATGACCGGCGATCACCAGGCCGTCATCCCGATCATGGCGGTGTCGATGATCGGCTACATCACCTCGCGGCTCCTCTCGCGCGAGCCGCTCTACCACGGCCTCTCGCGCGTCTTCATCGCCGCAGCGATCAGGGCGCGGCGGGCGGGAGCGGGATGATCCCAGGAAAGCAGCCGGTCAGGCGAGCAGGCGGGTGACTTCGGCGCCATGCCTCGGGCCGACGGCGTCGGCGATGGTGGTGGAGAACAGCACCTTGCGGGTGGCGTCGGCCACCTTGGCGAAGACGTGGCGGATCTGGCAGTTCTGTTCGCCGTCGCAATCGTCGCATTTGCGGTAGGCGGTGATCGACAGGCATGGCAGCGGGGCGATCGGGCCATCGATGATGCGCAGGATTTCGCCGAAGGTGATGGTGTGGGCGGGCTTCAGCAACAGATAGCCCCCCTGCTTGCCGCGGCGGCTGACGACGATGCCGTGATGCTTCAGGTCGAGCAGGATCTGTTCGAGGAATTTCTTCGGGATCTTCTGCTGGGCGGCGATGTCGGAAATCATCACCGGTTCGTCGGTATCCGCATCTGCCAGAACCGTCAGCGCCCGCAGCGCATATTTCGCCTTTTGCGTAATCATCTCAGACCATCGACACACAGGCGGCGCGAATCTCCGCGCCGCTACGGAAGTACTTTCACCTCTATGGCACAACCAGCATGAACGGAATTTGAACACGCCGGAGAAAGCCTTGAGGAGCAAGCGTTTTCGGCCTTGTTTTTCCCTCTCGGCCAAGCTGTCACAATCTACGCTTAAACCGCTCTCTCCGCACCTTTTTCGGCATCACTTCAGATTTCGGATTGACAGGCCGCGTGTAACTCTACTATTTTTATAGACATACCAGCTGTTCGCGGGGATTTTGATCCTCGGGCGGCTGTTTTTTTGCATTGCGGCAGCTTCGGAGAGATATTTGCTCCTCCGGCCGCAGCTTTCGAAATCCCTTTTTCTGTCCGATCCAGGATTGAACTGCGATACTCCCGTCAACAAAGGACAGGATTCTCATGACTGTTATCAATAGGATTGCGGAAGAAGGGCCGATTGCGCAAGCCGAGGCGCTGAACGACAGGCTGGCAGGCCTCGACCTGGCCGGGCGTCTGTCGCTGGTCTCCGGGTTTGGCGGCCGCGTGGTGTTCACCACCTCGCTCGGCATCGAAGACCAGGTGATATCAGCCGAGATCGGCACGCATCGCCTGCCGATCGACGTCGCGACGCTGCAGACCGGCCGGCTGTTTGCCGAGACGCTGTCGCTGATCGAAGAGACGGAAAGCCAGTACGACATCCATATCCAACGCTACGAGCCCGAGAAGGCCGATATCGACGCCTATGCGGCGCAATACGGCCTCAACGGTTTCTACGAGAGCGTCGAAGCACGACATGCCTGTTGTGGCGTGCGCAAGCTGAAGCCGCTTGCGCGCGCACTCGAAGGTGCGACGATCTGGATCACCGGCCTGCGCCGCGGCCAATCGGCCAATCGCGCCGAAACGCCGTTTGCCGAGTATGACGCCGAACGGCACCTCTTGAAGGTCAATCCGCTCGCCGATTGGGACCTCGAGGCGATCAAGGCCTTCGTGTCCGAGAACGGCGTGCCGGTCAATCCGTTGCATCAGCGCGGCTATCCCTCGATCGGCTGCGAGCCCTGCACCCGGGCGATCAAGCCCGGCGAGCCGGAACGCGCCGGCCGCTGGTGGTGGGAGCAGGACGAAACGCGCGAATGCGGCCTGCATGTCGCCGAAGAGGCCTCAGTGATCGCCGCACAATAATCCACTTCACGGCCTACCGGATCAGGGCGCGGCGATCGCCGCAGCCTTGGGGGAAGCTAACGCTTAAGAAATTGCCTTGCGGTCAGCCGTAAGGATCGACAGTCTGGAGTAAGACATGCCCGATAGCCGTCCGGATACGGAACTCAGCAATCCCCAGAGCGCCAAGGCGCCGCTCGACCCGCATCTGAAGGCGCTGGAAAACGAATCCATCCATATCTTCCGCGAGGTTGCGGCCGAATTCGAGCGTCCCGTCATGCTCTATTCGATCGGCAAGGATTCGTCGGTGCTGCTGCACCTGGCGCGCAAGGCCTTCTATCCCGGCCGCGTGCCCTTCCCGCTGCTGCATGTGAACACCGGCTGGAAATTCCGCGAGATGATCGCCTTCCGCGATGAGACCGCGAAGAAGTACGATCTCGACCTGATCGAGCACATCAATCCGCGCGGTGCGGCCGAAAACATCACGCCCTTCACCCATGGTTCAGCCGCCTTCACCGACATCATGAAGACCGAGGGGCTGCGCCAGGCGCTCGATGCGGGCCAGTTCGACGCCGCTTTCGGCGGCGCACGGCGCGACGAGGAAGCCAGCCGCGCCAAGGAACGCATCTATTCCTTTCGCACCCCCGACCACCGCTGGGATCCGCGCAACCAGCGGCCGGAACTTTGGAACGTCTATAACGGCATGATCCGCAAGGGCGAAAGTGTGCGCGCCTTCCCGCTGTCGAACTGGACCGAAGTCGATATCTGGCGCTACATCCAGGCCGAGGACATTCCGCTAGTGCCGCTCTATTACGCCAAGAAGCGGCCGTTCGTGGAGCGCGACGGCATGATGATCCTGGCCGAGGATCCGCGCCTGGAACTGCTGCCCGGCGAAGTCCGTCAGGAAGGCATGATTCGCTTCCGCACCCTCGGCGACTTCCCGCTGACCGGCGCCATCCGCTCACAGGCGACCACGCTGGAAGAGGTGATTGCCGAACTCGAAATTGCAACGGTGTCCGAACGCCAGGGCCGCGCCATCGACCGCGACCAGTCCGGCTCCATGGAAAAGAAAAAGCGTGAAGGATATTTCTGAGATGACCGCAGCCAACACCGCCGTCTCGGCCACCGCCGTCAGCCTGCCCGCGGCCGAGCCGCAGAGGGCCCAGCGCGACTCTCGCCCGCTGCGGCTGATCACCTGCGGCAGCGTCGATGACGGCAAGTCGACCCTGATCGGCCGCCTGCTCTGGGACACCAAGGCGGTCAAGGAAGACCAGGCCGCCACGCTGCAGCGCGATTCCACCGGCAAGCAGAACGATCTCGGCCTGCCCGACTTCGCGCTGCTGCTCGACGGCCTGCAGGCCGAGCGCGAACAGGGCATCACCATCGATGTCGCCTATCGCTATTTCTCGACCGACAAGCGCTCCTTCATCGTTGCCGACACGCCCGGCCACGAGCAATATACCCGCAACATGGCGACCGGCGCCTCGACCGCCGATCTCGCCATCCTGCTCGTCGATGCGCGTTTCGGCATTCTCGAACAGACGCGCCGTCACGCGACGATCGCCTCGCTGCTCGGGATCAAGCAGTTCGTGCTTGCCGTCAACAAGATCGATCTGACGGGCTATGACCGCGCCGGTTTCGACAAGATTACCCATGAATTCCGGGAATTTGCGCTGTCGCTCGGCGTCAAGCAGATCACCGCCATTCCGATGTCGGCGCTGAAGGGCGAAAACGTCGTCTATTCCGGCCAGGCCGCCATGCCCTGGTACACCGGCCCGACGCTGGTGGAGACGCTGGAGCTTGCGACCGTGCGCTCGTCGCAGACGGTCGGCTTCCGGCTTTCGGTGCAGCGCGTCTCGCGTCCGGGCGAAAGCTTCCGCGGCTATCAGGGCACGGTTGCCGGCGGCTCGGTCAAGCCGGGTGACAGCGTCATGATCCTGCCGTCCGGCATGGTCGCCAATGTCTCCAAGATCGTCACCTTCGATCTGGTCCGCAATGCGGCGGTCGCCGGCGATGCGATCACGCTGGTGCTCGACCGCCAGGTCGATGTGGCGCGCGGCGACATGATCGTCTCGATCGACGCCCAGCCGCAGGTCGGCCTTGCCTTCGACGCGCAGATCGTCGCACTGCAGCCCGAGGGCATCGAACCCGGCAAACGCTACTGGCTGAAAAGCGGTTCGCGCCGCCAGCGTGTCCAGGTGCAGCCGCTCAGCCAGCTCGAGCTGAAGACCGGCACATGGACTGCCGCCCAGCGGCTCTACATGAACGCCATCGGCAAAGTCCGGCTCGTCTTCGACGAAGCGGCAATCTTCGACCCCTATGAGCAGAACCGGCTGTCCGGCTCCTTCATCCTGATCGACCCGGAGACCAACAACACGGTCGCCGGCGGCATGGTGACGGGCAAGCGCACCGAACTCGGCGGCCTGCACAATGGCGAAGGCCGCGTCATCCTCTCGCTTCCGGCCGATCTTGCCGAGCAGATCATGGCCAGCGAACTCTTCGCCAGCCGCAGCCACGAAGCCGAGGTGCGCCGCATGACGGCAGCCGAGGCGGCCGACCTCTGGTCGAGCGCTGCAAGCGATATCTGACAGGAGATAAGGGGCCAGCAAGGCTGGCCTCTTATGGGAGGCCCGAACCCGCTGGCTGCTGGCTGGCGGATTCTCTGTCGCGCGGCAGGGAACCGATGAGAAGCTGAGACTTTGCCATGCTGCTTGACGCGCAATTGGCAGATCCCTCAGCTCAATTCTCTGTGTCGGCCTCTCCAGCCGCTAGACCGTTTTGCATTTAGGTTGACCCATATCCTGCGTTTCGGATGTAGTTTGCGCATTCGTTTGGTTTGATTGTCTCTATGGTTCGAGCCAA
>NZ_MAWZ01000032.1:0-28186 GCF_001854685.1 Rhizobium sp. RSm-3 | reverse complement strand
ATATAGACGAGCAGGGCGCATTTGGGCCCACGGTTCTCGAACCACCAGTGATGCGAGCCATCGATCTGTACCAGTTCGCCAAAGCAATCACGTCGGCCGCGTGGCTGGAAAACCCGCTTCTTGCGTTCCCGACGCGAGACCCAGATGCCGGCCTCGGTCATCCATTGCCGCAGGGTCTCCTTGGCGACCGAGATCCGGTGCAGCTCGATCAGCTTCTCACGCGCCAGCGTCGGACCGAAATCCAGATAGCGCTCACGGATCAGATCCAGTGCCGCATTGCGAAACTCCTCGCTATGGCGCCGGTTGCTCGGTCGCGATCGCTTCTTGGAAACAAGCCCGGCCGGACCATCCCGGTCATAGGCCTGCAGCAGCCGATGGACCTGACTTCGACTGAGGTCGAGCCGTTCGGCGGCCTGCACAACGCTCAGGCGTTCGTCACGGATCTTCTGGATGAGTTCGAGGCGATGCAATTCTTTCTGCGACATAGTGATCATAAAGGACATGACGACTCCGACCGCTCATGGTCTCGACCAGGCTGAAGGTCGTCATCCTTGCTCCCGACATTGGCATTGACCAGTCGTCGAGAGGCGAGATTGTCGCATCTCTAACTGGCCCAACTGTCGCATTACTAAATAGCCTCTACAAAACAATGTGGCGTAATCAACATTATGGAACTTAAGGGCGCCAAGCAAACGACGCCGCACAATGTACGGGATTCCAACAATTGGAGCGATATTCGATCTGCCGTGCGTTGTCGAAAATCATCCGACCGAACTGTATCCTTTGGTGGATCTCAGACTGAGTTGAGGAAAGCTTAGCCACCGCATCAACGCGCGAGTGTTAGCCAATCGCCGATCGTTGTCCCAAAACGTCGCATGGAACGTGTTGCGGGGATGGCGGGGCGCTCAGTTGCTATGGTCTTTCTGACTTCACGCGGGCTGAGCCCGAATTCATGGCTGAACGCGCGCGTGAAATTGGCTGCAACGTCGAAGCCGGCGGCCTCGGCAATTTCCGAGATCGGCCTGTTGTCGGTCGGGTTGGTAAGATCCGCATAGGCCTGCAGCAATCGACGTTTGCGAATGTAGTTGAAGACGCCCCCGCTCGTTTCGAACAATTGGTAGAGCCGCGTCCGCGAAATACCAAGCGACCGGCACATGACGTCGGGCGTCAAGCTGTCTGAATGAAGATTGAGGTGAATATAGCGATGCGCCCGCTCCATCAGCCCCATATTGGTCTGCTCCTGCTCGCGATCCAAACTGGCGGACGAGGCAGCGCATGCAATGACCATATCGCCGATCGTCCGGACGATCCGCGGCACCTCCTCCACCGTCAAATTGCTGAGGTTCGCTTCCAGGCCGTCGATATAGCTGACGAGCAATTCGGCCAGGCTACCGGAGAGGGCGATGTTGTGGGCGTTCCGCAGAAGAGGCGCGTCACGGGTCAACAGTTCATAGGGCAGGAAGACGAGCACGGCGGCTGAATCGATCATCCGCCCGCGGTAGGGATAACCAAGAGACCTGAAAAATATCTCACCCGGGCCGGTCTCCGTGACATGGCGATTGGCCTCGGTCCAGGCCCGGCCGCTGCGAAGCACGCCCACGTTCCAGTGATCGATTGGGCTCGATCGCAACATGGCCTGATCGCGAATATAGCTGCATGCCTGCGCGCGCTGCTGGACGATGAGGATATCGCCGAGCTGCCAGCCGGTCTGCTCCGCAAGAAAACCGTCGTCCTCTGATTTTCCGTCCGGCAGATGAACATCGACAAGCGGCCCCATGTGCGATCGCCAGGACTGGAACTGTTCGTTCGGCGGCAGGTCTCGCGTTGAAAATCGCAAGGGCACGAGTGTCGACGGAACGTCCACACGATGTTCTTTCTGCGGGGACGGTTCGCGCGGCCAGCGCCGCCGCTCCAGGTGGGCCGGCCATTCCCGTCCAGCAGCGGGGTCGTCTCCAGACTCCGTAACCATGCATTCCTCCAGCGCATAAGCCGATCCGGGCTGTTGAAACTGAAGCAAAAAATCGTTTTCGCGGCTGAAAACGTCCGCGCAGCTCATCCGATAAAACCGAATCGACTGAAGTCCTACGTGCATAAGTTACTTATCATATTCCTATACGAGCAGAAATGGACGGACCGATAATTTTCGGGATGCGACGATAACGACAATTGCGTCCTATTCCTGTATCTAAATGAGCAAGGGTTAGTGCCGAAGGACGTTCGGAAAGCCCGAATACTCACTTGCCAGTGCAATGCAGTTTCAAAGCACTCTCAACGTGAAACGACTCTAAATCAAAACAAAATATGCCAGCAGAGGAGGATAGGTCGTGACCTATCGGGGCAATATTCGTGCGCGCTTTGCGCGAGCATCGGCTTACGACGGGAACTCTTCTCCGCACAACCCACAGGCGTCAGGGAAAATTCCTATCGCCGGTCCTGCGGGTTTCCCCTGCTTACCTTGATGCGAGACGCTCCTGAGGCCGGACATCGGCAAATAAAGGGCGCGAAGGGTTGCGCGCAGGCCGAGGCCGCCTGTGTCGATGCGTAATAGGCCGAGGCTTGCACGCAACCCTTACCATATCCACCCATTGGCAACTTTTACCCTGCCCTTTCGTATGGCAGAACGGAGGCTACGATGACCACCGCATGTGATCAGGAACATATCGAATTGAAGCCGATTTCGAGCTGCAGACGAGAGGTCGAAGTCGCGATGGTGGAAATGCTCGTCGGCTTGCAGAAACGCGGATGGTCGGCTGCGGAATTGGCATTGGAACTCGCAGACGCCTCCGAAGATCTCGTCATGCTGATCGCCACCAAAAAGCTTCGACCGCATTAATACCTGCCGCCCGGAAGCGGCGGTTCCGGGATAACGACACGCAAAACAAAGAACTGATGGGCATCGCATGAATCGAGTTTCATGCGATGCCCATTAGAAATAAGATCGCGGGGAATTATGTTTCTGTCCAGATGAGACGGCAGCGCTATCAGGCGCGGCGCAGTGATTTCCAGCACCCTGTCACGTCAGTCGTCACGCCGCAGATGGCTTGACCATGCCCCCAGCACCGCATCGATACGGTGCTAAGCCTCCCCTCGGCGGCGTTTCCTCCACAGCCGAACTGTTTCTATCGCAGCGTTGCGGTCCTCTCTTGTTTACTAATTTTCGATACGCTAATTTATGCAAGAATGAGTTGCATCCGTTTGTGCCGGCTCGATAGGGACGGATGGCTGCAGAAGCGATATCTTCGGACGCCAACATGATTTGGAACCATCGCATCACGCGCATTATTGTCGGCCTGCTGCTGCTGACACTCGTGACTGTCGTCTCATTGCCGACGATCACCGGCTTTACGAGCCTTGATGGCACGGTCAATGCGCGGTTTGCTGTCGTTAATGCCCCGATCGACGGCACGATCGCGGAAGAACCCCTCAAGGCCGGCAGCCCGGTTAAAGCGGGACAATCCCTCGCTGAAATCAGAAATACGCGCGTCAATCACGCAATCCTCGCTTCGCTCGAGGCAGATCGCAATACGTCGCTCGACCGCGTCGCGGCGCTGAAAAAGGAACGGGACGAGCTCTCCGCGCTTCGCGAGGAATTGTCTGCCAGACTGGAAGTCTACAAGCAGACCACCATCGCCAATCTCGAACGCGAAGTCGAAATCCTGCGGAAAAAAGTCGAAGTGTCGCAAGCGCAGGATCTGGTCGCGCAGGTTGACCTGAGCCGCCGGATGCAGCTCGAGTCAAAAGGCATTCTGACGCAGAAGCTGGTTGAGGCCGCGCGTGCTGCCGGCGCTGCGACCGGCGGCGAGGTCGAAATCAGCAATCTGACTGTCGATCAATTGCAACAAAGGCTCAATGCCGTTCGCCAGGGCATCTTTGTCTTCGGCGACGGACAGAATGACGTGCCCTATTCGCGACAACGCGAGGACGAGGTCATCGTTCGCATCAACGACTTGAACTCGCGCATCGCGGAAAACGAGACGCGAGCCGCCGAAGTTCAAAAGCAGCTGGTCAAAGAGGCAGACCGCGTCAGCAGCCTTGAATCGGCAACCGCACGAGCGCCGTTCGACGGCGTTGTTTGGACCAGGAGTATCGTCAATGGTTCCAACGTCGTGCTGAACGACGAGCTGATGCGTCTCCTCGACTGTCGAGAGCTGTTCGTGGATATCCTTGTTCCTGAGGTCAATTATGACGAGATCTATCCGGGGCTGGTGGCGCAGGTGCGCTTGTTCGGCCGCAGCGATGTCTTCAAGGGCACGGTCATCTCCGTCAGAGGCAGTTCGGCTTCGATCGAGACCGATTCCTTTGCCGCCAGTTTGCCGCCGTCGACACAGCGCAATGCCCGCATTCGGGTTCGCCTCGATCCATCCTTCATGAACGACGACTTTGCGAACTCCTGCCAGGTGGGACGTACAGTGCAGGTACGGTTTTCCAAACACGGCATCAACCTATCCAACTGGGTCAAAAACCTGTGGTTCAGTATCTTGTAGCGCTGGTTCCGACCTTTGTCGTTTTGGCCTTCTTTTTCCTGGGGCCGTTCAATTGGTCGCGCCGTCACAGCTGGACACGGGCGGTGACCTGCGCGTTTGTCGCAGCAGTCGCATTGCGATACATGTTCTGGCGCCTGACGGAGACAGTGCTTCCCTATCCCGACAGCGGTCCGAGTTTCTACTGGGTCTGGATCCTCTTCGCCGTCGAGGTCCTGGCCTGCATCGAAGTCATCCTTTTTCTGGTATTGATGAGCCGCTATGTCGACCGCAGCGCCGAAGCGGACAGGCTGGCGCGCGTTTTCTTTGCGCGGGACCAGCGTGAACTGCCGACTGTCGATGTTTTCATTCCCACCTATAACGAGCCGCTCGACGTGCTCGAGCGAACCATCATCGGCGCCCGCTCGCTGGATTATCCCGCCGACAAATTGAACGTGTATGTGCTTGACGATCAACGCCGGGATTGGCTGAAGGCCTATTGCGAGGAGAAGAACGTCATCCACGTCACGCGCGGCGACAACAGCCATGCCAAAGCGGGCAATATGAACAATGGGCTGAAGGTCAGCTCGGGCGAGTTCATTGCGATCTTCGACGCCGATTTTGTTCCCTATCGCCATTTCCTGCGCCGGACGCTGCCCTTCTTCTCAGATGACAGCATCGGCATCGTCCAGACACCGCAACATTTCTTCAATGTCGATCCGGTCCAATCGAATCTGGGCCTGGAGAATATCTGGCCGGACGAGCAGCGCCTGTTCTTCGACGAGATCGCCCCCAGCCGGGACGCCTGGGACGTCAGTTTCTGCTGCGGCTCATGCTCGATTGCCCGCCGCAAGGCCGTCGACGCAATCGGCGGGTTTCCGACCGAGTCGATCACGGAAGACCTGCTGACAACGCTGTCGATGCTCAACAAAGGCTATAAGACGCGCTATCTGAACGAGCGGCTGTCGATGGGACTGGCCGCCGAAAACCTCACCGGGTATTTTGTCCAGCGCGAACGGTGGTGTCAGGGGGGTATTCAAACCCTTTACCTGTATAATGGCCCGCTGCGCGGCCCGGGATTGACGCTCTTTCAACGGATCATGTTCCTGCCGGCATCATGGCTGGTGCAGTATCTGGTCCGCTTCACGATATTGCTCGTCCCCATCGTCTATCTCTGGTTCGGCCTGCTCCCGCTCTATTTCACTGACATCGCCGATTATGTCTCTCATCAGGTGCCGCTGCTGACGGCGTATTTTCTGCTCATG
Source organism: Rhizobium sp. RSm-3 (assembly GCF_001854685.1). NCBI lineage: Bacteria > Pseudomonadati > Pseudomonadota > Alphaproteobacteria > Hyphomicrobiales > Rhizobiaceae > Rhizobium > Rhizobium sp. RSm-3. The sequence goes on along the minus strand of NZ_MAWZ01000032.1, from coordinate 22,461 downwards.
CTATGGATCACGCCGACGCGCTATCTGCCTGTGGTTTCCAGCGCCGTCGGAACCTTTGCGACATTCCGCATGTTGCCGACCGTGGTCTCCAGCCTGGTGAGACCATTCGGCAAGCCGTTCAGGGTGACGCCAAAGGGCAGCGGCAACGAGGCGAACCAGTTCGACCGCTACAGCTTCGCCTGGATCACAAGCATAGTCACGGTCACCGTCCTTGGTCTGCTGGTCAACGTCGTACCGGAAACGTCGCATGTACAAGGCCAGTTTTCGCCGGTAGCGGCCTGGTGGTCAGGTATCAATATCGTCGTCCTGCTCATCGCGTCGCTCATCTGCTTTGAGAAACCCCGGCGCCTGTTTCATGCGTTCAAGCTCGATGAGCCCGCTACCGTCGACGATGTCCCCGGCCAAATCGTCAGCCTGGCACTGGATAAGGCCGTCGTTGCAGTCCCCAACATGGCCCGATTTCAATCCAAATCAGTCATGCTGAAACTCCCCGGCTTCGCCCCGTTCAAGGCGGAGCTCGGACAGGTCACGCAGCGACGAAGAAGCGTAAGTCGCACCGGCGACAAACAGGCCTATTACCTGCACCTGTATTTCGAACTCAGCGGCGCTGCTCGCGACAGCATGATTGTCAAACTCTATACCGGTCAATATTCCCGCGACATTCGCGACATCGACAAGGTTGCCGTCTCTCTTAATCTGTTGTTGCGGTCATTCGGGCGAACGCGCACCTTGTAGCCCGGCTCATCCGAGAGTTCGTCGCGTCTTCGACGAAGTTGGCCTTGCTTGATCGCCTTGATGGGAATCGAACCCTCGGACATCAACCTAAGACTGGGGAAGCATAACCCCAGGAGAGCGTTAGGCAATGTAACCCAAAGGTCCTCACTTTCGAGGCAACCGATAAAACAATCACGCGATCTGGTTCATAAGCGCCAACGACTCGACCACTTTGAGCAACACCTGAGCACCGGAAATCATATGCGTGTCGGTTACGAACTCGGCCTCGTTATGGCTGATACCATCGCGACACGGGACAAAGATCATGGCAGTTGGGGCTATGCGACTAACAAACAGCGCATCGTGAAAGGCACCGGAAACCATTTGGCGGCTCTTGAGACCAAGGGCTTTGCAGGCCTCCTCGATGGTTCCTGTGATCGATGATGCAAAGCGGCCTGGTGCCATGTCGACGCGCTGGCTGATGGCAACATCACAGTCCCAGCGCGCGGCCGCTGCCTCGCATTCCTTCCGCACATGCTGGTCCATTGCGGCAAGGGCAGCGGCGTCCGGATGGCGGATATCGACCGTGAAGGCAACAGAACTGGGAATGACGTTGATGGAACCCGGTTCGGCGGTGATACGGCCGACCGTCAACCGTGCCTCCGGATCCGCGGGCATGACCGCAGATTGAAGACTTGCGATTGCGGCTGCTGCCGCACTCATGGGGTCCTTGCGGAATTCGAGCGGCGTCGTGCCGGCATGCGCGGCGACGCCCGAGAAGACCACTTCAAGCCATTTCGTGCCCTGTACCGCCGTGACCACACCGATCGGCACATCTTCTTGTTCAAGGATCGGGCCTTGTTCGATATGTAGTTCGACAAAGGCAGAAATAGCATGGCCTATTGGACGCACCGCGGCTTCGGGCAGCGTTGCCAGCGTTGTTGCCAGCTCATCGGCCAACCGCGCGCCGTCCGTCGCAAGTATCGACTCCCAGTCCGCCGTAGTTCCCACGCCGGCGAAGGCCATGGATCCCATGCAGCCCGGCGAATACCGGCTACCCTCCTCGTTGGTAAAGGCGACGACCTCGACGGCACGGTCGGTCTCGATGCCGGCGTCGGCGAGCGCTTCGAGCACCTCGAAGGCACTGAGCGTACCGAGCGCGCCATCGAAGCGGCCGCCGGTCGGCTGGCTGTCGAGGTGGCTGCCGATGAGGAGAGGCGGCAGGGAAGCATCCCGGCCCGCCCGGCGAATGAACAGATTGGCGATATCATCCTGGAAGACGGTGAAGCCGCGGGCAAGCGCACGCTCGGCAAGCAGCCGGCGCGCCGCACGGTCTCCGACGCCCAGGGCCTGCCGGTTGACACCACCTGCAGGCGTCGCGCCGATCGCCGCGAAATCGGCGACAGACGCAAGGAGGCGCGCGGCGTTGACCTCCGGATTGATGCTCATCGGCCGAGGCCTGCAATGAAGCGCTTGACCCGATCGAGCTCAACCGCATTCCACCAGACGCCGTCGTATTTGAGGGCGCTTGCAATGATCACGCCATCGGCGACGGACAAAATATCGTTGGCATTCTCATGCGTGACGCCGCTACCCACCAGTGTCGGCAGCGAACCCGCTTCCTTGATCATTCTGATATAACCAAGATCGGCGGCGTGGCCGGTGCGCTGACCGGTGGCGATGACGACATCGACATCGAAGAAAACGAGATCCTTCACCTGTTCTTCAACCGGCCGGTCCGCCACGATGGCGTGTGCACCGTGCTTGACGTGGGCATCGGCAAAGATGCGGATGCCTCGGGCGCGAAGATGAGCACGGTAACGCATGGCGCGTGCCGCTTCTCCTTCCACGAAACCCTCGTTGGCAATGTAGGCGTTGGCCCACTGGTTGACCCGAATGAAGGAGGCAGACGCGGCAGAGGCGATGGCAAGCGCCGGGATCGCCGCATTGGCGAGCACATTGATGCCGATCGGGCGACCGAGCTCGCGGCGGATGCGGTCGGCGATAACGGCCATATGCGCGGATGTTTCGTGGCCGATATCGTCGGGCTTGGCAAATGGCACATCACCATGGTTCTCGACGATGATGGCGTCGCAGCCGCCGGAAAGATAGGCCCGCGCATCCGAGAGACCGCGCTCGTATATCGCCTCAACGCCTTCGTCGTCATAGCGCGGTGCGCCCGGCAGCGGCATCAGATGCACCACGCCGATCACCGGCTTATCGCGCCCGAAAAGCGTCTTCAGCGTATCCTTGTCCTGCCGTCCGATGGGATTGCTCATGGCGTTCACGCGTTTTCCAATTTGAATATCTTGGTGAGAGCGGCAAGCTCCGCCCGGGTTGGGAAGGAGGCGAGCGTGCCGGCACGGCCTACCGCGATACCCGCCGCCTGTGTTGCAAGTCTAGCCGCATCAGGAAGGGAAACGCCTTGCGCGATAAGTCCAGTCAACGTGCCGGCAAAACAGTCGCCGGCCCCGCTGGTATCCACGGCCTCGCGTTTTTCAGCCGGGATGTGGAGCCGGCAAGCTGCGTTCAGAACGAAGGCGCCCTCCGAACCGAGCGTCACGATGACTGTGGCCGCACCCATTGCGCACAGACGGTCGGCTGCACGGTCGGCATGAGTCTCGCCAGTCAACGCTTCGGCCTCCGGCCTGTTGATGATTAGAAGCGACACCGCCGCCAGATCCAGCGCCTCAGCAGGAAGCGGGCTCGGATTGAGGACCGTGAAAAGTCCGGCCGCGTGCGCCGCCTTCAAGCATTGCGCTGTCACATCGGTACCAAGGTTGCCCTGCATCAGCAACATGTCTCCGGCACGCCAGCTTGATACGACTGGGCACATCATCAGAGGATCGAACGCCTCCGCGCAGGCGGCGGCGGTAACGATGACGTTTTCGCCGTGGCGATCGATCAGGATCACCGAGCGGTCACTGGGTAGATCGAGGCGCGAGAGGCGCAGTTCGGAAATCTCCGTGGAGAGCACGCTCTCCATCCCGTCGCCGGCTGTATCCCGGCCGACGGGTGCCCAGAACGTCACCGACGCGCCTGTCCGGGTGGCGGCGACGGCCTGGTTCGCGCCCTTGCCGCCGACGCCCGCGCCGGCAGCGGCTGCGTTTAACGTTTCGCCCGGCCGCGGCAGCCGCTCCAGGCGAAAGCTCGTATCGACGCAGACATTGCCGATGACGTGGATGGTCATGGCTTTGGACCTTCCTTCAGTCCGTTGCCCAGGCGAGCATCTGCTCGAACAGGGTCTTGTAGCCCGGCCACGCGATGAATTCCGGCGGTAGCCAGTGCGGGCCAACATCGGACGTCCAGACAAGTGTGCGGCCCTCGCCATAGGTGCCCGTGACGAGCAGCGGCAACGAACCATATTCCGAGGAAACCGTCATAAGCTGGTTTGCACCCTCCTTTAGCGTTACCTCGTTAAAGCCGAGCAGATAGGGGAATTCTCCGGAAATGCCCGCAAGGATCGGATGGGAAGCGTTGCCCGAAACGACGGGTGTAAAGCCCTCCGGCACCTCGACGCGATCGTCGACGGAAAGGCAGGCTACCGGCAGCACCTCTTCGACCGCTGTGTTGCGGAAGCGCGCGCCGCCATTGATGCCCTGGAAGGAATAGTAGCCACCGAACATCAGGAGCGCACCGCCTTGGGCGACGTAATCGCGCAGCAATTTCAGACGGTTCGGCGTACGACGGGAATGTATCCAGGTGTCGGGATGCAGAAGCAGCGTATTGGCGCCGATATCCGAGAGCACGATGGCGTCATAGGTCTGAAGGCCTTCGAGTGTGCTCGGAAACTCCTTCTGCGCCTCGTGTGCCGGCATGAAGGTAACGTCGAAGGGGCTATCCTTCAGGGCCTTTAGCAATTCGTCCGCGCCGGTATGGTAGGTCACGGTCGGGAACTGGTCGAAGCCCTTGATATGGGTGGCAGTCGACACCCAGGATTCGCCGGCGAGCAGCACTTTCTTCTTGGTCATGGAAACTCCTTGGACAACGGGCCAGCGCTCAGCGCGCGGCGGAAAAGACGGATTTCGGATTGTCGATCAGCATGCGGTCAATGGCCGCCTGATCGACGCCATGGCGCTTCAGGCGCGGCAGGAAGTGCTTGAGAATGTAGCCGTAGCCAAAGCCGCCGTAGCGCGTCAGCATGATCTTCAAGAACACATCCTGCGACAGCAGCAGCCGGTCGCCAAACCCCTTGTCGACAAGGGTGGCGATAGCGCGGGCATTCTCCTCGTCAGAGGGCGACTGGGCGTCCTGATCGGCATAGTAATAATCCATGCCGATCATGTCGTATTCCAGGAAGGCGCCGCGCCTTGCCAGCGTTGTCTGGTAGTCGAGATCGTTGTGGCTGGGGTTCATGTGGCAAAGGACGGTATGGCGCGGATCTGCTCCCTCCTCTTCCACCACGTCGAGCACGCGGTGCGCCAGACGCTCCCAGCCCGGCAAGTGAATGGAGAGCGGCAGGCCGGTGATACGTGCCGCCCGGGCCGAAGCGCGCAGCGACTTTTCTTCCTCGGCAGTGAAATGACGACTGACGCCGACCTCGCCGATAATGCCGGCGATGATTTCCGGCTGGCTCTCGGAGCCGCCGACATCATTGACGATGAACTGCGTAACCTCTTCGACGTCCATGGCTTTCAGCCAGTCGGGATGGGTGTGCTCCAGATAGAAGCCTGTACCCATGATGATCCGGAGTCCCGACATGCGCGCGATGCGGGCGAGCCCGGCCGCATCTCGGCCGATACCGAAATTGGTCGTTTCCACCACGGTGCAGCCGCCGAGCGCCTGGAACCGTTTGAGCTCTCCGAGCGCCAGATCCCCGTCATCGAGCGAGACATTGTCCCGGTTCATGTAGGGGTTCATGCGTAGCTCGCCGATAATCTCGATCGAGACTTTCTGTTCGGCGATCGCCTTTTCGTCCGGGTGGCAGGGGCAGATCCAGCTGGTCGCGCCATCGAGGAAAATGTGCTCATGCATCAGCGTCACACCGAGATCCTCCACCGGGACGGGGCCGGTGACGGTCATGGCTGTGCCGGAATTCACCCCGATGGGATGCCGCTTTTTCGGTGCGTCCGGGAACAGATGATCCAACATTCTCAGCGCCCCTTCGCGCCGCCGCGAAACAGGCGGAAATTCAGCCAGATCGCGATGAGGATGATGAAGCCGGTGACAATTGGCGTGAAGAAGGGCGACAGATGCGACAGGATGAGGCCGTTTGCGAGCACCGCAACGGTGAGCGCCCCGAGAATCGTGCCCACGAGAGAGCCGCGTCCGCCAAAAAGGCTGGTGCCGCCAAGCACCACGGCTGCGATGACATCCAGCTCAAAACCCTGTCCCGCATTCGACGAGCCGGAGCCGAGACGGGCGGAAAGGATGACGCCGGCAGCGGCGGCCGCCGTACCCGAGAGCACGTAGACCCAGAGGATGACCCGGCGCGTGTTGACGCCTGCCCGCCGCGTCGCCTCGGCATTGGCTCCGACGCCCGTAACGTAACGGCCGAAATGAGTTTCGTTGAAGGCGATGTAGGCAATGGCGAGGATGACGATAGCGATCAGCGCCGGAGCGGGAATGCCGAGTACCCAGGCGCGGCCGAGCGCAACGAAGGGGCTCGTCGGCTCGATGGGGATCGAATAGCCGCCGGTGATGAGCAACGCGAAGCCACGGATCACGGAAAGGCCGGCAAGCGTAACGATGAAGGCCGGGATGCGCTCATAGGCAATAAAATAGCCCTGAATAACACCCACTACGCCGCCGAGCAGCAACATAAGTACGATAGCAAGCGGCCAGGGTACGCCGACTTGGAGGGCTGCCGCCGAAAGCGTGGCCGTCAAGGCCAGAACCGAGCCCACCGAAAGATCGATACCGCCGGTCGTAATAACGAAGGTCATGGCCGCCGCAACGATGAGCAGCGGGGCTGATTGCCTGATGACGTTGAGCAGATTCTGCGCGGTCAGGAAGGCATCTGTCGTCACCGCAAAGAACAGGCAACAGACGACGAAGAACAGCGCAATCGACATGACGCCGCCATTGGCCACGACCTTGTCGAGGATCGTCGCCTCGCGCATGCGGGGCAATTGGCTGGCATAGGCGTTGGGTTCGGAACTCATGCGGAGGCGCCTTCTTCCCGGTTACGGCCTGCGGACCGGGCGGTAAATTTCCGCCCGACGATGAGATTGACGACGTCCTCGATATTGGTGTCCTCGATCCGGCGCTCGGCGACGCTGCGCCCCTCATACATCACCTGGATGCGGTCGCAGACGAGGAAGAGGTCCTGCAGGCGATGTGTGATGAGGATGACGGAGACGCCGCGTTGCGAGACGGTGCGAATGAGTTCGAGCACCGCCTCCACCTCGGCAACCGCGAGCGCCGCCGTCGGCTCATCCATGATGAGCACCGAGGGGTTGAAGGACGCGGCGCGTCCGATGGCGATGGACTGGCGTTGGCCGCCCGAGAGGTTTTCCACCTTCATGCGCGTATCGGGAATGACGATGCCGAGATTGGAGAGCATGTCGCGCGCCCGATCATGCATCAGCTTCTTGTCGAGCATCGGTATGCCGGCCATCCGCCGTTTCGGTTCGCGGCCAAGGAAGAGATTGCCAGCGACATCGATCGTATCGCAGAGCGCCAGGTCCTGGTAGACCATCTCGATACGCGCTGCGCGCGCATCCGCCGGCGAGGTAAAGGCGACCGCTCTGCCATCGATCTCGATCGTGCCGGCGTCCGGGATCACGGCGCCGGACAAAACCTTGCTGATGGTGGATTTGCCTGCGCCGTTGTCACCCACCAGGCCGAGGACTTCTCCGGGCTTCAGATCGAGTGAGGCGTTTTCGAGCGATTGCAGCGCGCCATAGCGCTTGGAAATGCCGGTCATGCGAACGCGGCTGACTTGCGTGTCGGTCATATTCAGTGGCCCTTGCTGGAATCCGGCCGCCTGGCCTGATCGACAGGCCGGGCGGCGACGGCAGTTCGGCTTACTTGAACATATCGCGGTACTGATCGACATTCGCCTTGGTGACGATGGTGACCGGCACGTTGATGATCGGCTCGATCTTCTCGCCCTTTTTGACGTTGACGAGCGCCTCGACCGCGGCCTTGCCCTCACCGGCCGGATCCTGCTGGATCACAGCCGTAACGAACCCTTGGTCGATGCCATCGATGGCAGACTTCGTTAGATCCCATCCGAAGACCTTGATGCTATCAGCGCGACCCTGGCTGGCAACGGCGGAAACCGCACCGAGCAGGGCCGGCTCGCCGGTCGCATAGAGCGCCGTCATGTCAGGGTTGGCCGTCATCAGGTTTTCGGCAGCGGACAGTGCGACGTCCTGCACGTTCTGGCCATCAACGGTGTTGAGGAATTCAACCTTCTGGCCGCCCTTGTCCACCGCCGCCTTGAAGCCGTCGAGACGCTGGTTCTGGATGAACGAGTTAAGCGCTCCGACGACGCCCACCTTCGCGGCACCGCCCATGTCGCTCTTCACGTAATCCGAGAAGAACTTGCCAATCTCGCCACCGGCCGCGGTATTATCGACACCGACGAAGGCTATGTTGTCGCCTTCAGGAATCTGAGCATCGATAGCGATGACCGGAATGCCGGCATTCTTCGCAGCGGTAATGGCCGGTTTCACGCCGTTGACATCGATGGCGACCAGAATGATGCCGTCGACTTTCTGAGTGATGTAGGTCTCGATCGCATCGTTCTGCGCCGAAGGCACGTTGTTGGCGTTGAAGATGACGAGATCGACGCCGGCGGCCTTGGCGGCGGCGTTGGCACCATCATTGATCTGGTTGAAGAAAAGTGCCTGCTGATTGATCGTGACGAGTGCGAATGTATTGGCAAAGGCGCCTGAAACACCCATGGAAAGCGTCATGACGACGGCTGCGGCGCAACCGAGAAGATATTTGGTCCGACCCATTTTTAGGTTCCCCTTGTTTGAAGCCGCGGGCGGCAACAGAATTTACAAGGAGGACTATTCAAGTTTGTTGAACTGTTGTCAAGTAACTTGAATAGCCGTATCGCAAAAGTTATTTCAGCGCTTTTTTCAGAAAATCAGAATGTTGGAGGCGTATTAACCCAGAAAATCGAGGCACGCTGGCTGCCGACATTGCGATACCAATGGGCCAGTTCTGAATTGAACACGAAACTGTCTCCGGCGGACAGACGAAAGGTCTTGTCGCCGATCATCAACTCGATCTCGCCGACGAGCACATAGCCCACCTCTTCGCCGACATGCTGGATCGGCCCGGCGCTCTCGCCTCCTACATCGATGTGATGGATGTTGCATTGGAGCAAATGGCCTTGCGAATAGGGAATTATGCGTTCGAGCGATATTCCCTCGCCGCGCCGCAGCGGATCAAGTGAGATCAACGGCCGTGTGCCGGCGCGAAACACCACGCCTTCGTCGGCATCGGTCTCCTCGAACATCCAGCCGATATTGGAATCGAGCGCCTGCACCAACCGGTGCAACATGGGTAACGATGGCGAAGCCTTGCCGTTCTCGATCTTGGACAGCAGGCTTTCGGAACAATCCGCAGCCAGCGCCAACGCCTTCAGCGTCAGCCCACGCGTCTGCCGCGTAAGCTTGAGACGCGCACCAAGCCGCACCGGATTCGACTGAATCTTGTCCTCCCGGCTACTTTCAGACGGCAAAGGCGGATTGACCATGTTCATGTTAAAGGCATCGCATTGATCGGCGCTCCAATCATAAGTCCTTCGGTCAAGCCCTGTCCAGTTAGAATGCTTTAAGCCAAGAGGTTACGCTGGCTTGCGCGAACATGATCTGCTGGTGGCTCGTCGGACTTACAAAGCGCCTTGAAGAGATCTTAACTCCGACACCTTATTCCGATGGATCAAGCGTTCGACAAAATCGGACTGGAGGCATAACGCATGATCATCGAGATCCTCACGGCGCTTGAAGGCGAGCCGATGATTCGACTGCCGTCGCTTTACGGCAAGTTTACGGTAGCATTTACCGTTGCGTACTTCCGCACCTGACGGAAAGGGTGAAGTCTTCGGGCTGCAAAGACGATTGCAGCAACGGAGATGAGTGTGGCCGCTCGGGATGATATCCGCGATTTGGGAAAGCGTGTCGGGCAGTCGATCATCGGCCAGGACACGATGGTCGAGCGGCTGTTGCTGGGGTTGCTTGCCAATGGCCACCTCCTGGTCGAGGGGCTGCCGGGACTGGCGAAGACCCGGGCTATCAAGAGTCTGGCGAAGAACCTCGATTCCGAGCTGTCGCGCGTGCAGTTCACCCCGGATCTGCTGCCGGCCGACATCACCGGCTCAGAGGTCTATTTCTCCGAAGGCGGCAAGGGCGAATTCAAATTCCAGCAGGGACCGATCTTTGCCAATCTGATCCTCGCCGACGAGATCAACCGCGCGCCTGCCAAGGTGCAGTCGGCGCTTCTCGAAGCCATGGAGGAACGGCAGGTAACGGTCGGCGGCAAGAGCTATCCGCTGCCGCCGCTGTTTATGGTGATGGCGACACAGAACCCGATCGAGCAGGAAGGCACCTATCCCCTGCCCGAAGCCCAGCTCGACCGCTTCCTCATGCATGTCGAGGTCGGCTACCCCGACGAGGCATCGGAAGGCGCCATCATGCGCCTCAACCGCGACGAGGAAAATGCGGCCCAGGGCGGCAAGGCGCACAGCCAGCCACCCGAGCGGCTCGATCCGCAGGCGGTCTTCGATGCGCGCAAGGAGATCGGTGCGGTCACCGTTTCCGACCCGGTCCAGAAATATATCGTCTCGCTGGTCGTCGCCACGCGCTATCCTGATCGCTACGACAAGGATCTGGCGAAGCTTTTGCAGGTCGGTGTCAGTCCTCGCGGCGTCATCGGTCTCGATAAGGTGTCACGCGCCTATGCCTGGCTCAAAGGGCGCGATTACGTCACGCCTGACGACGTCAAGGCGATCGTCAACGATGTCTTCCGCCATAGGCTGATTCTTTCCTACGAGGCCCATGCCTCCAACACCACCGCCGACCAGGTGATCGGGCGGATCGCCGAACTGGTTGCCGTCTCATGAGCGGGCCGCCCGGCAGCGGCGGCGTCCATGTGACGACGCAGGATCTCGTGGCGCTCGAGGGCCGCGCCCGGGATATTGCCTTCCTGCAACGGGCGCGCAGCCACCAGCAGCTCGCCGGCCGGATGCAATCGGCCATGCGCGGGCGCGGGCTCACCTTCGAGGAGCTGCGGGAATACTTGCCCGGCGACGACGTCCGCTCGATCGACTGGCGGGTGACCGCCAGAACCATGCGGCCGGTCGTGCGGGTCTATAGCGAGGAGAAGGAACGGCCGGCGATCGTCATTGCCGACCAGCGCATCAACATGTTCTTCGGCAGCCGCCGCGCCATGAAATCCGTCACCGCGGCGGAAGCGGCGATCCTTGCCGCCTGGCGCATTTTGGGATCCGGCGATCGCGTCGGCGGCTTCGTCTTCAACGACGAGGAGATCGGCGAGGTCAAGCCGCATCGCAGCCGCAACGCCGTGATCGCGCTCGCCTCGAAGATCGCCGCCATGAACGGCAGTCTGCAGGCAAGCTACACAGGGGCACCGTCGCCAGGCGCCCTCGACCGGGTGCTGGAGAAAGTGGCGGGCATCGCCCACCACGATTTCCTGATCGTCGTCGCCAGCGATTTCGACGGCCATGGCGAGACGACGCGCGAGCTTCTGCTGCAGCTTTCGAGCGCCAACGATGTCATCTGCCTGCTGATCTATGACCCCTTCCTGCTGGATCTGCCGAAGGCCGGCGGCATCGTCGTCAGCGGCGGATCGCTGCAGGCCGAACTCTCCTTCCGGCAGGCGGGCGTGCGCCAGTCGATCGACAAGTTCGCAAGGGACCGTGGCCGCGAACTGCGCGACTGGCAGCGCCAGCTCGGATTGCCGATGCTGCCGATCTCCACTGCCGAAGAAACGGCGCCGCAACTGCGCAGCCTGCTCGAACAATCCGCCTGGCGGCAGCGGAGGCGCTGATGGAGCAGCAGCCGAAGCTCGATCCGCTGACGGAAACGGCGCTGCGCTCGCTCAAGGACATCGCGCTGCCGCCGCCGGTCTCCATCATGCCGCAGACCTGGGGATGGCTGCTGGTGGCAGTGCTTCTCGCCGCCGCAGCGCTCACCTGGGCCGTGGTCGCCTATCGGAGATGGCAGCGCAATGCCTATCGGCGCGAGGCGCTGAAGCGTCTCGACGACATCGAGACGGCGATCGGCAATCCGCAAGGACAGGCCGAGGCCGCCGAGGCGCTCTGTGAGCTCGTCAAACGCACGGCGCTTTCCGCCTGGCCCCGCGCGCAGGTCGCGGGACTGTCCGGCGCCGAATGGGCAAAATTCGTCGCGGCCCATGGGGATGGCGCCGGCGAACGTCTGAAAGTCCTCTTCGACGATCTCGAATACCGGCAGCAGACGCCGCTGGACGCCGATGCTGCAGGCGATCTCGTCCTCGATACGCGGCGTTGGATCGAGGAGCATCATGTATCAGCTTGATCTCCCCTGGATGCTGCTCCTGATCCCGATGCCGCTGCTCGTCTGGTGGCTGTTGCCGCCGCACCGCGAGACCTCGGCCTCGATCCGGCTTCCCTTCTTCGATCAGGTGACCAAGGCAGCCGGCATCGAGCCGACCGAGGGCTCGGTGGTACCACGACGCTCCTGGCTGCAGACCGGCGTCGACGTGCTCGCCTGGCTGCTGCTTGTGGTCGCACTCAGCCGCCCGCAATATGTCGAGCCGCCGCTGGAGAAGACCGAACCGCAGCGCGACATTCTCCTCGCCCTCGACCTGTCGCAATCGATGGATACCCGCGACTTCGCTTCGCCGGACGGTGCGGCGAATGCGAGGGTCGATGCGGTCCGCGCCGTGGTTGGCGATTTCATCGCCAAGCGGCCGGGCGACCGCCTCGGCCTGATCGCCTTTGGCGATGCGCCCTACCCGCTGGCGCCCTTCACCATGGACCATGCGCTTGTCCGGACGCTGGTTGATGGCCTGCTACCTGGCATTGCCGGGCCGCGCACCGCGCTTGGAGATTCGCTCGGCCTGGCGATCCGCATGTTCGAGAAAACCGACGTGCCGGAGAAGGTGCTGATCCTGCTGACTGACGGCAACGACACCGCCAGCAAGATGCCGCCACTAAAGGCGGCCGAGATCGCCAAAACCAAAGCGATCGTCATCCACGCGGTCGGCATCGGCGATCCTGCGGCCACGGGCGAGGACAAGCTCGACACCGCTTCCCTGCAGAAGATCGCCACCACCACCGGCGGCCGCTATTTCTTCGGCGCCGACCAGAGCCAGTTGCAGGGGATCTACGACGAGCTGGACCGGATAACGCCGGAAGATCAGAGGCAGCTCTCCTGGCGTCCGCGCATCGAGCTGTTCTACTGGCCGCTTGGCGCATCGGTGCTGCTCGTCTGTGTCTGGTACGGGGCGAGCGGGCTTGCGGGCGTCATGCGCCGGAGGTCACCTGCATGATCTCGGATTTCCATTTCCTGCGCCCGTTCTGGCTGCTCGCCCTTCTCGCTCCGCCGGCAATGCTGTGGATGGCGGCCCGCTCCAGCGATCTGCGCAATCGGTGGAGGGGCATGATTGCGCCGCACCTGCTGGACAGCCTGATCGTCGAGCCGGCAAGAACGCGCGGCTATTCTCCCGCCTGGATCATGGCGATCATCATCGCGCTCGCGGCTCTCGGTGCCGCCGGGCCGACGTGGAAACGCGAAGCTCCGCCCTTCGTCTCGGACACCGCCTCGCTGGTGATCGCGGTCGATCTGTCGCAGACGATGGATGCGATCGACGTTACGCCGAGCCGGATCGAGCGTGCGAAGCTGAAGATCCACGATATCCTGGCCGGTCGGAACGGCGCGCGCACGGCGGTCGTCGCCTATGCCGGCAGTGCGCATCTCGTCGTCCCGCTCACCGACGATATCGACCTGATCGAGACCTACACCGATGCGCTCGCCACCCGCATCATGCCGAAGCCCGGGAAGGACGCCGTGGCCGCCATCACGCTCGCCGATGGGTTGATGCAACGCGACGGCGCGGCGGGCACCATCGTGCTGCTGACCGATGGCATCGAGCCCGGGGCCGCGGCTTCGCTGAAGGCCATTGGGAGCAGCATCGCCGTGCTCGGCATCGGCACGCCGGAGGGCGGGATCATCAAGCCACCGGGCGGCGGCCTGGCTTCCGGTAGCGGCGGCGCGCGTCTCAACAGCAAGCTGGATGCGGCAGCGCTCAAACAGTTCGGCAGCGATACCGGCGCCGATGTGGCGACGGTCACCGGCGACGACGCCGATATCCGCTGGCTGGCGCAGCGGATCCGCACGAATTTCTCCGAGCAGACTGCAGACCAGGGCGATCGCTGGCTCGATCTCGGCTGGTGGCTGATCATTCCGGCCGCGCTGTTATCGGCCTTCTCCTTCCGCCGCGGCTGGCTGGTGAAGCTTGCCACGATGCTGCTCTCGATCCGTCTCCTCCTGCCCGTACCGGCCGTTGCCGGTGCGCTTGAGGACATGTGGCTGACGCCGGACCAGCAGGGGCGGGTGGCCTTCGAGAAGGAACACTATGTGGAGGCTGCCCAGCACTTCCACGATCCGATGTGGAAGGGCGCGGCCCTCTACAAGGCGGCGCAATATCAAGACGCGCTCGACGCCTTCGCATCGGTGGAGAGCCCGGAGAGCTGGTACAATCAGGGCAACGCGCTCCTGCATCTCGGCGACTTTGCCGAAGCGATCGCCGCTTACGGCAAGGCTCTGGAGCAGCGTAAGGATTGGCCGGACGCGGCGGCGAACCTTTCGGTCGCCCAGCGTCTCCTGAAACAGGAGGAGGATAAAGAGCGGGAACAGGAGCAGGACCCCAACCAGAAGCCCGACAGCATGCAGTTCGACGACAAGGGCAAGAAGGGCAAGGCGGGCGAAGTCGCCGCGGCCGAACAGACATCCGAAATGTGGATGAAGAATATTCAGGTCAGCCCGGCGGATCTGCTGGCGCGGAAGTTTTCCCTCGAAGAGGAGAAGGCGGGACAATGATCCGAGCAATGGTAATATTCGCTCTGCTGATGCCATGCGCTGCCTTGGCCGCCGGCCCGTTCGCACAGGTCAGCGTCGAGGATGGCGGCAAGATCGTGCCCGGCCAGCAGGTGCGGATCGATGTCGATGTCTTCGTCCCCGACTTCTTCACCTCGCCGCCGCAATTTCCGCTCTTCGACATGCCGAATGCCTTGGTGACACTCTCCGAAGGCCGTTCCGAGAATGTCCGCCGGACCCTCGACGGCGTCGATTACTCCGGCATTCGAAAGACCTATGCCATTGTTCCGCAGGTCTCGGACACCTTCACGACGCCGCCGATCGAGATCGCATTCGGATATTCGGTCAATGGTGCTCCAGCCAAGGGCAAGGTCGAAGCACCCTCCATATCCTTCACGGTCGTGCCGTCTTCCGGGGAAAACCCGATCGCCTTCGCCGCGATCAACCTGGTGATGGAGCAGTCCTTCGATCGAAACCCGCAATCCCTGAAAGCGGGAGACGCCCTGGTCCGGACGATCACCCTCTCCGCCGGCGAAACGCAGGCAATGCTGATGCCGCCGGTCAGTGCGGGAACCGCCGATGGGCTGCACCAGTACCAGAAGCCGCCGAAGATCGACGATGGCATCGCCACTGGGCGCGACACCGTCAGCCGCCGGACCGAGACCTATGTCTACACGGCAGACAAGGAGGGATCATTCCGCATCCCGGCAATATCCTATCCATGGTTCGATGTCGCATCGCACGAAGCGAAGATTGCGTCACTGCCGGCAATTCCGGTGACAGTTGCCGCCGCGCAGACCGGAACAGCGATAAAACCGGTTCTCGACGACGCCCCACGGCGATCGCCGCATGCCATCCGGCAGATGCTGTCACTGGTGATCGCCGGGCTGCTCGCCATCGCCGCGTTCGTCTGGATTGTCCGCCGGACTTTGCCGCTATTTGCTGCAGAGATCAGAAACGCCAGACAGCGCCACCTGACTTCCTACGGCAATCGCCTGAAGCAAGTGCGCGCGGTCATCCACTCCGGAACCGAGGCGGAAATCTATGCCGCCCTTCAATCGTGGAGTTGTAGTCTCGGCCATCGGACGCTCGCCGATTGGAGCGCGAATGGACCTGCGAGCCTGAAAACCCAGATCGGCAATCTCTCGCAACGGCTCTTCCATTCGGGCGGGGCGGAGATCGACAGGCGGCAACTCGCTGTCGATGCCGGCTTCCGGCAATCGGCCGAGATCGTCAGGGCCTCACCGCTCGCGGCGCTCAATCCGCATGGGCCTGGAGGCCGCGTAACGTAACGCCCATTTACAGTAACGTACTTCTCCGCGCCCCGCTCTTGCGCAACACTGCCCCCATCAAACCTGGGAGGCGGTCATGGCATTGGCATTCGAGGACAGTCAGTCCTCCCAAACCGATCCAGGAGGCATGCTCTGGATCCCTGGACGAACCTTCACGATGGGATCGGATGATCACTATCCGGAGGAGGCTCCCGCCCATCCCGTCCGGGTCGATGGCTTCTGGATCGACGAGATCCCGGTCACCAACCGCCGATTCATGGAATTTGTCACGGCCACCGGCCACGTCACCATGGCCGAGAAGACCCCGTTGGCTGAGGACTATCCCGGAGCGCAGCCGGAAATGCTGCGCGCCGGCTCGTTGCTCTTCGTCCAGCCGAAAGGCGTCAATGGACCCGATATCCGCCAATGGTGGACGTTCAAGTTCGGCGCTACCTGGCGCAGGCCGCTCGGCGGCATCAGCGATCTCCGCGGCAAACTCGATCACCCGGTCGTCCACGTTGCCTGGTCCGATGCCAAGGCCTATGCCGATTGGGCGGGGCTGGATCTGCCGACCGAGGCCGAGTGGGAACTCGCCGCGCAGGGCGGCCTCGACGGCGCCGAATTCGCCTGGGGCAGCGAGCTGACGCCGGATGGCAGGCTGATGGCCAATACCTGGCAGGGCGTCTTCCCCACGAAGACAACGAAGCCGAAAGGCCACGAGCGGACGTCGGCCGTCCGCTCCTTCCCGCCGAACGGCTACGGTCTCTACGACATGATCGGCAATGTCTGGGAATGGACGAGCGATTACTGGACGACGCGCCACCCGGAACCGGCGCAGAAATCCTGCTGCATCCCGAGCAATCCGCGCGGCGGCGCAGCCGATCAAAGCTACGATGCGAACCAACCCAAGATCCGCATCGCACGCCGCGTGCTGAAAGGCGGATCGCATCTCTGCGCTCCCAATTACTGCCGCCGCTACCGCCCCGCGGCCCGCCATGCGGAACCGGAAGACACCTCGACAAGCCATGTCGGCTTCCGCTGCATCAAGAGAGCCGCCAGCTGATCGGCCTCCGCGATCAGCGCCGATAACTCACCATCATCGATCTTGACCGTTTCCAACGCGGCCAGGACATGCATAAGCGACTGCTTTTGCTCTATAAACTCAGGAAGTTTGGCCGCTCGACGCGGCATTTACGCTGCCATTTACCGTAACGTACTTCCGCAACTGGCAAGTTTGCGAGAGGACTTTCGGCGCATATTCACCACTGGGGAGTATCATCGATGAAGGACTATGAAACCGGACCGGCGGCGGACGGCAAGACATCTGTCAGCCGTCGAGACCTTCTTCTCGCGGGAAGCTCGCTTGCCATTGGCGCGCTTGCCGTCGGCGCAACTGCCGAGCATACGAGCGCGCAGACGCAGCAGCCACAATCGACCGGCAGCGGATCCGCCAAGCCGCCGAACATCCTCGTCATCTTCGGTGACGATATCGGCATCCCGCAGATCAGCGCCTACACGATGGGCCTGATGGGATATCGCACGCCGAATATCGACCGCATCGCCAAAGAGGGTGCAATCTTCACCGATAGCTACGGCCAGCAGAGCTGCACCGCCGGCCGCGCCTCGTTTATCCTCGGGCAGGAGCCGTTCCGCACCGGCCTGCTGACGATCGGCATGCCGGGCGATCCACACGGCATTCAGGACTGGATGCCGACCATCGCCGACGTCGTGAAGACCAAGGGCTATGCCACCGGCCAGTTCGGCAAGAACCATCTTGGCGACCAGGACCAGCACCTGCCCACCAACCACGGCTTCGACGAGTTCTTCGGCAATCTTTACCATCTCAATGCCGAGGAAGAGCCGGAAGGCTATTTCTATCCGAAGGACCCGGCCTTCCGCCGCCAGTTCGGACCGCGCGGCGTGATCCACTCACGGGCGGATGGCAAGATCGAGGATACCGGTGCGCTGAACACCAAGCGCATGGAAACGATCGACGAGGAATTTCTGGCCGCGGCCAAGGATTTCATCGACCGCCAGGCAAAGGCCGACAAGCCGTTCTTCTGCTGGTTCAATTCGTCACGCATGCATGTCTTCACCCATCTCAAGGCAGAATCCATGGGCAAGACCGGCAAGGGTATCCATGCCGACGGCATGGTTGAGCATGACGGTCACGTCGGCCAGCTTCTCGACCAGCTGGATGCGCTTGGCATCACCGAGAACACCATCGTACTCTACACGACAGACAATGGGGCCGAACTGGCGCTCTGGCCGGATGGCGCGCAAACGATGTTCCACGGCGAAAAGGGCACCACCTGGGAAGGCGGCTTCCGCATCCCGATGATGGTCCGCTGGCCGGGCGCCGTCAAACCGGGCACCGAGGTCAACGACATCGTCACGCTGATGGACTGGCTGCCGACATTCGCAGGCGCTGCCGGTATTGATGACGTCAAGGAACAGATGAAGGCGGGCTTCCAGTCGGGAACCAAGACCTTCAAGGTGCACCTCGACGGCTACGATCTCGGCCCGATGCTGAAAGGCGAGATCCCGGCAGGGCCGCGCGATTCCGTGTATTATTTCGACCAGGGCGGCAACCTGAACGCCATACGCTGGAACGACTGGAAACTGGCTTTCGCAATCGCCAGCCACGGCAATATCGCAACGGCCACCCGCGAAGTCCCAAGCTGGGCCATGATCTCCAACCTGCGGATGGATCCTTATGAACGCGGCATGGAAGACGGCGGCGGCGCCATCGAATTCCTTGCCCGCAACATGTGGCTGCTGGTTCCGATCCAGGGCAAGATCAAGGACTTCTTCTCCGACTTCGACAAGTATCCCTACCAGGAAGGCAGCTCGCTGAACGCCAGCGGCATCAACTACGGCATGTTGAGGCAACAAGCGGCGCTCAAGCGGCTGAACGAGCTGGAGCGCCTCGCGCCACAGTAATCCTCTCGGACGGGGAGGCCGTGGCGGCCTCCCCGTGCAGCCGCGCTTACGGGTGGCGGGCGGTCTTTTCGGGTTCGCGTCTGGACTGGAAAGCCATCGCATTCTGGGTTCGCGGCATCGACATGCGCCCACCAATTGGCGGCTGTTCTCGGCGCCCGAGCTGCCCATCCTCCAGATCAGGCGTCAGCATCGCCGTCTTCACCGGATGTTCCGTGTGTGGTGGCCGGCCTTGTCCTGCAACGGCGGATCGGTTGCACAGATAAAGACGAATATCGGCGCCTATCCCTTCGGCGTCCTCGGCAACCGCACACGGAACATCGATCGCCTCGCCAAGGAAGAAGCGCGCCTGCCATCGAGCTCGCCTCACAAGCCTCCGGCGGCATTTACAGCCGCGTTAACGTAAGCACCCGCGGCGTTTACCGTAAAGTACTTCCGCACCGCCTTTCGCTGCGCAATTCTGCGTGCGAACTTCAGGCATCAGGGCTGCCACCTGCTGGCAGATCCCGTCTGCGGCTTCGTCCATAGTCCCGATGGGAGAATATCCATGCAGAAGGCCTTTCGTGACATCGACACTATTCTCGTTTCGATCCTCTCCGCATTGGTGCTGCTGGCGATCGGCATCGTGCCGACGCTGGCGCAGGAACCGCTGCCGTCGTGGAACGACACGCAGGCCAAGACCCGCATCATGGAGTTCGTCAAGGCAACGGTCACTGAAGGCGGCCCCGACTTTGTTGCGCAGCAAGACAGGATTGCCGTCTTCGACAATGACGGCACACTTTGGTCCGAACAGCCCTATTACACCCAGCTTGGTTTCGTTCTCGACCGTGTGAAGACACTGGCGCCGCAGCATCCGGAATGGAAGACCAAGGAACCGTTCAAGAGCGTTCTGGGCGACGATCTCACGGGCGTCGCCAAGGGTGGGGAGCGCGGGATGGTCGAGCTTGCCATGGCCACCCATGCCGGCATGACGACCGACGAGTTCAACGATATCGTCGCCAAGTGGTTCACCGAGGCGAAGCATCCGAAAACCGGGAAGCCCTATACCGAAATGACCTATCTGCCGATGCGCGAGCTTCTCGACTATTTGCGCGCCAACGGCTTCGTGACCTATATCGTCTCGGGCGGCGGCGTCGAGTTCATGCGCCCGGTGACGGAAACTCTCTACGGCATCCCCCCCGAGCAGGTGGTTGGAAGCACCATTCTTACCGAATATGCGATCGTCGGCGATCTTCCCGTCCTCAAGCGCCTGCCGAAGATCAACTTCATCGATGACGGCCCCGGCAAGCCGGTCGGCATCAACGAGTTCATCGGCCGTAAGCCGATCTTCGCCGCCGGGAATTCGGATGGTGATTATGAGATGATGCGCTGGACGACGGTCGCCAAGAAGAGCTTTGCCATGCTGGTCCACCATACCGATGCCGGCCGCGAATATGCCTATGACCGGCAATCGGCCTTTGGCAAGCTCGACAAGGCGCTTGAGGAAGCCAACCGCCGCAACTGGCTGGTCGTCGACATGAAGGCTGACTGGAAGAAGATCTTCTCGTTCGAATGAGGCGGACGCGGCGTTCTGCCTCCTCAGAAGTGGACGACGGCGCCGAGGATCGGGCCGTGCTCGACGATATCGTTGGTCAGGGTATCATTGCTGTAGTTCACGCCGAGGGCGCGATAGCCGATGAAGGCCGAGATCGTGTCGTTCCATTTGTAGCCGACGCCGCCCACATCCCAGTCGAGGTCGGCGCCCCCGGCACCGATCAGCCCCCAACCCGTCAGATAGACGGTCGGTGTCAGCGAATAGACGCCGCGCAGACCGGCCATCGCATCCACCCAGGTAGCGTCATCTCTCGCCGAAGAGCCGCCGAGCGGTCCGCCGCTCAGTGAGATCGTGGTCTCGACCGACCAGACCTTCAGGCCGCCGATGACATCGAGCTGCCCTTCTCATCCTCGAGCACGGTATAGCCGACGCCGAGCATAAGGTGCGTTCGAAATCCGGATCCTTGCGGCGGATATCGGCCAGCCGCTGCAAGGCCTCCGGCGAGCTCAACTGCCCGAGAGCCGCCGTTCGCAACCACGAGACCATGAAATCCGTGCAATTGATCTGCTCTCGCCGTGCCAGAACCGGCGATCCCGCTATTTCAGTGTCAGTGGTGTAGGAGGTATTTATGGAACCAGCCGTGCCTTTATTGACAAGATCTTCGGCTGCCGACGCCGCAGCGCTTATGGCCGCAGTGGAAGCACGCCTCCCCGATCTGGGCATGGGTATCGCGCTGGACACCGGCTCCAAGTAGCCAGTTCCTTTGACCCATTTCCCAACGCTTGGAAATGTGCCGCCAGTGAATCAATTGCGGCCAGCGGCGATCAGGGCGTGCGCGGCATCGCGGAGCAGACCCGTCGCCTCGCCGGGTTCGAAGACCTGCATGCTGACAAAGGCGCCGTTGATCAGCACCGCAAGTTGCCCGGCAAGCCTGTCGGGTGCAGCAACCGCCAGTCTCCCGGCGATGGTCTTCAAGCGCCGCCGCATTTCACGCATATGGGCTTCGGCGACTTTGCGGGCGGGGTGGCCGGCTTCCGGAAACTCGGCCGCCGTGTTGATCTGTGGGCAGCCCCGGTAATTGTCCCGCCCTACCCGTTCGCCGATCCACTCGAAATGGGCGTCGAGTTCAGCCCCGGCGTCATCCGCGTGCTGTTCGGTTACCCGGTCCCAGGTGCTCCAGAAGTCCAGGTCCTCGCGCTTGAGAAAAGCCGCGATCAAATCGTCCTTTGTGCCGAAATGGCGGTAAAGACTGGTTTTGGCGACACCGGATTTTTCGACCACCAGATCGACGCCGACGGCGCGGACGCCGCGCCGGTAGAAGAGCTCCGATGCCGTCTCGAGAATTCTGTCCCGCACCTCGTTCACGGCAGGGGCGTTGGCTGTGCTTTTCGTCATTCGCTTATCTCCAATTCAGTCACACTAGAGCGGTTTGCGACTTGGTTGAATCGGGATTCCGCTTTTGTCGCAAATCAGATTTGATTGAATGAGCGATGGAGGCTTGTTCGATGGGTCGTGCTTATTCGATGGATTTGCGTGAACTGGCGATGCGGCGTGTGGCGCAAGGCGAGACATGTCATGCGGTTGCCACCGCGCTGAATGTCGCGCCGTCGAGCGTGATCAAGTGGGCGCAGCGCCAACGCCGTACCGGCAGTGTTGAGCCGGGCAAGATGGGCGGTCATCGACGGGCGTTGATCTGCGGGGAGCATCGCGTCTGGGTCTTGTCGATGATCGATGGGTCGGAGCATGTGACGCTTGAGTGGCTGGCGCGGGGATTGCAGGATCGCGGCCTCAAAGTCCATCCAGCCAATATCTGCCGCTTTCTCCATCGTGAAGGCAAAAGCTTCAAAAAAAACCGTGCTGCCGGCCGAGCAGAACAGGCCGAAGCTGGCCCGTCAACGTGAACGGTGGAAGCGCCATCAGGGCGAGATCAATCCTGATCGCCTCGTGTTCATTGATGAAACCTGGGTGAAGACGAATATGGCTCCGCTCAGGGGCTGGG
>NZ_MAWZ01000031.1:0-28568 GCF_001854685.1 Rhizobium sp. RSm-3 | reverse complement strand
ATCGGCTTGATCGTTCTCATTGACTGTGCTCATCGAACAAAATTCGATGATGCTTGAAGACGTGTTCAAATAAAACGATGTGAAAACATCACCAGCTTCTCAAACATAAAGTTGCGCTTTGCCGACCTGGTGGTTATGGCGGGGTGGCTGCACCCGTTCCCTTTCCGAACACGGCCGTGAAACGCCCCTGCGCCCATGGTACTTCGTCTTAAGACGCGGGAGAGTAGGTCGCTGCCAGGTCTGCAAAACGCAACTTCAAATCTTCTCACAATGAAACTGACTAACGGCCTATGCCGTCGCAAAAGGCCGCTCACAAAGCGGCCTTTCGTGTTATAATACTCCTGCAAGTCCAAACGACTTGCCATGGCGCGGGGTGGAGCAGCCCGGTAGCTCGTCAGGCTCATAACCTGAAGGCCGCAGGTTCAAATCCTGCCCCCGCAACCAAATAAATAGCCCGCCTCGTGCGGGCTTTTCGTTTGGTAACGGGTCGAGGATTGAATGCCTAATCAGGGGCCCGCAAGGAGGCAAAGCCGACGCAGAGGGACAGAAAACAACAAATCCTGCCCCCGCAACCAATCTTTACTTCCGCAAAAAACCCGCCTCTCGGCGGGTTTTTGCGTTTCTGGACTCCCGAGATGATATCCTTGCAAGTTGTCATCGATTTTTCTGCGACGACGAGATGGTTGCTAAAGAGATAATATTCTAATATACGTAGTTCAGGCGCTTCTTATATTCTATGACAGCAAGCAACGTCCGTCCATTCGGCGGCGCCTATTATCCTATTCAGGGGGTAGTTCGATTTCATGAAGTAGATCAAAGATTTATAGGGGGGAATCATGCGAAAATGGGGGCCTTCTCTACTGACGTCTCTACATGGGAGGCATCGTCTTCTATCGGCAATCTCGGCATTGCCCGCGTTCTGCGCGATGGTGCTCTTCGCCGGGATTGCATCCGCGCAAGCGCCGACCGAAGAGCAGCGCGATGCGATCAAGGCAGAGTGCCGCTCAGACTTCATCGCAAAATGCTCGGGGGTTACGCCCGGAGGCATCGAGGCGCTCACTTGTTTGCAGCAGCATAGCGCGACGCTTTCGGCAGGTTGCCAGAAGGCGGTGTCGGCAGTGAACGTCAAACCCAAATCGACATCCGCGGAGCCGACGCAGGCTGCGCCTGCAAATACCGCGGCGAGTAGCCCTGCGCCTGCGACCGGCACGCCGACGCAGGCGCAGCGCAATGCGGTCAAATCGGCCTGTCAGCGGGATTTCATGGCGCAATGTTCCGGTGTCACGCCGGGCGGTGCGGCGGCGCTCAGCTGTCTCCAACAGCATAGTGCCGCTCTATCGGCACCATGTCAGCAAGCTGTTGCGGCTTTGGGGGGATCGGGGGCGCCGGCGCCCGGCGATGCGGCTGCCACCGGTGCGATCACGCCGGCCCCTCGGGCAATGATGCCAGCCTTCTCCCCACGTGAGGAAGTGATGATCCTGCGGGAAACTTGCGGAGCGGACTTCCGGGCCTTGTGCCGTATGGTGCCTTTAGGGGGAGGGCGGGGCATTGCCTGCCTGCGCGACAATCTGCAGCGCGTATCACCAGCGTGCCATCGCGTGCTGACCTCGGGATTGTAGCGTCCCCTCGATACTCGCTCTCAGAAAGAGACCATTGCGCGCTCCAGCGATAAATTCGGTGCGCGCGATCCCGCAAGGGCCGACAGGCGGCCGTTTGCCCGCATGCATTGCATCTCTCACATTTCATGTCCGGCTCCGGCAGGTCTGCCAGCTGCATCTGCATTTCGATGAAATCAATGACGACACCAACGAAAGGCATTGCCATGTCATCGACTTTCCCTTTCCCGCGATTGAAGCAGATTCTTCTCTGTGCTTCGCTTGCCGCCAGCCTCGCACCGCCGACGAGCGCGTGGGCGGATGATGCGAAGGCCCTTCTAAAGACGATGTCCGATTTTCTGACGGCGCAGAAGACGATCTCCTTCACCTACCAATCGTCGCTCGAAGCGGTGACGCCCGCCTTCGAGAAACTCCAGTTCGTCAGCTCGGGGACAGCCAACCTGACCCGCCCCGACAAGCTGCGCGTCACCAGGACCGGCGGCTTTGCCGACCTCGACGTGAGTTTCGACGGTTCGTCGCTGACGGTCCATGGCAAGAACCTCGATGCCTATGCAAAGATCGACGGCAAGGGTTCGCTCGATGATCTGATTGACAGGCTGATGACCGCGGGTGTCGAAGCGCCGGGCGCCGATCTTTTATCCTCCAACGTCTATGATGTGCTTATGTCGGATGTGACGGAGGCCAAGCATATTTCCAGCGCTTTCGTGGATGGGGTCGAATGCGAATATCTGGCCTTCCGGACGCCTGAA
This sequence comes from Rhizobium sp. RSm-3, assembly GCF_001854685.1. Taxonomy (NCBI): domain Bacteria; kingdom Pseudomonadati; phylum Pseudomonadota; class Alphaproteobacteria; order Hyphomicrobiales; family Rhizobiaceae; genus Rhizobium; species Rhizobium sp. RSm-3. Next base: position 26,203 of record NZ_MAWZ01000031.1, on the reverse strand, counting down.
ATCGATTGGCAGATCTGGATACAGAGCGGCCCGCAGCCGATACCCCGCCGCTATGTCATTACCAGCAAGCATGTCGTCCAGGCGCCGCAATACACACTAGAAATCAATGATTTCAAAAGCGGGGCGGATGTCGCGGCCGTTTCCTACACCATCGAAGTTCCAGCCAGCGCGAAGACGGTCGATCTCAGCGAGTTGCAATCACTCGACGAGTTGCCTGAGGCCGCCGATATGGGAGAGGCAAAATGACCTATAAGAAGCTGTTCTTCGCCCTCGGCCTGACCGGCGTTCTGACATTCACCGGCTTTCACATCGAACAGCAGGGATCCATGCCCCTGTCGGTCGGCTTTGCCACGCCGGCGGGCGCCGTCATCGGCAGGCCGCTGACGCCGCTCTCCTATGCGGGCGTGGCCCGCCGGACGACGCGGCGGGTGGTCACACGCACGACGACAACCATCGCCGTGCTTCCGGCAGGCTGCCGTTACGGTCCCTATTACGGCGGCTATTATTATCGCTGCGGCGGTTATTATTACGCCAAGAGTGGCAACGTTTATGTGCAGGTGATCGTGCAATAATTGCTGCGATCGCCTTACCTGATGTTCGATATCTCCGCCTCCGCCACTGGTGCGGCCGTGCTTGCGGTCGCGCCGCGCCCTTTCCAATATTCCTCGAGGCGCTGCAGCAGCACGTAGAAGGAAGGAACGAAGAGGATAGCGAGGCAGGTCGAGGCGATCATGCCACTGAATACCGATATGCCGATCGACTTGCGGGCCGATGCGCCGGCGCCCGTCGCCAGCACCAGCGGCAGGACGCCGAGGATGAAGGCGAAGGACGTCATCAGGATCGGCCGGAAACGCAGGCGGGCGGCCTCGACGGCGGCGTCGAGAATTTCCATGCCTTCGGCCCGTTTTTCCCTCGCATATTCGACGATGAGAATGGCATTCTTGGCTGCGAGCGCAATCAGCAGGATAAGGCCGATCTGCGTGTAGAGATTGTTGGCGACGCCGGCTGCCATGAGTGCCGCCACCGTACCGAGCAGGGCGAGCGGCACGGCTGATATGACCGCCAGCGGCAGGATCCAGCTTTCATATTGGCCGGCGAGCACGAAATAGACGAGCAGCATGGCGAGCGCGAAGATGAAGTAGATCTGCCCGCCCACGGCCTTCTCCTGATAGGAAAGCGCCGTCCATTCGAAGCCGGCACCCGCCGGCAATGTATGGTCGGCGATCTGTTCCATGACCTCGAGCGACTGGCCGGAGCTGAAGCCGGCGGCCGGTCCGCCGACGATGGTGGCGGTGGGATAGAGGTTGTAGAGGCTGATCAGCGAGGGGCCTTGTGTCATGGTGACATCGACGACCGTGCCGAGCGGCACCATCGTCCCGTCGCCGGCCTTGACCTTCAGATTGCGGATATCGTCAGGGCTGACGCGGAAATCGGAGGCAGCCTGCGCATAGACCTGGAAGGTGCGGCCGAATTTGTTGAACTGGGTGACATAGCTCGATCCCACATAGCCGGAGAGGGCGGAGAAGACCTGCCCCACGGTAATTCCCAGCGTCTCCGCCTTGATGCGGTCGACGGAGACCGCAAGCTGCGGCACGTTCGAGCGGAAGGGCGTGCTCAGCCTCTGCAGCGATGATTGCGCATTGCCGTTCCTGACGATCGTATCGGCAAGCGATTGCAGCAGCGGGTAGTCGGATACGCCGTTCCGGAGCTCGACCTGCATGGTAAAGCCGTTGGCGTTGCCGACGCCCTGGATCGGCGGCGGCACGACCACGAGCGTCTTGGCGGTCAGCACGTGCTGCAGGGCGTCGTTCAGATGCTGATAGATCGACAGCAGGTCCTGTCCCTTCTCCTTGCCGCGCTCGTCCCAATCCTTGAGAACGACATAGGCGACGCCGGCATTCTGCAGGCTGGCATTGTTGTCGAGAACGGAAAGGCCGCTGATGGTCAGCACCTGATCGACGCCCGGGGTGGCTTCGGCGATCTTACCGACCTCTTCCATGACGGCATCGGTTCGCTCTTTCGAGGCGCCGTCGGGCAATTGCGTGCTGATCAGCACATAGCCCTGATCCTCGATAGGCAGGAATGCGGTCGGCAGGCGCGTAAGCCCCCAGACGGCGACGCCGATCAGCGCGAGCGCTGCTATGGCCATGATGCCGCTGTGACGGGTCATCGATCCGATCAGTCCGGCATAGTGGCGCTCCCCCCAATCATAGCCCCTGTTGAAGCCGCGATAGAAGACGTTGCGTTTCTCCGGCGGTACCGGCGCGCGCAGCCAGAGGGCGCATTGCGTCGGTTTCAGCGTGACGGCATTGATGGCGCTGATCAGCGCGGTCGCGGCGATGACGAGCGCGAACTGCCGGTAGAGCTGGCCGGTCAGGCCGGGCAGGAAGGCGGCCGGAATGAAAACCGCCATCAGCACCAGCGTGATGCCGATGACCGGGCCGAGCAGTTCTTCCATGGCCCTCTCGGCCGCTTTTCGGCCTGACATACCGGCCTCGATGTGTCGGGCTACACCTTCGACGATGACGATGGCATCATCGACGACGATGCCGATGGCGAGAACGATGGCAAAGAGCGTCGACAGGTTGACGGTGAAGCCCAAGGCCGCCATGGCGGCGAAGGCGCCGATGATGGTGACGGGAACGGTGGTCGCCGGCACCAGCATTGCCCGCCAATCCTGCAGGAAAACCAGAATGACGATGAGAACCAGCACACCCGCCTCGATCAGGGTGACGTAAACCTCGTCGATGGAGGCCTTGACGAATTTCGTCGTGTCGAACGGCAGATGATATTCGAGGCCGGGCGGGAAGCTCTTCGAGAGCTCCTCCATCTTTGCGTTCACCGCCTGCGCTACGGCAATGGCGTTCGCCTCCGGCAGCTGGAAAATGCCGATGCCGGCCGCCGGTCGGCCGTTCTGCGTAAAGGACTGGCTGTAGGTCTGGGCGCCGAGTTCGACGCGGCCGATATCGCGGACGCGCGTGATGCGGCCGCCCTGTCCGCTTTCGACCTTGACGATAATGTTCTCGTAGTCGGCGGCCTCGTTCAGCCGGCCATTGACATTCAGCGTGTATTGGAAGACCTGCCCTTGCGGCACTGGCGGAATGCCGATCTGGCCGGCGGCGACCTCCTGGCTCTGCTGCTGCACGACGCTGACGACATCCTGCGGCGTCAGGCCGCGCGCCTGCAGCAGGTTCGGATCCATCCAGATGCGCATGGCATATTGGCCGGCGCCGAACACCGTCACGTTGCCGACTCCAGGCAGGCGAGCGAGTTCGTTCTGCAGATTGATGACGGCGTAATTCGACAGGAACAGGCTGTCATAGCGGCTGTCTGATGAGGTCAGGCTGACGAAGCCGAGGATAGCCGTCGATTTCTTCTGCGTCGTCACGCCCTGAAGCTGCACCGCTTCGGGAAGCGACGACATCGCAATGGCGACGCGGTTCTGCACCAGAACCTGCGCCTGATCGGGATCCGTTCCGATGGCAAAGGTCACGATCAGCGAATAGGTGCCGTCGCTGGCGCTGGTCGACTGCATGTAGAGCATATCCTGCACGCCGTTGACTTGCTGCTCGATCGGCAGCGCGACGGTGTCGACGAGGGTCTGGGCGCTGGCGCCGGGGAAGCGCGTCGTCACCTGCACGGTCGGCGGCACGACATTCGGATATTGCGCCACAGGCAGCTGGAACAGGGCGACCGCGCCGACGAGCACGAAGACCAATGCCAGGACGTTGGCGAGTACCGGTCGCTCGATGAAGAAACGCGAGATCATGCTGTTGTCCTTAGACGTTCAGATGAAGCGTGGTGGCGAATTCATTGCGTGGTGGTGTCGGCCTTGGCATTGCCGGCGGCGCCCACCGCCGGGTTCATTTCGATCTTCTCGGGCGTGACCTTGCTGCCGGGAATGGCCTGCTGAATCCCTTGGGTCACCACCCAGTCAGCCGGATCGAGGCCGGATTGGATGACCCGGAGCGAACCTTCACGCTGGCCCGTCTTGACCTGCTTCTGCTCGATGACATCGTCCTTGCCGAGAACAAGCAGGTAGCTGCCCAGCTGGTTCGTTCCGATCGTATCGTCGCGCACCAGCAGAGCCTTGTCGTTATGGCCGACCGGTACCCGAACGCGCACGAAGAGGCCGGGCAGCATGGCGTGATCCTTGTTGTCGAACAGGGCGCGGACCTGAAGCGTGCCCGTCGAGGTATCGAGCTGAGGTGATACGTAGTCGAGATGTCCCTTATGCGGGTAACCTTCTTCCGTCTGCAGACCGATCTCCGCCGGTATGCTCGGAAGGTCCGTCTGCCTGAAGGTATGTCCCTGCTTTGCCAAGGTTTCCTTGATCATCAGCACCTGTGTTTCGCTGACGTTGAAATAGGCATAAAGCGGATCGGTCTGGACGATGCTGGCGAGTTTAGTGGGGCCGGATACGCCGACCAGCGTGCCGATATCGACGAGGTGATCCGTGACGATGCCGTCGAAGGGAGCGAGCACCTCGGTATAGCCGAGGTTGATCGTCGCGAGTTCGACATTGGCCTGGGCGTTGAGGATGGCGGCATTCGCCTCGTCGAGCGTCGCCTTGGCGCTGTCGACCGCGGTCTGGGTGGTGACCTGCTGCTTCATGAGATTGAGCTGCCGGTCATATTCCTGCTTTGCGCCGACCTGGGAGGCCTGCTGCGAGGCGAGCGATGCCTTCGCCTGATCCAGTTGCGCCTGATAGGTGTCGCGCTCGATGCCGAAAAGCTTGGCGCCCTTCTTCACCATCATGCCGTCCTGGTAGTCTATGGACTGGATATAGCCCTGGACACGCGCCTCGATATCGACGGCATTCAGCGGCGCGGTATTGCCGGTGAGTTCGAAATAGAGCGTCACCGGCTGCTGGACCGGCTGCGCGACCCGAACCACAGGCGGCGGAGGGGGAACATAGGTGTTGCCGCTCTCCCCGCAGCCGGCGAGCATTGCCATGCCGGCAAATGTCAGAAAAAATCGCAGACTCCGATGCAATCTCCCACGCATTGCCGCCGCCCCGACATTGTACGAGCCCAGTCCTCATGCGTGCCTCGACGTCGACCCCCACCTGTCTGCCGAAGGTTCAAGGCATGCGATATTATGTCGCGGCATTGCTAAAAATTGCAATAGCCCTTGGTGCACAATTGAACTGTGGTGAAGCGGGGAGCCCGATAATGGGGGCGTTTGCCGGGTTTCGACGACTGCCGTGAGCCGGCTACGGCTTTCCAAGGCGCTCGAGGGCGGACTGTAAGGGTGCATCGGAAACGCGTACCAGCCCGATATAGGGATTGGCCATATCCGAGATCAGGAAGACCGCGCCGGCGACGGAAAGCGCGCAGACAAAGAGAATGGACAGCACCGTCGGATTGGGCGGCGCCTGCAGCCCGAAGGTCGCAAAAAGCAGCGAGAGCCAACAGACGAGAACGGCGAGGAAGGCCCAGGGCAGGCCCTCGCTGCCGGACTCGACCAGCAGCCAGTGGGTTTCCGCCACCATGCCGCTGACATCAAGAGCGCGCGTCTGGAGAGAATGCTGAACGGCATCCTTCGGCGACAGGGATCGCAGGTCGCCCTGAACCGCCTCGATATCCTGATATTCTCCCAGCGCCTTGCCGGATGCCGCGTCGGTGGTCTCGGCAGTCCAGCCGCGGCTCAGCCGTTTTTCGATGAGTTGGCGCAGCAGCCGACGCGCATCGTCGGTTTCCGGGCCGTATTGGGCCATGACGCGGTCCAGCAGGAGGACCCTCGCGGCGGCCGTTCTCATCTCCACTTCGGCATTGTCATAGGTCGATTTGGCGGATGCAATCAGCAGACCGAGCGCCAAAGCCGAGAGCGTCCCCACCACCGCGGTCGCGAGCCTGATGACATCCTTGGATTCCGAACTGAGATGATGGTCCGGCAAGCGGCCGCGCACCATCATTCCTATCGATGTTGCCGCCGACAGAAAAACAAAGACAAGTCCGCCAAGCAACAGTGAGATCAAGTCCGGTCTCCCTATCGTCACGTCCATGCTGCAAGCGCCGCAATGCTTGCAAACTGTGCAATATCTGCCGTTATCATAGCGGAAGACAGGCGGAGCGTGGAACTCTTTACTTTGCTATTCTCGCGTGGATCATTGCTGGAAAATGAGCAGCACGTAAGCCAGGAAAAGCACCAGATGGACCGCACCTTGCATGAGATGCGTGCGGCCGCTGGCGAAGGTGATGATGCTGACGGCAAGCGTGAGCAGGAGCATCACCAGATCGCCGTGTTCCAGGCCGAGTGTCACGGCGTGTCCGTAGAGCTGGCTGACAACAAGCATCGCCGGCACCGTCAGCCCGATCGTCGACAATACCGAACCGAGGAAGATGTTGACGGAGCGCTGCAGATTGTTGGCGACAGACGCGCGCACGGCGCTGATTGCCTCAGGCGTCGCGACAAGGATGGCCATGACAACACCGCCAAATGCGGTTGGCGCATGCAGGGTTTCGATAATGTAATCGATCGGCCGCGCAAGCTGTTCGACCAGGAAGACGACGGGAGCCATATAGGCGAATAACAGGATGGCGTGAGGCCAGACCGGTCCGTGGCGAGGCACATGTTCGCTGTGAGGTTCCTGACGGTTGCTGTCGTCAGCGAAATAGTCGCGATGGCGGCCGGCCTGAAGAAACAGGAACGTCGCATAGAGGCCGACCGATATTATGCCCAGTATCAGTTGTCTCGGTGCAGATGGATGCTGTCCGTCCGGGCCTGCCAGGAATGTCGGCATGACCAGGCTCAAGGTCGCCAGCGGTACGATCACTCCGAGATAGGCGTTGGCGCCCTGCAGGTTATGCTGCTGCTCCGGTCGCCGCCATGCGCCGAGCAACAGCGACAGGCCGACCATGCCGTTCAGGATGATCATGACGACCGCAAACAGCGTGTCGCGCGCAAGTGTGGGATTGTTTTCGCCGTGAAGCATGACGGCTGATATTGCCATCACCTCGATCGAGGTGATGGCAAGCGTCAGAATGAGCGTGCCGTAAGGCTCCTTCAGCCGCTCCGCCAGGTGGTCTGCGTGTCGCACGACCGACAGAGCGGAGCCGAGTACGACGGCAAACAGCCACCCGAAAACGACCGTGAACCAAATCGGATCGGAAAGCTGCCCGAAGATCTGCTCCTGGAAAGCAAGAAATGCCAAGCTCGTCGCGACGCTGACGCCGAGGAACCATTCCTCGCGCAGCAGGCTGGTCGCGCCGACGGCGCGCAATGCGGGACCGTCCGTCATCGAAACCATCCGCCTTCTGGCAAATGCCGCCGCAATGCGATCATCAACACCATCGCGCCCCGCCCGCTACCCGCGCATCCTATGAGGAGGAATCGTACCTCAAGCCGAGCGGCATGCAACCGTCTAAAGCCGAATAGCCCTGGTCTTATTCGCGTCCGGTGGCCGGGATTGCTGCGCCGGTAACGACGGCTGCGGCCGGCGAAATCAGAAAGGCGATGAGGCGCGCGATCGATTGCGGCGATACCCAGCCGTCCGTTTTCGCATTGGGCATGGCGGCGCGGTTCTCGGGCGTGTCGATCGTCCCGGGCAAAATGCAGTTGGCGGTAATGCGGTGGTCGCGGTTTTCCGCAGCGATCGCCTCGGTCAGCCGGATGACGGCGGCTTTCGAGGCGGCGTAGGCGGCCTGGTTGGCGCCGGCCTTCAGGCCGGGTGCCGCAGCGACATGAACGATGCGGCCGTAGCCCGCGGCCTTCATTGCTGGAAGAACCGCGGCGCTGATCGTCAGCGCCGTGCGGGCGTTGGCGGTCATCATCGTCTCCCATTGCGCAGGCGCATCCGGCCCCACCGGCCCCATCTGGAAGCCGCCGACCGTATTGACCAGGGCACTGACGCCGCCGAAGCGCTTGACGGCCCGCGCGACGGCGGCGGCGCAGGAGGCATAATCGGTGAGATCCGTTCCGGCAATCGACAGAAACTCGGTGGAGGCGGGAAGATCGCCGGCCAAGGCTTCCAGTTCCTGGCTCGAACGGTTCATGCAGACGAGTTTCGCACCGCCGGCGGCGAGTTCACGGACAACGGCGCTGCCGAGGTTGCCGCCGGCTCCCGTAACGATCACGGCTTTCTGGTCGTTCATGGCAATCGATCTCCTGCCGGTGCCGGTCCTTGATGGCGCGCATTGTTGATACAGGCTGCGCCGCAAGGCAAGCCCACGAATCCGCGACAAGGTCAGACATCCTGCAGTACTGCCCTCGGAGCTAGCCGCAGGCAGCTCCGTCGCCGTTGCTCAACGGTCTCGTCGGGTCGGCCGTCAGTGATATTTGGTCCTTTCGCGACCGAGAATTTCCGGGGCGTCAAGGCCGGAAATCGGGCGGGTGATATCGGCCGGGATGTCGCCGGTGAGCTGCAGGTCGAGATAGCGGGCGCAGCAGACGCGCAGGAAGGAGGTGAAGTTTCCAAGATCATGGCCGGCATCGATCGATTCATGATGCAGCCGGGTGATCAGCTGGACGACATTCATGCCGTCGCGCCGGGCGACTTCCTCGAGCTTCGACCAGAAGAAGTTCTCCAGCCTGACGCTGGTCACCATGCCGTCGATGCGTAGCGACCGGGTGGTGCTTTCCCAGAGCCGCGCATCCGCCTTGATGAACAATTCGCACATGTCATCCTCCCGGTGCCGCCTCCTCAGGCGGCGTTGGTTTCGAGCAGCGCTGCCGCATCGAGCACGGCCATGAACTGGCGCAGCCACGACGGATGCGCCGGCCAGGCCGGCGCCGTTACCAAATTGCCGTCCGCGACCGCATCGGTGATTGAGATATCGGCATAGGTGCCGCCGGCAAGTTCGACTTCCGGCCGGCAGGCGGGATAGGCCGAGCAGGTGCGGCCCTTCAAAACGCCGGCGGCAGCGAGCAGTTGCGCGCCATGGCAGATGGCGGCTACGGGTTTTCCGGCATCGAAGAAGTGCCGGACCGCTTTGATGACGTCTGCATTGAGGCGCAGATATTCCGGCGCGCGGCCGCCGGGGATGACGAGGGCGTCGTAGTCTTCGGGCCGCACGCTATCGAAAGTGGCGTTCAGTGCGAAATTATGACCGCGTTTTTCGGAATAGGTCTGGTCGCCTTCGAAATCATGAATGGCGGTGGCGACGGTCTCGCCTGCCTTCTTTCCGGGGCAGACGGCGTCGACCGTGTAGCCGCAGGCAAGCAGCGTCTGGAACGGCACCATGGTTTCGTAATCTTCGGTGAAATCACCCGTGATCATCAGGATTTTTGAAGCTGGCATCGTATCCTCCTTTGAAACCAACCGCCGGAGATTAACAAAGAGCTGCGCGCAGAAGGTATTATGGGAATACTACAGCGGAAATTCCCTAAAGCGCGTCGCATCAAATTTGGTTCATGCGGCGCGCTTTAGTCGTTTGTTTTCATGCATGTCGCCCGGAACCGCTGCACGCTTCCTGATGACATGCATTAGACCGCCTTGACGGTCACATCAGGGACGGCGCAGGCCTCGCCGCCGCCGAAGAGGCGGGAGCGGGTGAGGAAGCGTTTCTCGCGGCCGTTATCGAGCGAGAACATGCCGCCGCGGCCGGGCACGACGTCGATGATGAGCTGCGTATGTTTCCACGCCTCGAACTGGCTGGCGCTGATATAGACCGGCACGCCGCCGATCTCGCCAAGTTTGACGTCGCTGTCGCCGGTCATGAATTCATTTGCGGGATAACACATCGGCGAGGAGCCGTCGCAGCAGCCGCCGGACTGGTGGAAGAGGATATCGGGATGATCGCGCTTGATCTCAGTAATCAGGTCAAGGGCCGCGTCGGTTGCGAGAACACGCGGTTCGCCGTTGACGGTCGTTTCCATCGGTCTTCCTCCAAAGTTTCGGGAGGAAGAAAGTCCCCTCCCCAACCCCTCCCCACAAGGGGAGGGGCTTTTCCCCCTCCCACCACGCGAGTTTCTCAGAAGAAGCCAAGCGCCTTCGGGCTGTAGCTCACCAGCATGTTCTTGGTCTGCTGGTAATGGTCGAGCATCATCTTGTGGGTTTCGCGGCCGATGCCGGACTGTTTGTAGCCGCCGAAGGCGGCATGGGCGGGGTAGGCGTGGTAGCAATTGGTCCAGACGCGGCCGGCCTGGATCTCGCGGCCGAAACGGTAGCAGCGATTGGCGTCGCGGCTCCAGACACCGGCGCCGAGGCCGTAAAGCGTGTCGTTGGCGATTTCGAGCGCTTCCTTTTCGGTCTTGAAGGTCGTGACCGAGACCACAGGTCCGAAGATCTCCTCCTGGAACACCCGCATCTTGTTGTGACCCTTGAAGATCGTCGGCTTGACGTAAAAGCCGTTCGCCAGATCGCCGCCGAGATCGTTGCGCGCGCCGCCGGTCAGAACCTCGGCGCCTTCCTGCTTGCCGATGTCGAGATAGGCGAGGATCTTTTCCAACTGCTCCGTCGAGGCCTGAGCACCGATCATCGTCGCGCTGTCGAGCGGATTGCCCTGCTTGATCGCCTCGACGCGTTTGACCGCCTTTTCCATGAAGCGGTCATAGATCGATTCCTGGACGAGGGCGCGGCTCGGGCAGGTGCAGACTTCGCCCTGATTGAGGGCAAACATTGCAAAACCTTCGAGTGCCTTGTCGAGGAAGTCGTCGTCCTCGGCCATCACATCGGCGAAGAAGATGTTGGGTGATTTGCCGCCGAGTTCCAGCGTCACCGGAATGAGGTTCTGGCTGGCATATTGCATGATCAGCCGGCCAGTCGTCGTCTCGCCGGTAAAGGCGATCTTGGCGATGCGGGGGCTGGTCGCCAGCGGCTTGCCGGCCTCGATGCCGAAACCGTTGACGATGTTGAGCACGCCTGGCGGCAGCAGATCGCCGACCAGTTCGGCCCACAGCAGGATCGATGCTGGGGTCTGCTCGGCAGGCTTCAAGACGACGCAGTTGCCGGCCGCAAGCGCCGGAGCCAGTTTCCACGTGGCCATTAGGATCGGGAAGTTCCAGGGAATGATCTGGCCGACGACGCCGAGCGGCTCGTGGAAGTGATAGGCGATCGTATCGTGATCGATCTCGCCGATCGAACCTTCCTGGGCGCGGATGCAGGAGGCGAAGTAGCGGAAATGGTCGATCGCCAGCGGAATGTCGGCCGCCATCGTCTCGCGGATCGGCTTGCCATTGTCCCAGGTCTCGGCCTGGGCCAGCAATTCCAGCTTGTCCTCCATCCGCTGGGCGATCTTCATGAGGATATTGGAGCGCTCGGCAGCGGAAGTGCGGCCCCATTTTTCCTTGGCCGCGTGGGCGGCGTCGAGCGCGAGATTGATGTCCTTTTCATCGGAGCGGGGGATGTCGCAGAGCTTGCCGCCGGTGACGGGCGTCAGGTTTTCGAAGTATTTGCCTTCGACCGGCTCGCGCCATTCGCCGCCGATATAGTTGCCGTATTTCAGCTTGAACGGCGACTCGACGATTTTCTGATGAAGCATGTCATCCTCCCGTGATGATCCAGGTTCCAAGCGAACCAGTGGGAGGAAAATGTGCGTGTTTCGGCGAAGAGAACAGGGTGGGTCTTCGATACCGCAGTGCACAGTGTCGCAGAGTTGCGACAGGATCGGCGCCCGATTGCCGCAACGGCGTAACCTTCGAGCCGATCAGTGGAGGTCGAGCTTCTTCATCTTCCGGTGCAGGGTGGCGCGGCTGATGCCAAGCGCGATCGCCGCCTGGGAGACATTGCCGCCGGCGCGCGACAGCGCACGCAGCAAGGCTGCCTTCTCCGCCTCGACCATCTCTTCCTGCTGCGAGACGCTCGCTTCGCGGAGAGCATCGGCGGCCGGAATACCGGCGGCGATTCGCTTGTCGTCCAGCTGCAGCGCGATGCGGGCGGCGCGCGTCGCCCCGAGCACGAGGTCATGCCGGTCGACGGCCAGCAGGGCAGCGGCCGAGTTGGCGCCGGCCGGAACCATCAGGAAGCGGGCGCTGGGAAAGGCCGAACGGAAGAGGTTGAGTTCGATGCGCATCGCCGCATCGCGCACGGTCTGCGTCAAGATCGCCAGGGTCATTTCGTTGACGTCTTCGCGGCAGGTGGAGATGTCGAGGGCGGCGGCCAGCCGGCCACGGTGATCGCGGATCGGCGCCGTCGTGCAGCTGAGACTGGTATTGGCGCAGAAGAAATGCTGGTCGCGGAAGATGGCGACGGCGCGTTCATCGGCAAGCGCGGTGCCGATGCCGTTGGTGCCGATGCTTGCCTCGGTCCAGACGGAGCCGGTCCAGAGGCCGAGTTCGCGGAATTCCTTGTCGTCGCCGGCTGCTCCCCGCCGCTCCAGCGCAATACCATTCTTGTCAGTCAGAAGCAGGCAGCAGCCGGCCTTGCCGACGGCGGTAAAGAGGCGATCGAGTTCCTCAGTCGCGCTGGCGATCAACTGCCCGGACTGTTCGCGGGCACGCCGGAATTCCTCATCGGTCAGGCGCAGCGGCGCCCGTTCATCCTCGGGGGCGAGCTGGTGCATTGTCATGCATCGCCGCCAGGAGGCGACCACCGGAGAGCTGGCCGCGGCGGAATCGCGCTGGGCAGAGGTATAGACATGCTCTGCATGCGCTGACTGTTCGTGCATCTGCTCCTCCCACGGAACTTCAGCACAGTCTGATGGAAAAGCCGCGGGTTTGCAATCAGGCGGCACGTGGCGGCCGTCAGCGTGCGGCGAAAGGGGGCGGCATCACATTTCGGTGTTTGAGCGGTGAGGATGTAACAAAGACTTCTCCCGCCCGTATTTTGCTACAGAACAAGGCTTTGCCAGATGGGGAGATCCTGATCATGCTGAACAGACGATTGTTGCTGATGACGACCGTTTTCGGGGCGCTTGCCGTTCGCGCTGGCCTGGTCGGCAAGGCGATCGCCGGCGAAACGTTTGCCGTGACCCACACCGATGAGGAATGGCATAAGCTGCTGACGCCGGACCAGTTTGTCATCCTACGTGAGGCTGGGACGGAAAAACCCTTCTCCAGCGCCCTGCTGCATGAGGAGCGGAAAGGCACTTTCGCTTGCGTCGGCTGCGACCAAAAGCTCTTTTCCTCGGCAACGAAATTCGACAGCGGCACCGGCTGGCCGAGCTTTTGGGCACCACTCGCCCATGCCGTCGGCACCACAAACGACACCAGTTTCGGGATGGCGCGCACGGCGGTCCATTGTAGCCGCTGTGGCGGCCATCTCGGACATGTCTTCGATGATGGCCCGAAGCCGACTGGGCTTCGCTACTGCATGAATGGCCTTGTCATGACGTTTCGTGCAGCCTCGGCCTGATCGAGGGAAGTTCTTGTTTGCTGTTCAGTCTGCGAGCGCCGGTGCCTATCGGTCCAGCCAGGCCTCGATGCCGCGCGCCGCGGCGCGGCCGGTCGCAAGGCAGGCGGTGAGGAGGTAGCCGCCGGTCGGCGCTTCCCAGTCGAGCATCTCGCCGGCAACGAAGGTGCCCGGCAGTGCCTTCAACATGAAGCCGTCGTCGATGCCGCTCCAGCGGATGCCGCCGGCCGAGGAGATCGCCTCGGCAATCGGCCTCGTATCGAGAAGCGGGACCGGCAGGGCCTTGATCACGCCGGCGAGGCGTCCGGGCTCGGTTCGGTCGCGCTCGGGAGCGAGTTCCCGCAGCAACGCCGCCTTGACGCCGTCGAGGCCGGCGCCCTTGCGCAGGCGGTTCGAGAAGCTCGATTTGGCATCCTGCCGTGTAAGGTCGCGGGTCAGTCTTTCGACCGTGCGGCCCGGGGCGAGGTCGAGCGTCAGGGCAGCGTTGCCGCGGTTCTGCAACTGGTCGCGGAGGCTCGTCGCATGGGCATACACCAGGCTGCCCTCAATGCCGTTTGCGGTGATGACGAATTCGCCGGGAAAGGTGCCGGCTTCGGAGGTGGCGGTGACCGATTTCACCGGCTCGCCGGCGAAACGTTCGCGAAAGCTTTCGCGCCAGCCGACGACGAAGCCGCAATTGGCTGGCTGGAAGGCGTCGATCTCGACACCCTTCTCCAGTAACCAGGGCAGCCAGCTTGCATCGGAGCCGAGACGCGGCCAGCTTGCGCCGCCGAGCGCCAGCAGGGCGGCGTCGCAATGGACGATGCTGCGCCCTTCCGGCGTTTCGAAAACATAGCCCTGATCGGCAAATCCAACCCAGCGGTGGCGGGTGCGGAGCGTGGTGCCCTGCGCCTCCAATCTTCTGAGCCAGGCGCGCAGCAAGGGAGAGGCTTTCATCACATCAGGGAAAACCCGGCCGGACGAACCGACGAAGGTCTCTGTCCCGAGCCCTGCCGCCCAATCCCTGATATCGCTAGGGGTAAAGGCATCGAGAGCCGGCCGTAGCCGGGCAGAGGCGGCGCCGAAGCGCGTGGCGAAACGGGCATAATCCTCGGAATGGGTGATGTTCAGACCCGATTTGCCGGCCAGCAGAAATTTGCGGGCGAAAGTCGGCATGGCGTCGTAAACCGTCACCGCATGGCCGGAGAGCGAAAGCAGTTCGGCGGCCGCCAGGCCCGCCGGGCCGCCGCCGATGATGGCAATTCGCTTCTGACTCATGGATGTCTTTGCCCGATTCTTTCTGATGCCGTTTTGGCGCGGCTACGCCTTGCCTGCAAGGGCGGGATCAGTGATGCGCATGCGTGCATTGGCCGTGGTCGGCGAGCACCTCGATGACGCGGCATTGGTCGACGCGGCCGTGGCCGCAGCCTTCCACCATGGTTTCCAACTCGGCCTTCAAAGCCATCAGACTGCGGATGCGCTGCTCGACTTCGACGAGACGAGCCTTGGCGATGGCATCGGCGGAGGCGCAGGATTGGTGCGGATCATCCTGCAGCGTCAGCAGCGTGCGGATCGCCTCGATCTCGAAGCCGAGTTCGCGGGCATGGCGGATGAAGGCGAGGCGGCTAATATCGGCGGGTTCGAAGGAGCGCTGGTTGCCTTCGCTGCGGCTCGGTGCCGCGAGCAGGCCGATGCTCTCGTAATAGCGCACCGTCGGCACTTTGACCCCGCTCCGGCGCGCCGCTTCACCGATCGTGATCTTTTTCATGATTTTTCCTCTTGCACCTCTAGTCGCTAGAGGATGTAGGAGGGATGCTTCTGTTTGACAAGGAAGCGGATCATGGTTGAGACGAGCGAGACACGATACCGGGTCGGCGGCATGGATTGCGCTGCCTGCGCGAGCAAGATCGATACGGCGGTCAGGCGCGTGGCAGGGGTCGCCGATGTTTCCGTCTCGGTGATGGCGGGCACGATGACCGTCCGGCATGACGGCAGCAGCGACCTCAAGGCGATCGAGAAGAGAGTGACGGGGCTCGGTTATTCGGTATGGCCCTTTGCCGGAAGCGCGGCGCCGGCGCAGGACCACGGCGCGCACGATCATCGCCACCACGACCATGGCGACCACGATCACGATCATGATGGCCATGATCATGCCGGCCATGACCATGATCATGGCGAGAAGGAAATCGAAGGCCTGCATGGCCACGATCATGGGCCGATGACCGGTCCCTGGTGGCAGAGCAGGAAGGGCCGGCTGACCATCCTCTCGGGTGCGGCGCTGATTGCCGCCTATGCCGTGGGCCATCTCATACCTGCGATCGGGTCCTATGCCTTCATCGTCGCCATGCTCATCGGTCTGGTGCCGATCGCGCGGCGCGCTGTCATGGCGGCGTTCTCAGGCACGCCGTTTTCGATCGAAATGCTGATGACGATCGCCGCCGTCGGCGCCGTCATCATCAATGCGGGGGAGGAGGCGGCCACTGTCGTGTTCCTGTTCCTCGTCGGCGAGCTGCTGGAGGGTGTCGCGGCCGGCAAGGCGCGCGAAAGCATCCAGTCGCTGACGGCCTTGGTGCCGAAGAACGCGCTGCTGGAAGACAATGGCCAGACGCGGGAGGTGCCGGCGGAAAGCCTCGCCGTCGGCGCGATCATCATGGTGCGTCCGGGCGATCGCATCTCGGCTGATGGCATCATCGTCTCGGGCGAGAGCGCGATCGACGAGGCGCCGGTGACCGGCGAGAGCACGCCGGTGCGCAAGGGCGTCGATGCCGTCGTCTTTGCCGGAACGGTGAATGGCGATGCGGTGCTCCGGGTTCGCGTCACGGCGGCGGCTGCCGACAATACCATCGCCCGAGTCGTCAAGCTGGTGGAGGAGGCGCAGGAATCGAAGGCGCCGACGGAACGCTTCATCGACCGCTTCTCGCGTTATTACACGCCCGGCGTCGTGGTGGTCGCAGCATTGGTCGCGGTCGTTCCGCCGCTATTCCTCGCTGGGGCGTGGGACGAATGGATCTACAAGGGCCTTGCCATCCTGCTGATCGGCTGCCCCTGCGCGCTTGTCATCTCGACGCCGGCGGCGATCGCCGCCTCGCTTTCAGCAGGCGCCCGGCGCGGACTGCTGATGAAGGGCGGCGCGGTGTTGGAAACGCTCGGCAAGGTGACGATGGTCGCCTTCGATAAGACAGGCACGCTGACGGAAGGCAAGCCTCAAGTGACTGATATCGTTTCCTTCGGATTGAGTGAGGCGCAGATCTTGTCGCGCGCGGCAGTGCTGGAGCAGGGCTCCAGCCACCCCTTGGCGCTGGCGATCCTCAAACGCGCCAAGGCTGGCGGCGTCCCCGTGCCGCCGGCTTTCGAACTGGAAGCGCTGCCGGGCAAGGGGGTCAGCGGTAAAGTCGGCGGCGAGACTCTCGATTTGCTGTCGCCGTCCGCTGCCCGCGAGCGCGGAGCGCTCGACGGCGAAAAGGATGCACGCATTACTGTTCTGAACGATGAGGGCAAGAGCGTATCGGTGCTGCTCGTCAATGGTGTTGCAGCCGGCCTGATCGCCATGCGCGACGAGCCGCGCGAGGATGCGCAGGCCGGGCTTGCCACGCTTAAATCGGCCGGCGTCAAGGCGATGATGCTGACGGGCGACAACAAGCGGACGGCGGCAGCCGTTGCCGGCATGCTCGGCATCGACTGGCGCGGCGAGATGATGCCCGAGGACAAGCAGCGGGTCGTCAGCGAATTGAAGCGCCAGGGTTTCATCGTCGCCAAGGTCGGGGACGGTATCAACGACGCTCCGGCATTGGCCGCCGCCGATATCGGCATCGCCATGGGCGGCGGCACCGATGTGGCGCTGGAAACGGCGGATGCCGCCGTGCTGCACGGGCGCGTCGGCGACGTGGCCCGGATGATCGAACTGTCCAAACGCACGATGCGCAACATCCTAGAGAATATCACCATCGCGCTCGGGCTGAAGGCGGTGTTCCTGGTGACGACGATCCTAGGGATCACCGGGCTCTGGCCGGCGATCCTCGCCGATACCGGCGCCACCGTGCTGGTGACGATCAATGCACTTAGGCTGCTTCGGATAAAGGGACAGTGACGATTCGGGGGACGATTCGGGCCTGACCAGGAAACAAAATCTGAGGGCCGGCTACGGGTCGGTCCTCTTCATCCGGCCCTTCTCCACAGCCTGTTTTCTTTAAGCCTTCGTTATCCATGTTTTTCACAGGAACGCAGCGATTTCAAACCTGTCGTAACGCAAGGCGAAAACCATCCGTTGACACGATTTTGGATTGGCATACTATATCTAGTGTTCAAGGTTCCTTCGATTCGTCAGGATCGCAGGCTAAGACGGGAATACGGTGCGTTTCGCCATGACGGCGCAACAAGGCCGGAGCTGCCCCCGCAACTGTGAGCGGCGAGCAACTGTCCGATTTCAGGTCACTGAGGCATGATGCCTTGGGAAGGCTGGGGCAGGGTGCTTCGACCCGCAAGCCAGGAGACCTGCCTTGAACGAGATGTCCACGGGCGGGGTGTCCGGAAGGTCGCGTGCATGACAGCGGAATGATCCGCGCCTGTTGCGCTGCCCCGAACGTCCGCATGAGCACTTCGGGGTTGAAGTTATGTCCAGAACATCAAGGCCGCCGCCCGCGCAAATCCCGAAAGGGATCCTCTCGGGCGTTTAAACCGCCGACTTTGCCAGATCACCATCAAACGTTGCCCCGGACGTCGCAAGGCGACCGATCCCAGTATTGCGTCCTGAATTCTTTGACATCACGAGGAACATGATGAGCGTTACCGTCTACAGCAAACCCGCCTGCGTCCAATGCACCGCCACCTATCGCGCCCTCGACCGCCTGGGCGTCGATTACGACGTCGTCGATATCTCCGAGGACGCCGAGGCGCTCGATCGTGTGCGCGGCATGGGCTATATGCAGGTTCCCGTCGTCGTTGCCGGCGAGCAGCATTGGGCGGGGTTCCGTCCGGATATGATCAGCGCGCTCTCCTGACCGAGGAAAGGCGATGGGCCTGATCGTCTATTATTCCAGCCGATCCGAGAATACCCATCGCTTCGTCGCCAAGCTCGGGATGCGCGCGGCGCGCATTCCCTCAAGCGGCGCAGAGGCGTTCCATATCCGCGAACCTTTCGTGCTTGTCGTGCCGACCTATAGCGGCGCCGGCGGCCCAGGGATCGTAAAGGGGGCCGTTCCCAAGCAGGTGATCCGTTTCTTGAACGATGCGGAGAATCGAGGACGCATCCGGGGCGTGATTGCCGCGGGCAACAGCAATTTCGGCGAGACATATGGGCTCGCCGGCGACGTGATCTCGCAGAAATGCCAGGTGCCTTACCTCTACAGGTTCGAGCTCATCGGCACGGAGGAGGATGTCGCCAACGTCAAACGCGGATTGGAACGGTTTTGGACACGGGAACAACTCTGACGCGGGATGCGGGCGCAAAACCGCATAACACTTTTGCTCATCCCGCCGGCGAACGCCCTTTGAAAGCGGCGGAGACGCTCGACTATCACGCGCTGAACGCGATGCTGAACCTCTATGACGACGAGGGCAGGATCCAGCTCGACAAGGACCGCATGGCGGCGAAGCAGTATTTCCTGCAGCATGTGAACCAGAACACCGTGTTCTTTCACAATCTCCGGGAAAAGCTCGATTACCTCGTCACCGAGGGCTATTACGAGCAGGAGGTTCTCGATCAATATTCGTTCAATTTCGTCCGCGACCTGTTCGATCAGGCCTATGCCAGGAAATTCCGTTTCCCGACCTTCCTCGGCGCCTTCAAATATTACACCAGCTATACGCTGAAGACCTTCGACGGGAAGCGCTATCTCGAGCGCTACGAGGACCGCATCTGCATGGTGGCGCTGACCCTGGCGCGCGGCGACGAGGCCCTTGCCCGCGACATGGTCGACGAGATCATTTCCGGCCGTTTTCAGCCGGCGACGCCGACCTTCCTCAATGCCGGCAAGCAACAGCGCGGCGAACTCGTCTCCTGCTTCCTGCTGCGGGTCGAGGACAATATGGAATCGATCGGCCGGTCGATCAATTCGGCGCTGCAATTGTCGAAACGTGGCGGTGGCGTCGCGCTGTCTCTCACCAACATCCGCGAGGCCGGTGCGCCGATCAAGCAGATCGAGAACCAGTCGTCGGGCATCATCCCCGTCATGAAACTGCTCGAAGACAGTTTCTCCTATGCCAACCAGCTCGGTGCCCGCCAGGGGGCGGGCGCCGTCTATCTCAATGCCCATCACCCCGACATCATGCGCTTCCTCGACACCAAGCGCGAAAATGCCGACGAGAAGATCCGCATCAAGACGCTGTCGCTCGGCGTCGTCGTGCCCGACATCACCTTCGAACTCGCGAAAAACAATGAGGACATGTATCTGTTCTCGCCCTATGACGTCGAGCGCGTCTACGGTGTGCCCTTCACCGAGATTTCGGTGACGGAAAAGTACCGGGAGATGGTGGCGGACGCCCGCATCTCGAAGAAGAAGATCAAAGCGCGTGAATTCTTCCAGGTGCTTGCCGAAATCCAGTTCGAGAGCGGCTATCCCTACATCATGTTCGAAGACACGGTGAACCGGGCAAACCCGGTTGCGGGTCGCATCTCCATGAGCAATCTCTGCTCGGAGATCTTGCAGGTGAGCGAGGCGAGCGACTACAATGACGACCTCTCCTACAAGCATCTCGGCAAGGATATTTCCTGCAATCTCGGCTCGCTGAATATCGCCGCGGCCATGGATTCCAACGATTTCGGCAGGACGATCGAGACTTCGATCCGGGCACTGACGGCGGTCTCCGACATGAGCCACATCGCCTCGGTTCCGTCGATCGAGAAGGGCAATGACGACAGCCATGCGATCGGCCTCGGCCAGATGAACCTGCACGGCTATCTCGCCCGCGAACGCATCTTCTACGGCTCCGAGGAAGGCGTCGATTTCACCAATATCTATTTCTATACGGTGACCTATCACGCGATCCGCGCCTCGAACCTGCTGGCGGTCGAGCGGGGCCAAAGCTTCAAGGGCTTCGAAAAATCGAAATATGCCTCCGGTGACTATTTCGACAAATATACCGAAAAGGAATGGAAGCCGGCGACCGGCAAGGTGCAGGCGCTGTTCGACAAATCAGGAATCCATATTCCGACACAGGATGATTGGGCGGCGTTGAAGAAGGCCGTCATGACCTCCGGCCTTTATAACCAGAACCTGCAGGCGGTGCCGCCGACGGGGTCGATCTCCTACATCAACCACTCGACCTCCTCGATCCATCCGATCGTCTCGAAGATCGAGATCCGCAAGGAAGGCAAGATCGGCCGCGTCTACTATCCGGCGCCGTTCATGACCAACGACAATCTCGATTATTATCAGGACGCTTACGAGATCGGGGCGGAGAAAATCATCGATACCTATGCGGCGGCGACCCAGCATGTCGATCAGGGCCTGTCGCTGACCCTGTTCTTCCGCGACACGGCAACGACGCGCGATATCAACAAGGCGCAGATTTACGCCTGGAGGAAGGGCATCAAGACGATCTACTACATCCGCCTTCGCCAGATGGCGCTGTCCGGCACCGAGGTGCAGGGCTGCGTGTCTTGTACGCTGTGATTTGAATTCGCTCCGGATCAGCAAGATGCCCCTCACCCTAACCCTCTCCCCGTTTTGACGGGGGGAGGGGACGTGCCCTGCGAGAGGCTTGTGGGGAACGGGGGGCTTGCGGCATACCCCCTTCGCCCCGCGCGCGGGGAGAACGTGCCGGCAGGCGGATGAGGGGCAAATCGCACATATTCCTCAAAAGGGACCACCTAATGAACATGCAATTGAAACCCGTCTCCCGCGTGCGCGCCATCAACTGGAGCCGCATCGAGGACGATAAGGATCTCGAAGTCTGGAACCGGCTGACCGGCAATTTCTGGCTGCCTGAGAAAGTGCCGCTGTCCAACGACATTCCTTCCTGGGCGACGCTGACGCCGGCCGAGCAGCAGTTGACCATCCGCGTCTTCACCGGGCTGACGCTGCTCGATACGATCCAGAATGGCGTCGGCTCCATCAGGCTGATGCAGGATGCGGCAACGCCGCATGAGGAGGCTGTGCTTTCCAACATCTCCTTCATGGAGGCGGTGCATGCGCGCTCCTATTCCTCGATCTTCTCGACGCTGTGCTCGACGCCCGACGTCGACGATGCCTATCGCTGGTCTGAAGAAAACGAGTTCCTGCAGCGCAAATCGGTGCTGATCATGGAGCAGTATGGTTCCGGCGATCCCTTGAAGAAGAAGGTTGCCAGCGTCTTCCTCGAAAGCTTCCTGTTCTATTCCGGCTTCTATCTGCCGATGTACTGGTCAAGCCGGGCAAAGCTGACCAACACGGCCGACATGATCCGGCTGATCATCCGCGACGAGGCGGTGCACGGCTATTATATCGGCTTCAAGTTCCAACGCGGGCTGGAGCGGCTTTCCGAGGAGAGGCGGCAGGAGATCAAGGATTTCGCCTTCGACCTGCTGCTCGAACTCTACGACAACGAGGCCAGATATACCGAGGCGCTCTATGACGGCGTCGGGCTGACCGAGGACGTCAAGAAATTCCTGCATTACAACGCCAACAAGGCGCTGATGAACCTCGGCTACGAGGCGCTTTTCCCGGCCGAGGCCTGCAAGGTCAATCCGGCGATCCTATCGGCGCTTTCGCCGAATGCCGACGAGAACCATGACTTCTTCTCCGGCTCCGGCTCGTCCTATGTCATCGGCAAGGCCGTGGCGACCGAGGACGAGGATTGGGATTTCTGAGGTTTAATCGATACCTCCCCTTATCATTTGCTTTCCCATCGACCACATTCAGCGGGAAAATTGAGTTCGGCACTTGCCAGTGAAGTGGCGTAGCGGGAGTTTTAGATGTCGTCTTTTTTGAACAAGGTCGGGACCTCAGTCGAGGCGGACGAAGGCGTCTGGCCGATTCGCCGGAGACGGATTCTCGACTGGCTGGTGAACGAGACGCGGGGCGAGCGTTTCATCGACAATATCCTGGTGGACATGTGTGGGAAGCTGCTGGCGGCCGGCGTGCCGGTGGCGCGGGCGACGCTGCATTTCAGGGTGAACCACCCGCAATGGGTCGGTGCCCGCATTCTTTGGAAGGAGGGACTGGCGGAGGCGAAGATCGATACATTCGCCTATGGCGTCGAAAACACGCCGGAGTTCCTGACCAGTCCGGTCAACGCGATCCATCAGGGTGCGGAGGAGGTGCGCAGGCAGCTGGAAGGCGCAGCCGTCGACGACTTGGATTCATTCTATCAGGACCTGCATGACGACGGCTTGACCGAATATATTGCCTGGCCGCTCGAGCACACCCTCGGCAAGCGGCATGTCGTGACATTTTCCACCAGCCGGCCGGGCGGCTTCGAGCGCGAACATGTCGATTTCCTGCGCGATCTCCTGCCAGCGCTAACGCTTGTCAGCGAAATCCGGCTGAAAAACATCATGGCGCGCACGTTGCTGCAGACCTATGTCGGGCCGCATGCGAGCGAGCAGATCCTGTCGGGTGTGACGACGCGCGGCAGCGGCGCCACTGTCGGAGCGGCAATCATGATCTGCGACCTGCGCGATTTTACGGCGATCTCCGATCTCTGGCCGCGCGACGATGTCATCCATCTGCTCAACGATTATTTCGACGCGATGTCGGATCCGATCGAACGCTACGGCGGCGAAATCCTGAAGTTCATGGGCGACGGATTGCTGGCGATCTTCCCGCTGAGCAAGGACACGGCCTGCCTCGATCTGCTGCAGGCGATCCGTGAGGGGCAGGCGTCGATGACTGAATTGAACGAGGAGCATGTGCGCATGGGGCGCGATCCGCTGCGCTACGGCGTCGGCGTGCATGTCGGCGACGTCATGTACGGCAATATCGGCTCGCGCCGGCGGCTGGATTTCACCGTCATCGGCCCGGCGGTCAATGTCGCCTCGCGGCTGGAAAGCCTGACCAAGGAGGTCAAGCGTCCGGTGCTCCTGTCGCGGGCCTTCGTCGAAATGGCGGGCTGCGCGAAAGACATGGACAGCCTTGGCACCTTCCCGCTGCGCGGGCTCGGCGAGCCTGTCGATGTCTTCGCTTTCCCGGAGGGGTAGGCTCAGACGCCGCGTTTGTTTCCCCACAACAGCACGTGCAACTGCGGCAGCACGCGCGGGGCAAACCATCCATCAACGGTCACTTTCTCGACGAGCCAGTGCATCCGGTCCATCACGCCGTCGATATCGATGCGGGCGTCGTCGTCATCGGGCGGCGGCGGCGTATGGTTGCCCGGCTGAAGGTACAAGGGAATATAGGGGTAGCGCCGGCCCGCCTGTTGGGCGAAGGCGTAGTCGTCATCGTCGAAGACGACGATTTTTAAGGCGATCTCGGGACCGCCGGCGGCGAGCCGGAGACAATTGTCGACCTCTTCCCAATCCGTCAGCATTCCGCTTGACGGCGGCTTGGGGCTCAAGACCAGCATGTCGAGATCGCGAAACCAGTTGCGAGCGACGCTTCCCTGGGTTTCCAGCGCGAATCGGTAGCCTTGGGAATGGCCGAATTCGATCAGTGGCCCCAGGGGCTGTATCGCCGGATTGCCTCCGGAAAGCGAAACCGTCATCGGCCTGCCTCCGGAGAGCTTGGTGACCTCCTGCCAGATCGCCTCGGTGGACATGGGAATCCATTGATTGCGGAAGGCGCCGTCGACGGCGTGAAGGCTGTCGCACCAGGAGCAGCGATAGTCGCAACCGCCTGTCCGGACGAATACCGTCGGCAGGCCGATCAAAGCGCCTTCGCCCTGGATGGTCGGGCCAAAGATCTCGCTGACGCGAATGTTCTCTCCGCTCATGGCCGGTACTCCGCCCAGGTCTTTGGCGTCTCGCTGACGCGGACCGACGATGTCTCGGGGAAGCGCTCTCTGCACCAGTCGTAAAAGTGTTTGGCGAGGAATTCGGAGGTGACTTTCGAGTGGCCGAAGACCTCGTTCAGATGGCGATGATCGAGGGTTTCGTCGATATAGCGCTTGAGCGGCGAGAGGTCGTGATAATCGCGAACGAAGCCGTCATCGTTCAGGCTTTCGGCGGAGAGTTCGACGACCACGATATAGTTATGGCCGTGAAGCCTGGCGCATTGATGCTCGGCCGACAGATGATCCAGCTGGTGCGAAGCGGAGAGATGGAACTCCTTGGTGATGCGGTACATCAACGCACCTCGGCCGCGGAATATTGCGACACGGCCGCCTTCCAGAAATCCCGGTCTTCATAGTCCGTCGGATCGGAAATACCGGCGAGATGGAAAGCCTCGCGGCGTTCGACGCAAGTTCCGCAGCGCCCGCAATGCAGCCTGCCGCCCTTGTAGCATGACCAGGTCTCGGCAAACGGCGTCGCATACTTTTCGCCGTCCGCGACGATCGCCGCCTTGGGGACATCGACATAGGGCGCAAGCAATCGGACGCTGGCATAACCGTCCAGCGCTTCGTTCTGCATGCGCTGAAAGGCGTCGATGAAGCCCGGGCGGCAGTCGGGGTAGATGAAGTGGTCGCCGCCATGCACGGCGACGGCAACGGCATCGGCCTTTTGTGCGGCGGCCAGGCCGAATGCAATCGCCAGCATGATGGCATTGCGGTTCGGCACCACGGTGGCCTTCATGGTCTCCTCGGCGTAGTGGCCGTCCGGGACCTCGACATTATCGGTCAGCGCCGATCCGCTGAGATGGCCGCCGATGGCGGCGATGTCGATGATATGATGGGGTACGGCAAGGCGTGCGGCGCACCGGGCGGCGAAGTCGAGTTCCTTGCGATGGCGCTGGCCGTAGTCGAAGGAGACGAGGCCGATCAGTTGTTGTTCCGCTGCCATTTTGTGGGCAAGCGAAACGGAGTCGAGTCCGCCAGAGCAGACGACGATAGTCTTCATATTTTGGATTCCCTTGTTTTGACCGGGTGGGCTGCGACCGGATTACGGCGTGCTTCTAGGCGAAATCCCGCGCGATGCAAACAGTTTTAAGATGTCAGCCTTGAAAGTTGTTCGTTTTCACCGATCGCCAAATCTAATTGCGGCGGCGACAGGGCGCGCAGGTCCTCAGCGTCAGCATTGTTGATGGCGCTGAAGCAGCATGCGTCCCCGATCCTCGTCGGCCACCGTCGCCTCCTCTTGCATCGTGTCGACTTTCGGCGGTTGTTGTCGAGGTGTAGAAATATACAAGTAATTCAATATGATGATGGAATAGCCATATTTTTCTCGGGAGTCGAGAAAGGACTTGACGACCGGTAGCTTATAACGTTTTAAATTAGCAACCGCGCGGAGGAGCGCGGCCGTATGTCGACCGCCGCAACGGCGGAAAACATCGGGCGGCAGGGAGGGCCCGCCGCCGATTTTCAAATGGGAGGAATTTCATGCGCAAGTTTTTGAGCTCGGCGGCAATTGCCGTCGTGATGATGGCTGGCCTCGGTGCAGCGCAGGCCGCCGACGTGAAAGAAGTGCAGATGCTGCACTGGTGGACGTCGGGCGGCGAGGCGGCGGCTTTGAACGTTCTGAAGCAGGATCTGTCGAAGGAAGGGTTTGCCTGGAAGGACGTGCCGGTGGCCGGCGGCGGCGGTGATGCGGCGATGACGGCGCTGAAGGCGATGGTGGCGGCCGGCACTTATCCCACCGCCTCGCAGATGCTGGGCTATACCGTGCTCGATTATGCCCAGGCCGGCGTCATGGGCGATCTGACCGAGACGGCCAAGAAGGAAGGCTGGGACAAGTCGGTGCCGGCGGCGCTGCAGAAGTTCTCGGTCTATGACGGCAAGTGGGTCGCTGCCCCCGTCAACGTGCACTCGGTCAACTGGCTGTGGATCAACAAGGCGGTGATGGACAAGATCGGCGGCACCCAGCCGAAGAGCTTCGACGATCTGATCGCCCTGCTCGACAAGGCGAAGGCTGCAGGCGTCATCCCGTTGGCGCTCGGCGGCCAGAACTGGCAGGAAGCGACGATGTTCGATTCCATCGTGCTGTCG
>NZ_MAWZ01000030.1:0-33445 GCF_001854685.1 Rhizobium sp. RSm-3 | reverse complement strand
AACGACCACCCAAACAGCCAGATCGATGATCTGCTGCCGTGGGCCTATGCCGCAAAGCCCGATCTCAAAGCCGTGGCCTGAAAACACCGCTTACGGCTCACCGCGATTTGTAGAGTTGAACCGCCTTACCGTTATGAGCTGTTGGCGGCTATCGATCGGCGAACACAACGGTATGCAAATTTCGCGGGGCCGGACCTGAAAAGCCAAGCCACAAAATTCTTCGTTGCAGCCAGGAATCTGTGTAACATCCACGTTGCAATGGGACCGGGGGGGCATGGGGTGCCATTCTACATACGCAAGTCAGTCAAGGCGGGACCATTCCGGTTTAATTTTTCCCAAGGAGGTATCGGCGTCTCTGTCGGCGCGAAGGGCTTAAGGGTCGGTACCGGACCTCGGGGCCACTATATTCATGCCGGACGAGGTGGACTGTATTATCGAGCGTCACTTGGCAATGCTGGCCAACGTCGACAGAGGGCTGTGAGCGAGCCACTGCCCGCTCAGGTCACTTTTGAAGTACCTGCGGTCAACATGATCGAGTTCGAGTCCGGCGACGTCTTGTTGATGCGCGACGAGAACTTCGGCGAAGTGTTGGACGAAATCAACGCGAAGGCCAATCAATGGCGGTTGTCGGCTCTTTTCGGATGGCTCACGGCTCTCCTCGGCATCCTTGTGCTGGCGAAAGCGCCGCCAGTGGGGATTTGGGTCCTGATCGCGACCCTTCCCGCCTGGGCGGTAGGGTCGTGGCTCGACTCGTACCGCCGATCGACAGTTCTCTTCTATGATATCGATGGTCCGGTCGAGCAGGCGTACAAGGAAACGATCGCGGCGTTCGACAATTTGAGCTCTTGTGCCGGGAAATGGCATATCGAGGCCGGCGGTGCGATCAACGATCTAACGACCTGGAAAAGAAATGCAGGCGCATCCCACCTGGTGAAGCGAACCGCCACGAAGCTCGCCTACGCTTTGCCGAAGGTTATCAAGAGCAACATCACACCGCCCTCGATACACGTCGGCAAGCAGATAATTTATTTCATGCCAGACGTTGCTTTGGTCGCCCACAATTCGCGCTTCGGTGCAATGTCATATTCTGATCTCCGCGCTCGCTGGCAAGCGTCACGGTTTATCGAAGATGGTCATGTCCCTCATGACGCGAAGGTCGTCGACCGCACTTGGCAGCACCCCAACAAGAATGGCGGGCCCGATCGGCGTTTTCGGAACAACCGCCAGCTGCCTGTCTGTCTGTACGATACCCTTCATCTGCAAAGCGACAGCGGTCTCAACGAGGTACTGGAATTTTCGCAAGTGGGAAAGCTGGCGAGTTTCGTCGCCGCTCTCCAAGCTTTAGCGAAGGCAAAGATGGAGGCTGCACAAGCCCCGAAAGCGATCCCATCGACCGCGACGTCAGTATCGCCACCGGTGGCACCAAGTTCGCCTCTGCCGGATGAACAGAGACGAAAGAGCGCTGTGCCTGCCATAGCCCTCATCATGGGGGGCATCTTTGGACTTCCTATTGCTATTGCCGCACTCCAAAACGCGGAGAAATCGACTAGGCCCGTCACAACGCAGGCCGCTGTTCCCACCAGTTCAGGGCAAATCGCATCGTCATCGTCAACGCCGGGGAGGCCCGCGTCCTCTGCTGCCGGTTCAGCACAAGGGTCACCATCACCGTCGACGATGGTGACCCCTGCCACAACCCCTTCTGGCTCTGCTTCGGAAACCGGTAAGCCGGCAGTCGTAGTCCAGGCACCGAACGTTGACGCTACGGCGACAGTAAATGATCCGGCATTTTCGACACCTGCCTCCCTTGGGGCTGATCAGGAGCCGACACCCGATCCTACGATCTTCGAGGCGCTTGCGGCAGCCGCGACCGCACCCGCCGCGTCTACATTGGACGCGGCATCAGAGCCGCCTGCCCCGCCTTACATCGCCCCACCGGAGCCAAAGTTTGCTTACATGAAGCAGCCCTTCCAACTGAGGGATGGACCCGGTGCAAAATACATCCCGGTCGGCGCAGTCGGTCAGAATGCATTGCTCGCCATCCTTGAGACGGAAAGCGGATGGGTCCATGTCTCTGGTGGTCCGTCAGCGATGGGATGGGTACCGAAGGAGCTGCTTGGTCAACGGCCAGTTTCGCGTCAAAAAACCACGCCCAAGGTGCAAAACACCTTCCAGTCCGGCGGTCGGACTTATTGAGGAGTGCACGGCCCCCAAGTCGCATCGGGTTTGCGGCACCAGCCGCTGTTGGTCAATTCCGTAAGAAGCAGTGCTTGTGAATTACAAGCGTCCTGCGCGTACGATAACGAGCACGCAGCGTTGTCGGTCAGCCAGCGACGAATAATCCGATCCGGTCCAGCCACCGAGCTGTCCTTGATCGTGATCTTACCGTTCTCCGCCAGAATTTTGTGGGTCGCGGGGTCCCATGTCATCGCTGCATTTACCGCGCCAGACGACGATTTTTTACGGGCGGGGCTGTAGGTATACCAATCGACTACAGCGAAGACGGTACAGATATCAAAGCATGCTGCGTGTGCTGTGCCAGACCGAACGGCATAAATGCGCACAGGCCACCGCTCAGCGAACTGTTGCTTCTCGTTTAGGACGTCTGCCTTCGAGCGCCGAGAGCCGTAATAGACAACGGGATCTCCGTAGTTGTTCGCGAGGAAGGACATTCCTTCGTTCGTCGACCAGGTCCGCTGTGTTTCCAGGAAAAACTGTAGCGCGGCTTCGTTCAATGCTGTCGAGGGCGCCTCGTTGGATACGGCAGTCTCTTCCGCCGTCGGTGCCAGATAGGGGGTAGGCTGCCCCGTCACGAGACCAAAGCCAGCCATGTCGATCAGCGACAGCACCCGTCGATCGCCGTCAGTCAGATCGGTGACAAACGTGAACAAGGTGGAGTCGACGCCCATGTCCGCAAAGTAGGCTTTGTATCTATCGGTGCCGGTTTGCGGGCTCAAGCTTCCCGGCGAGAGAAGTGTTCGATCAACAACCATCGAGCCGTCTTCCGCAAAACGCCGCACTCCACCGGCAAAGGCGAATAAGCATGCAGCCTCGCACTTCGAACCCGAAACTTGCAGCGTCGAAAGCTTCATCCGACGAATAGCCCGGCCATATCCGATCGCGGCATCTGTATCACCGCCCGGCGAAATGAACGCGATGAATTTCGGAGCGCTGTTCTTGATTTCGGCTTCGAGCTTATCAGGAAGATCGCTGGGCTCGAACGTTCCTTGAATCAACAAGATGTCGTTGTTCGCCGCTTTCACATGGGCAAATCTGATCGCTGCGTGACTGGGGCTTGCGATTAGCGCGGCCAATGAAATCAGGCAGGAAACGAAGACAGACGAGCGCATCGCTCCCTCCCCAATCTGATCGGATTAGTTTGTTGAAATACCAAAAGCTGTGAGAACTTGAGGCGTGATCGTTCCGGTCACCTTCAGCCCATAAGCATCCTGCATTTTATTAAGTCCAACCCTCGTTGCGGCGTCGACCTGCCCTGTTACCGGGCCGCCGAAATAGCCGAAGGCAACCAGAGCGGTCTGAACCTGAATAACGATACGCCGGAATTTGTCTGAGTTGCCCGGCAACGTCTTCAGCGGCATTGGAGCTGTATTCACCGAGGAAGATTGCGGGGCAACCCCCGTCGAATAGCTGCCAGTCGAAGTCGTCGCCGGTATGTTGGGAGTCGTCGGTAGACTTCTGATGACCGGTTCCGGATTGGGCGAATAGCTCGGCGTCGGGTCGGGCTGCGTATAGGTCGCGCTGTTGTTGTAGTCGCCGCGCGGCACAACGTATCCGCCACCAGAGCCTGACGCGTGACTAGCATGACTGCTATGACTTGCGTGGCTCGAATGTGAGCTATGACCTGCGAGGGTGTAGACCTGCTTGACCTGCAGCCGCTCAAAGAGAGTGGGTTCTGGCTTCTTTTTGGTAAGGCCGACAAGTGGCGCTGCATCACCTTTCGACGGCATGAACCCGGCCGCAATCAATGACGGCACCAGGTAAACCTTGCGCTTCTTCATTGTCGTGACAGTCCCCCAAACCCCTGATCAGCTTTATACCATTCAAAAAATCCACCACAAGTGGAGCGCAACGTACACTCGCCGCACTCTTCCAGGAATTTGTTCTTCCAGTCTGAAATCGTGCTTGGTGCCAAATGCCGGTACAGTGGGGGAACCGTGCAAAGCGGGAAATTGTAAAGAAGAGTATGAATACCGCGCCCAATCGCGAGATTGACGGCGCTCCGCAGTTGGCCGAAATCCAGCGACGTATCCTTGAACGAATGCGCCCAATTCATTCTGCCGTAACCGATATTTTCTAGTTGCATGACGGCCCAGACATCAATGAACGGAAGCCGGGTCGAGGCGTAGTCCGCAAGCTGTGGCAACACATCCCAGTTCTGCTGAAGGACAACCGTCCGAAGCTCGACGGCCGCCCCCGCCCTCATTAGCGTCACGAAATTCTGCGACAACGTTGCAAAGGCACCCCGCTTTGCAACGATGCTGTCGTGAAGTTCGGCGTTAGGTGCATACAGTGGAATGCCCCACAGGACGCGATCTCCGATCTCATCAAGTAGGGCAATGTCGTCAGGTTCGAAAAACTGGCCGTTGGTCAAAACATGAAATGAGATGTCGGGTCGGGCCTTCGCAGCGGCGACGAGGAATTGAAACAGTCTTCGTTTGTGCAGCAGCGGCTCACCGCCAGATATCGTGATGCGCGCGTTTTCCGGGGCCAAGGTGGCGGCGACTGTGAATTGGTCGAAGAGGTCGGCGTGATATTTCTTCGGAGGCTGCGAGCACATCACGCAGAGCTGGTCGCATTGCTCGGTAACCAGGAAGGTGTTGTGCCTCGACCCTGCTCGCAGCAATCGATGAGCCGAGTTTCGACCAGGTACTAGAAGGAGCACGTCGCCGTCGAGATCGGTTTGGGGATCGCAGTAAACGCGAAGCGAATAGCCCGCGAGATCGAAGATTTGACTCTCGTGGTCACGATCGATCAGGACAGCATCATGCTCACTCTCCACCGTGTCGGTGCGCAGGCGAATGATACTTGGATGGTCGATTGGAACGTCATCGATCTTGAGCCGCAAATCGATCATCTGTGTGTCGGAGCCAGCGAAGGATCGAACTCCGGAATTCCGGCCCATGCCGCAAGGCTCTTGTGAGCTTTTTTGTCATCCGAATAGAGCAGCTCGAATATCTTGTCGAAGATCGCGGTGTGGCGTCGGCAGAAGGTAGTGTCACGCTTCGGCACGTCGATACGACCATACCGGGAGAGGTCGTCGATCACGTCAATGCCGCAGGCCGCTTGGTATGGACAGTGGATGCAATCTGGATGGAACGAGTTAGTCGCTTCCTCATTCAGGACATCCAGCTTTGCCTGATCGATGCCATCCCAAAGGTTGCCGACACTCAGGTCGATCTGCCCCACTCTCGTCACCATCCTGGCTTCGTCCGACGGATAAAATGTGCCGTCGAAATCGATGACCAGGTAGTCCTTACCGAGGATGTTCGGGTTGCGAAGGTCCACATGGTGGTTATGGCCGCCGCGCAGCACCCGGCGAAGACAATGCGTGAAGTAGAATTCCTCGACAGGGAAATCTGCTGTCCAATTGTGCTCGATCAACGCATCGATGAATCGGCCATGATAGTCGTTCCATCGCTCATCCATGCCCATTGTCTGGTATCGCTTCCGAGCGAAACCTTGATGGTTGATAGGCCGGAGGAAAATGGAACGAAAGCCGAAGTCGCCGAACGTCTCAATGATCTGGTTCGGGGTTGGCAAATTGTTGACATCAAGCGTGGGCAACGCCGACACCTTCCCTTGCCCTAGCCTTCCGATCCCATAGCGAAGGTTCGAAACAAACTGGTCGGTGCCGCGGGATGTGATTGTCCGCTGCCGTTGGTGAGCCGAAAGGTCGCCATCCAGCGACGTGCTAACGAATGTGTCCGAAGCGTCGAGAAGCGCCCAGGCTTCATCGGAAACAGACTGCAGATTGGTGCAAACGGTGAAGGTTACATCCTTGAATTTGCGCCGCGCAAACTCTCGAACCGTCTCCAACAGATCCAATCGCAAAAGCGGTTCGCCGCCTTGAAACTCGATTTTCGCACTTGCTGTGTCCATGCCATCGAGAAAACGAAGAACCTGGGCGAGCGTGTCCTCGGTCCAGTCAAACCCACTGGTGTTTTCGTTGACCCGCGACACCTGGCAGTAGCCGCACGCCAAATTGCAGCGAAGTGTCGGCACGAGGATGACGTAGTTCAGCTCCTGCGGACGATGCAGTCGCTGTGCCCACCGATATGCAAATCCGATATATGCTGGGTCGCCGACTTCATCGAATGCATGCCCGTTCGAATGAAGAAACCTGCTATCTGAGGCAGTCAGATCGCCACCTGCGTATCGCTCAAGGAATCTGCCATCTGCCCGGAAATATCCACCGGCGTCGTCAACGAATAGGTAATCAGAAGCCAAACGCGTGAATTTCAGAGGGAAGACGGTCATCGCCCGAGGACACCACTGATGAGCGCCCTTCGCAGGGGAAGCGTCTCTGTATAAATTTTTTCGCGATAGAGGCAGTGTTGAAAATCCGAAATCAACACGTCGATCAGCGGCGAACCGTCATCGAATAACGTTATTTGTGTAGACAATTCGACCTTCGCCACAGCATTCATCGCATTAAAACGAAGGATGGCCGCAGCAAGGTAAGGTCGATGCGCTTCGTCGATATCGATTAAGGTGCGTCGTTCATATCTCTGGATCGGCGTGCTGAATTCTGTTCTTTCCATCGGACAATGGCGATCGACTCCCTCTTCGCATCGATTGTAGCAACTCGGCCGCTTGATCACCAGATGGTTGTATTGCATTTTCCTGAGAATAACTTGACGCTCATCACCCTTATGGGGCCGGAAACCAGTTCGGAAGGAGAGTGATCTCGCGGACGGAGGTCCTAAGCCCATCTCGGCTTCTTGCAACGCCGTCACGTCTGGCGCTTGGTGATACCGTCTTCTCCGGCTCAAACCAGCCTGTGCTTGAGCCCTCCTGTTTTGCTGAGTGTCTGGTCAAAATGGGCGCAGTTCAATACCCTTCCCGGGGAAGATAACCCAAAACACCCACCGCGACGGGTCTTCTGCACTTTCGGATATACCGTTTGTTAAAGGACAACCCCTATTTCCGCTCGCCCTCGGCATTGGGGCCGAGAGGGACTGCGAGCATGCCAAGAGAAGAGATTTCCTCACGTCATTTTCAACGAAAAATCTCAGACTTCTGCGACGTGCGCATTGCGCCGATCGCATCGAAACACGTCCTGGAAAATATCCGACCATACCTCATCAGCCTGATCACCTATCGCAAGTCGCCGCCTTTGCTGAACGGGCGCATCGACTGGACGACGATCGGTGAAGCCTGTGGGATCGATGACGAGTTGACACCGGCGCTGAAAAACCACCTGCGCCCGGCCTCGACGCCATCCTCCGCTGGCTCGGCATGCCACCCGCGGCGGAAGACGTTCGGCGGCCAAAACCAAAAACCAGATCGCCCAAACCCGTTCGTCGTGCTACAGCGCCAACGGCATCCTCCACCCGTAAGCCCCAACGGCTGGGCGGCGACAACACCCCGACCCAACCCGCCTCTGCGCCGCGAGGCGCAAAGCCAAAGCCGATCCAGGAATTTCCCGAACCGCTGTTCGAAGCGGCGGGAGATCCCGAGCGCTTTCAGGACGCGCTCATCTACCAGATGCGCCGGTTCGGCGACAGTTACTGGCAACTCTATCGCGCCATCATTCGCCTCGGCGAGAACTTCGACCACAAGACCCTGTTGTCATGGATCCAGGGTGAACGCGCGCCGAGGTCCATTGCCAGCTTCGAAATCCTCGCCCGCATCGAGTGGCGCTACCTTCTGGCGGAGGGATATTTCAAGGCCAAGCTCCCGCATCAGGCTCGCTCGCTCAACGGTCACGACCTTGGCGATATCAGCCCTGCCGAGCGGCGGCGACTGGCGTGGCATCTACCGGATGACTTTGGCAGCCTGCCCTTCTCCAAGCGCGAGGAGATCATCGACTGGGTGCGGCGTGTCATCATCTCCGGTTCCACCGATTATCGCCGATACCAGGCGGCGGCCAGCAAGCAACGCTATGCCATCCGC
Source organism: Rhizobium sp. RSm-3 (assembly GCF_001854685.1). Lineage (NCBI taxonomy): Bacteria > Pseudomonadati > Pseudomonadota > Alphaproteobacteria > Hyphomicrobiales > Rhizobiaceae > Rhizobium > Rhizobium sp. RSm-3. The sequence continues at coordinate 25,312 of NZ_MAWZ01000030.1, read as the reverse complement.
TTTCCCGGAATCACCTATGGCGGCGGATCCCTGTCTCCTCGATCCGGCGTGCTATCTGGCGGCGCCAGTCGCAGTGCGGACGGCCCCTTCGAGGATCCAGATCTTCTTTCCGGCGTAGTCGACGCGCCGCCGCGGCTGGCGATGGAGATGGCGGACCTGATCCGGTTCAAGACCTCGACACTGACGGCGATCGGCTTCCAGCGCAATGGCGTGTGGGGCGAGGAAACGGCATCGCAAAAGATCGAGCATCTCGGGCTGATGTTCGGGGCGCTGGCCGCCTCACCCTCCGGCATTGTCAAGCGCCGCGGCGTCCCGCTCAGCCAATTGACCTTCGGCTTGCTGATTTTCCCAGGCGTCTGGGACTGGTATCTGCAATGGCGCGAGCAGCGGCGCGGCTTCTACACCAAGTGGGAAGAAGACATGCTGATGGTCGCACAGGCCCTCGCCCGTGCCGAGGTCGGCTGGATCCGGCAGCATCCGGAGCTTCTGAGGAATGTCAGACCCATCGAAGGCCTGATCGCCCCAGAGGAGATCGAATTCGCTTCGCGCGACTGGCATGGCGCTTGCGACGCGTTTCATCGGCATGCTGCCAATCGCTCCAAGGAAGTTCAACGGGTCATGCGGGTGCATCGCGATCCCTTCGAGCCGATCATGGTGATCCTGGAAGCGGAGAGCCCTTTGGCAGAGTATCGCAAAATCACGGACGAGATCCTGAAGCGCATGCCGGACGAGCATTTCTATCCGCGGCCAGCGGCTGAAGCGGTCCGCTCCTTCCTGATGTTGCGGCTCGGACTTCATCTGGGACTGCGGCAAAAGAATCTTCGGCAGCTTCGCGTCTGCCCGCGCGGTCATTTTCCCGCGTCGGAGCGCCGCCTGGAAGACATGAAGTGCGGGGAGCCGCGCTGGAGCGACCGCGAGCGTGGCTGGAAAGTGCTCACTCCGTCCGTCGCCTTCAAGAATTCCAGTTCGTCCTTCTTCGGCCAGAAACCGTTCCGGCTGATCCTGCCCGACCTGCTCGATCTCTACAAATACCTCGACGCCTATATCGACCGGCATCGCGCTGTGTTGCTCGCCGGCGCGCAGGATCCCGGCACGCTGTTCGTGAAGACGGTCAAGACGATCAGCACCGACGCGGCATACGACTCCACGACCTTCTATGAAGCCTGGCGGACCGTCATTCAACGATATGGCATCTACAACCCTTATACCGGTCGCGGCGCCATCAAGGGTCTGCTGCCGCACGGTCCGCACAACGTGCGCGATATTCTGGCGACGCATATCCTCAAGCAGACAGGATCCTACGAGCAGGCGAGTTATGCGATCCAGGATACGCCCGATGTGGTGCAGCAGCACTATGGCCGGTTTCTGCCGCAGGACAAGGCGGCGCTCGCGGCAAAAATCCTGAACCAAGTCTGGGAGGCGGCGTAGGCCGGCACGGGCCACTGGCTGAGCGCTGTCCGCATACCGGTCCGCTCACTGTTCTCGGCCGAGCTTGCCACCGAAGTGGTGCGCAGGCTCGGCCTCGGCTCGAATACTCTCTCGGCTCCTTTCGTCGCGTGCACCACCGGCAACTTGACTGAAGCTTGAGGTCTTCACATGTCATTAACCATATGAATTAACATTCTTCTTTTCCCACACGGAAGTGATTATCGCTTCTATTTCTGTTACTTATTACGGCTGGTGCGCCGACTCCTCACTTCCGATAAGTACTGCTTATCGGACGTGATGGATTTCAGGCCGTAGATCAGTTTGTCGGTGGTCCTGGATCGCCGGAAACGCCCGGTTTCACGGGCTTCTAGGGTGATTGAGCCCCGGATGAGCGGACTAGCCAAGACAGAATTCAACGGCCGCAGTCGGCGCACGTGGTCCCGCCTCGCTTCCGGAATTATGCGCCGGCGCTCTTCAGCAGGGTTCTCTTCTCGCAGCCATCTCCGAAACCGCTGCTTTTCCGGCATTTCCGCCAGAGAAGCCCGCGGACGCGCGTTTGCTCATCCGGACGCTCCGTTGCTCGTCTGCGGCGGCATTTCGAGTCTGGCGGGCTACTATTCAATGCCTAAAACACGCTTGCAACTGTTCGATTTCTAACGCATGCCTTATCTGTACAAACTACTTCGAGACAGGGCCGTTACAAGCGCGATGGCAAAGCCACAAACATTTGACAACCAACAATCTCCCAAGCGGCTGATCGGTTATGCGCGGGTGTCGACGGATGAACAGGTCCACGATGCCCAGTTGGACGAGCTGCGTGCAGCCGGCTGCGATCGGATCCATCAGGAGCATGGTTCCGGAGCATCGCGGGCTCGACCGGTGCTGACGCGATTACTCGCTGAACTTAGCGCCGGCGACGTCCTCATTGTCGTGCGCCTCGATCGACTGGCCCGATCCGTCAGTCATCTCTTGTCGGTGATCGAGGACCTCGAGGCCCGCGGCGTGCATTTCCGGTCGATCCGCGATCCAATCGATACGTCGACCCCGCAGGGCATGTTTTCCCTTCAGGTCCTCGGCGCCGTCGCGCAGCTCGAGCGGGCGCTAATCGCTGAGCGTACCAAAGCCGGCATTAAGGCGGCGAAGGCACGCGGCAAGCTTCCTGGAAATCCCGGTCTGCGAGAACGACGGCCGGAGGCGATCAAGGCAATCTCGCAGGCACGGGAGAAGCTCTATCTCGATGAACTCATTGCATCGGCGCAGACGTGGCTGCCGATGGTGCGTCAACTCCGGCCGCAGCACAGTTGGGACAATGTCGTGCGGGTTCTCAATCGCCGTGGCCACGACTGGACCGTCGAACGCCTTCGTCGCGCTGTTCATCGCATGGTACGCGAAAAGCTCGCGGAGAAGGAACTCCTTGCTCGATCCCCTCGCCGGGCTCCCGAAGACTATCTGATGAAGCTGGTGGCGGCAATTGCCATTGCCGATCCCAACCTGTCGCTGCGCGACATTGCCGCGCAACTGGACCAGATGGGAGAACGGCCTGTGCGCAGCGGCAAGAACTGGCAACCGTCCTCGGTGCGGGTCCTGCTGGACGAAGCCCACCGATTTGGCCTCATTCGCCGTTGAGGGCATGGTTCATCCGACGCCCGATGGCAGAGAGTCTTTTCTTGTCGCTATTCGACTGCATAGCCGTCAGGTCCGGCCTTTGGGGATCTGTAGCGCCAGGACCGCTAGTCGCTATCGCTCCGCGGTTTCAGCTCAGCGCCTACATCCTCGCCGCGGAGCCGGCTTCCTCCGCCTGCTCGCCCCCTCCCCCGGAACGTGCTGAAGGCTTCAGCCGCGGTGATTATGATCCGCAGAGGCGCGCGGGCCATGACCCTCGGCGGCGCGGGTAAAAGCAGAGGACAGCCGCTCCCCTCGCTACCAAAAAGCCGTCTCGGCTGCACGACGAATTCGGGCGCGAGCCGGAACTCAGTCAGACAGTATTTGTTTCTTTTACAATCCGTCCGCGTTTCGGCGTTCTTTCAAGGATGCTCGACAATTTGATTGAGCCATTTGTCCGCGCCGCCAGCTATATTTCCTACAAGAATGATTACGGCCGAAGATCTGCAAACATTCGTTTTACGACCAGCAAATTTCGACTGTCCTCGAAGCCTGGGAGGTCTTCGTCCTGAAGCATCCTGCGGAGACCGCCGTTAAGATTACAAAGCAATGTCTCCTTTCAGTCGTGACAAACACCGCGATTGTTCGTTCGAACACGAAGCCGCTCAATCGGCTCCGTGCATCAACTGACCTTACTACACCAGCCGCATAGAAGGGCTGTCGGCCATTCTACCCGGGCAACCATGACCAATGCCCTTAGAACGTCATGTACGATCAAAAATGACCGCCAAGACCCCGCGACCCATGGCGGCGACAGGACGGTACCTATCTCTACACAACCGATCTTGTGAGAGGTGGCGCGAGGAGCGGGTCATGCGCCGTCCATAGTAGCGCCCGAAAATGTCGTTTCTTTTCAGAGTGTTGTAGCTGTGGTCAGCTGACCACCGGAAAAGCAGCTGTTGGCAGTGCGTCCCACCCCAAAAGACTTGCTGGCCCACGACAGCAGAGTCTGGCGAAAAACCTCGATCAGTGGACCCGCTGACCTAGCACTCAATCCTCTCCGGCAGCGACTAGATGTGGAGCCTCAACAGGTTGTCCTGGGTAAGAGCGAGCCTAGTGATTGGTGGTTTTGAGTTTAGACTTCCGTGAGGCCTGTGCCAATTGTAGCGATGAAGCCATCGTGGCAGTTCGGCGGCGCGCATGTCCGAGTTGGGATAGGCGACGGCGTAGGCCCACTCTCTGAGGGCGGTCTGGATGAAGCGTTCGGCCTTTCCGTTGGTTTTAGGCGTATATGGTCTGGTGCGAACGTGCTTGAGGCCGTTGTCGCGACAAGCTTGGCCGAATGGCTTTGATGTGTAGCAGGGACCATTGTCGGTCATGACGCGCTCGACCGCGATCCCGAGGCTGGCATAATAGGCCAATGCCGCCTTCAAGAAGGCCACGGCGCTTTCTTTCGTCTCGTCCGGCGATATCTGTGAGAAAGCGATGCGAGAGGCATCGTCGATGGCCACATGAACGCATTCCCAACCGGCGCCCCAACTCTTGCCTCTGCGCGAACTCTGGCGAGTGCGATCGCCGGTGATGCGGTGGCCGACCTCATGAAACCGGCCGAGCTTCTTGATGTCGATATGAATCATCTCGCCGGGAGCCTGGCGTTCATGACGACGCACAGGCTCGGCCGGCTCGATATCCTTGAGGCGGGAGAGGCCTGCGCGCTTGAGAACCCGGCTCACCGTCGCTGCAGATACACCGGTTTCGATCGCGATGTGCTTGCCAGTCAGGCGCTGGCGGCGAAGCGTGATGATGCGCTCCGCCAGCGCCTGACTGGTCTGCCGGGGCATGGCATGAGGTCGGGAGGAACGATCGAGCATCGCCTCTCGACCACCGGCCTTGAAACGCTCGACCCAACGGGCGACGATCTTGGCCGCGACGCCATAGGCCTGTGCTGCCTGAGCCTGGGTCAGATGCCCTTCGATAACAGCAAGCGCCATTTGTTCCCGGCGCAACGGCGTCAGTCGGGCATTCTTATGAATGTTCATTCGCGGCGATCCTTCCGACTCGAGGTGTGATAGCTCCAGTCTCCTAAATCCGCTTTGAATGGACAACCTCCCGAAAGCTCACAACTAGAGCCTGCGCGCTCCGAGTACGCCAAGTGGCGGAAACGCGAAGCTTTCATCTCGCGCAGCGTTGGAGCCGGTTGCGGCAATGGTATCTGCATCACGTGCCCGGGTCTGGTCCGAGCGATGAGTGCGGCCGGAAGTGGTTGTAATCGTCGGCCCAGCAATGGCGCTTCGGGCATAATCGCAGCCGAGGAACAGGCTTTGGTTGACCATCTCGTCCCGCATCCGGCCGTTGAAGCTCTCGACATTAGCGTTTTGCATCGGCTTCCCGGCGTGATGCCGTGCGACTCGACACTATGATCCTTCGACCTGGCAAGGATGGCATTCGAGGTGAATTCCGTGCCGTTGTCGGAGACGATCATCCCCGGTTTGCCGCGCCGTTCGATGAGGACCGACAGTTCGCGAGCGACGCGACGACGCAAGATCGAGGTGCACGGGATCGCCGCCAGGCATTCGCGGGTCACGTCTTCGACGAAGTTGAGCACGCGAAACCGCCTTCCGCAAGCGAACTGGTCGTGAACGAGATTCAGCGAGCTTCGGGCATTGGCCTTCGCTTCGACCAGGATCGGGCCACGCGTGCCGACAGTGCCGCCCCGGCTTTTCTGCTTGCGAACGGAAAGTCCTTCTTCGCGATAGAGCCCGTAGATGCGGTCGACCCCAACGGCGCTCCCCCCCCCGCCGAAGCCGCCGGTCGCCGGTCGCCGGTCGCCGGTCGCGAGGTCGCGCAATAGGGCGACTTCTTTATGATGTGGGCGCGCCTGCCCGACCAACGCTTCGATCTTTTGTCGCGCGTCATGCATGACCATGCACTCATCGGCGGCTCTAAACTGCGTGATGTCGTAGAGACAGTTCGGTTCTGCGACACCCAAACGATCGAGCTGCGCGAGCGCGCCGACCGTCCGGCGCGGCAGGCAACGTTGTGCCTGCGCTTCGGCCAGGCGACGATCAGGCGACCGCAAAACCTGCGCGAAGAAGGGCTGCCCGACGGGGTTAGGCTCAGTTGGGTCGAGGTCGTCGAACCGGACGCACCCGACGGTGTCGAGCCCTTGCATTGGCTGCTCTTGACCACCCATGCGCTCTCCAGTGCGACTGACGCCTGGCAGATCGTCGCTTGGTACAAGCAGCGCTGGATGATCGAGCAGTTCTTCCGGGTGATGAAGACGCAGGGCTTCAAGATCGAAGACAGCCAATTGCAGTTAGCGCCGCGGCTGGAAAAGCTCGTCGCCATCGCCGCCAAGGCCGCGGCAATCGTCCTCCAACTCGTGCAGGACCGCAGTGGCGGCGATCCTCACCCGGCAAGCCTGGCAGTCAGTCCCCACGAGATCAACACGCTCGCCGCCCTCGAAAGCCGCTTCAAGGGCAAGACCAAGCTGCAATCCAATCCCCATCCCAAAGCTTCGCTCGCCTGGGCCGCTTGGATCATCGCCAAACTCGGCGGCTGGAACGGCTATGCCTCCTCCAAGCCGCCTGGACCCATCACCTTCTTCAACGGACTCAAATACTGTGCCGATGGCTGGGCCTTGCGAGATAGGTATATGCCTCAGTCGTTCGGTGGAGAAATGTTCCACTGGATCATTTGCTTTTGGTCACGAACAAAATCCAGCGACCAGCGGGCAGAGCCTTCGCGTTGGCCAGGATCGGTGCGCGCGTGCCTGCAAGTTCGCTTACGGAAGGGGGTTTCGCGTGCTCAACATCGTCGATGACGCGACGCGAGAATGCCTCGCGGCGATCCCCGGACACCTCGATCTCCGGTCGTCGCCTCGCTCGAAACTCGCAATGATCTCTCCGACAACGGCACCAAACTCACCTCGAATGCCATTCTTGCCTGGTCAAAAGACCATAGGGTCGAGTGGCTCATTGCGTCACCTCGCCCAAGATAGCGGTTGATGAATTCTCCCAGTGTTGTGGAAGTGCCGCCGCGAATCAGCCCCGTAGATTCCGGCGCTGCGGATGGCAGCAGGTAGTTGTTCCTATTGCGTCCTATCCATGCGGCGCCATCGCCCACTCGCGATTAGCCGGCACAGCCGGCCGCCTTGCGATTTGCCGCGCCGGTGCCAATGAATTGATGAAAGGCGGCTGCCATTTCGTGCGAAGACTTCGCTCCTGGTCTTGTTCGTGCGCGACCTTGGGCGCGTTCGTATTGAGATCACGGTCTACTGTTCCCCTAAGAGGCGTCATTTGGCTCGGGAGCCAGACGGTAACCGGCACAATGCCTGCGACAAGCCGCCTTTGAAAGTTGGTGTTTTCCAAGAGGTTAGCTTGGTGGTCAGCTGACCACAACCGAAATCCTCAACGGCAGGAATAACGATCAGCCGCACTTACCCAGCCCTCAAACCGCCTTGCCCATTGGCCTTCAACAACGCCATTATCATCGGGCCAAGCGAGAATTCACCGCGCTCACTTCGGCGCGTTAGATCCCGCAGATAGCCTCCAGGAGAGTTGATGAAGTTAGCCCTTTCCAGGATGCACGCAATTGCCACCGCAGCATTCTCCGGTCCTAGCGCCTCGCAGGCATCCTGGTAGGCGGAAGGGCTTACCCCCAGCATAGATCGAACCACCACAGCGGCAGACATCAGATCTCGCCAGCTTCCCACGCCGCGCGGTGCATAGTCGCTGATCATCGGGCACGCCTTGAGCACCAATCCCAAGGGGAACGCCCTTTGCGATTCATTCTTCGGCTGAAGGCTCAAGCTCGCCTTTGCCCCCTGCTCCTTTTCGGAGCGTGGTTCAGATTCATTTACGGATTCGGGTTTTGAATTCTGTATGTGCTGCTCGATATGAGCAGCATTGGTGCTAATTTTTTCAGCATTCTCGAGGTTTTCCAAACGATTAAGCACTTCCTCACGGAGCATCTCCATTTCATTGAGAACGCTAGTGACCCCTTCAAGGGTCGGAACGCGCGGAATTCTGCTCGCGAGCGCAATGTAGATGTCCTCGGTCGTCTTCCAATCGCCGTCGGCGCCCTCGACCATTGCAGCAGTAATAAGTTTGCGAACATCCCGCCGGCAAATTGTAAGGCTCTCTTTGGCTTTCCTGAGCGAGGCTCTCTCGGCCGCCACTCTTTGCGCCAACATCGCCAACTCTTCCGATCGCGCCAGGAGGGGCGACAGGTCGAAGCCAAAAGCATTCTCGATCTGGCCATCGTCGCCCTTGCGGGCGAAGCGCTTGCCATTGGCGCTATCCTTACGGACGATCAACCCCGACTCCACCAGAATGGCAATATGCCGCCGCAACGTTGCGCCCGCCATTGCATGCGCCCGAAGCGCCAGTTGGGCATTCGAGGGGAAGACAATCAATTGTGCATCCTGACGCAACTCATTGTCAGGATAAAAACTCAAAAGTGCGTCAAGAACAGCCAGACTGTTCGACTGGATCTTGAGCAGTTCCATCGCGGCGGAAGCGTCTCTCAACACTTTCCACTTATCGGCAGCTTTTCCATGCTTGATTTCCATTGCCGCCTGGCGCCGCACGAGCGCAAGCGTCATTGGCCGCCGCCCGAACGGCGTCGCTACATTCCCCGACTGCATTGTCTCTCACCTTTCAGCAGGCAAAGGAAATTCGCTCACCAAAACGGCGCCAAAGACTCTTGACGAGGATTCGAGGAAATGCGATTCTGTTCTTGCTACAGAGACAGAAGGGCTTCCACGACGGCGACGTTGAGGGAGCTCTTTTCTTTTGCGGGTTACACTCCCTGTTTCCGTTGATGCTTTGCGCGATGCTCCTGGTAAAGCGCCGGCAAATGCTCGAGTACGAAAGCCGCGAAATCCGGCGTGGCTTTCCTGTCAATGGTAATTTCTAGCTTGCTCTTGCTCTGCGTGACCTGCGCAAGCCTGTCGCCATCGGGGGTCGACAGGACGTCTGGCAACCCGCGCGCAGTCCGACGCGGTTTCAGATGGTCGATCACTGCCTTGAACCGTTCCGACGACGGCAGCGCCTGCACCTCCTCCGAGGCAGCATATTTCGCAGCGCCTGCCGGAGGCGATGCTTTCTCAACCAGCTCTGCCAATTGCTGCCAACTTGGGCGTCCAACGCCTGGAGCGGCGCCGATGGCATCGATCAATTCAGAGGGGAGGGCGTCAACAAGCAGGAGCATCTTCGACAAGTTGCTTTTATCGATTGACATAGCCGCGATGACGATTTCTCGTGGAAACTGCTTGTTTAGCTTGTGTGCGAAACGTGCCTTTTCGATGAAGGTGAGGTCTTCGCGCTCATTGTTTTCCTGACCCTGTGCGACAACCAACTGCTCGTCCGTCAAGTCTCGAACAACCGCCTTGACCGGCAGTCCTAGCTCCGAAACGGCGCGCAGCCGGCGGTGTCCAAAGGCAACTTGGTAGTGCGCGGGTTTAACGGGATGAGGTCTCACAAGGATTGGGACCTGCTGTCCTTGCTCGCGGATGGATGCAAGAAGTCCTTCGATATCACCTTGCATGCGATCCTGAACGAAGGACGGCTCGATTGACGACGCGTTCAGTTCAACCACGGCCTGACCTTCGGCGAGACGCCGCTCGATCTCCTCGGCACGACCAAGACGATCATTTTGCTCGCGCAACGCGTTACCGATGTTTGCAGTCAGCTTCGTCGCTGGATCTCGTTCTTTTCTGGTCACGCCGAGAAGCGGCATGGAGCGAGTCTTTGCCGCTCTGTGTTCAGCAGCTGATGAGCTGTCGGGCGCGTCCGTGGTGACGTCAAGGAGGTGCTTCCGACTCATGTGGTTCTACCCCATGCTTTTTTGATTAGAGTTTCGATCTCGTCGTTGACGGCGTTCATCGCCTCTAAGGCCCGATCATAGGTCGAGCGCGTGAACTGTCCGCGCTCAACCTCAAAGAGGGTTTGATTCGTCAGGCCAGCGTCCGAAACGGCGGTCGTCTTGAGCATCGGAAAATTGAGGACATTTTCGCCGAAGATCGAACGCAGATAGCCCACCATCTGGTTCTGCGGGCCATCGCTCGGTTCAAAACGAGTGACGAGGTAGCGCATCCAATTGAACTTGAACTGGGCGCCTGCGTTCTCGATTTCCCGAAGGAGATTCGAGGTCATCGCCAGAAACTGGTTCATCGACATTACATCCAACATCTGGGGATGGACGGTGACGAGGATCGAGGTTGCGGCGGTCAGAGCTGAAAGCGTGAGATAGCCAAGTTGGGGAGGGCAATCGATAACGACGACATCGTAGTTGTCCGCGATGTCTTCGATGACCTGACTGATCCGACCGTAAAAAAGCGTGTCACCTTCCTTCCGGTTCATAAGCGCGCGCGGGGTATCGTGCTCAAACTCCATCAGTTCAAGATTGCCAGGAATTAGATGAAGATCCGGGATGTACGTTCCTCGGACAACCTGCTCGATTGGGACCTGCTCGTCATCATACCGGATGGCGCCATAGAGTGTTTCGTTCGGACCAACGTCAGTTTCTGGCTGACTGCCGAAGAGTGCGGAAAGGCTTGCTTGGGGATCAAGATCAATCGCGAGAATCCGGTAGCCACGCATTGCCAGGTACTGTGCCAGATGCGCGGCTGTCGTCGTCTTGCCCGAGCCGCCTTTGAAATTCATCACCGAGACGACTTGAAGCTGCTCCCCCGTGCGACGATGGGGCAGGTAGCGCCGGTTCCCGCGGCCAATCAGGTCCAGGTGCTTACGGATTGAATGAATATCTTCGATCGTGAACGTGCGTCGACCGCCAGGGCTCATACTAACGTGCAGTTCAGGCATTTCCGAAGCAGTTTGTCTAAGATAAGACTCACCGATGCCAAGCAATTTTGAGGCTTCTGACGGTGCAAAGGATCGAATGCCCTTTTCGGACGTCGGCGGGAAGACCTTGAGATGATGTGCTTGAAGTTGGCTGGAGAGAGCGTCAGCATGACGCTCCATCAATGCGGTCAACCCTTCGACGACCGGCGCTGTGTTTGCTGCGGTTTTCGCCATCTCAAAATCCATTTCCTGCAAGTGGCGGAACTTTTCGCGAAACCGCTAAAGTTCCGCCACTAGCTATTAGAGCCGATTCTGCATTTTGAGCAAGGGGTTTTAGGTTAACGAAAGGCTAACGTGGATAAACCCGGAACGTAGAGTAAATGGATTTTTCCGTTTATATCCTGCAGCTTAGCAAGACCGCGGTACCGATTGGTCATGGTGTGTTTTATTGTGAATCCTACAAATGTGCCCCGGCGATTTAGACGAAAAGCAGAAGACCTCGGCAAAGTCGGTGATCCCCTTGCCGCGACTCACTCGCACAAAACCGTAAGCATTCGACAACGGACGCCCGATTCCAATTCGTGCAGAGTTCCCGGCGCCTAACGGCGGCGGAGAAATTCATGCAGGTATTCGCGATCTCGACACCAAAAATTTACTACGAAGCGTAGCTGCTTCAGGACGATCATAGGCTACGTGCGAGGATCTTTTCCACTCGCACTTGGGATGTAGAAGTAGTCGACGAGTGCGAGGCAGATGGGGTTGACGCTCTCGCCCCGACTGCCATCCTGGATGTCACCGCGGCTGGACCACTTGCAGGATGTGCACGCGATTTGTCTGCGATGGGACCGACCATGCTGGTAGACGTATTTCCGTCTCTGCTCCCGAAGGGCCGCCTGAACGCCAATCCCCTGATGGTCTAGAGTTCTCGCTTTTGCGTCGACACCTCGAAGAGTGGAGGGGAGGGGAGGGGAGATGGTTCCGTTCACGAGGCAACGCTGACCTTGTTCGCCGGCATCGTAGAATGGTGCCTGGGAGGTGGTCTCAGCGAAGTCGTTGCGGTAACGGATATCAGGTTCGAGCGAACTCTTGCTAGCGTCGAATGGCCTCTCCCGCGCTTGGGGCAGCCAGAGAAGATCGTTGCCACCACCGCCATCGCAGGCACGCGTCCAGCAAACGCTGAGACCTTTCTGATGTTGCGGCCGCCCAACTACCGATCTAGTTGCCGTCATCCTTCTCGGTGCGACTCGGATTGTTGGTCTGTTCGGTTCGAACCGGTGCGCCACGAAGGATGAAGCTTTGGACGATGTGGCGATAGGCTCTTAGGAGGGTTCGCGCGGGCAGATGAGGGAAGGCGACATGGCATCTTCGCAGAGATGAGGATGCATCGAAGAACGGGCTGGTAAACCGCGGCTCGTGTTTGAGGCTGGTGGCATTGACGCGGCCCAAGCGCTCCACTCTACCTTCAATAGTTTCGTCGCTCCTTGCGCAAGGGAACACTTCTGCCGCTTGAAACGTCCTTTGCCGTTTGCGCCGACGATATCTCCGAGAAGCTTGTCAAGACCCAGGACATAAGCAAGCCCGCCAGCAAGGCACGTGATTTCATCAGCTTTCTGACTGCCGCCTGTGGTTGTTGGCTAGATTCTGGATGCAAGTAAGTGTACATATTAGGATAGTCGGTGTGTCGGGGAGCGAGAGGTCTCGTATGGAGGTTCGTGGACTCGTAATTACTTGCCCCCGCAAGGTTGAAGAATGGACATTGTCGGTTCCACTCGCCGTATCGTCCGAAGTCGGTGTGCGGATAGAGTTGTGTGGACTCTGCACACCGGAGCAACGCGTTTATCGGGGCGCCAAGCCGACTTACCCCTATTGGGGCGGGCACGAGTTGTCAGGCACGATCGTGTCTCTGCCGGACGATGTACCGGATGGCCTGCGCGTAGGAGACCGCGTTGCGGTGCTTTTAATGCGCAGATGCGGCCAATGTCGTGCCTGCCGCCTCGGACTGGACAACCACTGTGCATATTTAAATCCTAAAGCGAGAGGAGGGGTGCCGCAGGGGCCGGGGGGATTGGCCAATTTTGTGGGCGTACCCGCCTATCAGGTTTTTTCCGTACCTTCCTTTTTGGCTCCCGAGCGTGCCGCGTTAGTTGAACCTGTCGCCTGCGTGGCACGCGGCATAAATAGGGCGCGTGCAAAGGCTGGAGACACTGTGGCCGTCATCGGCGGAGGCACGATGGGCCTTCTCCATTCGATACTTCTGACAACCAAAGGATGCGACGTTTACCTTTTCGATGACGACGTGGCAACGCATGGGCCTGTGATGTCGACCGGCGCCCATGCAACGGGGTCAGTTCATTCTCTGTCTGATCCGAAACTCGTCGAGAAATTAACGGATGGCTGGGGCTTCGACTGCATCTTTTGCACGCGCTTCGGTGTCAGAGGCATTCAGGGGGCCATAGCTGCGGCGTCACGCGGTGCCAGGATTGTACTCTACCAATCGATTCCGACGTCCGATTTGTTATCGGTAGGCGCTAACTTTCTGCATTACCGGGAAATTGAACTGATCGGCACCATAGCCCAAAGCGCGGACGACGTGAGAAATGCCATTCGAACCATCGTTGAACACGCCGCACGCTTCGACGTGCTGCAGGTCAATCTTTGGCCCTCGTCAAACGCCCAAGAGGCATTCGAGCAGGCGCTCGATCCACGTGTTAATCGCGTGATGCTAGATTTCAGGTAATGCTTCTCAGCGTGCCTGCAGCGCGCCTGCAATTTCGTTGCCGATCGAGACTACTTCGACACTGTCGGGGAAATTGTCGGTACGTCCGACGCTGTCGGTCACAACGATGCGGTCGATCTGAGACCGTCCCCAGTTTTCGTTCAGCGACGGCGTGAATATGGCATGGGCTGCGGCAAGGGTTATCTTGCGAGCGCCTGCCGCTTTGAGATGTGCGGCGGCTGAAAAAGCCGTCTGACCACTGTTGATTTCGTCGTCAATCAGGATGATCGTCCGGCCAGCAACGTCCCCCAGAATCTCGACGCTCTCCCGAAAGTCATCATCGTCTCTGCGGTGCTTGCGCATGACAGCGAATGGGCAGCCGAGCAGGGCCGCCAAGTGCTCAGCTCGCTTCGCTCCGCCGAAGTCCGGTGAAACGACCATGTCGCCATCGACGGCCGCAGAACCGAGATGGCGAACTAGGGCGGGAGCGAACTGAAGATTGACGACAGGACAGGCAAATGCGGCGCACAGCTGAGGAACATGGAGTTCGAAAGTTATCAGCCGATCTATACCGAGCGTTTCGATAATCCCCGCAAGGATTCGCACCGGTACAGGTCCGCCGTCGAAGGCAGGGCGATCCGAACGCGAATATGGGAGGTAGGGAAGAACAGCGGTAATCGTGCGGGGACCCCGCGCCCGCACGGCACCAAGCGCTAGGAACAACTCGAAAAGACGATCATGAACGCTGTCAGGAAATGTTTGCACGACCACCACATTTCCGCCAAGCCCGCCGTCGCGCGGAGTGACAGCCATCTGGCCATTGCTGAACACCTGCGTGTTTAGGATCGTTATTCCTGACCGCGTGAGGGCCCGATGGACTGTTGACGCAAACTTTGCAGAGGTTTCGGTTGCTGCGATACGAAGGTCGTTCGCCGCAGGATCTGTACGATATGGTGACTCGGGCGCCATATTTACGCCAGCTCAAGATCGTTAACTGTGGGAATAGACAGCAGTTTGGGCAACACGTCGCCCCAATCATGTTGAAGTGGTACCTCGGTTTGATCAGGTCGAATGAGCTCTAGGAACTCGGACGGTATGTCTATCCCACAGATGCGCTTCATCTGCGTCAGGACGAAATATAACGCCGGCCTCATCTCGTATTTGTAACCTATCGCAGCGACCTCCGCCCAGCTAATATTCGCCATTTCTTTGTGTAGAACCGCATGAAGATCGCCGAACATCAATAGTCGAAGCGAATTATAAAGGAAGGCCTCGTGATAAAGCCTGGCCGAAAGGAACCAGACGGCGCCAGTCGCGGATTGGACCTGCAATATGCGGCCTAGACCGTTTGCAAGACGCACGCCTGACCATATGTCTTCGACATCGATGCCGACGGAGAGATTTACATGCATATCAATGAAGATGGGCATGTGCAGCTTCTTCGCGGAATCGATGTATCCCTTTACGTGGCGGTAGCGCAGCTGGCGTGGCACCGCGGGACCAGGGAACGGAGATTCAACGGATTCTATCCTTACAAACACCGGCAAGGAATAGCTTTCGCGGAAGGTTTCGTCATCGAGTTCCTTTCGTTCCGGATGCCAGTTGCCATTTGAAGGGTCGAAAATACCGTGCCGGTAGCCGAGATCGAACATGAGCCGCTGCACGCGCTGCGCGTCAGCGGGCTTGACCATGATGTCGAGATCGGTCATCGGCCGTAGGAGTGGATCGGGATAGTGGAGAAGCGCGAGATCTGGTCCCTTCACCAGGAACCAGGCGATGCCGGCCCGATCCAGCGCATCCATGATTTCTGGCAGATTGCGAAATTCGAGTGCGGACCTGACCTTTGACATGACAGTCCAGCACTGAACGTAATGCGCCGCCTCAGTAGGCAATAGTGTCAACAAATCGAGGCGGCGCAAGTGATTCTCAAGCAGCGGCACCGTCCGATTATGCTCGGCGCGCCATACCACATAGGGCCAGTTGACAGGCTCCTTGCAGAGACGAACCAAACGCTCTTCATCCTCGGGTCGTAGGTAGGCCCGGCAGGTGATCAGCAAAATAGAGTCTTCTGGTGACAACCGAAGCATCGCGGAGACTCCTGATACGGCTGCGTGATTTATTTCGAACTTTCCGGGCTGCCGAATTCGGCTAGTGTCTGCCTCAGGTCGGCGAACTGTTGTTCGAAGGAAGCGAAACTCTGGTCGACGTTTTGTCCAAGCAACTGTTCAAGGCTGAGCGTTTCTTCAGCGCGTTCCTCTTGTCCAGACATAAGCTTGTAAACCGAACTTACCGGCAGCAATCGCGACAAGAGTTCACCACCGCGGCCCGTCTGGGCGCTGTCCCGAATTTGCCGGATGCAACTTTCGGCAAGCAATCCGTCAATCACGATTACCAGCTTGCCATCCTCTTCGTCAACGGCGTAGCCAAACAGTCGGGAACTAGCCATTGCCGCTACCTCTGAACCTTCTTGAGGTCTTCCACTTCACTGCGTATCTGCAGCAATTGTGCCTGAGCCGAGAGAAGTTTGGCGAATGCGGCGGTAACCGCCTTTGCCGATTGTGTGTCGGAACCAGTCATCCTAACCGGTCCTCGCCCAATGCGGCGTCCTACAAGACCTGAATCGGCGGCGCGCGGCCAATTGGCTTTGCCAAATTTCTTCGAGGCGGTTATATCAACGTAGTAGTCTTGTAGTTCGCCGTTAGCAGCGAGTGAGCCGGATTTCGACCGTTGCGATCTGCGTGACACCTTTAGCGATTGCTCTAATTTTACAAGGCCAGCCGTCAATTGCTGAGCTTGGTCATCCAAACCCGCCTGCAGCCGGGCGAGTCCTTCCGCGAGACGAGAAATCACCTGGGCTTGCTGGGCGGCTGCTTTGTTGCCGGATCGTATCGCGTTGTTCGCAAGTGTGTGCGCCACACCCGCCGCACCTCGGAAAGCTCTGCTCATCCTCAATCCTCCACGTTATTTTTGTTGACCTGGTTAAATTACGTCGTCGACACAGCAATTATTACGTCGCGCCTCCTGCGTTAGTGAGTGTGTTGCGCAGCAGCCGCGATTTCCTCCGAGAAGTTATAGACAGGAGCTTCGGCGGCGGGCCGACGCTCTTTCGCTATAACTCCGCGGCGGTAGGTGGAATCTTTCGTCGGGTCCACCAGGGCGTACTCCGGAAAACCTCCGTTATTGTAAAGTTCCTGGCACAGCGGATAGGGCGCGTCCTTTTCACCATAGTGCGACCAGCTACTCATCTTGCAGACGCCGCGACAGACTGGATAAAACACGCAGTTGCCGCAGACGCCCTTAACCTCGCCACTCACCACCTCGCGTAGCTCATGGAAGAACGGGCTGTTGCGCCAGATTTCCATCAAGGGCATTTCGAAGGCATTGCCGGCGATCATTTCCGGATCATCGTAGGAGGCACTGCACATCGAAACTTGTCCGTTCGACAGTATGCCCAGTACGTTGTCGCCCCAACCGCAAGTATGCACGCCGTTCAGATACTTGAGAGGCATCAGAGCCGGCGGCAGAGTCATGTATGCAGCGCCACTCTCAAAATGGGGAGATTTCAAAAGATCGCCTATCAGTAGCTTGCATTCCTCCAAGCTTATCGCATTGTCCTCATGGCTGCGCGCGTTGCCCATCGGATGTATGTTGAGCAGCGTCCGATGCTTCTTGATGCCCCAGCCGAGCACCAAATCTATAATCGAAATCACCTTGTCATAGTTGTTGCGATAGGCAGTCGTCGTTACCACCGTAGAGATGTCAGTTTTTCCAAGCCGCTGCAGGACAATCGCAGTCTTGGCGAACGCACCCGATTTTGCTCTGAAAGCGTCGTGCGCCTCTGGGTCGAAATGGTCGAGGCTGATGAAGACCGTCAAATTGGGGAGCCTACTTAGCTGCTCGATCGTGAACTCGTCAAAGAGGGTTCCATTCGTCTCGAAAACCAGCTCCTTCAGCCCACAGGATGCGAGATATTCCATGACTGCCATGAATTCCTTGTGAACCATCGGTTCACCCCCGGAAACCTTAACCTTGCGCAGCCCATTGGGTAGTGCTTGCTCGATCAGTCCTTGGATCGCCTCCAGGTTGAAATCAATGCCCTTGGCCTTGGGCCCGACGCCTGCGATATAACAGTGGTGGCATCCCAAATTGCACTTGCGGGTTAGAAACAGATAGATCGTTTTAATTTCGTTTTCCGAGACGACTCGTTTCGAAAGTTCACTTGTGACGAGGGCCTGTAGCGTCTGACTGGCTACATGCACGTCCTGCGGTGTCGAAAGCCAATCAGGGGTATTCATGCGCTTGCCTCCTTACGTCTATGTTGCTGCGCTAGCACGTCATCGCACTGATCACTGGTGCGTCGTCCAATTGACGCCTGCCTTTCAAAACTTCGATTTCGAGTATGAATGCGTATCCGGCGATCTCTCCGCCTTGGGACTTGACAAAATTCCCAGTCGCCCGAGCAGTGCCACCCGTCGCTAGAAGGTCATCAGCAATCAGGCATCGCAGGCCGTCACCGATGAGGCCGGCAGTTACCTCCAGGGTTCCGGAGCAGTATTCACAGCTGTATTCAAATGAGAGGACGTCCCCCGGCAGTTTACCGGGTTTCCTTACCATGATGAAACCGCAACCGAGCCTATCAGCCAATGAGGCGCCCAAGATGAAACCACGCGCATCAACCGCCAAAATGGCATCGATTTCTGTTCCCGACACTTGGCTTGCGACGGTAGAAACGACTTCGCCCAATGCACCTCTACCAGCCAGCATAGGCGCTATATCCTTGAACAAGATCCCGCCTATCGGAAAGTTAGGAAATTCTCGTAATGCTTCTACACCGGATTGGTTAATCCGTGACGCCCCGCTATTTGGAACAGCTACAATCATTTTACTATCCCCCACATGTAACCATCTAAGAGCCTCGTAAGGTGCGATGGCCTCGCGCACTTTGTGGCCAGCCACCAGATGAGGCCCTGGCAAGCTTATCAGCGGCGGCCGCCGCCGCGCCTACCACGTTCCTCCGGGCCGGCACGGGTCCGCTCTCTGACCAGATCACGCCGGAATTCGCCAGCGCCGCGAACAGATGAAACATCAGTCGGCCGCATAATGTTGTCTCCTCGAAAGCGGCTCCGATCATGATTCGTCCAGCCCTGATCTTAGTGCCGAGTCAACTTTACGTCGCTTTGGGGTTCGTCAGGACCTTGTCAAAAGCATCCTTGACCGGCTTTGAGATTTCCTCCACCGCCCTGCTTGAGAGCTCCCGGACTTCCTTGGCGTGCTGCAAACTTGTCTCAACCCGCTTGCGGAAAAAGGCCGACTGCTGTTCGAGGATCTGCGACGGCGAATTCGCGCCCAGCAAAGCTTGCAAATGTGAGAAGCCGGCCTCGGCGTCGGCTTGCAGTGCAGCGATCGTCTTCCACCACAATTCGTTGCCGAATAGACTTGTCGTTTCGAGGATCGGAGGCAGCATTTTCTGTGTCGCTTCAGCGCCGGACGCAAATTTCAAAAGAGCCTCTGTCACCTGCTTGTTCCCCTTTTCAACGGATGCGCCGAACTGATCTGGCACCTTGAGCGGCGATGACCCCGGGTTTTCGATCGTTTCAAATGATCTTTCGGAAATCTTGGTCATTGCATTTTCCTTCTCTTTGAGTTGGTTGCAAGCTGTGACATCGGGATTGACCCCTTCCGCCGGCGGACTATGCATGGCCGCTTTGGTAGAACGCGGATCCGATGACGAACGGTCAGGTGGCCTCCGTTCCGTTCGTTTCATGAACCGGCATCATGCAGACTGCTTTCTGCCGCTTGTAACCAGGGATCAGCAAACACCATGCCAACTGCTCCGACGCGCCAAGAAGATGATTTTCGTTTATCGATGGGCGGGTTGAGGGCAGGTTGATGTGTATTTGGCGGAGAGACCGGCGAACAAAACGTTCCAGTCACGACAAATCTGACAAAAGTGGCGAATGCCCGACATTTGCGAAAAATGTCGACGGTTGCGCTGGGGACAAGGGAATTCACGCGGACTTCAAATCGCGCCAAGGATCATGTGCCTGTTCGTGGCTAAGGGGCGTTACTCGACTTCTCGTGAACGTCCCTGGCGGTCTTATCAACCCTTGTCCTGGTTCCTGCTTTGCACCACCTTCCGCTTGGAGCCATGAAGAGGGTCGTTGTTTCGATAATTTGAGGATGGGCTGCTTGGCGATTTGTTCGTAGCCCAGCTCGGGTCCATACGTCTCGGTACGGTTCGCCTGCCTATCCTGTTCACGGCACTTTCGAACATAAGACCGAACGTCATCAGAGCGATCGCTGTGATGCGCAACATATTTCATTTGGTACGACGTTTGCTGGTGATCGGTGACGCTGGTTGACCATAGGCTCTGATGCCGATCTCGTCGGACAAGGACGCAATTGAAGTCAACTACGGAGGTTTTCGGGACCTGACACGATGATTGGTTCGGTGCATGCGGAACGCTTGGCGGCACGAGGATGACACCGAAAAGTACGTGGGGTCTAATCAATGGAGTGAAAAATGAAAAAGTATGTTTGCGAATTCTTCGGGACCTTCACACTTGTCTTCCTCGGCTGCGGCACATTGCTTTATATGCGTCAAGAGGTGGGCCTGTTGGGTGTCGCTTTAGCCTTCGGGACGACCGTGGTTGCAATGGCCTACACGATTGGCCCAGTCTCGGGCGCGCATCTCAATCCGGCGGTCAGCCTGGGTTTCCTCGTGTCGCGCCGATTGAGAGTGTGGGACTTTCTCGCGTATGTCTCCGCCCAATGTGCAGGAGCTATCGCGGCGGCAGGCACGCTCTACCTTATCGCTATGAACAAGGTCGGCGGTTACGATATCACCCTAGAAGGTTTCGCCCAAACCGGCTGGGTAGTCTACGGATGGAGAGCTGCGTTCCTATTCGAGTTTATCGCCACGTTCCTGTTCGTAACTGTATTCCTCAAATGCACGGCTGGACGCGGCGCTGTTGCACGATTGGCGATTGGACTTGCCTTAGTTGCGATCCACCTTGGCGGTATCACCGTTTCGGGTTCTTCTGTGAATCCAGCACGATCGATCGGCCCAGCACTTTTCGCAGGAGGGGCGGCACTCTCTCAACTCTGGCTTTATATATGTGCGCCAATGCTCGGCGCTATTGCGGCCGGCCTTCTTCAGCTCAGGGGGATCGTCGCGTCAAGCGAGCCGCAAAGTCTGCGCCAATTTGAATCGCGCGAAATGACCAGCGACATATCCAGCCCGGTTTCATTCTTTCGCCACCGAAGGAGAGGTATCCCAAAAAGGGAAAGCCACTGATCGAGGAGGGGGTCTCGACCTTGACAGGGGAGCGCATCCCCAGACACTGGCCGTTGCATCCCGCATATCTTGACGCTTACTGCGATCTTCCTACGGATTGGGACCACGGTCGTCTCTGACGTATCGACAAACGTCGCATACGGATCGACAATGGCAGCCCAACGTCCAGCTATCATTGGCGGCGATCCAAAACGGCGGCGATCGCGGCCAAAGCCTCGTGTATCGCGATACTCACCGACCTTCCGCTCAAGGTTGTCAAGGGTCCGCGATACTCATCCATACCGCAGATGCGTGTCATTAGGAGCATGAATTTTACAATGGTGAGGCTGCCATATAGGACACGTTGGGCGGCGGATCTAATGGAGCAAATCTCCAGCGTCTGGGGGTTGCGCTGGGGTGCCGATCCACACCCAAGCGCCGGTAGGTGATAGACGATACCCACAGCGGCTAGGAGCCATTGAATCGGCAATATGTTCTTTTGATACGGTGTCGCGCAAGTTTGGCATGGAGAATCATATGCAATCGCAACAATAGCCGAGTGCAGAGTCAAGCAGCGCTACTTGCATACGCGCAAATGTCCGTTAGAAGATTTCGACGACGTGGCAGCCCAAGCAGTTGCGCGGCAGCGAGTTTAGGCGGGGCGTACGTTGCGGCGAAAAACAGCCAATGGACACGCCGAAAACGGCTACTGGGCCTAAGTCGCCACGGTCGCCCTGTGAACTTGGAACCCAGGCAAATTGTATGACCGTTGGCCGTCGTTCAGCATGCCGAAGTCGGAGCGCTGATCGGAAGCTGGATTAGCCTGCATGATGAACGAGAGGTTGGAAAATGCCGCTTTCAAAGGCTCCCGTAGGCATCGTGAGATGTTGAGAATGCGAGCAAGAATTGTAGGTGGAAAGACAGTGCCTGAGGCGCCAGAGGCCGACGATCGCGATCTAGCTTTAGACTTCGCCAAAGGAATACTCATTGTCTTGGTGATTTTCGGTCACCTGATACAATATATCTTTTACGAGGGTGATGGCTTCTGGGATTCGGCATGCTTCAAATCGATCTACATGTTTCACATGCCTCTCTTTATGGCGATAAGCGGATATCTCTCTAGATCAGGGCTACTAGGCAAATCGTTCAGGCAAGCCATCGGTGATCGCGCGCTGCAGCTCCTGGTGCCGACGCTGTTCTGGTTCACCCTTTTGGAGGCAGTCAAATTGCTCATGTTTCCCCGGCCGCCGGACGCACCTGGCAACCTGTTGCAATTCATGCACGATTTCGTCGGCACATACTGGTTCATCTGGGCTGCGTTTGCTTCTTTTCTTTTGGTCAAACTTATTTCGATCTTCAACTCCGGGTCGGCACGCTCTTTGCTTGTCTCATCCATACTGGTCGCAGTTGCCCCCGTGACGTTTTCTATATTCCCTCTCATAAAGTACACCTATCCCTTTTTCTGCATGGGATTTTCATTTGCGCAGTCGAGAGATTGGTGGACGAGCATAATGCGGTATCATAAGCCACTCCTGATGATGTCCGCCTCTATCGCGGCTAGCTTGTGCTTCATGGCGTGGCGCGAGGACACCTATGTCTACAACAATCTCGCCTTAATCCAGGATCTGCAGTCGGCAAAAGATATCCTTCTGATGTTTTTTGGCTCGACAGTGGCCTCTGCAGTGATGATCGAGATTCTGCTTCAATCCTGGAAATTGGACGCTCGAACCGGGTGGTTCGCTTTATCGCCGTGGAAGTGGGGCAGAGCACGCTCGTGTTGTACCTGGTGCAGGCTACGGTATTCCGTCTCATGGATTTGATACATTACGGAGAACAATGGGCTCCCACAATGAGGTCTGGCGCGGCGGGAATTCTCGGGACGATGATCATTGCCGTAGCACTAGCAGTTCGCTGGAGCGTGCGCGACATTCCCTATCTGTCCCAGCTCATGCTTGGAACGCCACCCCGCCTCGTTCGTTTGCCGAGCAATCCTGCGAATAACTAGCGGTGTTCAATTCTCAACCTAAACTTCGTCAGCAAGCAAGCATGCCAAGGCACGCGTTAAGGGGCCCATTTTTAAAGGATCCTTTTGCACGAAGATCGGCTGAGGTCCGACTGATGTGCCAATCACGTATCGAGAATCCGCAAACCCCTCCGCGCCCAATGCTCCGCGACGACGCGGGCGCTTGACCCCCAGGGTATCGACTCCACCCTCTTTGAGGTTGCCAAAGATTCGGTTTGCTTCGCACTTGTTTGGGGTCCGCTTGCCGCCAGGTCCCGTTGTCCCTGCTAAAATCGCGAGCGTTCGCTAAGGTACCAGAAACGCTTTTCCGGCCTGTGCTAAGCAATGACCGGAAACAGCGAGTATCGCCTCAGCGGTCACACCGAGGCAGCACTGCTCCATGACGGCCGCTGCCACAGTCATCCTCTTGCCGGCGCCGACGGTACCGGCCAGCTAGGTCGTGCCGGCAGCATGATCCCCCGGGTGCCGTGTTCTGGTGCGGATAGAGAGTGAACGCGGCCGACGCACGCCGGCAACTTAAGATACACGCCGCCGAGGCGCCCAGGGGCTGGTTGTTGAAACGGTCCTAAAACCTTGCGGCCGGTCGATCCGGTGGGCATCGGACCAGGACCCGGCCCTGAAGGGCCATCTGATCTTCGTGAGCTTCCCCTTTGCCGGCTACGTCTAACAGCCGTTCACTGTGGAAATTCAGAGCGTTGTTGAGCTGTCGCCGGCGTCGCGGGGGCCTATGCCTGCATTCCATTTGCCCGCGGCATTCCCCCAAATGACGGCGCTAACTGTCGAGGAAGGGAGCTCCAGCCAGTGATGCATGCGGGTCTCGGAGTCCATCACTGGGAGGCGCTGTGATCGCCAAGCAAAGAAGATCGACCGGCTGCACCTCGGCAAGCGGCCGGACATTGCGCCCAATCCGCGAATTGAGAGCGGAGCGGCTTCGGCGGGTGTCATTTGTTGCTGACGTGGCCGGAGAATAGGTTCCGCCGCTGCACCGGGATGCCATTTCTTCGATCCCCACCGCGTCTTGTCCGGTTCACGACAACGTTGTCCTCGATCAATTCTTCATGGGCTAGCTAAGAAGCTGGAAACAATACAGATGCCGTGTTCCGAACCTCAGCGGAGGAGACTGGCATGAGTCTTGAACTCCCAGAACTACGCGGCGGGCAATCGCCTGGTGGAACGTGTGGCGTCCGGTCGAAGTCGATTTGAACCTTGAAGGGAAAATACATGGCAGGTCTGCATCAGTTCGCACGGAAAAGGGGGTATCGGCAAGTACACGGCCTCTCAAGATACTCTCACTGTCCTTGTCGACCTCGAAAAGCTGATTCCACCCCCCGCCTGATCCTCAATTCGAAAGCCCGAGACACGGTTTTACACCTGGCGGCGAATAGGTTGGTTGAGGGTGGAGTTCGCGGCGAAACCTACCGCCACTGGACTATCGCGACGGGAATCTCGCTTGTGAAGCGCTTTTCGTCAAGCCCGCCAGCGTTGCCCGCCGCTTGCCGTTGTTGTTGCGGCCGCCCCGTTTCGAGGGGCCATGTCATTCGTCCGGGCCAAGTTGCGTCGCCACAGGTCCCATCTGCCGCACCATTTTAAGGGATGGTGTTACCGGAAGCGGGTGTGGCCCTTAGTCAAACCGCATCCAACACTCAGGAGGATTTTAACTGATGTCAAACGTCACCCCTGTCCCCAACAATGCTCGATTAGATGAGAAAGATGCTCTCGCCACGCCTTTCATTAAGTGCCTCTTGCGTCTGATGCGTGCTCAAGACACCTTTGAATTGTGGCAAGAGAAATCGGACACCGATTTGCTCTGTGATTTCATCGTGACGAGGCAGCAGCGTAGGGCGATTCCTCTCATCGGGGGACCTGACCTAGAGGTGCAGTGGCGGCTTGAGATCTTCTATGCCGCCGTAGCACTTGCTATAGAGGAGCAGTCCGGACTGATGGCGTCACCGGTGTTGACTGTGAACCATGAGGGATTCGGTCGGATATTACTCACGGCGGGGCGGCTCGTAGTACTCTCGAAGACGCTCCGCGACGTACATCGATTTGGCTTCGACAACCTCCAAAAGCTCGCCGAGGCGGGAACTGGCCTGGTCGATAATGGCTTAACAACAATTAAGACCTATTCAGATGTAGCGCGCGTTTAAGTGCGGTTGAAACGGCTCATATAGGGCGGAATTCTTCGCTAATCTGCCCAGCAATCAAGCAATCCGGGGGTGTGCCCTAGCGTTCTTGGCGCGGGGGGGGGGCGACATGGAGGAACCTGCATGACAGTGCGTTCACTACTCACTACGGCTCCTCTTTGGCTCCGGCGTATCTCACAAGCACTGATCAAGCGACGTGTATTGGCTGCGCCCCTTGTTTTCTGGTCTGCCAGTGTTCGGCAGGAAGGTAGGTGGTTGGCCTTCAAATGACCTGCCACTGAATTTTCATCCGGCGGCGATTAGAGCCTCGGCGGTCTT
>NZ_MAWZ01000029.1:0-35373 GCF_001854685.1 Rhizobium sp. RSm-3 | reverse complement strand
AGCTCTGAAATCGACATATGTCCAAGCCCTCTTTCGAGGCTGAACATCGACAATCATACGCTGATCCGGAAGGTGGGGTCAGCACAGCGCTTACTCTCAACAAGGGAGCGCCCGTTCATCATGTCATTGGTCATCGGTGATCTTTCCGTCAGGTTGGTCTTGAACAACCCGACCCTAGCGGAAAACACTGATGGCCGCCCGCAAAGCCGATCACCCGCTACAGCGCAACGAGAAGCGCGCGGGCGCTCGGCTTTACTCCCTACCGTCACCTACGCCACGTACTGGGACACGATCGGTAAATGGCCAACGCGGTTGCTTTGTGATCAGCCGTTATCTTCGACGAACCGAATAGCGTCTTGCAAGAAGCTCCGGAAATAGTCAGGATTTTCGCACATCGGAAAGTGCCCAAGCCCCTCCATAACGACATGACGGCTGCCAGGAATGAGGGCCGCTAGCGCTGCTCCGTCTGCAGGCGTCGCAGAGTAGTCATAGGTCCCGGAGAGAAGAACGGTCGGTGTTCGCTTGGCATCAATCTTCGGACCGACGACGGCACCGTCGAACTCGTCGCTGTAGAACGAAAGATCGCCGGGATAAACTCCAGGAGCACCCTGCGAGTAGATCCAACTGGCGCGGCGTCGCTCTTCTTGCGGGCTGAGCGGGCTCATGATTCCGCGGACATAGGCTGAGTTATGAAGCGACCCATGAACGTTGACGTTGTGTTGAAAGGGGTTGCGACGGCCCTTTGACTTCAACGGCGGCTCGACCGCAATTACACCCATTAGACGTTCCGGTCGCTCCGCCGCCAGCACCATGCACATCGCCGCGCCCATAGATCCTCCAACGACGATAGCTCTGTCTCCGACGAGCTGGTCGAGTATCGCCGTGCACCAGGTCAGGTAGAGATCCGTTGTGAGTTGATAGGGCGAGCCGTCCCAAGTTAAAGGAGGCATCGAACGTCCGTGAAACGGCAGATCAACTGAGATCAATCGGTTCGTACGCGCAAACCCAGTGTCGGAGAGTTGCGGTAGAAACTGACGGCCGTCTGCGCCAGCCGTATGGAGGAAAAGGATAGGAGTTCCTGCACCGGCTTCCTCGTAAAAGATATCGTGTTCTACGCCGCCGACCTCTACCCGCTTATAGCGTCCGGTGACCTGTTCAATATTTCGATCGACCTTCGGCGCAACTAGGGGCGGAGACGCTACGACGATTTCGAACAGTCGCTCCAGAGCGGGACGCGCTTGAGCGATTGCTACGGGCGAACCAGATAACGTGAACTCAGGGTTAGCGAGTTGAAAGGCGGTGAACGAATGGTAGGTTGCCGGCGGCGGCACCTGCATAACCTTTTCCCAAGCTCCTTCTGGGGCACTCAGTATGACGTCAGCATTTTCGTCCGCGCCGTCCAGTGCGACTATCCCGCCTCCCACAGCAAGTGATGACTTTTCTGGTCCAACTTGCAACGAGATCCGTGTTGTAAGACCTGGGGTCAGTCGCGGTAGCTCCGGATCTTCGATCGCCAGGGTTACGCGTTTAATCAGCTCGGCATGGGCGCCCATACGTCCTCCCTAACAAAATGATGTTGTTGGGAAGCCGCACTTCCTGTGTCTCACCTCCCATAAGAGAGGTAAGCAGATTTTCAGACAATCTGTCAACCTTAGCCGTCGCCTGAACTTCGTTTTGTGGAACTACTCGGAGGTTTCGACGGGGTTCTTGCTCAAGTAGTCCAACGCCACCTTAGCCGCGATTTCGATATGGCGCTTGCAAAGCGCGGCTGCCCTGTCGCCATCACGCAACGCAATAGCGGCCGCAATCTCTCTTATTTCGAAAACGCTGTTCTGCAGCCGCCCTGGCTGGGTCATCGATGTCATCCGCAACAATGTGACCCGGTTGTGCAACGACGTGAGCATTTGCTTCACAAACACGTTCTTGCTGCCGGTCATCAAACAATCGTAAAAAGCGGTCTTGGCTTCGATGATCCGCGTTCCGGAACCGCTCTTGGCTGCGGCTTCGAACGCTTCCACGGTCTCGAGGAGAGCAACGATCTCTTCATTCGAACCGTTCTCGGCGAACTCCTGGCCGGCAAAGCTTTCAAGCAGCGCGCGTACACTATAAAGCTGCCTAGCCTCCTCGTAGCTGATAGTGCTGACAACCGGCCCCCGATGCGGATAGCTAGTAATAAGCCCTTCAGCTTCTAACTGGCGTAGCGCCTCGCGAACTGAAGTTCGGCCAACCCCGATAAGTTCGCACAACTCGCGCTCCACCAGCCGCTGCCCGGGCTTGAAACGGCCACTTGAAATAGCCTGCCGGAGCTTATCCTCAACAAGGATTCGAAGAGAGGCGTTTTGACGTCTAATCTGGAGGTCGATCGTTCCCATTCACAACAAACCTTCGATGAAATTTCTAGTGACGCACAGAATCAATATACTGCCGGAGCGTTTCGTAGGACAACCCGATTGTCTGCAAACAGCAAAAAATTTCAATCGGTTTATTGTGGGTCACAGGAGAACTCTAGCGAACTGGAGGTCTGGCGCAAGGGGAGAAAATTTCTGTAGCACCTCAGGGTCATGACCCGGAATGATGAGTCCGTTTGCTCCGGCAAGGACGCGGAGCTTGTTGTAACCCTCGATGACCTCTAGGTAATCTGCAAACAGGGGAAACGCGCCGTCATTTTCAAGATAGTGCTGGAAATGAAGCGCGTCGGAAGCGATAACCAGCAAAGCGCCGCCTGTTGCCACCGTAACAACTTGCAAACCTTTCGAGTGACCGCCAACCAGATGCACCCTGCATCCAGGAACAATTTCCCCATCCCCATCATGGAACCGTACCCGTGACTGAAAAACGAGCCGGACCGCGTCGACGACACCTTCTGTAGCAAAAGGCCGACGCATTCGCTCATGGCACATACACCGCCCCGTTCCATACGCCATCTCCCGATCCTGAATGTGAAAAGTGGCGTTAGGAAAGGCCGGGAGGTTTCCGGCGTGATCGTAGTGCAGGTGTGTCACAACGACATCAGTAATTTCGCTGGATTTGATGCCAAGGCTGCTCAGTGCTGCCACCGGATGGATCAAGAGGGTCCGCCCTCTGGCCGCGCCCTCTCCGGCTTCGAAACCAGTGTCAACAAGAATTAATCGGTCCTCGAGACGGATCAGCCACACGAAGTAGTCGATTTGTGATGGACGATCATGAATGTCATTCGTCTCTAGTATCAGGTCACTTACTGGTCTTTGCGCGGTGCCGTAATGGATGGCGAGCACTGTCCACTCGTTCAAGAGAATTCTCCCCGCCATCAGTCCATCAAGACTAGGTGTCGATTGATCTCGGCCCTGTCAAGACGGTCGAAAACCTCATTGATCTCATCAAGGGGGCCAGTGCTCGACAGCAATTTGTCCACTGGCAGCTTACCTTTGAGGTAAAGGTCGATATAGCGGGGTATGTCGCGCGATGGCACGCAGGAACCCATATAGCTGCCCTTGATCGTTCTCTCCTCTCCGACCAACGGCAAGGGCGAAACCTCGAAACGGGAATTTGCGCTGGCCAGTCCGGCCGTAGCGGTCATCCCTCCGCGCCGGGTAATCTCATATGCAAGCTCGAATGCCTTTTTGGATCCAGCCATCTCTATCGCGTAGTCTACCCCGCCGCTTGTCGCGCCTTTTACTTGGGCAACAATATTCGGCGAGGTGGCCAAAAAAGTCTTCGTCGCTCCCAGCTCCTTGGCAAGATCCAGCTTCGCTTGGATTAGGTCGATCGCCACGATATCGCTTGCACCGCTCGCAACAGCGCCAAGTATCGCCGAAAGGCCTACGCCGCCGAGCCCGATTACCGCCACACTACGGCCTGGGCGGACCCCACACGTGTTCATCACAGCTCCAACGCCGGTCATAACGGCACAGCCGAAGAGAGCAGCTGTCGCCAAATCGATATCTTTGGTCACTTTGACTACCGAGCTCGCCGACACGACAGCATATTCGGAAAACGCAGAAACGCCGCTATGGTGGTTAATTTCGTATCCTCTCAAACGGATGTGCTTGCCGCCGGATAGAAGCGTTCCTGCAGCATTGGCCTGGTAGCCCGGTTCGCAGAGGCTGGCGCGGCCTTCAGCGCAATATGAGCAATGGCCACAAACCGGCAGAAATGACATGACTACATGGTCACCAACCTCAACCTTCTCGACACTCGGTCCGATTGCTGCGACGACGCCAGATGCCTCATGGCCTAGAGCGACTGGAAGCGGACGCGGTCTGTCCCCATTGATTGCGGACAGGTCAGAGTGGCAGACACCGGCAGCCTTGATCTTGACCAACACCTCCATGGGGCCAGGCGGCGTCAGTTCCACAAGCTCAATCTTAAGAGGTTTCGAATTTGAATAGGGCTTCGGCAGACCCGACTCCCTGAGGATTACCGAACGCATCTGCATCTTTGAAATTCCTTATCGATGTGCAAGCAACTGCATTGGAGAGGGGATATAGCGGAATCCGTCTCCGTTTCGCACCACATGCCCGGCACCTGGCCATGCGAAGTGATAGGACATTACCGCAATGCGATCTGTCGCCAGCATATCAAGCACGCGCGTGCGGGATCTAGCTGACAGCTTCGGGTCCGTGTCGTATCGGAATTCCATCATCGGCCTCTCCATCAACAGGATATGATGGTGCGTAAGGTCGCCGAGAAAACAGAGGCGATCGTTTCCCGACTGCAGCATAAAACAATGATGACCGAGCGTGTGGCCGGGGGCCGAAATCGCGTGAACGCCCGGCAAGAACTCCTCGCCGTCTTTGAAAAAGAAGGTCCGATCCTTGTGGGGAAGCAGGTTTCGCCGAGCGTTATCGATTTGAAATTGAAATGAAGAATCGATCGACGACCCGTCCGTCCAGTCCGTGAAGTCTCGCTCACTGATGAAGATGTCGGCGTTCGGGAAATTTAACCTTCCATTGGCATCGCACAGACCGCCGATATGATCGATATGGGCGTGCGACAGAACCACCGCATCGATCTCCGTCGGATCTCGACCTGCCTCTCTCAGGCTGGCTAGGAGTCGACCTGTGGTGGGCCCGAAAGCTTTGGAAGACCCCATCCCGGTATCAAATAGAATTGTTCTTCCATTTATCTCAACAAGCGGCACGTTTTGCTCGAGTACAACTTTGTTCGTTGGCAGGAAATTGTCCTCTAGCATCAGGCTGACCGTGCGTGGCTCTACCCCCAAGAAGTTCAGGCGAGGATCTCCTAGCTCTAACGGCCCGTCGGACAGTACCGTGATTTTTCCATCGCCAAATTCGAACGGATAAAAATACGGAAGCTTGGCCAGGTGATGCATACTAAGAGACACTGATTTTCCTCCCATCAGGTGCTTGGCGACATTTTTGGCAGATTGTATGATAATCTGTCAAATATTTTTGAAGAAAGCCATATCGAGAGCGACTGCCTTGCTTTAGGAGCCGGTGTACCGCGTTTTCCCCGGCCTACCGAATGCCGCGCAGTAGGAGCAGAGCATTCGAGAATGCCGCTCGCGGGGCCGCACAACGCATGGTCGTTGACCCAGCGTTGCCCCCTGTTCCGCGAAAAACCGCAGACATTCAGAGATTGACGAGGCTCAAGTTGAGTTGTCTCACAGCGCGCACCGCATCACCGTCCATCAGACAGGTGACATTTTCCCTTATTCGCGCTCATCATCGCGAAGCGGCGTAACGATCTGAAACGAAGCCGGTGGCGGACGCGCGCACCCAAAGAGCGATCAATTCCATCTTCGGCAGGGCCTTGCTGTAAAAGAAGCCTTGCGCCGAACCGCATCCGTTCGCTGCGAGAAATGCTGCCTGCTCGGCGGTCTCAACACCTTCCGCCACCACGTCCTGCCCAAGACATTGTGCAATGGACAGAATCGCTTTGACCAATTCTTCGTTCCTTTTGTCCGAGCTATTTATGAATGACCGATCGATCTTCAGCGTGTCGATCGGGAAGCGGGCTAGATAGTTGAGCGCCGAGTAACCGGTGCCAAAATCATCGATAGCAATCGAAAATCCCATTTGACGCAGCTTAAGAAGCGTCTGCAGGGTCTCGCCCTTCCGATCGAGAAGCAGACTCTCCGTGATTTCGATTTCGATCCATTCCGCGCGGCAACCGGTTTCACCGAGGATTGCAGCGATCTCGTTTACCAACCGTGAGCATTGGAATTGCTTACCCGAAAGGTTGACTGCAATCTTGTGCAGGTGGTGGCAATCGGCGTTCAGCTCCTTCGCCGTCTTGCACGCTTCACGCAGCACCCATCGCCCGAGTTCAACGATCAGCCCGGTATCCTCAGCGACCGGAATGAATCGAACCGGCGGAATCATGCCCATCTCGGGATGAGGCCATCTCAACAACGCTTCCGATCCTATCATTACGCCGCTGTCCAGAAGCACCTTGGGCTGGTAGTGCAGCTCCAATTCTTCGCGCTCGATAGCGCGGCGCAATTCAGATTCCAACTGCATGCGCTCCTCCACGCCCACAGTCAAATCCTTCGAATAAAAGCGAAAACTGTTTCTCCCCGAGCGTTTGGCAAGATACATCGCAGAGTCGGCGTATTTCACCAGATCGTTGACATCTGTGCTGTCGTCGGGCGAGATCGCGATGCCTACACTGCATGACACGTAGACTTCCTTGCCATCCAATAGGAAAGATTCCTTGAATCTCTCGAGGATCGAGCACGCAACCCAATCGAGATCGTCGGTTGTCTGGATTTCCGGCAACAGAATCGCGAACTCGTCGCCGCCGAGACGCGCAACCGTGTCGAGATCGCGGACAGATTTCTTAAGCCGGGTAGCGACCTGGCAGAGTAGTTGATCACCCACAGGGTGACCCATCGTATCGTTCACGACTTTGAAATGGTCGATGTCAATCAGCATTACCCCTGTCCGCCGACGTTGAGACGACGCGTCACTGACGACCTTTTGCAATCGCTCGTTAAACAGCAAGCGGTTCGGCAAAGAAGTCACCGGATCGTAAAAGGCCATTTGCCTGATTTTTTCCCGCGAGGCGTTCAGTTCCGTGACATCGCGAGAGACCCCGAGGACTCCTGTAACCTCTCCCCCGGCGCCGAGGACCGCAAGTTTACGTGTTTCGAGAAGAATGGACTGACCGTTCTCCGGGGAAACCACCCAATTCTCGTCGATAAGTATGCCACCGGCTTCGATCGTGGCCTCATCAGATTTTCCGGAAATGTGAGCTCTCTCAGCCCCGAACAATTCAAGGTCCGTTTTTCCAACGACCTCCGCCTCCGATTTCCCGGTCAGCCGCTCAAATGCATGATTGCACAACAGGTGTACGCCATCGACATTCTTTACCCAAACCATGTCAGGAATGGTTTGCAGCACACTTAGCAATTGCGTCCGCACGGAGTTGATGGCGTCTTCCGCCTGCCTTCGTTCCGTGACATCACGCGAAAATGCCAGGAGCGTGGTGGCGGCGTCAGGATCGGCGCTTGGTCGTCTAGCCACCGACAACTCGAACCATCGGGTCTCGCCGTTTGGCAAGGATACGCTAATGCATCGACCGTAGGCAACTCCTTCACTGCTTGCAGTTCGAAGCGCCTCCATTGCAATAGCCGCTTGATCAGGCGCAAGAACTTGGTCGACCGTCCTACCCAGTAGCATTTCCCGCTGCTGGGCTAGTAGTTCGGGATTTCTGGTCCAGACCTGAAGATATCGCCCATCCTCGTCGACCTCAAACAGAACGTCTGGAATAGCGGTGACGATCCCTTGGGCTAGTTCGAGAGCGTTTTTGAGTTCCTGCTCCGCCAACTTGTGTTCGGTTATGTCGATGATAACGCCAATCAGACCCGCGGGCTCGTCGTCGTGACCTCTGAAAACTGCCTTGTTGCAGACAACATCCAGGATGGCGCCGTTTGCGAGAGCGATCTTACGCTCGGAGACTTGGGCTCCACCCCTTTCAAGAAGGCCTTTCTCTTCAATAGAATAAATTTCCGCCAGTTGCGTTGAACTGAGATCAAAATCTGTATTCCCGATGATCTCGTCGCGCGAGCGACCGAGGAGATCTTCGAAAACCTTGTTGCAACCGACATAGCGACCGTGCAGATCTTTGAAGAAAATTGGGAGGGGCAACACGCCGATCAATGCTTCAAGCAGCGCTCCTCGGTCGGCTGAGGTATCATGATGCAGCGCTTCGTCTCTCCGGCGATTGCGCCTTTTCTGAAAAAAGGAGCGTTGCCAAAGCGGTTGTAAAGTCGAATTCATCGTGAAGCTCCTTACCGAGGGCCAAGACAGATGCATCATCCATCCGATCAGGAATTCCGGGAACGCCACCCAAATCATTCGAGCAACAAATTGATGCAGATATGTCAGTAAGGCGTCGAACCGCGCGTCGGCCTGAGCCGGATAGTGCGGTCGGAAATGAACTTTGCTTTCACATTCGAAGCAACAACCTTCGCGGCAGCACGTAGATTGAAAGGCGCAATGAGTATGTTGTCCCGTTTGGCGAGAGGAGGGCCGGAGGAAGAATGCTACCGCGGAGCAAATATGTTCGTTGGAACCGGATCGCTTGTCTCATGTCTCCTGAGGCGACCCGGGCATTTCCCAATTTGAACTGTCATTCCTTAGCGCAGCCTACCTTGCACGAGAGCCGATCATGAAGGCACCGCATTCCACACAGACCCCGCATGCGATCTTCAATCGGCCGGCTTCCAGGAGAGCGGATCCGCTGGGTTATCGAAATATTTAGCAGCAGCGCTGGCAGACCACCAAGCTGTATTCTTCGGCTCGATCCAATCCTCAGAGTTAGGATCGCAATCAGCTGGCAAATCCGCCATTACATCCTCTATGGTACTGGGAATTGCTGGCCGCAGGATTGTCTGAATTTTGGGGCCCTGTCCCTCAAGAGTTCGCATCATTACGTCCCATACGAAACCCGCCTCAGAGCGCGGCGGCCAGAAATGAAAACTCTTGCTTACGAAGTCGGGGTTCCGTCGCCAGTAACAGGCTGCCGAAGCTTCGCCCCCTAGAACGATTGGGATCATGTCGCGCCCGGACTGGCGCACCGCGTTGATAACACCATTCTCAGCTCCCGACTGAACGATAATACCATCAATTCGACCGGGATTCGCTGCAAGGAATTTTTGCACCTCGGCCTGCGCGACCTTGTCTGTCCACTTCCCGTCGACATGACCTACGATCTTTATCTCGGGATAATACTCCAGAGCCTTCTTTGCGCCGACGTCAAAGCTGTCCGAGGAGGCAAAGCCGGAGATCCCCGAAACGAGAAGCACATTGCCACTTCCTTCGATTTCTTCAGCGAGCCACTTCGCCGCCTCAAACCCGCCTTGCATGTTGTTCTCAGTTGCGTTGACGGCGAACGGCGATGTTACGTAACCAGAGTACGAGAACACAGGCACTCCTTTTGAATACGCATACTCTATCGTAGGATTAAGCGCCGTGAGGTTCGAACAGCAGATAATAATTGCATCAACGCCGTCGTCTACCATCTGCCGCATCTGCCTGATCTGGACAGCGTCTTCAAGATTTGACTGGGTGACGATGAACTCGGAGACCAGCCCCGCTTTCTTGAAAGCTGGAACAATCTTGTTTGTGAACTCATCAAGAATACTCGCACGCCAAGAATTGTCAGCATATGTCGATGCGTACCCAATTTTCCACGGCGGTGCTCGCTGTGCCTTAAACGTGCGGAAGACAGATTCACCTGTAGGCAACTTTGGATCGAGCAACTCGTAGGTTTTTCGTTCCTCCCGCGGCAATTCCGTAAGGCCACCGGCGGCCGCTACAGAAGGGATCACCAAGCCGGTGATTAGAATAATGGCTCTTGTAATTTCACGTATGCGCACGGATTTGATACCTCTCGTGTCTCTGAGCATTGCAAAGCAGTTGATCTCTTGAAGGTTGATCGGCTCTAGGTGGGTTTTTTACAGTCAGACGGGCGGCGAAAGGGAGACCAAGAGCCTATGGCCGGATTTCGCTTCCGTAAGCGGATTTCCCTTCAGTAGAACGCCGCTATCACAGTGGCCATCCGACGCGTGGCAGTCCCGTTCGATGCGTAGCTTACGCCACTAACCTAACCCGACGCGTCGACTTATCTTCGGTCAATTTGAATGAAGCGAGC
This sequence comes from Rhizobium sp. RSm-3, assembly GCF_001854685.1. NCBI lineage: Bacteria > Pseudomonadati > Pseudomonadota > Alphaproteobacteria > Hyphomicrobiales > Rhizobiaceae > Rhizobium > Rhizobium sp. RSm-3. The sequence continues at coordinate 25,275 of NZ_MAWZ01000029.1, read as the reverse complement.
CGCTCGCTGAGTTCGTTAGTCTGATCCGAGAGAGTCTTTGCCGCGGCATTTGTCTGCTCGGCCATGGCAGCGTTTTGTTGTGTTCCCTGGTCAAGTACATTGACGTTATTGTTGATCTCGGCGAGGGACGCCGCTTGCTCGCGGCTCGAATTGACGATTTGATCAATCCGATCGGAAATCTTCAAGATCGACGCCGTTATGTTGTGTAACGCCTCACCTGCTTTCCCCACGTAATCTGAGCCGATCGCCACCTCCGAAGAGGATTCCGAAATCAGGTGGCGAATCTCGCGGGCTGCAGCTGATGATTTCTGGGCAAGTTCGCGCACTTCCTGGGCTACGACTGCAAAACCCTTTCCGGCATCTCCAGCACGAGCCGCCTCGACACCAGCATTTAGTGCCAAAAGATTTGTCTGGAACGCAATCGTATCGATCAAACCAATGATTTGGCCGATCTTGTGGGACGCGTCTTCTATTCTGCCCATTGCGTTGATCGCATCGGTCACAATGGTTGCCGCACCCTCGGCGTGTTCTTTAACAACGGACACGAAAGCCTGGGTTTCATAGGCATTCTCGGATGATTTTCTGACCGTGACCGTCACCTGTTCGACGGCGGCCGCAGCCTCCTCCAGTGAGGCGGCTTGCAATTCAGTTCGCCGCGACAGATCATCTGAGGCTTTGAAAAGCTCGCTGGTTCCCCATTGAATTTGATTGGTATTCTCGTCGATATGAGACACTGTCTCTCTCAGGATCGAAAGCGAGTGATTGAAATCGCGCCTCAGCGGCTCAAGATTGGGATGGAATTGGCGGTCAATTTCTTGAGAGATGTCGCCACGCGCCAATCGAGATAACGCCTCTCCTAGAATGGTGACGGCAGTTGCGACCTCCTCCTCCATCTGAGCGCGTTCGCGTTCACGATCCATCCGCTCCTGTTCAACGGTTTTCCTATCGGCTTCCGTTCGTGTCTCGATGTCCATCTTCGAGACAGCATTTTCACGGAAAACCTCGAGTGCGCGAGCCATTTCACCTATTTCGTCTCTCCGGTCACGTCCGACAATCTGCGATCGAAGATCGCCCTTTGCCAGCTCTTGCATGCGCTTCGCGATCCGTTCGATCGGGGCGCGAAGTGTCGCCATCAGGCCGGCGCCAGCCGCCAAGGCTACCAAGACGCCGGACACTGTGGCGATAGTTGACAGCAAGCGGGCAAGATTGCTTTCATTGCGAGCATCGTTTTCCTGAGTTGCTGCAAAAGTTACGAGGTTTTTCCAGATCTCCTGACCGGTTTTGTCCGCCTCAGAATATTGCGCTTGGCGGGCTTCCGCTATCTTGACCAGCTTCTCTGTGTTCTCTTGGATAGAATCCACCTGGGCGAATAGATCTTCCTGCATTTTATCGAAGCCAGATATCGAGCTGGCAACGCCTCCAACTGCCACGGTGTCACGCGCCAATTTTGTAAGTTGCTCAACGAGGCGCTGCTGATTCTCTGCGTTGGCTGTACGGAACAGGTTATTGATTTCGATTTCGATCGAATCGGCGTCCTGGCCGATCGTTGTCGCCGTCGCAACAAGCATTTCGGAATCCGTCAACGCTTTATCCAACGCCCGGATCGCATTTGTTCCTTCAATCATGTGCTGGATCGCATCCACTCGCAGGTTCGTCGCAAAGCTCTGTAGGTCAGAGCCGGCAAGCCGTGTGGAAGGGTCGACAAATTCGGGGTTGGCGATTAGCTTGGCGATAGTCCTCTCAATTTTAGTAACGGCCTGCTCGTCAGCAGTCGAGACTACCCGCTTAACTGTTTTTAGCGACTTTTTGATCACAAGCCCTTGCTGGGCGACAGTCGGAGGCTGCTTCGCTCCGTCCGGCAAGCTCACCAAGTCTTCCGCCATGTGTTGCATAACTGATGCCGTATCGAGTGAGCGGGTAGCCTCCCGGAGCATGGTTTTCCCGGAGTTCTCCTGATTGCGTACTTGTGAGCGCACATCAACCGCAGCCAATTTAAGGGCGCCTCCGACCTCCTTGATCTTCGACAAGTTGGAAACAATGTCGCTGCGAACGGATTCCTCGTCATTATGCAAAGACCACATGCGGCCGATGCTGCCCGAGATAACGGACATTGCCGATACACTGTTTTCGAGCGCACCAGTTTCGCTCCCGCTACCTGCCGCCGCTTCCTGGAGCGACTGCATGGTTGCGCTCTGCCCGTTTAAACTTGTCAGCGCCTCATCTCGGTACTCCGTTGAGCTTTGCGCCAAAAAGCGGTTCATGCTTTCCGCGACACTTCGAAACCCGCTCAAGGTCTGAAGAACCTCATTTGAAAGCCGAAGACGAGACTGAAGCAAGCCAGTTGCTTTTAAGCCGACCCCACCAACTGCCGCCAATATCAGGATCAAGGGTACAAGTACCAATAACACCTTTGCTCTTATGGTAAAGGTGGATAACAGGCGATCGACGAACATACTTACCTCCAAAGGGCTCAAACGGTGCTGGGGCCTCGCTTTTGGAATAGTAATGTTTGAGCCTGAACGAACATGGATAAGAGTTTCACTAAAACAATCGAAACTTTTTTACGTGTTGTTAGGATTTGACCTCTTACCCATTGCGTCTTTCGAGAAACTTAACGGAAGGTTAATACCTGCAGATTTGCCGGATCAGAACGTGGGAGTGGATCTATCTGCACCGAGGATCGATCTCCAGCACGTTCCCTGTCAGCTTTCCGGACAGTTCCGAATTCGCCAGGAATTGCACGGCGTGGATCACTGTTCGAAGCACGTCATTTTCGCTTGAAGACGTAGAGTTCACATCGCTGGCGTGTACAGCATTTATCCTCAGCCCGGAACCGAAATATTGCCTAGCAATTGCGGAGGTAGTAGTGCGCAACGCCGCTTGAAGGACGGCTTCTGCTTCCAGCGAGGTCGTCTCTTCGAACCATGCGACGTCCACTACGGCAAGCTCCGCGCCCTGAAGTCGAGAGCTAAAGGCACCTGTAACTCTGATTAGATTGGATACGGCATCAAGCCCCAGATTCGCGCTGGATAGCGATCCCGTTACAGTTTGGGTTGTTTCATTTCTGCGGAAAACTATGTTCACCAGAACGTCGACCCGTCTCCAGCGCAAATACACCTGGTCAGCCATTGAGTTGACGTAAACGTCTCTGTTCGGGTTGACTTTGACCGGTAAAAAATTGTTTCCCTGGCCTTCAGCCAGGGAGGCGAAGTCGGCGGGATTGGCGTCGCCTACGGCGACCCGATAGCCTTTTTCTATAAATGAGCGCGCCAAACAAAGACCAACAGGATTTGACGCGCCTATCAAGACACAGACTTTTTCCCCAGGAGAAATGTTGGCGTCACTGTCACGTTCAACCAGTACCTCGGTCGATGGAGTATGACACGCCTTGTGAGTCAGAGACGCTTGTATCACGCGCCGGTCGCCGCTTCCGGCAGATTAAGAAGGTCGACAATTTGTGCATTTTTGGCCAAGTTTAGCACTTATAACTCCCGGTCCGTCGCTGCGTCTCCCGCGAACAAGCAATGCGCGGGCGATATAGTAAAATTTTTGTCCGACAATCTGTCAATTCCTTTTTTGCGATTTTCGGCGGACACATGTCGAGACCGGCGTCATTTTGAGGCCTCATGCACGCAATGCCGTAAGCATCGGTATTCCGACACCCGGTTGAGTTTGATGTGGTCTTTCCTGTTAGTCTTCTCTCGCCGCCACGTTCCGATTTGATCGCGCTTTTCGCGTTCGCGCGGCACAGACAACAGCACGCCTATGGCAGCACAAGCTGTTTGACCATCATCAGGTTTCGTCCTTAAGCTCTTCTTTTGCCCAATCAGACGCCCGGAGTCCGTACCCGCTAAGAAGAGCGCAAAGTCAACTCAATGCGACGAGGCGCGGCTTACGCATTGATATTTGCCGCGACCGCCTCGCTTAGTAGGCCAAAAGAACTCGTCGACGTCTTTGCGTCTCCGAGTGTTGAGCCTGGAGCGTGCCTCTCTTATACGTCATAACCGAAGTATGCTGATGCGCAGGTTAAGAGGACCAGCGTGTGGCGAAATCGTGGGGCCATCCTACAGCACAATCATTTTTCTCCGTGTCGACTCAACGGCCTCCAAGGTCGGTTGGCGTAGGTTCTCTCCCACTCATAGCACTCCCACCCTTCCCGTGACGGGCTGCGATCGAAAGCAGCCCGTCACCCCTCGCCTTGGGAGGCATCTTTAGATTGATTTGCCGTGCGGGAACTCCACTAGAACCGTGGCAGATTTCCCTGATGCTGCCTTGCCTTTGATCAGGAATAGCATTAACGTATATCAGACAATCTGTCAATCTGTTCGAGGCTTGTGGAAGCCAGTCATCGCATCATTAGAGGCTTCCCAACTGCAGCGCTGAAAAACTAGGAGGCCATCTCGAGCGGGAGAACGTGGATGTCGGTGCTGGTGATGATCCGCCATGACGAAAGCCTAGGGAATGAGAGATTCAACCGGCCTCCACAAAGGTCCGAATCGGTCATGTACGCGATCAAAATCGCTCGCACGCCATCCGGTCTCGAGCTTTGAAGGTTTGGAAAACTAGTCCCGGCATGTGCGAGTTGGTGTTCATAGATAGGTTTATATTGGATGACCGAAAGTTTGTTCAGCAAGCCCGATGAAGGGACCTTAGTGAAAGACAACTTTATCGAGGGCTCCGATCCCGAACGTCTTTTGCCTTTGATATCATCGCCCCTGGCGTCCTCTGACCTTGCTCAACACGACAGTAGATCGCTTAACTCTCGCTGCAGTCGAATTTCCCTTGATGGTTTTGGCGTTGCGGATGCCCATCATGAAGGGGCGTTCTCGGTCATGATAGATTCCCCAGTTGACGTCGTAACGGTCTTCCTGCCGGCGTCCGGGAATGCAGTCTTTCATTGGTCTGGGCAACAGGTAGAGTCGCCGCATGTTGCAAATGCTCCGCTGAATGCCCGACAAGATGGCATAAGATCTCAACTGTCATTGACGATCGATACGCAATCCTTGCGTGACAAGCTTTCTCGCATGCTCGATCGGACGATCAGCGGAAATCTGCAAATTCAGCCGACCCTTGATCTTGCATCGAGCGCGGGAACGCTCATGCGAGAACTAGCCCTGTCTGCCCATCGCGGCCTCAGTGCCGGGGGGGCTCTGCGACAATGCCCGTCGGCCTATAGCTCGCTCCTCGACGCGATAGAGTACCTTTTGATCGAAAGCTGTATGCATCGCTATACCGATGAACTTCGTCGTCCGTCTCCGTCTCCCACGCCTCGCCACGTGAAACGGGCAATGGAGTTTATGGAAGAGCATATGGCTCAACCCATTTCCCTTAACGATATCGCCGCTGCGGCCAAGGTCAGCGTGCGGACTTTGCAGCACGGCTTCCGACAATTTCGTAATACCAGCCCCACAATGCACCTCCGAGACTTGCGTATGTGCGCAGCTCGACAGGAACTGCTGCAAAACGGCGCTAAAATCAGCGTTTCGGAAATAGCGCTTAAGTGGGGCTTCACACACCTCGGCCGTTTTGCTGCAGAGTACAAGAGACGTTACGGCGAACTGCCATCTAAAACAGTGCATATGAGCGATGTTCTGCCGCATAGGCGATCTATGTGTGCTTCGCAGGCCTCTCCGCCCGAAAGCTGACCCGGAAATAGCCCTTCGCGATGGCGCTGTGGTTCGCAGCGCTCCACCGGGCTATACCATCGCTGCGCCCTTAATTTTTCGGTCTGTCGCCACAGACGGTCAGCAGCCGAGCGTACAGTGCTTCAAGGTGATTGGTGATTTGGATCATTTGCAGCCGCTCTTGCTCCAGGCGCTGCGACTGTGCATCTTCGTGGCTTTCTAAGTGGGTATCTGTCTTAGCCTGTTGCCCGAAATTGATTGCGATAACTTTGGACATCTTCGAACTCTCGTTGAATTTCGTTAATACTCCGCGTCTTGAAGGAAGACAGTCGCGGAAGGTGAAAAAGCAAAAGTCTGCTAGGCAGCTGCGATGCGTCCTGATTGGTGCCAAACCTTTGCTCAAAACTAAGGAAGCATTCCATCCCTTGTTCAAGCGGAGTGATTCCGTAGCTGAAGGTTGGGTCGAAGTCGCGCCTAAGTCCGAACCGGTTGGATCCGATCGCCGTTGATCGATAGAATGCCAGAGACCTGATCGACGACCGGGCCGATGATACCATCTGCTACCTCAACGACGACAATGGCGCTGTGGCTAGACCGATGGGATTGGTTATCTCGGCAGCAAGCTCTATCACCGGAATGACAGAACCGGCAGATCCCTGAACCGAGAACATGCGTTAGGGGCAGCGGCGTCGCCTCTGCTAACCCCCGGATTTCCGGGATCAACGTCGTCTTCATGCAGAACTGCTGGCTGCCAGATGGAAACCGATAATATCCTGCGGTGAATTATGACATGATTCATTAAAACTCTTCCCATTCCTTAGTCGCGACAGCGGCTGTAGTACGTCCGCCGAAGGCGCCGGCAAGCTTCTGGGAGAGGGCACGCGCTGGCGAGGCGGCCGGCTTACCGTTCTGGTGGGCAACACGCCGTACAACAGTCGAACCGTCGAGCCTGAAGCGCGCAATAAGCCGCGCCAGATTGGAAGCCTCATCCGCCAACCGGTTGGTGGCCGCCGTCGATTCTTCCACCATCGCCGCATTCTGCTGGGTCGTCTGATCCATCTGGTTGACCGCAGTGCTGACTTCCGCCAGCCCGGTCGATTGCTCTCGTGCCGCCGTCGAGATCGTATGAACGTGCTCGTTCACCTTGATCACGTGGCCTCGGATTAGACCAAGGGCATCGCCTGTGGCCGTTACCAGCCTGACCCCAGTTTTGACCTCGTCGCCGGACCGGTTGATCAGCGCCTTGATATCCTTGGCGGCAGTGGCGGAGCGCTGTGCCAGTTCACGCACCTCCTGAGCCACAACGGCGAAACCCTTTCCAGCGTCACCCGCACGCGCCGCCTCGACGCCGGCGTTAAGGGCCAAAAGATTGGTCTGGAAGGCGATCTCGTCAATGACGTTAATGATCTGGCCGATTTCATCCGAGGCCTGCTCGATGCGGCCCATGGCGGCGACCGCGTCTTTGACAACCGCGCTCGACTGCTCGGTGCTTCTGCGTGCCTCATCGACCATATGGCTGGCTTCCGTGGCTCTTTCTGTCGAGCTTTTTACCGCCACCGTGATTTCCTCAAGCGCCGAAGAGGTCTCCTCCAGGGCCGCGGCTTGCTGTTCCGTGCGCTTTGAAAGGTCGCCTGAGGCGATGCGCATCTCGCCGGCTCCGCCGTTGATCGTGTCGACGGCGGAGCGAACCTCGCCTAATACGGATCGAAGGGCTGCCATGGTGGCGTTGACATTACTCTTCAGTTCACCAAAGGCTCCCTGAAACTCGCCGCACATGTTTTCCGTCAGATCCCCATCGGCAAGCGCTGAGATAACTCGGCGAGTTTCGGCGATGCCCCGGTCAACAGAGGTGACCAGCTCGTTGACGCTTCCTGCAAAACGGTCGAGAGCCGCATCGCCGTATTTCTTGGTGATGCGATGGGTGAAGTCACCGGCTACGGCGGCTGACACCACCTCGGCAATGCTCGACTGCAAGTCGGCGCTCTTGGCCTGCAACGCGGCCTCCTGCGCGTTCAGATCGCGGGCCTTGATGCTGTTTTGCTTGAATACCTCAACGGCTCTCGACATCTTGCCGATTTCGTCGGCGCGCATTGCGAAAGGAACCTCAGTGTCGAGATTACCATCTGCCAGTACGCCCATCGTGGTAGTCAACCGCGAGATCGGATCGGTAATCTTCCGGATGCAGTAAAGCAGGGCTATAATGCCCGTCGTAGTTGCCAGCGCCATGGCAAGAATGGTGACCAAAACCGTCGATGAAACGGCGCCCATCGTGTTTCCGACGGCCGCGACTCCACCACGCTTGTTAACTGCGACATCCTGGTCAAGGAGCGCTCCGCTATCATTATACAGTTTCGTCGTGGCGTCACTCGTTAGAAGAGCAAATGCTTCATCCTTCTTGCCTGCCTGCATTAGTTTAACAATCCGCTCGCCATCCTCCTGATATTGCGTCCACAAAGCGGAGAACGCGTCATAGGCCTGACGCTCCTCGCCGGATGTCACCATCGGCTCATATTCACCACGGGCATTCGCGAGATCCTCCATCTTCTGGCGGAAGGTGGTGATATTATGCGCAAGGCTCGTCGAATCTGATGAGTTTGTCACCAGCCTGAACTGCAGGATGCGGTAGTCCCCGGTGATCGTATTGATCCGATTTATCACATCGATCGATGGCAGCCAGTTGCTGGCAACTTCGGATATATTGCTCCTAATGGACAGCAGCTTGACGATACTCACGATGCCCTGGCCCGCCGCGAGAAGAGAGAGCAGAACAAATATCAAAGATAAAGCGAGTCTAATGGACTTGGGCATAAAGGCAAACCTTTTAGGTGAGGTGGACGATCGACTTGTCTACTCAAATCTTCCAATTGCCGTTTCATTCATTCGAACGGCAGATCAATCTTGTGGGTCTGTGACATAGCTGAGAATACCTATTGGTTGCGTTGGTTAATGAAGCCTTTCCTGCCCGTCTCGAATGCAAAAAGACGACGTTTTAAGGATAGTCAGGCGTCCAATGGATCGTCCGCGCTTACAAGGAGGATGCAGCCGGCAAAATTTTATTTGGCGCCGTTCGAAGAGCATCATCGTTTTCAGCAACCGAGTTTCGCCCCGCCACGAGCGACCTAGAGCAAGTCCTGCGATCGATGAATCGATTGTGATGTGACGGCGTCCATCGAAGCTGATTCAACTCCACAGAGAAGAGGTGGATGATGGGACAGGCCCTGAGCGATGATCTTCGAATACGGGTTTTGAAAGCGTCTGCGGCGGGCATGTCGGCTCGACAGGCTGCGGCTCGTTTCGGAGTTGGGATTTCGACGGCGATCCGCTGGATTGCAAGAGCGAAAGAGGGTGAGCTGACTGCTCGGCCACAGGGCTGGAGACGACCTTCGGCAGTGGATGCACACGAGGAATTCGTTGTCGCGTTGATCAACGAGCGTAGGGATGTGACGCTCGATGAGATGGTTGAGCGCTTGTCCGTCGAGCGGCAGGTGAAGATCAGCCGCAGCGCACTTGGCGCTTGGCTTCGAAGCCGTGGGTGGACCTTTAAAAAAGACCGCACACGCACTGGAGCAGGACCGACCGGACGTCCTGAAGCGCCGGCGCGCCTGGTTCGATGGTCAATTGGACCTCGATCCGGAGAAACTGATCTTCATCGACGAAAGTGTGCTGCAGAGGCACGGAAGGAGTTCAGTGTGAGCTAACCCCGTAACGTGAAGCTGCGTGAATGATGGAGGATGGCCCTCCGGGATCGGCTTTCAGGAGCGGGTCTCAAACCAGTCCGAGCTGCTGCGGTAAAGAGCCGTGGTGGTGAGCGCCGGATGAAAAGTTCGGACGAGATCCGAGCAGGTGCGTGTCCGAAGACGAACGAAAGTGAACCCTCCGAAGACGCGCCGTTATGAATATAAGCGTCGTCGAAACCAGGACTGTTTCGTCATCCTGGGACAAGTCCGCCGGGTGCCTGATGATTGGGCGGGCGGCGACCGGCGTAGAGGGGGCGTGAGTTGGACACAGGCTTTCACCCGGAACTGCAGGAACCAGGCTCCTGATGCCAAGGGAGAAGCCCAAGCGGAGAAACCGTAAGGCGAGAGTACCGATGCAGGAGACTGGGGCGGACCGATCCGTATGAGCGTTGAGGGCCCTGTAATGGGGCCGGAGCAAAGGGATCGGATCAGGTGGTCGTATTGTTTGGAACAACTGGAAACAGGATGACTTCGATAGGTACGACAGACAAGCCGTTTCGGATTGAGAAGCGGCAAGTGTACGAAGCTTACAAAGCGGTCAAAGCCAACCGTGGTGCAGCCGGGTGGACGGTGAGACCCTGGAGATGTTTGACAAAGACCTTGCGAGAAATCTCTACAAGATCTGGAACCGGCGGTCAGTGATCGGATCGCGCAGATGGTGGTCAAGCAGATGATTGATCCGGAATCCGACATCAAAGCTGTTCGACAATCTTCCGCATGATCTCTTGCTGAAGACGGTCAGAAAAGACGTTAAATGCAACTGGGCTCTGCTCTACATCGAAAGATGGTTGACCGCGCCTATGGAAAAGAACGGAGAAGTCATTGAGCGGATGCGTGGTACCCCGCAAGGGGGCGTGGTCAGCCCGATCCTATCGAATCTCTTCCTGCATTACGCGTTTGACGTCTGGATGACCCGGACGCATCCGGATCTACCATAAAGGCCTGGCGCCGGCGAAGATCGGCGGCTACGTCAAACCGACACTGAGGGTGCGGCCGCCGACAACTACACCTTGACGCGTCGCTGGTTGACGCGAATGGCTTTCGCTTGACCCTCCACGCTGGCACGTGCAGCATCGTCGGCCTGATCGATTTCAGGACGAACGCGTGCATCGATCGGGTGGTGATCATGCTCCTGCTCAGGACTCCGATACGTTGAAACGACAACGCCACGGTGCAACAGCTCGTTCATGTCGTGTTACCTCTTCGAAGGCTACAAGCTATCTGGGAAAGACTTACCTTGTAGGGCATTGGCGGAAGGATCGACAATCGAAAAGACAGGCAGAAATCTCGTCTGCAAGGCCGGCCCCAGAAGGGGTCGGAAGGGAAGATCCGTAGGACAGCTCCCGCGAAACCTCTAGAAAAGTCCAGCCTTTTGAGACCTCGCAACCGGCGGAGAGGATGTTGCTGTCCTGCCTCTATTCAACAGACCTCTCCCCCTTTAAGTTCAGTCGGCGAGCGACCCTTGGGCGATCGCTATGCGCCGATCCCGCCCATGCAGACGTATTTCATGGATAAGAAGTCATCCATTCCGTACTTTGAGCCCTCTCGGCCGAAGCCGGATTGCTTGACGCCGCCGAATGGCGCTAATTCGGTGGAAATCAGACCCGTGTTCACGCCAACCATGCCGTATTCCAGCGCCTCTGTGACCTTCCAAACGTTCCTGAGGTCGTTGGCGAAAAAGTAGGCTGCCAAGCCGAATTCCGTATCGTTCGCGAGTTCGATGACTTCCTCGACAGTATCGAACTTGAACACCGGAGCCAGAGGCGCGAAGGTTTCCTCACGCGCAACCTTCATATCCTTTGTGGCACCCGAGAGAAGCGTTGGTTGGACGAACGTGCCTCCGCGAGCATCGCGGTCACCACCAACCACGACAGTCGCACCCTTGGTCACAGCGTCATCGATATGACCATAGAGCTTTGCTACCGCTTCATCGTTGATCAACGGGCCGATCGTCGCCCCGCTCTCAAACCCGTCAAGAACCTGCAAGGCACTCACGCGCATTGCCAGCTTCTCGACGAACCTGTCATGGATCCCGCTCTGTACGTAAATACGGTTCGCGCACACGCAGGTTTGACCCGCGTTACGAAACTTAGAAAGCATAGCCCCCTCGACCGCCTGGTCGAGATCTGCATCGTCGAAAACGATAAACGGCGCATTGCCGCCGAGTTCCAGGCTCAGCTTCATGATCTTCTGGGCGCCTTGCGCCATCAAGATACGGCCAACTTCGGTCGAACCGGTGAAGGTCAGTTTCTTGACGACCGGGTTGGAGCAGACCTCCTCGCCAAACATTCTTGCATTATCCGTCGGGAGGACGCTGAACAAGCCATCGGGTATTCCGGCACGCTCCGCGAGGATCGCCAATGCAAGCGCCGATAACGGAGTCTCGGCAGCAGGCTTGAATACGATCGCGCAGCCGGACGCGAGCGCCGGCGCGATCTTGCGGCACACCATCGCCGACGGAAAGTTCCAAGGAGCGATGGCGGCCACAACGCCAACCGGCTGCTTGATGACAAGCAGTCGCTTGTCGGCCTGGTGACCTGGAATGGTGTCACCATAGACACGCTTGGCTTCCTCACCGAACCATTCGATGTAGGAAGCGCCGTAAGCAATCTCGCCACGCGCTTCCGCCAGTGGCTTGCCCATTTCCGATGTCAGAATTACGGCCAGGTCTTCAGCGTTAGCTACCACCTCTTCGTAGAACTTCCGCATGATCAGCGAGCGTTCCTTCGCCGAAACCTTAGCCCACTTCTTCTGTGCAGCCTTTGCAGCATCGATAGAGGCTCGCACTTCAGCAAGACCAGCGCTAGGCAAAGAGGCAAGGACGTCCATCGTGGAGGGGTTTAGCACGTTGATGCGTGTGCCGTTTACCCCTTCGCTCGACCACTTTCCTCCAACCAGCATCTGCTCGCGAACGAGAGTCTGGTCCTTTAAACGGCCTAGCAGGGTGCTGGAGATTGCCATGGATCTTCCTTTCTATGCATTGATCATATCTGATTTCGAATGTGTGGTGACCGTGCGTATATCGCGACCATCGGAACGATGAGCAGACCGACGACAGCCTGCTGCGCCGGAAAGTTCAGTCCGAGGCCAACTAGAAGCGAGGTCAGTACAGTCAGGACAAGAACACCGAGCACTGTCGCGCCATAGCCGCCCGCCCCACCAAGAAGCGACGTCCCTCCAATCACCACCGCTGCTACGGTGGTGAAAAGATAAGGGTCGCCCACGCCGACGAAGCCACCACCGGAAAACCCTAGTAGCAGCATGCCCGTGATTGCAGACATGGCACCGCTGACGCTATGGATGACGGTCCAGACCTTGAATTCGGAGATTCCGAGGCGGGCGGCCGCCGTCCGGCTTCCGCCGACGGCGTAAATGCTGCGGCCAAACCAGGTGTTGTACATGAACCATCCAAGCGCGATGGCGACGATAGCCCAGATCACGATGACCGGAGGCAGCGACAGGCCGAAAAACTTTCCGTTGAACGCCGAAATGTTCCTCAGCCATTCGGGTACCGGAGCAAACACTGTACCACCAAACGCCGAGCCGAGTGAGGTGTAGATCTGGACCGCACCGACGGCCGCGAAGCCAACTCCGAGCGACATGATCAGCGCTTGCCCTTGGAGACGGAAGCTCAGGGCGCCATTGGCGGCCCCGACAAGCGCACCGAGGAGCATGACAACCAGCATCGCGAGGGGAGCGGGAATACCTGCGACCATAAGGCTGGGAAGGAGGATGTTCGCGCCTCCAATAATATATGGTATCGAAAGATCGAGCGCACCGACCAGAGCGCACAGGGTCTGGCCAATGGAGGCAAGCCCCAGAAACGCTGCGAGAAGAAGGATTGAACGCGCGTTTTGGGATGATACGAAGCCGGGGACCAGCAATGCACCGAGTGCTAAGAGAGAGGCCAGAAGAACAAAGCCAATGACGATGCTCCGATGAGCCTTGAGCGGGTTAGACTTCTGAGCCGATTTGATTTCGGAATTCATAACTGTCGCGACCATTATCTTGCTCCTTACACAACCGCGCGGCGACTGATGACAAAGACGTTCACGAGAAGTGATCCGACGAGGATTAAGCCGAATGCCATCTGGGTAACGAACCCCGAAACCGTGCCGAAGTTGAAGGTGGAGAGGAGATAGGAGATGAGGAACATGTTGATCGCGCCAAGCGTAGATCCAAGTGCTCCACCACGACCACCGGAGAGGCTCGCACCTCCGAGAACCAGGGCCGTAACAGCCTGAAGGGTGTAGGTGCTGCCCTGCGTCGGATCACCAGAGGAGATCAGCGCCGTGTAGCTGAGGGCGGCAAGTCCAGCGAATGCTCCACCAACAACGTGGGCGATGATGCGGACTGCGTCCACTCGAACGCCGCTCGTATACGCCATGCGCTCATCCGCACCCGTCATGCGAAGGTTGCGGTAAAACATAGTCCCCCTGAGAAGGAGCCATAATGCATACGCTGCAACCAGCAACAGCAAAACAGGTGACATGATGTCGGTCCCCGCCCCCCAGCTAAGCATCCAGTCGGGCGCGACTCCACCCGGTCGGGACATCACCATCAGGTTCAACCCGGAGAGGACAAGAAAACCCGACAGCGTAACGATTATCGGAGCGACACGCACATAAATGATAACCAGCGCCTGGAGTAGCTGGAATGCCGCTCCCAGGCCGACTGCCCATACTATCACTGCGATAGGGTTGGTAATTCCGTTACCCACAAGCCAGGTAATAAGGGTAACGTTGATGAACCCCATCAAGGGGCCAACTGAAAGGTCCACTGCTCCACGACCCGCCATGACAATGGGGGTGAGGGCAAGCGCCGTTAGAATCAAGGGCGTGGCGACAAGGATTGCACCTGCGAGGCCGTTGTTCGTGAATAGCCCGTGTCCGCGTAGGGCAACGGCGACCAAAAGGACAATGAATAGGCCGGCCGGCACGAAGAGGGAACGGTCCTGGGTGATTTGACGGAATGCGATTCCAGACATCATGCAGTCCTTTCCAGATCGAACTCGATGGAGGCGTTTGGCGATTTTCCAAACATTGCGGCCAAGATTGGCTCTTCCGCTATGTCCTCGCCTGCTAGCGACCGGAAAAGCCTTCCAGCAAAGAAGACGTCGACGCGGTCCGCAAAGCCGATGAACTCTTCGATTTCGCTTGATAGATAAATCACGCTGCCACCCTTCTCCGTGAACAGGCGCAGTTCGCGGTAGAGATCGCGCTTCGTTCCGAGGTCGACACCGCGAGCGGGATCGTTAAGGACGATGACGGACGGTTCGTTTGCAAAGGCACGGCCGATCAAAACTTTTTGCTGATTTCCGCCCGACAGTGAGGTGATCTTGTTCGCCGGACTTCCAATCTTAATCCGGAGCCGATCCACCTCGCGTTTGAACATGGGTTTGAGGCCGGCCTTATTGATTATACCAAGAGGACCGAGGTTCTTGCGATAGACGCCGATGGCAAGATTTTCGAAGATGCTCTGCTGAGGGAAGATACCTTCACGCTTGCGGTCGCCGGAAATATACGAGATTCCTGCTTTGGTAGCGTCTTCGAGCGATGCGACCTTTTTCATTCTCTCGGTGCTGGATGACCAGACTTGGACATTACCACCAAAAGGCTGGATGATACCCGCAACGGCGCGTACGAAAGCGTCCTGCCCCTGCCCGTCGAGTCCTGCAACACCGATGATCGCTCCTTTCGGTAGATCGAAATCGAAGGGCGCTGCCGCGCTGTGAGTAACGAGGTCTCTTACCGCTACCACGGCCGGCGCGGCGGCGCCTACTTGCTTTGATTCGTACGCCTTCGCGTCGCTTGCGTTTCGGTCCGCGGGCGTCATCATTGAAAGCAGGTTCTCTTCAGTTATTTCATGCTTCTCGAGCGTACCAATGGTGACGCCGTCGCGAAGGATCGTGGCTCGATCGGCGATGCGGACAAGTTCAGCGATCCGATGCGTTACGATCAGCACGGTCGCACCTTCCCTACGGAGACGATCAATTTCCTCGTGGAGGCGGATCGTGGAATCGAGGTCTAATGCCGCAGACGATTCATCGAGGATGAGGACCTTCGGCCTGCGCAAGACCGCTCGCGCAATAACTATCCATTGCTTGACGCTCAGAGGCAATGCCCCAACGTTCTGATCGAGATCCACGGGCTTGCCGACGAGGCGTTTCAGGATCTCCTCAGCCTCGGTACGCCGACCACTGCCGCCCTGCGAGCGGAAGATGCCGTCGCGCCCGACATACAGGTTTTCCAATACACTGGCCTCGTCGGCCACCAGCACTTCCTGGAAGATCGTTGTCAGCCCGATGCGCTTGGCGTCAGTCGGAGTCGAAATCTCTTCTCCAAGGACCGAAACGCTCCCGGAATCTGGGTGCAACACTCCAGACATGATCTTCGCCATCGTGCTTTTGCCACTTCCATTCTCTCCGACGATGGCGTGCACTTCTCCGGCCCGGGCTTCAAAATCACACTTCTTTAAGGCCTTAGTCTCGCCGAAAGACTTGGCAACATTGATCAACTTGATCGTAGTTTGGTTTTGCATCGGAGATCCTCTAATCCCAACGGCCGCGCGAGGCGGTCCTCCCACAAGAGAAACTTCTGTCCGGTGGCAAGACCCACCGGGCAGAACAGTTTCACTTCGACACAGGCTTCCAGGGATCAGCCGGGCGTTCGAAGTAGTCTGCAGCAATCGCAGCAGGAAACCACCCGTCCGCCTTGGGCTCCACGAAGTCTGTCGAGTTCAAGTCGCAATCTTCTGGTATTGCCGCGCGGACTTCATCGATGGTGTAAGGCAAGACGGGTCGAAGGAAGGACTGAACCTTAGGGCCTTGTCCCTCCAATGTGCGGAGCATGATCTCCCACATCTGTTGCATCTCGCGACGCGGCGGCCAAATATGGAAACTCCTGTCCACAAACTCGGGGTTCTTGCGCCAGTAGCACGCGGCGGAAGCTTCCCCCCCGAGAGTAATCGGGATCATGTCTCGACCTGACTGCAGCATTGCGTTGAGAACGCCGTTCTCTTGGGCCCCCTGCGTGAGGATCCCATCAATCTTCGTCGGGTTCGTCGCAAGAAACTTCTGAACTTCGACCTGGGCCACCTGGTCGGTCCACTTCCCTGCAACTTCACCGACGATCTTTATGTCGGGGTACTTAGCAAGTGCTTCCTTAGCCGCTTTGTCAAAGCTGTCCGAAGAAGCGAAACCGGGAATACCAGAAACGAGAAGGATATTGCCCTTCTTTCCTATTTTTTCCGCCAGCCACGTCGCCATCTCGGCACCGCCCTGCGCGTGATTGGCCGCGCCATTGATGGCGTATGGCGACGTCACGTAGCCCGAAAATGAGAACACCGGCACACCGGCTTTGTAGGCATATTCGATCGTCTGATTAAGAGCCGTGACGTTCGAGCAGCAGATGATGATTGCATCGACGCCTTCGTCCACCATTTGACGCATCTGCTGGATCTGAACGGCGTCTTTAAGATCCGACTGGGTGACCACGACATCAGACACCAGGCCCGCAGCCTTTGATCGCGGTAAAAGATCGCTCATGACCGCATCGAGAGCTGCGGCTCGCCAGGTGTTGCCAGCGTAGCTGCTTGCATAGCCGATCTTCCACGGAGGACCCTTTTTGGGCTTGAAGTCTTTGTAGGCGCTCGCCCCCAATGGAATCTGCGGATCTACAGTTTCATAGATCTTCTTTTCTGTAGCCGGTAGCTGATCGACACCATCCGCGTAAGCGGTTGTCGCCAGGGCGCTAACCGAGATCAGCGCCCCAAGTGTGACATTCAGAATGCACCTCATTGAAGTTCTCCTCCCGAGAAAAGGATCAGGCAACCTTAGACCGGGCTGCTGATGACTGTTGGATCTCCTCAAGAATCGGCAACAGATACTTCCGGAACTCGCTATAGTCCTCAGTAACGGGAAAATGTCCGAGCTTTTCCATTGTCCAAAACTTGGAGCCTTTGACCAGGTCTGCAGCAATCTTGGTATCGGCCGGGGACGTGTTTGGATCGTATTCGCCCGTGAGGAAGTATAGCATACATTTCGACGTATCGATTTTGCTGGCTTCTTCTGGCGACACATCGTGGTCGTAGTAGTAGTAATAAAGATCACCCGCGAAGATTCCCGGTCCACCGCAGCTGTATTCCCACTGGATTTCACGGACATTCGCTTCTGGCGAGTACGGTGAGATATTCAGCATCATCGCCGCACCGATGGAGGTGCGATTGACGTTTGGATTGTCGAACTCCCTGCGGATGCCAGCCATACCGACGTCGACGTACTCCGCCGCCGAGCGCAACGCACCTTCGACCGAGATCGTGGCGCGGAAGTTGTCCGGATAGTTCGATGCCAGGTCGATCGCGAGATGGCCGCCCATGGAGCTGCCCAAATAAACGGGGCGGTCTAGGTCGAGCGCTTTTGAGAGTTCGAGCTGGAAGTCCATCATGAACTTCTTGGTCATGTTGTATTCCTTCTCCCACCAGCGAACGCCGTAGGGGGGAAGGGACTTGCCGTGATACGGCAGATCGAACGCGATGACGCGAAAATTTTTCGTCACGTCGGAATCGCAAAGCATATGACGGTATTGGCGACCGTCGGACCCTGCCGTATGACCGACGAGAAGCGGAATCCCCTGGCCCGCTTCTTCGTAATAGACGCGGTACTCGATACCTTCTACGGTGAGATAGAGATAACGGCCGATAATGGGGTCAAACTTGGTCATGCTGCTGCTCCTTCAGAACGGGCATTGCGCATCAGGGTGGTCATGCGGTTGAGAGCAGGCAGATACGCGAAGGTTTCGTTGTTACTGCTAAGGTAGAGGCCATGCTTGATGTTTGATGACTGCAAGCACTGATAAAACGGCAAGGGTTTGTGCTGAAGCAGCGCCTCCCACTGTGAACCGGTCCCGCGTATGACGATAGTGCACTTGTCGTCGTCGTATTCGGCCTCTTCCACCTTTAGCAACGTACCGTCCTCGAAATGAAGCGCTACACTGCGGGTAGGGAAATCGCATTTTAATATACCGTTAAGATAACGAGTTTCGCGCTTGAACTCGAAATCCTCCCGCACGAATTCTATGAATTTCTTGAGATCTATCGCCATTTTAGGCTCCTCCCTTGTTGATAAGCGCTGAGAACTCCGCGCATGTTGTACATGCCCCCTCACGGGACAGCACATTCTCAAATGCCCATTTCGGTGAATACTTCCTGGGCATGCCTGAAACTGTCGATGCCTGCTGGCACACCAACGTAGATAGCCACCTGAAGGAAGATCTCCTGGATCTCCTGTTTCGTAACACCGTTGTTGATGGCGCCGCGGATGTGGCCTCTGAGCTCGTGCGGTCGGTTTAAAACCGCTATCATTCCAAGGTTGAGGATCGATCGAGCGCGACGGTCGAGGCCAGGTCGGTTCCAGATATTGTCCCAACAATACTCGGTGACGAGTTCCTGCATCGGCCAGGTGAAGTCGGTCGCCTTTCCGAGGGCCGCATCAACGTAAGCGTCCCCCATCACCTGCCGACGAGTAGCAAGTCCGCGCTTGAACTGCTCCGATGGAGCTGTTCGCTCGCCGGCCTTAGACCCCTTATCTTTCCTGTCCAAAGTGGCCATTGGGTTTCGCTCCCTTCATCATATTTGACAGATTATCAGACAATTTTCAACTGTCAGTTTGGCGTAGTTTTTCGCGGTCAGGCCTGATCTTTCACGAACTGCGCAATTTTCGTATGGTCGACATCGGGGCCTAAAGCATGCCGAGCAGCATCCCAGGCATCAGCGGTACCGGCCAATGTCGGCAGCTGGAGATTGAGCGCCTTCGACAAGTCCGCTGCAATCCTAATGTCTTTCGCCATAAGCCCCAAAGCAAAACCAGAGCCAAAAGTCTCCGAGAGGATGAACTGCTTCATCTTCACTTCTGTTGCGTTGTTCTTGCCAGACGACGAGTTGAGAATATCGACGATCGTTCTAGGATCGAGACCAAACGTTCGGCCAAGAAGAACGCCTTCGATAGCTGCCAGAACCCCGGCTCCCGATACGAAATTGTTGATGGCTTTCATGGCGTGCCCTGAGCCGATCGGGCCTGTCCTAAAAATCTGGCCGCCCATGGCGCACAGGATGGGATCAGCTTGATCGATATCGTCAGAAGCACCGCCTGCCATGATAGTAAGAGAGCCTTCGACGGCTCGCTTCACTCCGCCTGACACGGGAGCATCGACCAGCCGCAAGCCCTTCTGATGCAAGCGCTCTGCGAGCTCACGAGTATCATTGGGCGCCGATGAGCTCATGTCGATGACAAGCGCGTCAGCACTCAGGGATTGCCAGGCCCCATCCTTGAAGAGCGCGTCTTGAACAACCTTGCCGTTGGGAAGCATGGTAACCGCAACATCGGCCCCATTGAATGCTTCCGCTACCGTCTCTGCCGGAACGCCGCCGACGGCCGCGAACCTTTCCCTAGCCTCGGCCGATAGATCAAAGCCAGTGACTTCGAATTGAGCCGACAACAGATGTTGTGCCATCGGCCCGCCCATTGCGCCGAGACCAATAAAGGCGACGCGCAGATTTTTTCGTGGTGACAACGTCCCGCTCCCGAATGTGAGGCAAGCACAATCAGCTACCTCCGTTAGTGAGGAGTAGTTAACGACCTATCAGACAATCTGTCAATCGGAAAATTCATGCTTGGGCCGGCGCGCCCTCGCTACGACGCCAATTTTGCCGTCGCTTCTTCAATCACCTCACTTAAAATGACGTGCAAGCAGCACCCATCTTATCGTCCGATGGACACCAGAGAGGTTGTTGCGTTGTCAAAAGCACCGTGCCTGAAGGATTTAATTACACCCGGCCACCTCCAGCATCAGACAATCTGTCAATTTTCGGAAAATCTTATGGCATCAGCCTGAGGTGTTGTTGCGCAGGTACTCGAGTGCGACTTTCGCAGCCATATCAATGTGGTGCTTACAAGCGGCCGCAGCCCTGGGTCCGTTGCGATTTTGGATCGCTTCGGCAATCTCTTTGATTTCTGCAATGCTATGTTTGAGGCGCCCCGGTTGTGTCATCGAAGTCATGCGCAGAAGATTGATCCGGTTGTGCAGCGATGTTAGCATTTGCCTGACGAAGACGTTTTTGCTGCCATCCATCAAGCAGTCATAGAAGGCGTTTTTGGCAGCGATGAGCCTGTGTCCCACGCCGCTTTCCGCCGACGCTTCGAATTCTCTAACGGCATCTTGCAAAGTGGCAATATCTTCCGCCGTTCCATTTTCGGCGAACTGCTGACCAGCAAACCCCTCGAGCAGCGCGCGGACGGTGTAGAGCTGAGCGGCCTCCTCATAGGTTATGATACTGACAACTGGACCCTTGTGGGGGAAGCTTGTGATCAATCCCTCTGCCTCAAGCTGCCGAAGCGCTTCACGGACGGACGTGCGACCCACGCCGATCATTTCGCAAAGCTCGCGCTCGACGAGCCTTTGCCCCGGCTTGAACTTGCCCGTCGCAATAGCCTGTCTGAGCCTTTCTTCGACTTGCACTCGAAGAGAGGCATTTTGCCGAGCGACCTGCAGCTCCACATCTACCATGATCAATGTCCTACGTAGCACTAATGAATTTGAGCTAAATATATGGCTGCTTCGCGGGGAACTTTCAATCAGATTGTCTGATGAGCGGTCATTAGCAACTATTCTCGAGGATTGAGCCCGCTGTGTAGAGGTCGGCTTCCCGATCCATGAGGAACCGATCGGTTGGCGCGCCATAAGTGGAAATTCTAGTCCAAATGGCCTAGTTCAATTGGTGTCCTGATGGCCGACAATGTCCGCCCGCCGATTTCTCAAAACCAGCCACGTTGCGACCCTGATCGACGAGGTGTCCACGGTCACCGACACCACCGCATCTTCCAGGAGCACCCATTCGACTAACGGCCGGGTGCAGCTTGGCAATCGGCAAAAGCCGCATCAGCAGACGATAGTGGTTCCGATCGCGCCTCCGGTCCGGAGGCGGCATCGATCTTGAGCGCCTCAAGATCCGCCATCTTTCTTCGCCTGCCAGCCTGGCTCGTACTTGCGCTATCCGCAATTCCCATTCTAACCACTTTTCTCTCTGACCATCTCTCTTGAAAAATTGTAACCTTCGTGCTACATATCTAGTGCAATCTGTAGTGCGAAGGTGACAAATTCCGACACCTCACAACCCTCCGGGTGCGGCGCGCGCTGCGCAAACTGGGCGCAGACATCCACGTCGACGTCGCCGCCTGCCTATGGCGGTAGTAGCCGAACGTGCCTTCACCTCACGCTCAACGCTTCAAAAGATCGAGGCCGGCGACACCAATGTCAGCATCGGCATCTATGCAGGCGTCCTCCAGGCACTCGGCCTGCTAGATGGGCTGAGCCAAGTCGCCGACATCGGTGACGACAGCGTCGGCCAGTCTCTGGCCAATGCAGAGTTGCCCAAGCACGCTCACCCAAGGCGATCACCGGGATCGTCACGCGATGGCTGATTTCGAAGTTCATCTCGACCTTCACGGCCGCACACGTCCCATCTGGCCCGGAGCAATCGCGCCCGTGGTGCCGAAACAATCGTGTTTGAGTATGATCGTGCCTGGCTCGAGGACCCGGGCCGCTTCTCGCTGCAGCCCGCTCTAGCTCTGAGCTGGGGAGAAAAATCACGGCTTTCTGTGGCTCAATAAAGCCAGCTGGTCGTTGTCCCCTGCCTATGACCTCAATCCAGTGCCTACGGATGTCAAGGCGCGCGCGCTGACGACAAACATTGATCTTGATGAAGGCACCTGCTCCCTTGACCTGCTGGAAGAACCTGCAGGGCTCTACGCCCTAACGCTCGCCGAGGCTCGCGCGATCATTAAGGAAGTCGCGACACCGCAAGGTGGCGCGAGACCGCCAAGGCGGTCGGTGCGCGGTCAGCCGAGATCAACCGTATGGCCAGTGCGTTCGATCACGATGATTTGCAGCGAGCGCCAGCCCTATGACGTAGAGCCTTCCTCCACAGTTTCAATCCGCCCTCTGCCGGCCCGATCACTGAACCGGATTACGGCATCGTTGCGTTGTAAAGGACGGATGTCCAATGGCAATTTTCCGATCTGCGGTCCTGGCTGGATTTGCGATGGAATTGTTTCAAGCGCCTCCGTGACCAACGAGCGAAAACCAATAATTATGTGATTCGGTGAGATCGAGACGCTACTCTACGAACAAACTATGTCACTGCCAGCGGATCCTCAATCACATCGACGATCGATGGCTGGCCAAGCACGTCCGCGAAGCGCTGTAGCATGGCAACAGTACTCGATGACATCTCCGCCCTGGAGCCCGGGATATAGCAAGCGGCTGCATAAGCGAGTTGCCGTTGCCTCGGTTCCGTTAGCAACTCATCCGGTGCTGGTCGGTGATGGAAGCTGATCTCGCGACATATGTTGTCTTCAAAGAGATTGACGGAGACGGCTCACGCCTTGAAGAGATTGTGCCGATCATTCGAGAAAAACGGGGTTGGGTTCGACACCACAACGGCAATAACCTTGCGCTAGTTCCGCCTGCGATCTCAAAACGGGTGGCCTCACAATTTCTGCTCAAAAAGCTTCGGACGGAGCATCCAGGTCGCCCAGTGATCGGCTACGGTGACAGTGTGAGCGACTTCTCCTACCTGTCCCTCTGCGACTGGTGGGGCGCTCCGGGTAACTCTCAAATGACAGACCTTGTCGTTTCCGCTGTTGCGCGTGAGAGATAGGTGACACGCGTACTGCGAACGTGGTGATATGTGAGGAGGGTGCAGGAATGATCCTGCACCTCCAGTCTTTCAGTAGAAACTTCCTATGGGTAAAACGCCGCGCCATATCGCGGTAAGAACCATGGCAAGCGCGGCGAGGATCGCGAGATTCCCGTCGGCTTTTACCACGAGTACGTAGAGCTTGTATTTCAGCATGATATGACCTTTCGATGAGCTCATTAGGAACTGCCGTCTCGACGGTTCGTGCCTTACTTGCGCAGAGCGAAATTTCGCGCCCATGATCCTCTCGGCGTCGATCCGCCGGAAATGGTCGACGATGGGTTGATCGTCATAGACCATGGCCGCGCTCTTGACGCAGCCGAACATCATGGCCTTCAAAGACGCGACCGGGCCCTCGCCCGCAGCCGGCGCTGGAGATAGGAAAACTTGGTTGCTTGCCACACGCGTCCTGTCGATCTTATAAAAACGCAACGTTAGCCGAAGCGGGATCCATTTGGGATCCACGGCAACCAGCCGCCGGTCTCCCGCTCGAAACAGCAGCACATCGGCGCGCATGTCCGGCGTGAACCGTTTGCCGAACCAGCCAAGATCTTCGAGCACACCATCGAACGATGCCCCGTCGATTGGCGACTGTCTATCCATTCAAGCGGCCAGTGCGGCTGCTCGGCGTCACGCTTTCAACGCTGACGACCTCCGATCGGCAATGCACGACCCCAGTCCCAACTTGATCTCGGGCTCTGACGGCCCATCGCCCCGAAATAGAAAAGCCTGCCGCGGGAGGAGGTGCGGCAGGCTTTCCTAAAAGAACCGAACGGCGACCTGGGAGGAGGAGTGCCGCTGTTCCCACAGACGTCCCTTTGGGAGGAGGAGTGGGCCGTCTAAACTTCGAAGCGTTGCGGGAGGAAGCATCGCTTCGATGAAAATAGCAATACTCGGGCCAGCGCCATGAAGCCAGCGTCTATGTTGCACTGCAGCTATGCACCCGCCGCAACAATCGGCAGGACATCGAGCATTCCTACCCCTGATTTTGTCGGCGGCTCTGCCGCTGTTACAGAGTGGAACCGCTACAACGTCAATTTCGATATCGAAAGCCCCAAGAAGGCCGTGACAGTTCGCGGCGGCCCTGCCGTCATGGAAAGTAGCGCCGCTGGAGACGGTGGCCGGCAGCTAAGCTGGATCGGTGCGGTTCGCGACAGTCATTAGGGGACACCCGGTGACAGACAGTATGAAGTGGCAGTCGCTCCCAGAAGCGCAAGATGTTCTGCGGGTATGTTTTCACCGTTAAGACCCGGCTGTACAATCCCGATCCGGTACTCGATGAACTTGCGTCGGGCAGCCTTTCGAAGCGTGGCCAAGTCATTCAGGCTGCCTCGAATGAAACGGGCCCGGCCCTTAAGATGTGATGTTTCTCTCACGGTCAGGTGGTTGATGAGGTTCTTCAAGCTCCATGTCCCCTTCACCCCCTTCTGTGCTTGACCGCAAACGAGGTAAAGATCGTCCGCCCGGCGCCCCATTACTGCCTGCGAGTATTTCAGATGCCAGAGAAGTACGGTGACGGTATCGTCCGTCTCCTCGATCGCCACGACGTCCGCGCTCTCCCAGGTGTCATCGTCATCTCTTCCGGGAGAGTGGGCAGACAATCCTCGCAATGGGCGTTCCGCTGATCGCACCTCCTTTGGTTTTCTGACCACTTTACCGCCCGAAGCGTGACCTCTCGCTTTTGAGGCAAGTGTCCGAGCGTAAAGCGAAGCTATTGAATCTTGTAAAGAATTCGGTTGCGCAGCGGGCGGATTCCCGCTATCTTTTTCGATAGGGCAGTACGCGCTGCCCTGGGGTGTGGAAACCCCTACACGTGGTTGATGCCGGCCGTAACGGCATCACACTCCTTGACCTTCGGTCGAGGAGCCTGTGGCGTATGTCCAGGTTCCTCGGAACTAAAGGCCACAGGACCGTCGTGTACGGTTTCCAACTCCCCGATCAGTGGGTTTAGCGAGTTTTCAGCGGGGGCGCACCGCGTGAAACTCTCCATCGGGGTGTCCACCATGAAGCGCTATGCAGCAGCACAGGTCCGGACTTCGAGGCCTGCGCAAGCCGAACAGTCGAATGTAGCGCGCGAGTTGGTGCATCCAGTTGATCGGCATGTCGGACAGCAAATCCGTATCCGCCGAATGCAGTCGAATGTATCCCTAGGGGATCTCGGC
>NZ_MAWZ01000028.1:0-38129 GCF_001854685.1 Rhizobium sp. RSm-3 | reverse complement strand
CCTTGGTTGAGACCACGTGAGTCTCCGTTGCGGCATCGACGTCTTGCTGCCCCGAACTCCGCGACGACGTCTTGCCGCTGCTCAATCCGAACGCCTTCTTGAACCCTGACGCCATGCGCGACGTAAATCCGCGGCGTTTGCCCTGCGGCGCCGCGGCGACTTCGCCCGCCTCCGCCATATTGCTCGATGTCTTGCTCCCCGAGCCGCCGAATCGCAAGCTGCTGGAGCCCGCCCGAGAGACGTCTATGCTGTGGCGGGCGCCGCTCAACGAGTTCTCCGGCGCCAACGACTGCGGCGTCACTCGCATCGAACCGCCCACGGATCTGCGACGCGGCACACGGTCGCCGGCGTCACTGTCGTGCGAACCGAGGCGCAAGTCGCTCAGATCCTGTTCCACATCTCGTCTCTGTGAATTGTACTCCCGGATCCAGGCGTCCGTATCGAAAGCTCCGGTCACGCCTTCGATCCACTCACTTACTTCGCGAGAATCGTCATCGCGCGGCTGGTTCCGTCTTGGGTACATCGATGCCGGTCCTCCGGAAATCAAATTTGGAACCTCGATCCTATTGACGCCGGACGGCTCTCCTTCCCGTCGAAGCAGGACGAACAGTCGCCGATAGCCGAAACGCCGACGCTCGTTTGCAAGGTCACGCAGCTTTGCCCGCAGCGCCACCTCCGGCGGTCGGCAGGACCGATAACGCACCGTCTTGCGGTCGGCGGATATGATCTGGCAGGCCCGCCGCTCCGAAAGACCCATCACGGCCTTCAGATGCGTGACGGCTTCACGCTTGGCGGCAGGCCCTACCATTTTTTTTTGCAAGAAGCTCGCGGAGCGCGGCCGCATCCAGCATCTGTTCGGCCAGCAGCTTTTTCAGCCTGGCGTTCTCGTCCTCAAGCGCCTTCAGCCGCTTGGCCTCGGACACTTCCATACCACCGTATTTGGCTTTCCAGTTGTAAAACGTCGCTTCCGAAATCCCGTGCTTACGGCAGAGGTCGGCCGCCTTCGCGCCTGCCTCCTGCTCCTTCAGTACCGCAATTATCTGCTCTTCGGTAAACCTCTGCTTCTTCATTCGTCCGTCCTTTGATGGGCCGGACTCTAATCAATTCTGGAGGAAATTCGCAGTGGCAGGTCACCTTCACCACCTAAGGGGTCACGTGGCTCCGCTTTTCCAAAGCATCTTAGAATATCGATTTTGCATGATGGCGACCAGTCCGGTTGCACTAGCATATGCGTAATCTGCAATTGGAGACCAACAACGGTGAAAACAGAACAGGCCCGCGGGGCGGTAAATTTTCCGAGACGCCTCTAACATTCAAGCTAATCTTAGCCCTGCCGCGGCGCAGACACCTCCGACGGACTGTCAGCCGATTCGACGATGGTCTGGCGAAGGGAGCCACGCTTTCGCGGATCCTCGAGGCTTGGGCTGAGGTAAAGGGATCAGGAGCGGCGCATGCAACGCGCACCGCCCGCTTCATCGAGTCTAGCAGTCACGTATCCGCTTTATAGGCCGGACATGTGAGCGCACCGTTCCCATGTGAAGCGACTGAAAAGAATGCGCTTCATCACACCTTTCACTCTCAGGAGAGACCGCCATGGATAACTCAGAACGATCGCTGCGCTACAACATTTCCGAGGAAGATGATCGCACCCGGGCCATGGCGGGGTGGATCGAGAATATGACCGGGGCACAAACGCTTACGGGCATGCCGTCCCGATCAACGCCAGATCCCCATGCTCTTTCGCCTTCGTCGCCAACGCGACCATACTCGCTCTCTTCCGAACCTCCAATTAAGGTGCTCGACAGATCGACATTTGCCAGAAAAGTAAGGGAATTTTACGGTGATGAAATCAAGCACATTTCCGTCAATCCACAAGAGTACTCGCCCTTCGTGTCCTCTAAAGCCCTGCGTACGGCTACCATCGCTCGACTCTACGGCGGCACCGACAATGATACGCCCAGCGCGCGATATTTCAGCTATGATCTGGGAGAACGAAGCGTTGGGCTTTTAAGAACAGAGGATGGATTTAGCATCGAAAACGAGCCGTGGCGGGAACTATTTCCCGGTCGAAGAAGAATCACGTCGATTGTAGACCTTCGCGTTACTCATCCGCTTGTCGAGAACGCAGGCGATATTCTGCTCGAACATCAACTTCAACTCGACGGCGAACAGCCGTTGATCATGTCACGTCCCGCTACGCCGGAGATGGGAACCCGTCTAGAGCAGATGGGTTTCGTTAATGTGGGTGAAAATCGCTGGGTGCTCGACCCTACGCAACATCCCGACAAGTGGACAAAGAATAGCAAGGGTGGATGGCAGCGCGCCGACAAACCTTGGAGTTATCTCTCTAAAACCGTGGAGTATCTTAGCGACGATGAAGCAGGTGTCGAGGAGCATTCGAGTGACGCCAGTGTCGAGACAGATTCATCCGATGATGACCCGTCTTGGTACTTCGAACACCTCAATTTGAACCGCGGCTAAAAGCTTGCCTCATCGTGAGGACTTTTTGCGCCGCCGGCTGAGTTGATACGCCCTTGTATTACGGGAGGACGCAGGCGAAGATTAGAGACTGCAATAATTGCTGCGACTCTCTGCGACGGCCCGCCTCATGCTGCACTCCGATCCTGCCGCGATGCAGATTGGCGGGGCTGGCTTCTGGGTGGTCCGCAACGATATCGCCGTTGGGGGTATCTTCTGATAATGGCCGTCGGGTTCGAAAACCTTCTGGTTGAGCCCCTAAAAGATCACCCAGGTACTCCCCAGGCGCCTCATGAATAACGACACCGAAGCGCTTGAACTCGAATCGCTCGTATCCGGACCCGTCGCCAAGCCCAAGGCGACCGTCCGACACGATGTCGATGAATGATCGACGTGCGAGCTGACCGGAAACCGCAAGGTCCGGTCGACATCATCGGGACGCGCCCATGGGCCCCATCGGCACGCGTCGGCGAATAGCGGCGAGATCCGTCTCGTCGGCGCGTTCCAGTTCTCGACCATCGGCGTGCGCACATAGCCGAGCTCTTATGGCCGTCAGGCCCACTCGACGCGACGCCAACTCGCATGCCAAACTTTTCGTGATCAAGATCAGGCCCCTTCCAGGCAGCGTAGCCGTTGCGTCTGGGGCGCCCAGCAACCCGCCCAGCGAGGCCACATTGAAGATCGCAGGGCCGCGCGGCAACGCCGCACCGCACCGTTCCGCTTCCAGGAAGATCCACGGCAACGACAATGTCGCCGTTTGTCGCAAAGGCATCGACCAGAGCGCGGCCAATCCCGCCTGCAGCGCGTGTAATGACGGCGGGTGTCTGCTTGCTTCATGGATTAGCTTCTCCTGCTCCGGCGTATGCGATCTAACGCTAAAGGAGCCAGATGACAGCAAGTTAGCACCACGTCCCGGAAAAGAAGAGTTCGGCACCAGCTGAACGCGCCGCTATTCCGCCTCGGCTTTTCATGCTCTTTGCCGCTTCCGAGCGTATAGACCGGGTCGTTAGAATGCGATGTTCCGATCGGCTGCCTGAAACCGAACCGCTCAAACTCTGGCGACGCCGCCTGCTGTGTCTGCTCCTCGAGCCAATCATAGACCACTGTGCGGTCGGCAATTCTCCACTCCCCTTCCCTTTTCAGAAAATGGTCGCAATATCGACCACATAGGAGAAACCTGGCAACGTTTGATCCGGCCGCAGTCCGGCCCTCGTTGGAGCGCAGTGAAGTAGCTCTCGACAGGTGCTTCAGCCGGGCTGATAAACTCAATCAGAACGTTGGTGATCTGGTGGATGTTGCGCGGTTCGGTCTTGAAGACACCAAGCGTGAACTCAATGAATCCCTCGGCGGAGCCCGTGTACGCTCCGTGAACGTCCTGCGCATCAGGCCAGAAGGAGCTGCGCAGCCCCGCCTCGTCCGCCCGTCTATCCCGCGGCAATACCGATAGGACAGTCGCGGATCGTTTCGCGATCATGCAATTCGACCCATTTTCGTGGTCCATGGCCCGTCGCAAGTCTGGTCTTGAGTTGAAAATGGCGTTCTATGCATCTGCGAACGGACATTCGCGCCGTCGGCGCTTGACTTGGCCTCGCAATGCCACTTCCCAGGGAACGTCTGTGAACTCAAACAGCGTGCGTAGGACAGCAACTCCCGCGCAATCAAGGACCATTGGTGCGTTGGATTTTGTCTGCAAGAACAGCCAGGGCCTCTCTGCGCTTGTGTGGAAGGTAGCTAACGGTCCATTCGGCGACAATGCGATCGACGAGTTCGCCAGAAAGAGCCCAATGTCGACTGGATCCCCGTTTGCGGCCGCCGGGGCTGCCGGTGCCTGTCTCGGCGAAGTCTCCTCCAAAGCCTGTATCCGAACGATCCTGCCTGGCTCCCAATCGGGCTCGTCTGACCGAGCGGGAGCGGCTGATCGACGCGAGGGAGAAATCTGGGGCCAGGCGGCTCGCCTCTCGGCGTCACCCCACGTTAGGCTGGTTATGCCATCCGCGGGCATCAAATCGGGGTGAAAGAAAGTTCTAAGCCTGGTGTGGTCGAGCGGCCCGACCTGCCCTCCTCAACTCAAGCACTCGAGGCGAGCCGCCATTTTACCGGTGTAGGTCTATTGTCGAATGCCTGACAACCCTATGTCGGGTCGCAAATGGAGGGAACCGGACAAAAAACTCTAACCAATTGAAAACTAACGCAATTTTCATTGGCATGGCCCTTGCTTCTTGAACCGCGACGTTAAGCAGCAACGGAGCCTTTAATGCCCCCACCAATGATTTCGCTCAAGAACCTGACCAGCACGACAACTATGAACCAACTGCTGGCCACAGCGAAGTCCACTGCTTGCGCCGCGTCATTGTGCGGTTCGTCCGCAAAGCCGCACCACGTCGAGCCGGCTGTCTGGGAGAAAATCACGGACCTTTCCTGCTATTTAGAAAAAGCGCACTACTATTTCGCGCGCATGCACGTCGTAGCCGCACCAGCTTGCAATATCCAGTGCAACTACTGCAATAGTAAATACTGCGCCAACGAAAGCCGGCCTACGCCTGACCAGGCGCTGCGAAAGGTCGTTGCGGTCGCCAATGAAGTCCCTCAGCTTTCCGTGCTCTTTATCGCCGGACCAAGCGATGCCTGTTATGACCGGAAGAAGACAAAGGCGACATTTGCACGCGGAGCCACAGAGGTCCCCGATATCAAGCTGTGTCTTTCAACCAACGGTCCGGCAGTGCCAGACCGTGTCGGCGAGCCTGCTGACATAAATGTTGATCACTTGACGATCACCATCAAAATGGTCGATCCGAGAGCCGGCGCGAAGATATCCGCGCCACTGCAGGGCCGAGCCGCAGCTCAGCAGAAGCCCGGATACAAGCAGACCCCGCGAGCACATAGGCATCCAAGTCTCGATATTCGTCCAACATGCCTGGCACTCTCGGGCGCAGCAGCGCTGAGCTCTTGGTCATCTCCCCGCGCAAAATCCCCGTTTGCTCTCTTTGATGCTTCGGGAGCATCCCGATCACCGCTTCTGTGTCAGTCTGCTCCCGTCTCCAACGCTGCGGCGACCTCCTTGCGCAGCCATTTATGCTGCGGGTCGTGATGGCACCGCTCGTGCCAGATGAGCATGACCTTGTACGGTGCCGGCTCGAGGGGTGGATCAACAACCCTAAGCGGCAGCATCGCGGAAACTTGGGTCGCAACGCGGCGCGGGACGAGCAATACCAAATCCGTCCCCGAAGCCACCACCGCTGCCGTGAGAACGCTGGAAAAAAGTATGGGACTACGATCCTCTCGCAGGTTGGGCAAGTGGTCGTAGATCGGGCCGAAATGGTCGGGGGAGTCCGTACTGATGGCAGCGTGACGCAAGGTCGCGAAGTTGTCGATCGTCCATTCCTGCGCCAGCGCGGGATGGTCGTGGCGCAACAAACACGCGAAGCGGTCTGTATAGAGACTGCGCCGAAAATAGCCAGGCAGTTGCACGTCAATATGCCCAACGGCCAAATCAATATCACCTTGCTCAAGCCCCCGCACGGCACGATCAAACGGCAAACAGGCGAGTGTGTCGAGATGAGGGGCACGCTCGCGTAACCACGGCAGGAGGCGCGGTAGTACAGCCAAAGCTTGATGATCGGGGATCGCGAGCGTTGCCCCCCTCCCCCATTCTTTTGAGATTACGCTGCGGCTTGTCACCATCTCTCGGATCGTACGCAGTGCCGACGGCAGCCTTTGAGCCAAGTGTTCGCCTTGCGGCGTTGGGATCAAACCCGTTGAAGACCGCACCAGCAGGTCATCATTGAACATGCCGCGCAGCCTTCCCAGTGCCCGGCTCATCGCCGGTTGACTCCGCCCGATGTGCTGGCCCGCGTGCGTCACGTTCCGGTATTCGAGCAGAGCCTCGAGCGCGACCAGGAGGTTGAGGTCTATTGATGCCAAGTTTATCTGGTGTCCAGTGAGGCGCTCTCCTCTCCAATCTTGCAACATCTTTCGCCTATAAGCGAGTTGATCCGTCACCTCTTTTTCTACATAGCGTTTCATGACGTTCATTCCTCAACAATCAATTCCGGGTCCAACGTTTTCGAGTTCATCTCGGCGGTGGAGCGCGGGTGACAACCTCATGGCATTGTGCCATCACGCGTCCAAGGGGCGGCCAGATCTGTGTGACGATGGCGATCACATGGAACATCGGGGTGTCCCACAGGAATATAGCGCCCGTGTCGACTTCCCCGAGCCCGTTGCAACAGTCTCGGATCCGATGCTGGGGTGCTTGGGTGAAAGAGGCGCACGCGCTCGAGCACAGCGTTGCAATAGGCCTCGGTCGCATAATACGCGATGCGGTCGATGTCGCTCAGGTGAACACCTGCAGATGCGAGGCAATATTGAATCGAACGCATTGGTAACTTGTTGGAGTGCTTGATCCGGTTAAGGCGCTCCTCCTCGACCGCCGCTATCACTCGCCCGTCGCGAACGGGAACCGCAGCCCCATCGTGCATAAAGGTGCTCGGTAGATCGGACGAATTTTCGTAATCTTTGCTTAGACCGCCACTGAGCCCTAGACACAGCATGTTGCTCTCCAGTTCGTTTCGGAAGGTAGGTCGCTCTGGCCTGGCCACCGGCCTTCGTAGTTTCATAGGGTGGCGCTTGACAGTGCAGCTAGAGCTCACGGGGTCGAAGCCGATACCATTAGTGACCGGCGCGGCGACATTGCCGACAACCGATCCTGCGCAACCTTCTTGATCATTGTTGCGACGCCGCACAGAAACCCGGGCCGAAGCGCTTGCAGCAGAACTGCCTAACCTATCCACATCACTCAATCCTTCATATTTCGGCCCGACAGCCGCAAGAAAACATCACGAGGTTTGGTGGCCCTGCAAAAGGCGCAGACCAAGTCCTCGCGGCTGCGAGCGCGCCTGCTCTGGCTTCTAGTGATTGTGGGAGATGCACTCACAGGTTAGTCGACCAGGGAACAGTGCTTCTTGTGAGAGCCCTATCAGCACTGAAACGGGAGAAGCAACGGTGAAGATTCTGCCCGATCACGACCAGCGTAAGATAACAATCGAGGCCAGGCAACTGACAGAGGGCTCCAGGTCGAATTTCCAGCATCGTCTCCGCACCTGAGGACCCATTTTTTTAGAACTCCACATAATCTACACAGCGCTCTTCAGCGTTTTCTAAGGGCAATCGTTTTGAGCAGTAAAATCGTTTTTGTGGATGGAATGCGTGCAAAAAGGAATGGGTGGATTCATAGCAAGGCGAGCGGCACTTTCAAACAGCGGCCGTGATGATCAACGTTTACGGCAAATCCGCCTCCGACGTCGGTGCCGACGACCGATCTCCGAAATCCTCGTGTATCGTCGTACCCGCAACACTCCTTCTCTACTCTGGTTTTCAGCCGATAAACCTAGCCGCAGCTTCGCCAGTCGGCACGTCGATAAGCGTGATCGGGCTTGCTGCAAGGAAACGGCGTTGGTTGTTGGTCGGCGCTGCCGCATCCAGCACCGCAAAACGTGGTGCGTTGGATCGCGTCATGATCCGTCGGGCGTAGGTGCGCAGCATCTGGTCGTTGAAGCGGCAGCCGATGAAGAAGAGCCTCTGTTGGTGCGCCGCTCCTTCACCGCTTCGCTGACCCACCTGAGCGGCGGAACTCCTTCCGTCGCTGATGAGGCCGTTGATGGCCTGCTCGCCCGGCCTTCCGGTGGGTCGGCCGGCATCGAGACAGGCGATTATTACGCGGCGGGCGCGGCGCGCGAGGTTTCGATGCGCTTCAGTCCATCGGTGATGGCCGCGAGCCCTTCCCGCAGCGTCTGCCCTATAGTGCCCGGACCGATGTCGATTGGAGGATTGTCAAGCATGGCTACAATGTCGCTGCCGTTGAGATAATCGAGCTTCTTCTGGACTGTGGTTCGGACACGCTCGGTCGCGCTCGACAGTGCCTCACCGTTGCGTTCGGTGATGGCGGAGAGCTGATCTGAAAGCTCTCCTCCGAACTGCAGGAAGATGTCGTCGACATACCTCCACGTTCCGCCGCGGGCTTCCACATCGACCATCTGGTTGATCTTGCTCTTTACCTCATCCCGCAGCGTCAAGGCAGTGTCGAGATGAGCCTGCCATATAGCTATGATACTTTCGACCGAGTTCTCGATGGATTTGGTCCTTTCGGGCTGGTCTGCGATGCCAAGAAGGACCAGAAGTTGATCATCGTTACCGAGCCGCGGGACCACCGCTGCGATCAGACGCTCCACAACCGCGCGCCTACGGGCTGCATCGCCTAGTTCCTTCGGCCATTGCGACGACACTATCTTCGCAATCCTCTCAGAATTCGCGTTCTCTAGCGGATAAGAAAGCTGTCGCTCCTGAGCCTTTGCCTTGATCAGACGGAACAAGGACTCTACTACCTCGTCTTGATCGAGAGCGCCCGTTGGAACTCTGTTCAGATCGATCCCATTCACCACGACCTCTTCGCGGCGGTCGCCGTTTGTCTCGCCCTGCCCCGCCCCATCGGGCATGTCATCCACATATTGAAGATTTCGCAGATTCTCAGGATAGGCCAGCATCAACAGAAGTCGGCCGGCGAAGTTGTGCAGCGTTGCCTCCTGCTCTTCCGGAGGCGTCGCAGCCAGCACACGTTGCAGCCAATCCGCGATCTTCGTGGTCAGATGGGACAACTCTGCGGTCTGTCCCGCGCCAATTTGCGCGCTGAGACTTACTGCGTGATTGGAAATGGTCGCGGCCGCGGCGGCAATGCCCTCCTTCACTTCCGGGAGAAGCTGCTCCAGGAGCTCAGCCCCGCCTTCACGCTTGCTTCTCTCTTCAGTTTCTTCAACACTCCCTGCAGAGTTCCCTTCCGCGCTATCGAGCGCCGTCATCGGCCGATTGAATTCTTCAGAGTCGTCGGGTGGAAGAAATTGGGAGTTCTCCTCGGCGTTCATCTCAAACTGCTGAATGTCTTCTTCAGTTAAGATTCCTGCTTCCTGCATGTCAGGCAACCTCATGCGGAAGTTCACGAAATACTTCTTCATCACCTTTTGGACCTGCGGGAACCCGGCCTTTCCACCATCAGCCAACTTGACGAGGATAACGCCGTTTTCGTTCATCCTGCCCGTGCCTCTCCGCAGAAGCGAAAAGTTCTCCTTACTACTATCCTCATCATCTTCAAAAGGCATGTTTTTCAAAGTTTGTGCCAATCCATTGAGCTTTTTCTTACTCACCAGGACAGCAGGCTTCCGCAGATCGCCAACCGTGCCGACCGCAAAGCAGAACTCCAAATCCGCTCTGTTCTTCGTCTGGTCGATCAACTGCAGAAATTTCTTCGCTCTTGTCCTATTGTGCTTCATTCCGGCCATTATATCTCTCCAGTTTCCTGTTCTAGATCAGTGTACGTCGGTTGATAGGGTGGGACAGGATCTGATCACCCAACTTCCCGAAGATCTGCCTGATGGAGGTGACCGCGCTCTCCAGCGGTCTAGTCGAGCGGGAAAGCGGCGCGCCGAGATCAAGCGACGATCGCCGCCAGTCGCAGCCGTGACCGCCTCCGATCCGGCCGGCAACCGACATGCCGACCTCTCCCGCCGCAGACCTGCGTGGGCGTCTCGTGACCCCATAGGGCTTTCCCAGCGCCAGTCGGATGCTATCCCGGCGTTCATAAGAAATCTGGACATCGGAATTCTGACAGCAGATTGCGGGACAACGGGCTCATCACGCTGTCAGGCTGGAGGTTAAAAACCGCCCAATGGCGACCGGACACCAGTCGTACCTGAATAAGGTCCCCTCCTCCCAATGGCTGCTTATCCGCCTCATTTAAGAGGCGAAACAGCGCCCAATGGCCGCTCTTGGAGAGGGTGGCGCCTTGAAAACCGATGAAAGCGACGGAAGCGCCGCCGACGCCGCCGGCCGTAGGCCAATGGAAATGCATGGCCGCGGCGGCCGTTCCTCGTCGATGTTCGAGGCGCTGGCCGTCGATGTCTACCACCACCTGGTCTGTCAACGGATCGGTCTCGGCGACGGTGAGCAGGAATCCAACTGACACCTGGCCGGCATCATCGAACATGGTGTCGCGGATCGTGGCTGCCCGTTGGAACTGGGCCAAGGTATTGCGGCCGATAGGGAAATCGACACCGCTCGTTGGCCGAAACTGCCACGAACCTTTGGATTTGTCGACGAATGGGGAAAGGTTCTCGGCGAAGAAAGTGTCGATCTCCGCCTTGCGGCCGAACAGCCGGGCGAAATCGCTCAAAGGGATATCCCGGCGGGATCCGCTCGCGAAGGGATACCGTCCTTCGGTAGCCCGTCGGCACAAATCGCCGGGGCCGCCCGCCCAACCGCTCGCCAACCCGCGCCTCATGCCGCTGACGGTTAGGTCCGAGCTGTGGCGGCTGAGGCCGAGGATCCATTGCCGGATGGGTTCGGGCAGATCGGCCGCCCCCGCCTCGATCTGTTGGATGGCGACGCCCGCCTGCCCGTTGTGTTCCAAGATGTTCGAACCCGCCAGCCCCTGCGCCTGGCTGAGGGAGCGATACAGTTCGCCGAGATCCCGGAGAGCACTGTCGATCGGCGCCTGCGCGCCCGCTTGGCTGTTCGACGGCACTTCGACCAGCTGGTGCAGCCACCGGAAATGATCGCCCATATAGAGCTGGACGTGAGCTTCAGGCGTGTCCGCGGCCGGTTGAGACCGGAACAGTGCCTCGAGCTCGCTTGGCAACACCTCGCCCTGGGGGACACTGTCACCTTTCGTCAAGCCGTCCTCGGGAGCCGGTGGTTGCTTGAGCTTTAGCTCCTGCGCCGCCGCGAAAAGGAACAGGCGCATTGGTGACGTCGGCGCGGACAGCGTGTTCAAGGTGCGCAGCGCGTCATCGATACCCCCAGACGGGCGGATGGACATATCGCCAATGAGCTGGTCCCAGCGCAACGCGAACTCCTGAGCGTAGAGATCCGCCGCCGAACGCCGCAGCTTCTGGCTCACATCACCGGCTGCAATCGGCGCGACTACCTGTGAGTCGAGAACCCAGCCTTCTGCAGCGACAGCGTCAGCCACTTGCGGCAGCAATCGCAGGAAGGTTCCGTAAAACCCCGCCCTCGTGTAGATGCCAGGAACCCCCTCGCTGAGCGGCTGTCCCGATTTGCGAGCCAGGACGCCCTGCGCCAGCGGCCCGGCATGGTCGGCCAGACGCCAGGTTGGCGCCCGCGAGGCTTCGGGACTGGTCGCGATGATGTCGAGGACGCGGCGCGCCATCGAGACGGTCTGGAGCTTCGCGCGGCTCCTCTCGATCAGTTCGCCATTAAGCTCACTATGGGGCAGCGGCCCTTCCATGAGTGCATCCAGGTGATCAGCGAGCGCGCTGCGCAGGCCGGCATCGGCTTCGGCCGGAAACATCACTCGCCAGTCGGCAGCCATCCAGTTTTTGACGACCGCGCGCTGGAGCGGACCCTGCTGACCCAGCATCAGGTAAACCTTTAACGCCTGGTAGACGAACTGATCATCGTCGTGCCGCTCGACCAATAAGGTTTCCAACCGGAACATCAGCCGCGGCAGCAGGATGGTGTTCACGGCGCGGCGGTACGCCGCGAGCGTCTGAACCTTGATTTTCTTACTTTGGTCGAGACCCGAACTTGATAGGCGGCCGCCCGCGCTGTCGCCGTTGGCATCACGCAGCCGCTGAAGCAGTGGCAGGATGGGTCGAAGATCGCCACTCTCAACCCGGTCGAGCTTCAGCTTTTCAGCCCCTCTGGCATAGCTGCCAGCCATTAGGCGAACGCTCTCGATCAGCTGAA
Organism: Rhizobium sp. RSm-3; assembly: GCF_001854685.1. NCBI lineage: Bacteria > Pseudomonadati > Pseudomonadota > Alphaproteobacteria > Hyphomicrobiales > Rhizobiaceae > Rhizobium > Rhizobium sp. RSm-3. The sequence continues at coordinate 25,898 of NZ_MAWZ01000028.1, read as the reverse complement.
CATTCCGAATATAGCTGAACGTCCATAAGACGCTGGCGGTAACAATGACCGCCGCTATCATCGTGTAGGCGCCATACCGGATCCGCCGCTGGCGCCGATCGAAGCGGTGATTGGCATCGACGAGCCCAGCTTCGGCGAAAACGACTTCGCGCAGCAGCCGGCTGATGAAATAATTACGGCCCGGGCCACGAAGCGCTGTACAGGGCGGCTGAGCGATCTCGAAGGTCTGAGATCTGGCGTTCGCAACTCGATCGAAGGGCATGCCAATTTGCGTGCCGCTTAAGAAGTAGACGCCGCGGAGCATAAGCGGTTCCTGGAACGAATTCCCGCCAAAGGCTTCCTTCAAGAACTGTTGCGTCAGGTGCTTGAGGCTAGCGACCTGCTGTGGGAAGCCGAACATGAGCGCACGACGCTGGAGGTTGCTTTCGTGCTGCATTCGTTCAAGCAGCCTTTCGTTTAGGCGGCCAACAAGCGCATCGTATGCTGCGGCAAACGCCATCGGATCGCCTTCGTCCTCCGACGCCTCTTGCGCAAAGGTGAACCCCCACACCGCCTCCCGCCCCTCGCGACCCAGATCGTCGAAGAATTCAACAAATCCCGCCAGCAGATCGCTCTTAGTGAAAAGCACATAAATCGGCAGTTGCAGGCGAAGCTCCCTGTACACTTCGAGGAGCCGCTCACGGATACAGCGCGCGCGATCGGCGAGCACTTCCTCGGATGTAGAATTCAGCTCGCTGATTGCGATCGTGACTAAGACACCGTTCAGCGGCTGCCGTGGCCGGGAGCGTCTGAGCATACGAAGCAAGCCACGCCAAACCGCTTTGTCCCGGTCTGCATCACCCTCCTGTACCGTGTAGCGCCCAGCAGTGTCGACGAACACCGCGTCATCGGTGATCCACCAGTCGCAGTTTTCCGTACCCGCTAACCCACCGGCGGCTCTCAGACCGGACCTCGCCGCCATCGGAAAGCTGAGCCCGGAATTGACTATTGCTGTGGTCTTCCCCGAGTTGGGCGGACCGATCATCACATACCAGGGCCGCTGATAGAGCCACCGCCTGCTGATACCTCCTGCGTAGCGGCGCCCCTTGAGTGTGGTAAGGGTCTCGCGGAAACGATGACGAATCGCCTCCAGCTCTCTTTCAGCAAGCGTGCTGGCTTGCCCCACACTTCGGTCGGAAGGCCTTGGGTCTCCCTTCTTCTGCTCGGCCCCACCCGCGTCCAGCGCTCCCGACACTCGTGATTGGACGAGGTCTTCAAAATAGGCCTGAACCTTGTAAAGCTGGGACTGGATCAAGTAGATCACGGTGTATCCGACCGGAATCAGCATCGATGCCGCGATCTGGCTGCGAAGGCTGTCAAGCGGCGCAAATCCTCCGACCGAGATATGCGGTCCGAGCGTGAAGATTAAGGCACATACGATCGCCGCCCCGCCGACACGGAGCCATTGCCACCTAAGCGCTTTCTTGATTGACTGCATGGCTTGTCTTCATTGTGTCTTTGTGATGATGATTTGAATCCGACGGTTCCGCGCGCGGCCCTCGGGCGTGTGGTTCGAAGCGACCGGTTCTCCGCTCCCTCTGCCCTCTTCTCGCACGCGGCCTGGGTCATCCATCATGGATTTGATAATCTCGGCAGCTGCGCGCGCACGCGCGAGCGAAAGGGAATCGTTTGAAGGGAAGGCGAGTGATTGCACCGGAATGGCGTCGGTGTGCCCGGTCAGGAGGACCGATCCCGACTCACCGTTCAGAGAACGACCAATTCGTAAAAGAAGCGGCAGGAACATTTTCTTCACTTCCGGACTAGCAGAATCGAACATCCCGGAGGCGCGAATGATAACGACGATCTGCTGTGGGTCCTCGGACACAGTGACAAGCCCTTCGCGGATTTCGGGCTCGAGGAAGTTACGCAGTCGGTCGCTGCTCATAACAACCTTTGGTGGCAATGCGATTCTCGCCGATCTGACAACGCCGTTCGGCGGCAATGTCGCGATATCGTTGAAGACAGCGTCGGCGCGGGCATTTAATGCATGCAGGAGTCCGGTATAGATCGAGAGGAGTAATCCTGCCCCAAACGCTACGACGGCCCAGATTGGAACGATTGTGCGGCGTGGCTTCGGATTATTTGAGTTCCTCCGCCAGTGCGGGGATAGTTCGCGCTCGAAGTCACCACGGGCTGCTCGGATCAGGCGGTAGACGTCTTCGCACAGCACACTGAGCTCTGCGGCTCCTCCCGCAGTGACGCGGTAGCGGCCTTCGAAGCCCAACCTCATGCAGTAGTAGAGCAGCTCCAGCAGTTCTATATTGATGGCCGGTTCATTTTTCAATTGCGTCAGCAGATCGAAGAAGCGCTCGCCGCCCCAGGTATCGCTGAACAGCGATCCCACCAAGCTGCGCGTCGTCCAGACGCTGTTGCTGCCCCAGGCTGTGTTCAGAACGATGTCATCGATGGTCGCGCAGAGGGCGTATTTGCAGACCTTGATCGCTCGCGAGGGCAATCCGAGCGGCGTGATCCGACGCTCAAAAGCATCGATCTCCCGCAGCACCCTAAGGCGCAGTGCTTCAACGTCGATATGGCTAGCACTGCTCTTGAGCTGAGCGCTGAGACCCAGCAGCGCCGCCGCGGCCGCGACCAGTGGATTAAGTCGGTCGAGCGCAAGCATCTCCCAGGTAAGTTCGTCCGCCACTGGCGATGACGGCGAAGGGACAGCCAACTGCTCCTCGGCGTGAAGGAGGACGAGTGGCTGGGATTTTGGCATCGTTTCCTCAATCACCATCATCAACCCGCCCACTTCCCTTCGGAGCGGACGCTCTCATCGTGGGATCGGCGGGCGGGTCGACTACGCTCTCGCACTGGGCGCGCGAAGTCGGCGCCGAAGCTCCGGAGCAAATCGGTTTCGATGCTCGATACGACGTCATTGAAGACGCGCACGTACGCACTCCGGTTTCGCGCCTTATGGTTGCGGTGCAAAAGGGAACGGGGCCGCCCCATCGCCTTCTCGATCCCTGCTAGGGACAAGCGTGCACGGACGCTGGACAGAGCCTTCTGCACAGCCGCGAATGACACGTCATGCGTCCCACGGTCGGTGAAGGCTTGCTCAACGGCCGGGTCTCCGCGGAGGGACCCGCTGGAGTCATTGCACAGAACTGCGCGCAACGCCTCACCGACATCGGGAACGAGACTCAGGGTTTTTTCGTCGGAACTCTTATTTCTGAATAGTTGTTCGCCAGCTCTCGCTCGGAGAGTATGCTGTGCAGCGCGGCGGAATACAGAAGCATTTTCCCTGCACGATCCAGCACGCTTACGATGCCGGCATTCCGGACATCTGCCAATGATAAGCCGCAGGCGGCAAGGAAAGCCGTGACCGCCGCTCGATGATTCTTGGCGAGATGATTGCTCCACCTTGGGTTGCGTCAAGATGGGGGCCCGATCTGGCACACTGTCTGCGTAGATATCCCACGGACTTCTCATCATGCCCGCCAGCGCGTCTAAACGAGTGCCTAAGAACGGCAATGGTAGGAACTCGCCGTCCCTCAGGTCCAGCAGCGCTTCTTCACCCCGGGTGCAATTGCCCGCCAGGAGCGACGAGGCCGTTTCGAGGGGGCCAAGAAGACTCAACTCCTCACTTGTCGCTGCAAGTTGTCCCTCCGGTTCGGCGGCACTCTCCGCAATGGATATCGAAGGCGACACCGCGACGACATCGGTCATATAGGCGCCGATCTGAATAACATCGCTGGTTTTCCGGGCGACCGGCGCCTCTGACGGAAGCGGCATCGCCTCGTCATTTTGACATGTGTCGTCGCGGCCTCGGTCGATCAGTACGTATCGCCGTGCCATGCACTCGATTGAGCAGTGGGATTTCGAGACCATCTGCTGATCATCCGGCAGAACCAGGCTGTTGCCTGCTCGGCTGGTAGTCAGTCCACCAGCCGCGTCGCCCGGCACGAGATATTCCGGAAAACTACATCTATTGCTGTGTACACGTAGCGTGAGGGGCATTGGTGGGCTAACTCAAATGTGGGTTCTGTCCGGCTCGGATGGCCCAGAGAGCCATTTCGAGATTTGGGAAGTCGCCAGCAACGTGCAGCGCCAAGCCGGCGGATTGGGGCATATCCTTCCAGAAGCGGCTATTTTGATCGATCTCGAAATAGCTGAATCCAACATGGAACGGGATCTGACGCGGCGCGACCGGTAGGGGATTGATGATAATGCCGGGCAGTGCGACATTGACGAGTTCCGTGATTTTCTCCGCCGGGCCGATCTTAATCTGAGACGGGAACTCGCGCCGGAGGCGCTCGACCTCAATATCAGCCCGAGCAGCCAGCACGAAGCTCGAGGTCGTAAAGAGAGAGCGGTCGGCCACCTCGGCCACATGGACACCGTATTTTTGCCGCTGCAGCGGTACGGGGACCGCAGTCTGCTCAATCACTGCACCCAGCGAAGCCCGGATCGACTGCATCACTGGCAAAAACGCCTCCGCGAGAGAGTCGTGCTTGTAAACACCAAGGGTCGGGGCACGTTTATCGACGCGGGCGAACGTGGCTAGTTCACCCGCCAACTGGAGCATGAGAACATACAGCGATTCCGGATTTACAACGGCGGCCTTGGATAGGTGGCAGAAGTACGGCTCGTACCGATTGATCGCCTGCAGCAGAAGGAAGTCCGCGAGCTCTGCAACCCGGTTCGTTCCCGACTGGGAGACCCGAGTGGCCAGAGCTTCACCACGATGGTGAAGCAGGCCGGTGATCTCAGTGATGTAGTTCGAGAGGACCCGGGAGCTGGCGCAGTCGGGGGTTGGCGGCACGTGCGTTTCGTCCAGAATGATCTGTCGGTCGGCCCGGACCTCTATGATACGGGCGATTGGGATGCAAGTGTAGCCAGACCGGTCTGCCGCGTCCGGCAGCAGTCGAAAATCCAGCCTCGCTACGTCGATGGAGGCGCTGCCTCGCTCGCCAGCGTTGGTGTCGACAACATCCTCAGTGGAGACTGCGAAGCGGATAGGTACGTCAATTCCCGCTTGCGCGTCGGTTTCAAGAGCGCCGGGTTGATAAAACGGTACCGCCAAGTGAATAAGCGAATCTCGAAAATCCGGCGGAACGTCGTAGGGAGTTGGCTGGTTGGCTTCGTCAGGAATACTGAAGGGCATCCCGTCCTCCAAGACGCCGCGAGCCGCTTCGATGGCGATCTTACCGAGACCAAGCAGCTCTCGATTGAGCCGCAGCTCGCTGATACCCCACCCGTACCCATGCAAAACCGCCGTCCTGCTGCGCACCAGCTGTTCGACGTGACGATCGGCCTGCTGAAAATGCTGCGGGCGGAGGAACAAGCCCTCCGACCAGACGACCCTATTATTCCACGACATTCAAGACTCGCCTCGCGTCCACCTGACAGAACGGCTTTCTCCGTAAAAGTAGCAGAGCTTCACTGCCCCCTTGCATGCACATCTGATATCCAACAATGCGCTGGTAGAAGGGCATCGCGTGTCGGGACAGCTCAGATATGCAAGCGCCGAAGCTCATCAGGATTGGTCATGAGCCCCCTTGCAGCGCGACAAGCAAGGGGTCTCATCTAGACTGTCGCTCAGTAGCCCGTTGCCCTCAGAGCCTTATTGGTCGTTCATGTTCACACTGACCTACAACGCGCCAATTCGCCTGTCCTGTCACTCGTACGGGATGAATCTCGCAAATGACCGCCCGGAAGCCTTGAGACCCGGCGCCGCAAGTACGGGGCCAAAAGAGCAGCGCAACAGGCAAGGTGACACGTGATGCGCATTGCCTCGTCGAAAATGTTCCTGAATACGCTGAGGCAGTGCCGCCGCCAACATCGTCTTCACGCGCCGCCGCCCCTAAAGCACCTTGACGACCAGTTTAGCGATTAGACAACCACCTCCTGGACACGATCCACGAACCGGTTGCAGTCCCGGTTCGCGCCAGGTGCGGGATAGCAGCCCTGGCGGCATGGATCATTCATGCGGCGAAGATAGGCATTTCCACATTTGGTGATGCCCAATAGCTAGCGAATGGGATATGCGCTGCGCCTCATGTTGGCGCGCGAGCACATGCAAGATGGCACGGTGGAGATCGACCGTTTTCATCTCGGTGAGCGACCGAGAATGGATCCGGACGGTCTACCGCCTGGACGGGGCCGAAAAGGCCTTTCGATACATGCAGGGCGCGCGACGGCGAAAGGGATCGAACCGCAACCTGCCTGATGGGCGGTGAGGCGTTCATGGCGATTGGCAAGAGCTTTGCTACGCATGAGAACGTAAAGCATTCGAGCCGCGAATTCGTCCAAGTCGCCGTCCACTCGGTGGGAGGTTTCAAGTCCCGGGTCCGCCGCACCATTGCCGGCGTCTTTCATCATATCAGCCCGCAGCATGCCTTGTCTTTCCACGAGATCGGCTTCCGCTGGTCACAGCGCATTGTTACGGGCCAGGCAGTGCGGATACTAGTCACGGGTGCCGCCGGCGCTGCGATTGCTGCAAGTCTTTCGCGCTATTACCGGCCGGCAATGCGCAGAAGTCCGGATGCCGGGATCATCGTTAAATCTCCCAGCCTTTTGTGATAAGGCCGCGTTGTTTAGCGGAAGCCAGCAAGGAGTTCGAAGACGAAGGCCGACCTCACTGGCGCCGCAATTGGCGACAGTTGCCACTACCCTGGTATCGTTGGGCCAATCCCACCATAGAAGAGATCATGTCGATGTTTCGTCGTAACCGGCTTGCGCGGCACCGGCGGCCGTCAGCGTTGATAGCAATCCGTGCCGATCGCCACATCAAGCACGGACCTCCGGTCTGGAGAACGGGTCGTCGCTGCATCTCTCGAAGGATCGCCGCTGTCGTTATGGGTTCACGCAGGAGCTGCGCCATAGCCGCTCACTAACCGGATGCGAGCATATCACCTGTGCATGCAATCCAATACCGGGACTGCGCTAGTTTGAATCGCGGGCTCTTCTCCGTGGTTTTTGAGGTTCTGCTGCAATGATGCGTTTACGCTACCAGTTATCAACGGCCTGGCCATGTCTTCGGGATCTGCCGGCCTCCCGTCACCTGAGCTCGATTCCGCAGAGCCGCCCCATGCCACAACAGCAAAAAACGGGACCCACGGTGATTGAGCGGCGTCCGAACGAGGCTCGGCAAGCTGGAGCGGTCGATGGTCGCAGTCGCGCCCCTTGCACTCTGGTTAAGTCGCTTGAGCCCCTGATAAATTCTGACCTTCCGTCAGCAGTCGGTGCCCGACAGCTGACCCCTTGTTTCCTGAAGGCCATATCCCAGGGGGGTGAGCATGGTTGACAGGGACCCTCGGACTAAGGGGCAGGGCTCTTCGCGGCCGGATGAGGGCCGGCACCCAGCGGATCAAAGAGCGCAGTCTTCAGTGGCGCGTGTCGATCAAGTGGCCGACAACTTCAATTCGGACGACATCTGGCAAGAGAATTCGGTATTGCGTTACGTGGAAAGGCTAAGCGTCGACCAGCCAAGCCCGCCGACCGAGCTTCAAAGCCCTGAAGAACAAACCCCGCAAATGATGGCTGACATGACGGAACTGACGAGAGTTCCGGTCGTCCCGGCAGAGACCGCGTTCAACCTCACGAGGACAACAGATGAATACAATAATGCCGATCGCACTATTCACCTCGTCGAGGGCCAGCCGCTGGAGACTGGCCCTCAGCGCGGGGGGCTGCATGGCCTTGGGAATTTAGAAGCCTCAGCGGTTGCCGGGCCCACCGAGGTGCCGGGTGGAAGAGAGGAGCATTCGGCCATGTCCGAGGTGCCCGCGGAGCCCAGCGATCCGACCGGTGGCGGGCGCAAGAGGCGGACTACTGAGAAGGACGCAGATCCCAGGCCCAGCCGCAGGCAGACGTTATATGCTCAAAGGCCGCTGGCGTTGGCGCCTGATCTCAGCGCCGCGAATGCCGGCATAATCGTGGGGGCCTCAACGGGCGATCTCGTCAATCGAGCGGCGTTCCGGACGGTGTCGGCCCAGGACCAGGCGAGGCTGGACGAAATCGCCAGGCAGACACCGCGGCAGTCGAGGCAGAGCAAGGGGGCGTGGGCGGACGCGCTGAAGGCGGCCCATCCCAATCTCAGCGCCGCCGATGCCGCCGTAATCGTGGGCGTCGTAAAGCGGGTTATCGCCAGGAGGGCGGCGTATCGAACGGTGTCGGCCCAGGACCGGGCGAGGCTTGACGAGATCAAGGCGGCGACACCGCAGCTGTCGGGGCAGAGCAAGGGGGCGTGGGCGGACGCGCTGAAGGCGGCCCATCCCGATCTCAGCGCCGCCGATGCCGCCATAACCGTGGGCTCTTTTAAGGACGATATTGCAAGGAGGACGGCGTTCCGGACGGTGTCGGCCCAGGACCAGGCGAGGCTGGACGAAATCGCCAGGCAGACACCGCAGCTACCGGGGCAGAGCAAGGGGGCGTGGGCGGACGCGCTGAAGGCGGCCCATCCCGATCTCAGCGCCGCCGATGCCGCCATAATCGTGGGTGCCGTAAAGCAGGATATTGCTAAAAGGGCCGCGTTCCAGACGGTGTCGGCCCAGGACCAGGCGAGACTGGACGAAATCGCGGCGGTGACACCGCGGCTGCCGGGGCAGAGCAAGGGGGCGTGGGCGGACGCGCTGAAGGCGGCCCATCCCGATCTCAGCGCCGCCGATGCCGCCATAATCGTGAATGCCGTAAAGCAGGATATTGCTAAAAGGACAGCGTTCCAGACGGTGTCGGCCCAGGACCACGCGAGGCTGGACGAAATCGCCAGGCAGACACCGCAGCTACAGGGGCAGAGCAAGGGGGCGTGGGCGGACGCACTGAAGGCGGCCCATCCCGATCTCAGCGCCGCCGATGCCGCCGCCATCGTGGGCGCCGTAAAGCGAGTTATCGCCAGGAGGGCGGCTTTTCAGACGGTGTCGGCCCAGGATCAGGCGAGGCTGGACGAAATCGCTAGGCAGACACCGCGGCTGCCGGGGCAGAGCAAGGGGGCGTGGGCGGACGCGCTGAAGGCGGCCCATCCCGATCTCAGCGCCTCCGATGCCGCCATAATTGTGGGTTCCGTAAAGCATAATATTGTAAAAAGGGCGGCGTTCCGGACGGTGTCGGCTCAGGACCAGGCGAGGCTGGACGAAATCGCCAGGCAAACACCGCGACAGTCGAGGCAGAGCAAGGGGGCGTGGGCGGACGCGCTGAAGGCGGCCCATCCCGATCTCAGCGTCGCCGATGCCGCCACAATCGTGGGCGCCTTAAAGGACGATATCGCCGTGAGGGCAGCGTTCCGGACGGTGTCGGCCCAGGACCAGGCGAGGCTGGACGAAATCGCGGCGGTGACACCGCGGCAGGGGCGGAGCAATGCGGCCTGGGCGGACGCGCTGAAGGCGGCCCATCCCGATCTCAGCGCCGCCGATGCCGCCACCATCGTGGGCGCCGCAAAGGACGAAATCGCCAGGAGGGCGGCGTTCCGGACGGTGTCGGCCCAGGACCAGGCGAGGCTGGACGAACTCGCTAGGCAGACACCGCAGCTGCCGGGGCAGAGCAATGCGGCCTGGGCGGACGCGCTGAAGGCGGCCCATCCCGATCTCAGCGCCGCCGATGCCGCCGTAATCGTGGGTGCCATAAAGCAGGATATTGCTAAAAGGGCGGCGTTCCGGACGGTGTCGGCCCAGGACCAGGCGAGGCTGGACGAAATCGCGGCGGCAACACCGCGGCAGGGGGGGAGCAATGCGGCCTGGGCCGATGCGCTGAAGGCGGCCCATCCCGATCTCAGCGCCGCCGATGCCGCCACCATCCTGGGCACCTTTAGGGACGATATCGCCAGGAGGGCGGCGTTCCGGACGGTGTCGGCCCAGGATCAGGCGAGGCTGGACGAGATCAAGGCGGCGACACCGCAGCTGCCGGGGCAGAGCAAGGGGGCGTGGGCGGACGCGCTGAAGGCGGCCCATCCCGATCTCAGCGCCGCCGATGCCGCCATAGTCGTGGGTGCCGTAAGGCGCGATATCGCCGTGAGGACGGCGTTCCAGACGGTGTCGGCCCAGGACCAGGCGAGGCTGGACGAAATCGCTAGGCAGACACCGCAGCTGCCGGGGCAGAGTAAGGGGGCGTGGGCAGACGCACTGAAGGCGGCCCATCCCGATCTCAGCGCCGCCGATGCCGCCATAATCGTGGGTGCCTCGAAGAAACGGATAGCCAGGAGGGCAGCGTTCAAGGTGATATAGGACGGCTCATGACTCATCACCACATTCCCTAGGAACTGCACCATCATGTGCGTTGGTTGTCCACCACGGGATTGCATGAGCATGTGAGAGCGCCGAATTTTTCTTCAGTCTGGAGGCCAATACCTGGCTCGAGATCGATATTTAGGGGCACGACGGCCGGCGCATTCCGGCTGACTAACACGCCGAGAGCGACCTCGTCTTCGACGGTCGGGAGCGCAGAATGTCGGCTCGCATGCCGCTGCGACCATCAGCCCGCTCCTCGCAAGATTGGCGCCAAGGCCGCCGTCGAACGATGGCGACGAGGCAAGTTTTTCCAAAACTTTCTTTAGCATAGAGGTAGAAGGATCGCTACAGCGGGGTTGCAGTGCGCGGGCGGCTAGGGTGACTAAGTGCGTGCACTCCACGACCGTCAAACGGGGTCGGTGTCCGTCAATTCGAAATCGCAGGGATCTGCACGAGAGACCGCGTGGTTGCCCTGCACGACTAATGGAAGCAGGGTCGACAGTCACGTTGGGATGCGGTAGGTGCGCGATAGAACGGGGGATTGGCGGCGGGACTCGATTCTTTTTAGAAGATCACGCAAAGCCGCATCACACCCATTGTCAAAAGTAAATACCGCGACGATGGTTATTAAACTTCGACTTCCGTCGAAAACGGCAATGGCGCTCACGAAGGAGGCCGGCCGCTGCGAAACCCCGCCATCTCCGCACCCCACTCCTTCGCTCCAACTGGGAGCAAAATGAATGAGGCAACGTGCGAATCTCGGGGAGCATCGTTACATGCGGTCAATACGGATCTCATCCAGATTGTCGCCCTATATGCCTCGTGCGGCGGTCCGGCGGAGCGCAGGAGATATAATGCCGTTGAAGTGCTCGAGCCGTTCTACCACTGACGCCGGGTCGCTGCACGCGCGATGGACCCGCCGGCTGGCCGCTCGTTCGATGAGGGTCCGCGCGCCGACACCCCCAAGAGCGATCGCCGAGGACGCCATCCACCTTATGCAGCAACTGGCGCGGAGGCGGCCGCGCGAAGACTTCGTAGTTGGAGGCCTTCAGGCTCACGTTTGCAACGGTACTCCGCAGGTTGCCCTTTGCAACGACTGCCCGACGATGTCAATTCAATCTGGCTGAGCTTGTACCGTCAAGTTTATCCAGTTTGGGGTTCGCTCCAGCGGTGGGTTGCGCATCCGCGGCGGCATCGGCGGGTTTAGGTGCGGAGACCATTCCGGCTGCGCAGCACTGCATCACGTCGCGGGTTGCCGATCTGGGCGAACTCTGCAGGGTTAGTCAGCCGAGGCCAGAGTGCTTGGCTTGCCACGCTCCTCGATAACCCGATCCAGTCCACAGGCGACCGCAGGCCGGAGAGCGAAGTATCGGCGACGAGAGTCCGGCTTTCCTCACGACCATCAGAAGCCTGAACCCGCGCCAACGATCATTGGCAGCCAGCGGGATCAACACCAACGCTTGCCTTTCGCTCGTTTCCGGCCACGGCGCTTGCGCATCGTGAGCTTCTCCTCCCGATGGACCCGGAAGAGCTTCTTGTTGTTCACAAGGGTGTCCCTCGCGCCTGAGCAGCACATAGCTGCGTCAAGATCCGAAGCGGCGGCATTCACGCCCCAAGCATTCACGACATATACGAATGTCGATTGTGCATGAGCAATCGCGTCTGCTCATTGCTAAACATTGAGAAACAGAGGCGCGACGATCTTTTATGTCGGGAAAACTGGGATTTGGGTCATGCTCGATGCAGATCATCTATTAAAACCGATCAGCGACGGCAACGCATGCGGGGATGCTCTCGATTACGATTTGAGCTTCCTGGAGCTGGAGATAGCGTCGCATGGCAAGCCGCACCAGCAGATAGGCGACTCCATCGCCACCGAGGAGGCTCCCGATTGGACAGAGGTGTGGCGGCTTGGCCTCGACCTTTCTGCCCGCACTAAGGATCTAAGAGTCGGCATCTTGCTCACACGATCCGCCCTCAGTCAGTTCGGCTTCTCTGGTCTAAGTCGGGGGCTTGAGCTGCTCGCGGCCTATGTCGAGCTCTACTGGTCAGAGCTACATCCGCGACCGGATCCAGAAGATGACGAAGATCAGACCGTTCGCCTCAACGCTCTAGCGAGCCTCTGCGATCTCTCCGGGCTCTTGGCAGAAATACGCCAAGTCCCACTCACCTCCTCCAGGCAATTCGGGACTTTTACGCTCCGCGATTGGGCTGGTGCGCTACGGTCCCAATCTACGGAAATTGATCGTTCGACCATCGAGCACGCCTTCATCGACACCGACCCACTGCAGCTCGAGCAGATCAGCACTGGTCTCCACGCCAGCCTGGCAGCCGCCACCCATCTAGACGCGAGTGTTCGGCAGCACGTCGCGAGTGACGAGGCCGTTCGATTCGACCCTCTGATAGTGCTACTCACCCAGGCCAAGGATCTGGTCGACGCCCATCGGAAAAGGGCCCAGCCTGCAGCCCCGGCATCTCCATTGCCAGACTCTAGCAAGGCCTCTTACCCCGAAGTGATCCGCAACCGCGATGACGTTGTCGAAATTCTTGGCCGCATTTGCCACTGGTACCAGGTGAATGAGCCCGCGAGCCCACTGCCAGCCCTCCTGGAGCGCGCGCAGCGACTTGTCTCGAAGGACTTCATGGCTCTTATCAAAGAGTTGGCGCCAGAAGGGGTTGCCCAATACCGTTCGATTGCCGGTCTGGCGGTCGGCGAGGGCACGTGACGTGCGCAATCTTCCCTATCAGGAGAGTGGAACACATGACAAAGGCGAGTAGTCAAAAGTTCATCGCGCGGGTTCGTCCGCCTCGCGTACAGATCGAATACGACGTCGAGACCTATGGCTCTCAGAAGAAGGTTCAGCTTCCCTTCGTGGTCGGCGTGATGTCCGACCTCGCCGGCAATGCTGCCGAGCCGCTTGCCCCTGTCGCGGAGCGCAAGATGATGGAGATCGATATCGACAATTTCGATGATCGGCTCAGATCGCTGAGGCCCAGGGTGGTGATGCGGGTGCCGAACCTATTGACCGGAGAAGGCCAACTCGCTGTCGACTTGACGTTCGAGCGGCTCGAAGATTTCTCGCCGGCGGCCGTGGCGCGCAAGGTCGACAGCCTTAGCAGGCTGCTCGAGGCGCGAACGGAGCTCTCCAATCTGCTGGCCTATATGGACGGGAAGAACGGTGCCGAAGAGTTGCTCACCCACTTCCTCGCGGATTCGGCACTGCTAAGCGCCCTCGGCAATGGCATCGAGACTGAGAAGCCTGATGCAGTGGTTGCCGCTCCGCCATTGGCATCCCCAGACACAGAGGAGAACTGATCATGATGCCTGCAGATGCCACAGATGTACAGGTCGCCACCGTTGATCTCGGCGATTTCACCCGCATGCTTCGATTCGAGTTCAAGATCCGCTCGGACCACTCCCGTGACTTGGTGGAGAGTGCCGTCCGAACACTGGCCGAGCAGGCACTTCAAAACACGTCGCTGATCAGCGACGATGTCGTCACGACTATCCAAGCAATGATTGCTTCGATCGACCAGAAGCTTTCTGCACAACTCAACGAGATCCTCCATCACGAAAATTTCCAGCGCGTGGAATCAGCTTGGCGGGGCTTGCATCACCTTGCCATCAACACCGAAACCGATGAAACGTTGAAGATTCGCGTTCTCCCAGTTTCAAAGGTGGAGATGTCCCGAACTCTGCGGAAATATAAGGGTGTCACCTGGGATCAGAGTCCGCTATTCAAAAAAATTTACGAAGACGAATACGGCCAAATCGGCGGTGAACCCTATGGCTGCCTGATTGCCGACTACTATTTCGACCATACCCCACCGGACGTAGAGTTGCTTTCGGGACTGGCGCAGATCGCGGCGGCGAGCCACTCACCGCTTATATCTGCCGTCTCACCACATCTGCTGCAGATGGATTCTTGGCGTGAGCTTGCGAACCCGCGTGACATCACAAAAATCTTCCTCACGCCCGAACATGCCCCTTGGCGGGCGTTCCGCGAGAGCGAGAACTCTCGGTACGTGGCCCTGACCTTACCACGCACCCTTGGCCGGCTGCCCTACGGGGCCAAAACCAACCCGGTCGATGAATTCGCCTTCGAGGAGGACACAGACGGCGGCGACAGCGAGAAATACCTTTGGACGAACGCAGCCTACGCCATGGGCGTAAATATCACGCGCTCGTTCAAGCTCTATGGCTGGCTCTCCAGAATTCGTGGCGTCGAATCCGGCGGCCTGGTCGAGGGTCTGCCGGTACATACCTTCCGCAGCGACGACGGTGGCGTCGACCTAAAATGCCCCACTGAGATCGCGATCAGCGACCGCCGTGAGGCCGAACTGTCCAAAAACGGTCTTCTACCGCTGTTGCACCGCAAAAACACGGACCTCGGCGTATTTATTGGCGCTCAAACTATTAACAAGCCGGTCAAATACGAAGACCCCGACGCGTCAGCGAACGCCGAACTCAGTGCCCGGCTACCCTACATCTTCGCAACCTGCCGCTTCGCACATTATTTGAAGTGTATGGTCCGGGACAAGATTGGCACGTTCAAGGAGCGCCACGAGGTCGAGGAGTGGCTCAACCAATGGATTCAGGGCTATGTCCACCCCTCGCCCGAGCTTGGGAGCGAAGAGAGTAAGGCACAGCAGCCGCTCTCCTCAGCCGAGGTCAAGGTGGAAGAGGTCGAAGATAATCCCGGATATTACGTTGCGAGATTTTACATGCGGCCACACTACCAGCTCGAAGGCCTAACCATCTCTTTGAGACTTGTCTCGCGCCTGCCATCCGCCCGCAAGGACTGAGAAAACCCGCAGATGATTGTGCTCCGTTCTCGGCGCCAAAACTCCGGAATAGCTGCCCCGGGCTGGCCGATGCAATCCAGGCCCAATCAGATCAACGAGAAAAGGAAAGTCCATCATGGCGTTCGACGCGGTTATAAAATTCACGCAAGCGTCCAAGGACGGCATTTTGCCCAAGGGCGAATCTATCATTCTAAAGGACGGTATCACCCTAGCGGACGAATGGAGCTTTTCACTCGAAAACAAGCTGAACATTGGGCCTCATACCGCCGGGGCGGGCGCGGGCAAGGCCGAATTCGAGGTCTTCACTATCAAGAAGCAGGTGGATACGTCATCGCCCTCTCTGTACGTTGCCTGTGGTCGCGGCGCCCACTTCAATAGCGTCGAACTGAAACTTTTCAAAGCGACGGGGAGCGGACAAGCTACATCAGAATCGAACCTGTTCTTGCACTGGAGTTTCAACATGCTGGTAGTCGAGAAGGTCGAGTGGTCCTATGCGGAAGAGGCCCCCGAGGAGACGATCACATTCCGGTTCGGCGCCTGCAAGGTCATTTATTACAGGCAGGATGAAAAAGGCGCTCTTACCAAAGCTGGCGAGGGCATCTGGAACCAAATCGCGAACAGCACCGACTTCAATAGGCTCGTCGGCTGATGGGGCCATCGGCAACCCGGGAATATTCGGGGCTGCGCGCGAAAACGACAGATCGACTCGTCGCCATTGCACCTGGAGATTGTAACATGGGCAGAGATGTTAAGCGGGATCTCGTGCAACCATCCCTCCTGGACCGGCTTACGGACGATGAGCCGCGCAGCTCGTGTGAAGCGCAGGACAAGCGCAGCTTCTCTGTTCGCCAACTGGAAGAGGTGATTCTACGCGATGTTTCCTGGTTGTTGAACACCAATCAATTGGGTGCAACCGTAGATCTACAAGCGTACCCTCACGTAGCGGCCAGTGCACTTAATTATGGTGCCTGGCCTCTCAGCGGACAAATTCGCGAAGGCATGGATAAGAGCGCATTGCGCGAAGCGATAATCGAGAGCCTTCAGCGCTTTGAGCCGCGTCTCTTACCGGACACCCTGAAGGTCACGGTCCTGGACGATGGTCAGGGTTGCGGCACTTTTCGCTTTAGGATCGAAGCCGATCTGTGGGCGCAGCCATTGCCGGTGCGAATGGTGATGCGTACGGAGGTAGATTCCGAGCTCGAATCCGCCCGCGTTCATCTCGGTACAGAGATAAGCTGATGGATCCCCGGCTCCTGCGACTGTACAACGACGAACTTGCTTATATGCGCGAGATGGGGGCCGAGTTCGCCCGTGCATTCCCGAAGGTCGCCGCCCGGCTCGGGATGGAATCAGCGGAGGTCGCCGACCCCTACGTCGAGCGGCTTCTGGAAGGCTTCGCTTTCATGGCGGCGCGGGTGCAATTGAAGCTTCAGTCTCGCTTTCCGGAATTCACCCAGCACCTCCTGGAGATGGTCTATCCGCATTTTCTACCGCCGCTCCCCTCGATGACGATCGTCCGTTTCGAGCCCGACCAGGATGCCGGACGACTTGAAAATGGATACCTCGTGCCGCGGGGAACCAAGCTTTTGGGCCGTCTTGCTCCGGGCGCCGTCACACATTGCGAGTTCCGCACGGCCCATGATGTGCATCTCTGGCCAATTGTGGTGAGCGCTGCCGATTATTTTTCGACGCCGGGGCAGATCGCCGCACTGGATCTTCCGGCCCGGCAAGATGCGAAGGCTGCTTTGCGACTACGCCTTCGCACCACCAATGGCATGCCGTTCAATAAACTCGGACTAGAGGCTCTCACACTGCACCTAACAGGCCCCGGTGGCATCGGCGCCGCACTCGCCGAACAGCTTCTCGGTGACGCATGCAATATCATAGCCCGTCCGGTCGGCCGGCCTATCCCTTGGCAGGAAAAGATTCCGGTTCATGCGCTGCAGCAACGCGGTTTGGAGCCGAGCTGTGCTCTCCTGCCCGAGGTGCCACGCTCTTTCGACGGGTACCGTCTCCTACAGGAGTATTTCGCCCTCGCGGAGCGGACGTTGTTCGTCGAGGTTAGCGGGCTGGCAGACGCAGTAGCCCTGTCAACTGCCGAGACCCTTGAGATCGTCTTCGCACTCAGACGTGTCGAGCCACGGCTGGAACGACAGCTCGGGCCCCAAAATATCGTTCTCTTCGCAACGCCCGCGATTAATCTCTTCGAACGCCAGGCAGATCTCGTCCACGTGAGCGACAAGAACACCGAGCATCATGTGATTGTTGACAGGATGAGGCCGCTCGACTTTGAGGTCCACTCGATCCTCGAGATGAGCGGAGACGGGGCGAAAAACGAAGCGGCTCCCGTGAGGTTCTACCCGTTCTATAGCATCAGCGCGCACGGTCAGGAGGAGCAGCATTCCAGATACTACGCGATCCGCCGGGAGCAGCGCCTCATGTCGGAGCACCAGCGTCTAAATGGCGCGCGGACTGGCTACATCGGCAGCGAAACGTTCGTTTCTCTAGTTGATCGCCAGGCGGCTCCCTATTCGGCGGAACTCCGGCATTTGTCTGTAAACTGCCTGTGCTCGAACCGGGATCTGGCGCTGCTGCTGCCGATCGGCCGGGACGAGACAGACTTCACCCTGGAAATCGGCGCTCCAGTTACCGCCACCCGGTGCGTATCGCCCCCGAGCCGACCGCGCCACTCCTTCGCCAATGGCGATATCACTTGGCGATTAATTAGCCATCTTTCACTGAACTACCTCTCGATCAGCAATTCCGATAGGAACGACCACCGGGGCGCAGAAGCGCTACGTGAACTCCTCCGCCTCTACGTCGATCCAGTCAATGCCTTCGCCTCACGGCAGATCGACGGGATCCGGGAGATTCGGTCCAGGCCTGCGGTCAGGCGATTGTCCAGCGGTGGACAAGCCGCCGTAGCACGTGGGATTGAGGTTGGTATCATCCTGGACGAAGCGGCCTTCGAAGGCGTTGGCATCTTTCCGCTCGCCTCCGTGCTCAACCAGTTCTTCGCGAAATACGTATCCATCAACAGCTTCACCGAGATGGTCGTCTCGACGCTACAGCGCGGGGAGGTAATGCGATGGCCGACGATGGCCGGCCGCCGGGCGATCCTTTGATTTCGGGGGCACTCGGCGACTTCCTAAGCTCGCTCAGGGCCGAACCGCATGCCTGCGACTTCTTCCAGGCTCTGCGGCGGATCGATGCAATCTGCTCAGATCGGCCTCGGCTGGGAGAATCGAGCGGTCCCAGCCTGGATCGCGTGCGGATCGCCCAGCAGCCCTCCCTTGCATTTCCGACTCGATCGATCGCGGGCGTGACTGCGCACGAGGAGAACGACCCCGTAATCTCCACCTACGCCTTCGGCTTGTTTGGACCCCACGGTCCCCTCCCATTGCATCTGACGGAGTACGCCCTTCTCCGGCAGCACAACGCCGCGGATGAGACGCTGATCCGATTTGCTGATACCTTTCATCATCGAATGGCCTCGTTCTTCTTCCGCGCATGGGCGGAGGGCGAACCGACCGTGAGCTATGACAGGCCACAAGAAGATCGATTTGCCCTTCAGCTCGGCGCGCTAGCCGGCTTCGGGATGACCTCCCTGCGCGCGCGGGATGCTATGCCTGATCTGGCCAAACTCCACTTCACCGGCCGTCTCGCCTCACACACCCGCAACGCCGAGGGGCTCGCTGCCATCCTCGCCAGCTTCGTCGAGGCGCCGGTTGATATCCGTGAATTTGTCCCAAAGTGGGTGGATCTGCCCCGCATATCGCTCTGCCTCCTGGGCCGCGACCCGGCCACGGGCACGCTGAACAGCAACGCTATTGCAGGTGCGAGGGTCAGAGTGTGGCACCATCGGTTCCGACTCATTGTGGGTCCCCTCAGCCTGGCTCATTACGAATCGCTTCTGCCCGCAGCTCCCGGCCTTAAGTCGATAGCGGAGATCATCTGCAACTACCTTGGAGATGAACTTGACTGGGAGATTAACCTCGTTCTCCGTCAGGAGCAGGTCCCGGAAGTGCAGTTGGGTCGCTGCGGCAGACTCGGATGGTCCAGTTGGATGGGCAAGAGGAAAACGCGCCAGCACGCCGATGACTTGACAACTACCCCGACTGACCGGGACCCACCGGCTGCCGCATGGCGCTCTCCTGAAACGGACATCCATGATGCGGCGGGCCCGCTCGACCTTCTTTTCGGGCGGGGAGAAGATCTCCTTGGCGAGATCGATCTGGAACGGGTGAATGGCCCACGTAACCTCGATACCAAGTGCGGCGGCACGGCGGGCGGCGGCTTGGAAGGCCCGTTATGACAAGCATCGGAAGCTCGACTCTCTTCAGTAAGCTCAACGCAAACTGCAATGGGACCGCCAAGGCCCTTTGCAAAATTCGCCGTGACGCCTCTTTGGAACGTTATCGCCATTTTGACGCCCTTGAGGCTTCAGCAGCGGAGAGGCCTATCGAGCCGACGATCGCGGCGAAACTCGACCACCGTGGTTGTCCGCTCGGGCGCTGCGCCCTGGGCCTGGTTGAATCTTCCAGGAGACACGTCGTCGCTAGCACCGCCGGAATCCGCCAACTCATCGATGTTACAAGGCCGCATGGCGAGATTTGGGTGGGACTTAGCGTGGGTGAGTTCCAAGAGACCCACACGCTTTCTTCACCCCGCCCTCCCCCGCTTGGCTCTGACGATGCGGGCCAGCAAGACATCTTGGCTGAGCAACGGTCGGCGATTTCGATGCACGAAATAAACGCTTTTCGGCATCTTCGCCGATGGCTTCGGCAGCATCCTACTCACGCCATCGGGCGCAACCGCGCCTTCTCATCAAATCTGCGGAACACACACCACCATGGTCGAGTCAAGAATCGAGAGTCTCTTAAGGCACAATCGTTTTGTTGCGGTCACTTCGGCCGCGTCCGAGTTGAATGAAATCTCTCTCCGGCGGCTCAGTGGCACCGAGCGGCTGGGGGAACCTTTCCTCTACGAGGTGAAGCTCGCCAGCCGCAATCCAGTTCAGAACTTTGCTACGATCCCCGGTCAAAACCTGACAATCGGCCTTAAGCTCAAGGACTCGCAAACGCGCTTCTTCAACGGTGTTGTTACGCGCTTCCAATATCTCGGCCTCGACGATACCGAGCACCTCAACTACGTGGCGCAGGTGCGGCCGTGGATTTCATTGCTCGAGCATCGCTCTAACAGTCGGGTCTTTCAGAACAAGACGAGCATCGAGATCATCACCACGATTTTTCGAGAACATAAAGGCAATTTCAAGAATCAGACCGCCCGACGGTTCCCACAGCGCCCATATTGCGTCCAGTACGATGAAACGGATCTGGCCTTCGTCAGCCGCCTCATGGAGCAGGACGGCATCTACTACTATTTTGAACATGCTGAGGACCAACATGACCTGGTGCTGGTCGACAACGCCGCGAGTCACATGGCCTGCACGCCTGAGATCGTAGAGACCCACCACAATCTCAGGCCTGCCCGAAGTCTTTACCAAGAAGATGTCATCCTGCATTGGGACGAGGTCGTATCGCTACAGCCGAACAAGGTCGTTCTCAGGGACTATGACCATGAGAAGCCGATGGCAGAACTGACGTCTGTCGCGCGTGTTCCTCCCGTGAGGACAGGCGGCATTCCGCCATGCAAGCTCACGGGAAGCGCCATCACCCGACCGCGGGAGAGCGTGGCGGTCAGAACGGGCGAGACCTCGTCGGCAAGCAGCGGCTGCACGGCAATGCGGGAGGTCTTCGAGTATCCAGGCCAGTATACAAAAAAAAGCGATGGCGATTTCTACGCCACCATCCGTGCCGAGGAACTCGCCTGCAACGCTTATCGCGCGCGGATCGAAAGCACTGCGCGCCAGATAACGACCGGGTCATTATTCAAGGCGGCAAATCCCTTCTACTACGGCCAGGTCGGTTCCCGCCCGAAACCCACCGATCGCTTTCTGGCAGTCGGACAGGACTTCACTGTCATCGGTGAGGTGGGGGACGATCTCACTGCGGACACCGTGGGGGGGAAGGGCGAGCGGTTCCTCTATCACAGCAACGTAGAGATTATCCCCGCGACAACCCAGTACCGACCGAGGCGCCGCACACCGGCGCGGTTGATTCACGGACCGCAGACGGCCGTCGTCGTGGGCCCCGAGGGCGAGTCGATCGCGACGGATAAGTACGGCCGTGTGAAGGTTCAGTTCTTCTGGGACCGAGAAGGCGGAAAGAACGAGAACAGCTCCTGCTGGATTCGGGTGGCCCAGAACTTCGCTGGTAAGGGTTTTGGCAACCTGGTCGTCCCACGGATCGGCCATGAGGTCGTGGTTGATTTCATCCACGGCAATCCCGACACGCCCCTGGTGACCGGCGTCGTATACAATGGCTCAAATCTGCCGCCTGAAACCCTGCCGACCGACAAAACGCGGTCGACCTTCCGGACGCATACCGATGGCGGCGCCGCTAATGCCTACAATGAACTGCGCTTTGAGGACAAGCAGGGCCGTGAGGAGGTCTATTTGAAGGCCCAGAAGAATCATACCGTCGAGGTCGGGAATATCTACAGCATCGACGTCAAGAGACACTTCCTCCTGACCTCGGGCGGCGCCGCGCCCGACTCCCCTGCCGCAGCGGCCTTAGGTAGCCGCGTCGAGGTAACACCCGACAAGATCCGCCTTGTAGTATCGGGCAGAACCGGCCCGCAGGCCATCGAAATCAGCGGCGATGGGATCGCCATTATCGGCACGATGATTGGCGTTATGGCAACACCTCCGCGGCTCGGGTCCATCGTCTCCATGCCGCCGCCGACACCGGGTCCACCCACGCCGTCGATAATGAAGCTTATTGCGACACTCGGGCTGCCGCCTGTTACGCCCGAGTGACACGATGTCAAGGTGAACTGGTTCTGGGCCTCGGCTGTCCGGAAGTCGTTGCCTTTAAGTCGGCAGGGCCCTGCAGGCGTAGAGAAAAAGCGTAACGGCTTCGGCGTCGTAAGCTGACCTACCAAATCAACGTGACACTGCGAGATTGCCCGAAAATGAGGAAAGGTTATCGCGCGTGAGCGTTTGTT
Organism: Rhizobium sp. RSm-3; assembly: GCF_001854685.1. Lineage (NCBI taxonomy): Bacteria > Pseudomonadati > Pseudomonadota > Alphaproteobacteria > Hyphomicrobiales > Rhizobiaceae > Rhizobium > Rhizobium sp. RSm-3. The sequence goes on along the minus strand of NZ_MAWZ01000028.1, from coordinate 3,825 downwards.
CCGGGAACTTGCGCCTCAGTTAGATGGAGTTGCCACGCGAAATCGGCCGCAAGCGGCTCCAAATGCGTCTGGTTTAGGTCTCCACCAAGCTGGAACTGGTGGATGAAATACCTTTATCACTCGGCGTCACGAAATTGCGATCAGGGCGCGGGCGGCGCAAAAATCAGCGTTCTCGATCTGGGCGTTACAGCGCTGCTTTGCAGGGCGGGCTCTCGCCTCGAAGCGCTTCTGGCGGAGCGTGGCCGCCTCGAGCAGCAGTCGAAGCCTTTCACCATGCTCGAAGGTGTCTCGCTTCTATTTGCGTTTCGAGTTCCTGATAGGCGCTGGCCATGCCTGTCAGGCCGAGTTTGCGCAGCATGTCAATGGTGGGATTGTTCAACGTCGCGATAAAAATCATGCGCTGTCCAGCTCGAGGGAGGACGCTGGCCATGCCCCCGAAGCATAACGGGATACGAATTTGGTATTGGAAGGAAAGGTCGCGACGGAAGTAACATCAGCAGTGACGCAATGACCTAAGGAACGACGCAATGTACGGCAGAAGGCAGGGGGGTGTTGGCAATAGTTCCGAACAAGGCGGTGAAGACACCTTTAACTGGGTTGAAGGCTTGACTGGCTCCTCGTCCGGCGAAGCGGCACTGAAAGAAATTTTACTGGCCTGGGCGGAAGACGGGCAGCAGGAGCAGGACGAGGACCGGCACGAGGCAATGGCACGGATCGAGGCCTGGACGGAAACCCGCAATTTTCGTGCCCCCCTGAACTTAACATCGCTGTCCCTAACGGCACTGCCCCCCACCTTACCGGCCGGCCTCCAGCGGCTCAACGCCAATGACAACCGGTTGGGCAGGCTGCCCAACAACCTCCCGCCCGGTCTGCGAAAGCTCTCTGCCTGCGACAACCAGCTGACCACGCTGCCTGAGGTTCTTCCGGACATGCTCGAGACGCTCTACGTCGACGGCAACCGGCTGACCAGATTGCCGAACGAGCTTCCTTCCGGACTAAAGTATCTCTACGTCAACCACAACCGGCTGACCAGTTTGCCCGATAACCTGCCGCCTGAGCTCAGGGAGCTTCATGTCACCCGCAACGAAATCGCGCACCTGCCGGAGAATCTCCCCCTCGAATTGACGGATCTCCGCGCCGAACTCAATAATATAATTCGCCTGCCCGAGCGCCTTCCTGCAAAGCTCACGAGGCTCGAAGTCCCTCACAATGAACTGACTAGCCTACCCGAGGACCTCCCGGCCACCCTAAAGTGGCTCAGCACCGACAGTAATGAACTGACCCACCTGCCCCCTAACCTGCCGAGGGGGCTGGAGGAGCTTAGCGTTCGTGGAAACAACCTGAGAGGACTTGGCGACGGGCGAACTGCACTGCCGTACATTCTGTCGCAGCTTCCGCCTCATTGCAAAGTGTACCTGAATAACAATCCGCTGCCAGATCGACTGCGGGCGCACCTGAGCGCGCAAAGCGGGACGAGCCTTCCGCAGATCTTTTTGTGATGCTGCCTGACAAACGGGCCAAACTAGGTCCCTGCGTTTTGAGTAAAAGGCCTTTTGCCGAAGCCATGGCGGTGGGGTGCAGGCCAGGTATGACGCGTGCGGATCAAAAACAATGAGTTTGCAGGTTTATGCCGCTCGCCGGAATGTGTTGAGTTGTGGAAGCAACAGACGTCTCACTGAAGACTATGGCCGGAAAGCCCAGGCTCGGCACTTGTGTCCTTCGGGCGACCTTGCATGCGAGCCAGTTCGTACAAAGGATTACCCGCTATCGCGTACCAGGAGGTGCGACGCTTACGGCCTAGAGGCATTGCCGCCGGTTGGAACGTTCGGAAGCTGGACCCAGATTTCAACAGGCCTCAAGCGCATCCACCATTTCCACATGGTCCACCCCCAGCATCGCGTATTCGTTGATCTAACTACCCGAGACTCCAGCCTACGGGCCTATTTGCATTCGTCGGCGATCGACGACTCTGTCGCCTATTAGTTGAAATAGGGTTTCGTGGCGAGCCAGCAGAGGAACAGCCCATGGATGAGAAAAACAGCCCCATTGTTTGCATCTCGGGTGTAGACGAACGAAAGCTCGGCGCCGCTCTAATCGCGGTCCAATCGGCATTTAGTGTCGCGATTGCGGAACTATCGAAGCTTCACAAAGGGAACAGTCCTCAGTGGTTCGAAGACCTGGAGGAGGTGGTAATCGCTAACGCAAAAGGCACAGTCACCGAGGGCATCTCGCTGGATGTCGAGGTGGAAAGCCTCAAATTCGGCATCGACGTCCTTCGGGCGATCTTAGATGTCAGCCGCGTTGAGCTAGGCTTTGCAGCAAAGGAATAACCTTTCGCCCAAACGAGGTCTCGATGCTATTTGGCGCCGGAGATGTTCGATGCACACTCGAACCTTCGCATGAGTACCGCGCTCGTCGCCAAAGTCGCCCGCATCGTCACCAAATGGTACGGTCGTCCGACAAACCAGGAGGTCTTGCCGCAGATGATCGACGATACGACCTATGCATGGCGCACCGGCGTTTTTGAGGCAACGCGCGTTTTCCATGCGGAAGACCCGGGCGGACCAACCTTCATCGGGGGCAATTTGCGCAAGCCGGACTCCCATGGAAGACAATAACTTGTCGGACGCTGGGCGCACGAGACTGAGGGACTCAGCGTTGAAGATGTGCCGACAAGCTCGGCATTAGCGATGCACCCTGTATAGCGGGCAGCGACCGCCTTGCCATGCTTGAAGATGCCCTGAGCCGACACGCCCACAGTTGATAAAGATGTCGACTCAGTACCGCCGGCCGCTCCTCACCTTCTACCTTGCTGAGCCGCCAGCCATTGCGGCTCGTGGCAAGGATTTTTCGGACTCTTCCCGAGAATATGCACAACGCGACGCAGCGCTTGTCGACCCGCTGTTTCGTGAAGTTCGCGCTCGCCAGGAAATGGTGCGTGATGAGCCCTTTGTAAGAGTCACCCTTGCGCCGGCAGTCCGAGACCTCCCCGTTCATCTGGTTCGTCGTCTGGAATCGCAATCGATCGATGATCGACCTCCGCCCCTTCGTCGCAGGGATACACATCAAGTGGCATTGACCTGGACAGCGACCGCTCGCGCTGGAGCGCCGAATACCGGCGGCGCATTTCACCGGACGCAATCGACCCTGCCGTCCAAAGAGCGACCAGTTCCATGAAACCCGGGTCTTCATCGATCCGGATTCCTCGCGCCTTCCAACGCGCGATGACCCGCTCGGCTATGTCCCTGCGTGAATCCATTACCACTTCCCTGCCCCCTGCCCCCTGCCGCCTACGCGGTTAGATACCAAGATGGTGGGTTCTTCGCCAGTTCAAACCGTCCAATATGTCACGCCGGCCGCCCGCGATCCGTTTTCAGGAGCTTGTTAGCTGGAGCTATCGAGATCGCAGGACACACTTTCCAGCTCTCTCCCGACCTGATGGTCCCCGTCACCATCTTTTCCGTCCATGAATAAGGTAGGCCGCCCCCGATCAGTCCAGGCGATTTAAGTGCGAGTCCGCTTTTACGTCGCCTTGAGGTCCGTCAGCACCTTGTCAAAAGCATCCTTGACCGGCTTTGAGATTTCCTCCACCGCCCTGCTTGAGAGCACCCGGACTTCCTTGGCGTGCTGCAAACTTGTCTCAACGCGCTTGCGGAAAAAGGTCGACTGCTGTTCGAGGATCTGCGACGGCGAATTCGCGCCCAGCAAAGCTTGCAAATGTGAGAAGCTGGCCTCGGCGTCGGCCTGCAGTGCAGCGATCGTCTTCCACCACAATTCGTTGCCGAATAGACTTGTCGTTTCGAGGATCGGAGGCAGCATTTTCTG
>NZ_MAWZ01000027.1:0-40236 GCF_001854685.1 Rhizobium sp. RSm-3 | reverse complement strand
CGATCGCGCCCGAGCCCATGACGATCAGCGACTTCGGCAGCGCATCCGGCTTCAGCGCCTCGAAATAGGTCCAGATCAGCTTGCCGTCGGGCTCGATGCCCGGCAGCGCGCGCGGGCGGGCGCCGGTCGCGATGATGATGTGCTTGGCGTTATAGGTGCCCTCGCCCTTGACGTTCTTCGGCAGCGGATGCTGCGGCTCGACGACAGGCTTCGACGACTTGCCGACGACGATCTCGCCGGGCTTTGAAAGCTTCGCCTCGCCCCAGATGATGTCGATCTTGTTCTTCTTCATCAGGAAGCCGACGCCGGCGTTGAGACGGGCGGAGACGGCGCGCGAGCGGCCGACGACGGCCTTGGCATCCGGCTTGACCGAACCTTCGAGAACGAGACCGAAATCCTTGAAGTGGTTGGCGTGATCGAGCACCTCGGCCGAGCGCAGCAGCGCCTTTGTGGGGATGCAGCCCCAGTTCAGGCAGATGCCGCCCATATGCTCGCGCTCGACGATCGCGGTCTTGAGGCCGAGCTGAGCGGCGCGGATGGCGGCGACATAGCCGCCGGGACCGGAGCCGATGATGATGACGTCGTAGGATTCAGCCATGTGTTTCCTGCCCTTGTTATGCTGCGCTGCGGGTCATGAGCACCCACGCGTGGCTCTTGCTGTTTTCGAAGAGCGGCACGGCATCGGCGCGCGCAGCCTCCAGGAATCCGTTTCTTTCATAAAGCGACAGAGCCGCCTCGTTATCACTTGCGGTAATGAGACTGACGGGGCGGCGATCGGCCCTGTCGATCTGATCCTCCAGCAGTCTGCGTCCGATGCCGATGCCGCGCAGGTGGCGATAGACGCCGAGACTGCCGATGAACCAGCTTCCCACAACCGTTTTCTGCAAGGCGAGCATCGGCGCGGTCGCCGGGATCGTCGCCTCGATATCCCCTATGCCGTCCTCCAGCGCATGGCCGATCGCCACACCTGCAACCTCGCCATAAGCCTCGGCGATGACCGCATCCCGCCAGCCGCCAACGGCCTCCTCCTCGCCCATCTTCAGCCGCCCTCGCTCCAAGGGCGTGTCACTCACCCCATTCGCGACATCGGCAAACCAGAGCCAGGAGGCAAACCCATGCGATGCGATATCCGCCAGGATCGCCAGCTCCGAGGCATCCCGCCGTGAGGCCTGCCGCAGGGCGATGAAGGCGGTCATACTCCTCAAATCCCCAGCATCATCCGCACGATCGATTCCAGCCCGCGCCCGAGCGAACGCGTATTCTCCGCATCGAGGTGAATGCCGTCGATCGGCGTGGTCCTGGCGACGGAATTGCCGTCGAAGAAACCACAGCCGAGTTCGTCGGCAAGATCACGATAAAGCGTTGCAAGCTTTGCCGATTCCTCGATGCCGCCCGGAAAGGATGCGGCGAAGGGCACATTGCCCGTCGCGCAGATCGCCGGCGGCGCCACGATCAGGATCTCCGGCCCGTCGAATTCGAAGGGCCAGGCATGGTTGCGGATCAGCCGCACGAGGCGGCTGATGCCCTGGCAGGCGGCAAAGGCCGAACCGGCCACGACCGGTTTCATATCGTTGGTGCCGAGCAGGAGGATGACGAGATCGAGCGGCGCATGCGTCTGCAGGATCGTCGGCAGGATGCGCGCACCGTTGCGGTCGCAATCGGCGAGATGGTCGTCGAAAGCGGTCGTGCGGCCGTTGAGGCCTTCGGCGATGACACGCGCTTCGCTGCCGAGCGCGGCCTGAAGCACGCTCGGCCAGCGATTCTTGTACTCATGACGGCCGATCGTCTCGGCGTCATAACCCCAGGTCAGCGAGTCGCCATAGCAAAGAACGGTCTTGGTCATTTCCGCCTCCGCCCAGCGATCAGACAAGCATGCCCATCGGGTTTTCGATGTAGCCCCTGAAGGCCTGAAGCAGCTCGGCGCCGAGCGCGCCGTCGACGCAACGATGGTCGGTCGAGAGCGTGACGCTCATGACCGTGGCGATGGCCATCTCGCCGTTCTTGACGACGACCCGCTGCTCGCCGGCGCCGACCGCGAGGATCGTCGCATGCGGCGGATTGACGACAGCTGCGAAGTTCTTGACGCCCATCATGCCCATGTTCGAGACCGAGCTGGTGCCGCCCTGATATTCCTCGGGCTTCAGCTTGCGGTCCTTGGCCCGCTTGCCGAGATCGCGCATCTCGTTGGAGATGACAGACAGCGTCTTCTGCTCGGCCTTGCGGATGATCGGCGTGATGAGACCGCCGGGGATCGAGACGGCGACGCCGACATCGGCGTGCTTGTGCTTGACCATGTTGCTGTCGGTCCACGACACGTTGGCGTCCGGAACATCGCGCAACGCCAGCGCCATGGCCTTGATCACCATGTCGTTGACCGAAAGCTTGTAGGCCGGAGCGTTGTCCTTGCGCGGCGCCGCATCGTTCAGCTGGGCGCGCAGCGCCATCAGAGCATCGAGCTCGCAATCGACGCTGACGTAGAAATGCGGGATCGTCTGCTTGGATTCGACCAGGCGCCGGGCGATCGTCTTGCGCATGCCGTCATGCGGCACGAGCTCGTAGGAGCCCGGCTCGAATAGCTTGAGCACGGCCTCCTCGGAAGCGCCCTTCGGCGCTGCGGCGGCCGGAGCGGCAGTTGCAGCAGCCTGCGGCGCAGCAGCGGCCGGTGCTGGAGCAGCCTTGGCGCCACCGCCGGCAACGGCGGCTTCGACATCGCTCTTGACGACGCGGCCATGCGGGCCGGAGCCTGCGACCGCCGAAAGGTCGATGCCGGCTTCCCTCGCGAGCCTGCGGGCAAGCGGCGACGAGAAGGTGCGGTTGCCGCTTGATGAAACCGCCGCGGGTGCATTGGCAGGCGCCGGTGCGGCAGCCGGAGCGGACGGGGTCGGAGCCGGTGCAGCCTCGGCCTTCTCAGCCGGGGCGGCGTCAGCCTTCGCCGGAGCGGCGGAGCCCGCGCCGCTTGCGGCGGCGGCCACATCCTCGCCATCGGCGGCGAGAACGGCGATCAGCGCGTTGACCTTGACGCCTTCGGTGCCGGCGGCAACGACGAGCTTGGCAACCGTGCCTTCATCGACGGCTTCGACTTCCATCGTCGCCTTGTCGGTCTCGATCTCGGCGATCACATCGCCAGACTTGACCGTGTCGCCTTCCTTGACCAGCCATTTGGAAAGATTGCCTTCTTCCATGGTCGGAGAGAGGGCGGGCATCGTGATATTGATCGGCATCGAGATACCCTCCCCTTATTTGTAGCAAACAGCCTTCACCGCATCGACGACTTCGCCGACGTTCGGAAGCGCCAGCTTTTCGAGATTGGCGGCGTAAGGCATCGGCACGTCCTTGCCCGCAATCGTCAGGATCGGCGCATCGAGATAGTCGAAGGCCTGCTGCATGACGCGGGTGGCGATTTCGGTGCCGACTGAGGACTGCGGATAACCTTCCTCGACGGTGACCAGGCGGCCGGTCTTCTTGACCGATTCGATGACCGTCGGAAGATCCATCGGGCGGATGGTGCGAAGATCGATAAGCTCGACGTCGATGCCGATCTTTTCGAGTTCGGCAACCGCCTTCGTCGCATAGGTCATGCCGATGCCGAAGGAGACGACGGTCACATCCTTACCCGAACGATGGATGCGGGCCTTGCCGATCGGCAGGACGAAATTATCGAGCTTCGGCACATCGAAATGCTGACCGTAGAGAATTTCGTTCTCCAGGAAGATCACCGGGTTCGGATCGCGGATGGCAGCCTTGAGCAAGCCCTTGGCGTCGGATGCCGTGTAGGGCATGACGACCTTCAGGCCGGGGATCGCGCTGTACCAGGCGGCGTAATCCTGGCTGTGCTGGGCGCCGACGCGGGCGGCCGCACCGTTCGGGCCGCGGAAAACGATCGGCGCGCCCATCTGGCCGCCGGACATATAGAGCGTCTTGGCGGCCGAGTTGATGATGTGGTCGATCGCCTGCATGGCGAAGTTGAAGGTCATGAATTCGACGATCGGGCGAAGGCCGGCCATGGCGGCGCCGACGCCGACGCCGGCGAAGCCGTGCTCGGTGATCGGCGTATCGATGACTCGGCGGGGGCCGAATTCCTGCAGCAGGCCCTGGGTGACCTTATACGCGCCCTGATATTCGGCGACTTCCTCGCCCATGACGAAGACGTCGTCGCTGGCGCGCATTTCTTCGGCCATGGCGTCGCGGAGCGCTTCGCGCACGGTCATCGACACCATTTCGGTGCCGGCGGGGATTTCCGGGTCGTTCGGAACGGCAGCCTTGGGCTCTGCGGGAACGGGAGTAGCAGCCGAACCGCTGTTGGTCGGCTTTTCTTCCTGAGCAGCGACCGGAGCCGGCTGAGCAGCAGCAGGAGCGGCAGAAATCGCGTCGGCCGATTCGCCATCCTGCAGCAGCACGGCAATCTTGGTGTTGACCTTGACGCCTTCGGTGCCGGCATCGACGAGCAGCTTGCCGATGACGCCTTCGTCGACGGCTTCAACTTCCATCGTCGCCTTGTCGGTTTCGATTTCGGCAATCACGTCGCCTGAAGTGACCTTGTCACCTTCCTGCTTCAGCCATTTGGACAGCGTGCCTTCTTCCATCGTCGGAGAGAGGGCGGGCATGAGGATATCGATAGGCATGGGTTCCCTCCCCCGATTAGAGCAGAATGTCGGTGTAGAGCTCGGATGCATCCGGCTCCGGATCGGCCTGGGCGAAATCGGCGCTGTCGGCGACAATGTCGCGGACATCCTTGTCGATCGCCTTCAGATCGTCTTCGGAGGCCCAGCCCTTTTCGATGAGGCGCGCCTTCACCTGCTCGATCGGGTCCTGCTCGGAGCGCATCTTCTGCACTTCTTCCTTCGAGCGGTATTTCGCCGGATCGGACATGGAGTGGCCGCGATAACGATAGGTCAGCATTTCGAGAATGATCGGGCCCTTGCCGGAGCGGCAATGCTCGAGCGCCTCGTCAGCGGCCGCCTTGACGGCGCGAACGTCCATGCCGTCGACCTGGATGCCGGGAATGCCGAAGCCGGATCCGCGCAGCGAGTAGTTCGACTGTGCGGTGGCGCGGGCGGTCGAAGTGCCCATGGCGTAACGGTTGTTCTCGACGATATAGACGATCGGCAGCTTCCAGAGAGCCGCCATGTTGAAGCTCTCGTAGACTTGGCCCTGGTTGGCAGCACCATCGCCGAAATAGGCGATCGAGACGTTGCCGTTGCCGCGGTAATGGTTGGCAAAGGCCAGACCGGTACCGAGAGAAACCTGGGCGCCGACGATGCCGTGACCGCCGTAGAAATGCTTCTCTTTCGAGAACATGTGCATCGAGCCGCCCTTCCCGTGGGAATAGCCGCTGCGGCGCCCGGTCAGTTCCGCCATGACGCCGCGCGCTTCCATGCCGGTTGCCAGCATGTGGCCGTGATCGCGATAGGCGGTGATGACCTGGTCACCTTCCTTCTGCGCCATCTGCATACCGACGACGACAGCTTCCTGACCGATGTAGAGGTGGCAGAAGCCGCCGATGAAGCCCATACCGTAGAGCTGACCGGCCTTCTCCTCGAAGCGGCGGATCAGCAGCATCTCGCGATAGGCCTTGAGCTCCTCGTCGCGATCGAAGTCGGCGACAGGGCCTCCGTTCGATGCTTTCGCTGCAGGTTTTGCTGATGTTTTCCGGCTGGAAACCGTCGCGGTCTTTCGCGGCGCCATTCAACCCTCCCTATGGTTTGTCGGTTCTCGGTGCCGCGTACCATAGGGAAGAAACATGACCACAGCAATGCCATAATTGCATGGCTCGTATTCGGCACTAAACTATTGGAAATACATCGAAAATTCCAATTAACCGAATTCTGGTTAATTGGAATAATGATTGAATATGACGATCTCGTCCGCGCGCGACATATTGAGTTGATAGCGCGCTTTTTCGTCCAGCATATCTTTGTCGAGCGAGCCATCACTCAGCAGCGCGACCTGATTTTCCAGATGTTCGCGCTTCGCCTTCAAGATCGCAAGCTCTTTTTCACGCGCGACACGCTGGTGCTCGAACGTCTCCGTTGCGCGCAGGCCGTAATCGCCGTGAATGCAATGATAGCCGAAATAGGAGAGGAAGGCGACCGTCATGGCCGGAATGACGAAGCGGCCGAATTTTCTCTTCTTATGATGCTTTGTCCACATACACGCATGCTCTTGAACGCATTACCAATTCGTTCAGCATAACGCCCAGAGATTAACCGTTCGTTGACCGTAAAAACGGGCAACAAAAAACCCGCGCCGAGAGGGCGCGGGTCAAATTGTCGAAAGCAGATTCGATCAGCCGCGGATGATCGAGCGGCCGGCATACTGGGCCTGGGGGCCGAGGCCTTCCTCGATGCGGATCAGCTGGTTGTACTTGGCGAGGCGGTCGGAACGCGACAGCGAGCCGGTCTTGATCTGGCCGCAGTTGGTGGCGACCGCGAGGTCGGCGATGGTCGAATCTTCGGTTTCGCCCGAGCGGTGGGACATGACGGCTGTGTAGGCTGCCTTGTGCGCCGTGTTGACGGCGTCGAGCGTTTCCGTCAGCGAACCGATCTGGTTGACCTTGACGAGGATCGAGTTGGCGACACCCATGCGGATGCCGTCGCGCAGACGGGCGGAGTTGGTGACGAAGAGATCGTCGCCGACGAGCTGGGTCTTCTTGCCGGTCAGATCGGTCAGCGTCTTCCAGCCGTCCCAGTCGTCTTCGGCCATGCCGTCCTCGATGGAGATGATCGGGTACTTGGCGGCGAGTTCGGCCAGATATTCGGCCATGGCGCCCGATTCGAGCGTGCGGCCTTCACCTTCGAGAACGTATTTGCCGTCCTTGAAGAACTCGGTCGAGGCGCAATCGAGGCCGAGGTAGATGTCCTCACCCGGCTTGTAGCCGGCTTTCTCGACCGACTTCATGATGAAGTCGAGGGCTTCCGAAGCGCTCTTCAGGCCCGGTGCGAAACCGCCTTCGTCACCGACATTGGTGTTGTGGCCCTGCGCTGCCAGTTCCTTGCGCAGCGTATGGAAGACTTCCGAACCCATACGCACGGCTTCGGCGATCGTATCGGCGCCGACCGGCAGAATCATGAATTCCTGGAAATCGATCGGATTGTCGGCATGGGCGCCGCCGTTGATGATGTTCATCATCGGCACCGGCAAGAGGCTCGCGGAAGCGCCGCCGACATAACGGTAGAGCGGCAGGCCGGAGGCTTGGGCGGCAGCCTTGGCGACGGCCAGCGACACGCCGAGGATGGCGTTGGCGCCGAGGCGCGACTTGTTCGGCGTGCCGTCCAGCTCGATCATGATGTTGTCGATCTGGATCTGGTTTTCGGCATCGATGCCGCCGATCGCGTCGAAGATCTCGGTATTGGCCGCATCGACCGCCTTTTGCACGCCCTTGCCGAGGTAGCGCTTGCCGCCGTCGCGCAGCTCGACTGCCTCATGCGCGCCGGTCGAGGCACCCGAGGGAACGGCCGCGCGGCCCATGCTGCCGTCTTCGAGATAGACATCGACTTCGACGGTGGGGTTGCCACGGCTATCGAGAATCTCGCGGGCGATGATATCGGTGATTGCAGTCATGGGTTCTTCCTGCTCGGTGGGTGATCAATCGTTCGAAGCCTGTCATAATCGAAGGCGTGCAAATTACAATGGCGCATTGCGGCACCCTCGACCTGCATGTCCGATCGTCGCTATAGCACGAACATGTCAGGCTTTTGACTGTCAGCCCTTGGCGACGGCGTCGAAGGCCAGCAGCTTTTCCAGAAGCCGCGGCATGTCCTTGAGATAGACCATGTTCGGGCCGTCGGACGGTGCGTTGTCGGGGTCCTGGTGGGTTTCGACGAAAACGCCGGCAATACCGGTCGCCACCGCTGCGCGCGCCAACGTTTCCACGAATTCCCGCTGACCGCCGGAAGAATCGCCCTGCCCGCCCGGCTGGGCCACGGAATGGGTGGCATCGAAGACGACGGGGGCGCCCATCGACGCCATGATCGGCAGCGAGCGCATGTCGGAAACCAGAGTGTTGTAACCGAAGGAGGCGCCGCGTTCGCAGAGCAGCACGTTCGGGTTGCCGCTGGCGTTGAGCTTCTTCAGCACATTCTTCATGTCCCAAGGGGCAAGAAACTGGCCCTTCTTGACATTGACCGCGCGGCCGGTCTCGGCGGCGGCGATCAGAAGGTCGGTCTGGCGGCAGAGGAAGGCCGGGATCTGCAGGACATCGACCACCTTTGCCACTTCGGCGCATTGCTCGGCGGTGTGAACGTCGGTCAGGACGGGAAAGCCGAACTCCTTCTTGAGATCGGCAAAGACCTGCATGCCCTTTTCAAGGCCGATGCCGCGCTCGGCCGAAAGCGAGGTCCGGTTCGCCTTATCGAAGGAACTCTTGTAGACGAGGCCGATGCCGAGCTTGGCACAGAGCTCCTTCAGCGTGCCGGCAACCATGAAGGCATGGTCGCGGCTCTCCATCTGGCAAGGGCCGGCAATCAGCGACAGGCGGCCGGTATTGGAAAAGGTGACCTGGCCTGCGCCCTCGCCGATCCTCACTTCCGAATTCGTATCAGTGCTCATCATCTTTCCTCGAAGGCGAAAAGCGTGCCCTGCCCGGGTGCCGGCTTCACCAGAATGCGATTGTTCTTGCGCGTGTATGTCACTCCGTTAGCAGCCAAATGTGCTTCTGTCACGGCAAGATCGGCAACAGCGAAGAGGATAGCCCGGCCGCGCAGGCCGCGGTCGGCGGAGGAGACGGCAACCTCGAAATAGGCCTCCAGCCCTTCCGGCGTCATCAGGCTGATTTTCGCATTCGGCGCCGCGATATTGACGCCGAAACCGGTTTTCTCGACGGCCGATTGCGCCATGGCAAGGCTGACGAAGCCGGCGAAGGCGGCGGCATCAGGCGCGCAGAGGGCGATCTCGGCGATGCCGGTGACGCCATTGGCATGCGTCTCCAGCGCGCCGCGGTCGGCCGGCAATGGATTGATGCGCTGGCAGGTGAAGAGAAAGAAATCGGGTGCCCGCAGATCACCTGCAAAGGCTAGTTTGAAGCTGCCGACGCTCTTAGAGCCGTCCGGCATTTTCATCGCCCGGCTGAACTCCAGCATGTCGCCGGCGTTCAATCCGCCTGCAATGAAGCTTTGATGGTCGAGGCCGGCATCTTCAGTGCCGAAAACCACCGCCGAAAGCCCTTCCTCGCCGCAACGGAAGCGGAAGGCCCGGTTGCGGGCGGTGAAGACATTGCCTTGCCGCGCTGATGCCTCGGTCTCCTCGACGCTCGCGATACCGAGCGGCTCCAGATAGGTCTTGTCGGCAAAGAAGACGCAGGCATTCTCCGTTCCGAAGGGATGGCGGGCATCGGCGGCAACGGTGAAGCCGAGCTTGCCGAGCCTTTCGCGCGCCAGATCGATATTGACGACGGGCAGCACGACATGATCCAGCGGGTGCGGCTTGGCGGAATGCGTGTTCATGATATCCCCTCCTGCAATCGCGAAGAGATGTGCGACGACGCCATCCTCAATGCAAGACATGTGTGCCAATCCGGCGAATGAAAATAAAAATCTCAACGAGTTGGCGCCAAGTTTTACGGAAATTTAGCTACTTGCGGAACACATATGGAACATATAGTGTCTGTTCTGGATTTGTTTCAATCAGGGGTCACACGTCGATGCTCACGCGCAAACAACAGGAGCTTCTCCTTTTCATTCACGAGCGCATGAAAGAATCCGGCATTCCGCCCTCTTTCGACGAGATGAAGGATGCCCTGGATCTGGCCTCGAAATCCGGCATTCACCGGCTGATCACAGCACTCGAGGAACGCGGTTTCATTCGCCGCCTACCGAACCGCGCCCGGGCGCTCGAGGTCATCAAGCTTCCCGAGGCCTACAGCCCCAGCATCCAGCCCCGGCGCGGCTTTTCGCCGAGCGTCATCGAGGGCAGCCTCGGCAAGCCCCAGCCGGTCGCCGCCCCCGCGCCTGTCAAACCCGTCGCCGACAACGGCAACTCGGTCTCGGTGCCAGTCATGGGCCGAATCGCTGCCGGTGTTCCGATCTCAGCGATCCAGAACAACACCCACGACATCGTCGTTCCCTCAGACATGCTCGGCTCCGGTGAACATTACGCGCTGGAGGTGAAAGGCGATTCGATGATCGACGCCGGCATTTTCGACGGCGACACGGTGATCATCCGCAACGGCAGCACCGCAAGTCCCGGCGACATCGTCGTCGCCCTGGTCGACGACGAGGAGGCGACGCTGAAGCGCTTCCGGCGCAAGGGCGCGTCGATCGCGCTTGAAGCGGCCAACCCTGCTTATGAGACCCGGATCTTCGGACCGGACCGCGTCAAGGTGCAGGGCAAGCTCGTCGGCCTCATTCGCCGCTATCACTGACGCTGGACGGGCCGGTTTCGGCAAAACTGTTGCTGCGCCAGTCATAGGCACGTTGGCGCATCCACGGCCGCGACAGGCTCTCGAATGCGGTTGCGACCTCCAGGCCGGCAGCCGCGAAGCGCAATTCGACGGAACCGGTCCTGCGCAACGTCTCACCGGTGAAGAGCGTCGCGCCTGAGCGGCAGCTGTTGAACCGCAGACGGACAGCCGTCACGACAATATCGGCCGCATCGCAGGCCGGACCGAGATAGGCGGCATTGTCGATGACCGTTACCACGCGGCCATTGCCAAGCCTTGATGTGCACCAGGCCTTCTTGACGCAGGAAAAGCGGTTTGCTTCGCCGCCCGCGGCCGCCGCCCGCATCGCCGTCCTCGCTTCGTTCTGCTGATCGCGGGAAAGCCTGACGCGGCGGTCTTCTCCCTCCGGCGGGATAGCGGGGCCGTCCAGCATCGTCGGCGGGTGATGGGTCGGCAGGACCAGCGCTCTCTGCCACTGGTCGAAGATGAAATCCGGCGGGTTTTCACGGTTGGAAGCCATTGCCGCCCCTGCAACGAGCGCGACCAGGCTGCCATCCTCCGAAATCACCAAATCCGGCGGCCGGGGGACCGGCAGAACCAGCAGGATGAGCGTCGAGACGGCGAGGATCAATGTACCGACATGGCGCAGCCGGGTGCGCAGCAGCGTCAGCAGCAGGAAGCCTGCCACGGCCACGGCGAAATACCAAGCGGGCAAACGGCCGACGCCGATATCGCCGCCCCAGCCGGACACCGTCTTGGCGACAGCGATTACCAGGTCGAGGCCGAAGCCGACCACCTCCCAGAGTGGAGCGTCCAGACCGAACGGCATCAGCAACATCGCCAGCAGCCCGGCCGGCATGACGATGAAGGAGATGATCGGCATCGTCGCGAGGTTTGCCGGCAGGCCGTAAGCGGTCAGCCGATGAAAATGCTCGATCGAAAACAGCGCCGTGGAAAAACCGCCGATCAGCGAGGTCAGTAGGACACCGCCGAAGAAACCGGCGACGGCCACGACCGGCCGGAAGATCGGCAGCTTGAGCAAGGCGTTTTCGCGGATGCGCCGGTCCTTCCACAGCTGATAGCCCGATACCAGTGCCAATGTGGCGGCAAAGGACATCTGGAAGCTCGGCCCCAAGACTTCGGAGGGTGAAATGACGATGATGACTAGCGCCGAGAGAACGACATTGCGCAGGCTGATCGACGGCCGATCGAAGAAGACGGCAATCAGCATGATGGCCATCATGATGAAGGCGCGTTCGGCCGAGACACCGAAGCCGGAGATCAGGAAGTAGGCGGTGACGGCAATGAGCGCGCCTGATGCGGCGATCTTCTTCGTCGGATAGGCCTGAGCGACGGCCGGAAAGAGACTGAGCAGCATGCGGAAGCCGACGAAGAAAATGCCGGCCGACAGCGCCATGTTGAGGCCCGAGATCGCGACGATATGGGCAAGGCCCGACTGGCGCAGCGCCTCCGTCGTCGCATTCGAGATGGCGCGCCGCTCGTCGGTCACCAGCGCGGCGGCGAAGGCGCCGGTGTCGCCGGGCAGGATCGACCGTATGCGGTCGCCGATGCTGCTGCGCAGCCGGTAAAGCCATTCGAGCAGCGCTTCCGACGTCGATCTTGCCGCTTGCGGACCCGCCTCCAAATCCTTCTCCGGAGCGCCATAGAAGAAGCCGTTGGCGCCGATGCCGTCGAAATAGGCGCCGAAGGAGAAGTCGTTGAGTTCGGGAAGTGCGGGGCCTGAGGGCGGCGTCAGCCGTGCCCTGCCGGTGACGATGTCGCCGATCTCGAAAGGCGTGTCGGCGCCGCGGACAATCGCGGTTATGCGCCCCGGCGACCGCTTCAACTCCGGCGCTTCAGTGCCGGTGACGGCAAGAATGTAGCGCCAGCGCCCACGGCCGTCGCCTTCGCGCCGTTCGACACGGCCGGTCACCGTCGTCGTCACCGAGGAATCGAGGATAACGGTCGAAGCCCGCCAGCTCTCGAACTGTGCGCAGAGCATGCCGCAGACCACAAGTGCCAGCGCCAGCAGCGTTGCCCGCAATGCCGTCCGGCTGCGGCCGGTCATCAGAACAGCGATCGTCAGCACCGACAGCGAGAGTAGCGATGCAAAAAGCGGAAAATCGGATGCCGCGAGAAACCAGAAGGCGGCGCCGGCGCCAAGGAAGACCGGTGAAAGCAGCAGCAGGCGGCCGTGATCTGCCTCCTCGCCCAGCATGTGCTTGCAGGCCCGCAGCGAATGCCGGGCCGCAGCCGGCAGCCGGTGGCGCCAGGGTGTCGCCGACTGCGTCCTTGCCGGTCGCGCCACCACGGCAGGCGGAGAAAAACCGGAGGAGCCGGCTGAGCCGGCGCCAGCTTCCGGCCGCAATTCGACTGTCGTCAGTTCCTGCATACGCCGCCCAAGGTCACCCGCGAAGGCGGTCAGAATGCAACCTCCAATCAAATCCGGCAAGAATAATCGATTGAAATGTGAGGGAAAATCGCGAGCGCCAAAAGGCCAGTCGAATCATTGGTTTCCGATATGCGCGCTGCTCATCGCTGCAGTGCCTAAAAGGTGATACTGCAATGCACAAAATGCCGTCACGGTAACTTGGCATTAGCTTCGCGATCATATAGCTATCGGTGAGGACGCTTAACCCCTATGGCGCTTTTATGGCGCCACCGCCATTTCGGAGGATCAGCATGACGGATCAAAGCGCTACAATAAAAATCGGTGACAAATCTGTCGACCTAGCCGTCAAGAGCGGCACGATCGGCCCGAGCGTCATCGATATCGGTGCTCTCTACAAGAACACCGCTTCCTTCACCTACGATCCGGGTTTCACCTCGACCGCATCCTGTGAATCTAAGATCACCTACATCGACGGCGACGAAGGGGTGCTGCTGCACCGCGGCTATCCGATCGAGCAGCTGGCCGAGCATGGCGACTTCCTCGAAGTCTGCTATCTGCTTCTCTACGGCGAACTGCCGACCACCGCGCAGAAGAAGGATTTCGATTACCGCGTCACGCACCACACCATGGTGCACGAGCAGATGAGCCGCTTCTTCACCGGCTTCCGCCGCGATGCGCATCCGATGGCCGTCATGTGCGGCTGCGTCGGCGCGCTGTCGGCTTTCTATCACGACTCCACTGATATCACCGATCCGCACCAGCGCATGGTCGCCAGCCTGCGCATGATCGCCAAGATGCCGACGCTTGCCGCCATGGCCTACAAGTATCATATCGGCCAGCCCTTCGTTTACCCGAAGAACGATCTCGACTACGCATCGAACTTCCTGCGCATGTGCTTTGCCGTGCCTTGCGAGGAATATGTGGTCAATCCGGTGCTTGCCCGCGCCATGGACCGCATCTTCATCCTGCATGCCGATCACGAGCAGAACGCCTCGACCTCGACCGTCCGTCTTGCCGGTTCGTCGGGTGCCAACCCGTTCGCCTGCATCGCCGCCGGCATCGCCTGCCTCTGGGGCCCTGCCCATGGCGGCGCCAACGAAGCAGCGCTCAACATGCTGAATGAAATCGGCTCGGTCGACCACATTCCAGAATATATTGCCCGCGCCAAGGACAAGAACGATCCGTTCCGCCTGATGGGCTTCGGTCACCGCGTCTACAAGAACTATGATCCGCGCGCCAAGATCATGCAGAAGACGACGCATGAGGTGCTCGGCGAGCTCGGCATCAAGGACGATCCGTTGCTCGAAGTGGCGATGGAGCTGGAGCGTATCGCGCTCACCGATGAATATTTCATCGAAAAGAAGCTCTATCCCAACATCGACTTCTATTCCGGCATCACGCTGAAGGCGCTGGGCTTCCCCACGACCATGTTCACCGTGCTCTTCGCGCTGGCCCGCACCGTCGGCTGGATCGCGCAGTGGAACGAGATGATCGAGGATCCGGAACAGCGCATCGGCCGCCCGCGCCAGCTCTATGTCGGCGAACCGAAGCGCGACTACATCCCGGTTTCGAAGCGCTGACCGCTTCGGCCAATCGGCTCAAAAGAAAACCCGGTCAGAACTGACCGGGTTTTTTCTTTTTCAGCACGTCGAGAAGGATTTCGGCGGCATGTTCGCCCGGTGGTTTTTCGGTCTGCATGCGCTGCCAGATGAGATCATAGCCTTCCTTCATCGCCTTGAGCTGGTAGGTGTCGGCCGACAGCCTCTCCATCCAGCGAGCGAGACTGGCGCCGCGAACGATATCGTTCAGATATTCCGGCACGACCGCGTAATCGGCAATCAGGTTTGGCAGCGCGCCGGTCCAGGTCTTGATGGCCGACGTCAGCAGCCGCATGATCCAGTCGACCTTGTAGGCGGAGACGACGGGAACATCGGCCAACGCCAGTTCGAGAATGACGGTTCCGGATGCCGCCATAGCGGCGTCGGCTTCCGCGAAGGCCTGCCATTTTGCTTCAGCGCCGACAACGATCTCCGGCTTGACCGCCCAGTTCGCCGTCAATTGGCGGACCAACGCTTGCCTGTGCGTCACCGTCGGCAGAATAAAGCGCATCGGTCCGTTGCGGGCGACAAGTTCGCTGGTCGCCACCTCGAAATGCGGCAGGAGATTCTGGATTTCGGAGGAGCGTGAGCCGGGCAGAAGCAGGATCGTGCAATTGCCGGGCTGCCTGCCGGCGCGAAGGCGCCGGGTCTCCAGCAGCGATGGGTCGGCCGTCAGGCGATGGCCGACATAGGTGGTTGCCGGCCCGCCGAGGCGCTGCATCGTCGCCGGCTCGAACGGCAGGACGGCGAGCACATGATCGACATAGGCAAGCATGCGCCTGGCGCGATATTCCTTCCAGGCCCAGACGCTCGGACAGACATAATTGACGACGGGCAGATCGGGCAGCGCCGTGCGGACGCGTTTTGCGACGCGATGGGTGAAATCCGGGCTGTCGATAATGAGGAGAATGTCGGGCCTTGCAGCGATGATGGCGGCGGTCGTGCGACGGATCAGCGTATAGAGCTTCGGCAGCCGGCTCAGCACCTGGGTGATGCCCATGATCGACAGCTCGGAGAAATCGAACAGGGATTGCAAGCCCTCCGCCTGCAGTCCTTCGCCACCGACGCCGACAAGTTCCACCGGTCCCGAATGAATCCGCTTCAGGGCGGCGATGAGATCGGCGCCGAGCAGATCACCCGACACCTCGCCGGCAATGATGGCAATCTTCAGCGGCGCCCCGTTCATGCGAGCCCCCATGCCGGCAGCCCGCGATCGATGCCGCAGACAAAAAGCCCCGCCTCATCGGCGGCCTGGATGACGGCGGCGCGATCGAGCACCAGCGAGCGGCCTGCCTCCACCGCGATGCCGCCGAGACCGGCTTTTTTTGCGTTCAGAACAGTGGAAATGCCGATCGCCGGCAGGTCGGCGCGGATATCCTGTTGCGTCTTGCAGAGTTTGACAAGCGCGCCGCGGCGCCGCGGCGAGATACGCCCGGCGGCTCTGAGACCTGCGACACGGTCCAGCATCTCATCCGTGCCCTCGACACCCTCGAGCGCCACGACACGCCCGCCGATGCTGACAGCGCCCTGCCCGACATCGAGCCGGCCGAGCATGTCCGCGGCTTCGGCGGCGCGGCGGATATCGCGCCGGTCTTCGTCACCCGGCGTTGCTGCACCAAGCGGACCGACGGAGGCAAGCAGATCGGGGGCGATTTCATGGGCGCCGACAACGCGGCGGCCGTTTCCCTCGATCAGCCGGATGACCATCTGCAGAACGGTGTCGTCGCCACCGGAGAGCAGCGTGCGGATGGCGGCCGGGACCTTCATCAATATGCGCAGCGTCGGACGCACCTCGCGCCATTCCGGCCGGCGGGCCACGCTGCCCGACATTACGACACGGCCGACGCCATAACGGTTGAATAGCCCATCGAGAGCGGCGAAATCGCCGATGCCGATGACGGCGTGGTCATAGCCTTCCCAGCGCCGGTCGCTCTCGTCCTTCAGGGCGACGATGACGGGATTTTCACCCGCCGCACGCGCAGCTTCGGCGACATAGGAAGGCAGGAGACCACCGCCGGCAATGATCGCCAGCCGGCCCGCAGCGGTGTCGCCCGATAAAGTCACGGATCAGCCCTTCTGCCCCCGGGTCGGCGAGGACAGAGCGCGGTCGCTTTCGGCCGCGATGAAATCGAGGATCTGGACCACCGGCTCGCAATCGGCATATTCGTCGCGGATGGCGGCGGCGTTTTCGCGGACGGAACCCGTTCCTTCGAAGATCGACTTATAGGCGCGGCGCACCCGGTGGATGACGGCGCGGTCGACGCCGGCGCGCGTCATGCCGACGACATTGAGGCCGCTCAGCAGCCCGGGATTGCCGTTCAGCATGCCGTAGGGAATGACGTCGTAACTCACCGCCGAAAGCCCGCCGACGAAGGCCTGACGGCCGACGCGGGTGAACTGGTGAACGGCCGAGCCACCGCCCAGGATGACGCGATCCTCGATGACAACATGCCCGGCCAGCATGACGTTGTTCGACATGATCACGTGATTGCCGACCTTGCAGTCATGCGCGACGTGGGAATTGGCCAGGAAAAGGTTGTTGTCGCCAACGATCGTCCGGCCGCCGAAATCGGCCGTGCCGGTGTTCATCGTCACGCCTTCGCGCATCGTGCAGTTGGCGCCGACCGAAAGCGTCGTCTCCTCGCCGCCGTGATGCACGCTCTGCGGATCGCCGCCGATGACGGCCATCGGAAAGATGCGTGTGCCCTTGCCGATCACGGTGCGGCCGGTGACGACCGCATGCGACAGGAGCTCGACATTTTCATGCAGGACGACGTGCGGCCCGACATGGCAGAAGGGACCGATCTTGACGCCCTCACCGATCACAGCCCCGTCTTCGACGACAGCCATCGGATGAATGCGGGCGCTTTCGGCAATAGTGCTCATGCCTGTTCCTTACGAACGATCATTGCGCCGATATCGGCTTCGGCGACAAGCGCGCCGTCAACCTTGGCGTCGCAATGGAATTTCCAGATATTGCCGCGCTGCTTGTGCTTGCTGACATGGAATTCGACGCGATCGCCGGGAACGACAGGCTTGCGGAAGCGTGCGTTCTCGATGGTCATGAAGTAGACGAGGTTGCCGGGCTGGCCTTCCTTCTTGGCACAAATCGCACCCGCGGTCTGCGCCATGCCCTCAATCAGGAGAACGCCCGGCATGATCGGAGCATCCGGAAAATGGCCGGTGAAATGCGGTTCGTTCACCGTGACATTCTTGATCCCGATCGCGCTGTTGTCACCGTCGATCTCGATGATCTTGTCGACCATGAGGAAGGGGTAACGATGCGGCAGCAGCTTCATGATCTCGATGATGTCAGCCGAAGAAAGCGTTGTCGTGGCTTCCTCAGTCATTTTCCTTGCCTCCAGGGTTCCGGCCGCGCAACTTGGACTTCGACACTTGTTGTGCGGCCTCTCTCAGATAGTCTTTTAGCGGACGAGCAGGTACACCGCCATATTGTCCGCCGGCGGCAAGATCGGTCATAATACCGCTTTTAGCAGCGATCTGCACGCCGTCACCGATCGTCACATGTCCCTTGATGCCGACCTGGCCGCCGATCTGCACGCCGTTGCCGATCTTCGTGCTGCCAGCGATGCCGACCTGCGCGACAATGGCGCAATGGCGGCCCATCTGGACGTTGTGGCCGATCTGCACCTGGTTGTCGATCTTGGTGCCCTCGCCGATCACCGTATCGTCCATGGCGCCGCGGTCGATCGTGGTATTGGCGCCGATCTCGACGTTGTCCTGGATGATCACCCGGCCGATCTGAACGATCTTGATCATGCCGCGCGGACCGGGCGCATAGCCGAAACCATCCTGACCGACGCGGACGCCGTTGTGGATGATGACGCCGTTGCCGATCAGCGCGCAGAGAATGCTGGCACCGGCTGCGATCGAACAATCGCGGCCGATCTTGACATTCGGGCCGATGACACTGTGGGCGCCAATGCGCGTGCCTTCGCCGATTTCGGCATGCGCGCCGATAACCGCCAGCGGCTCGACGATCACGCCCTTTTCAAGCTTGGCGGTCGGATCTATCACCGCGCTCGGCGCGATCTCGCCTTCACCCGGCGAAATGACGACGGGACGCAATGCGGCAGGATAAAACAGGCCGCCCGCCATCGCGAAGGCCGCATGCGGATTGGACGACAGGATGACCGGGATATGCGAGGGTACGAGATCGACGAGCGCCTTGTCGCAGATCACCGCCGAGGCTTCGCATGTCGCCAGTTCATCGCGGCTGCGGCGCGACAGGATATAACAGACATCACCCGCCCGAGCCCTGTGAATCGGGGCAACTGACCTGACGATAACATCTGAGTGGTCGGAATTGGCAAGTTCCGCCCCAAGAAACTCTGCCAGCTCAGCAAGCTTCAGACCTTCATGGGGCAGAAAAAAGACGTTTTGCTCCATCGGCAATGCTCCAGAACGGAATTGAGTCTTACAGTTCCGGACTGCCGATATCAGAATTGGTTGTTGATGCCAAACTTGAAGTTCTGCGTCTTGTCGAAGTCTTCCTTGAGAACCGGGATCGCGTAATCCAGGCGCAATGAACCGAAGGGAGACTGCCAGACGACGCCGACACCGACGGAAGCGCGCAGCGAGGCGTCTTCGCCCTCAATGCCGTCGCCCCTGAGGTCAACGTCGTTGCCGAACAGCGTGCCGGCATCGGCAAAAACCGCGCCGCGCAGGTTGAAGTCACGCGGGAAGCCTGGCATCGGGAAGGTTGCTTCGGCCGATGCCGTGAAATAGGTCGTGCCACCCAGCGGATCGTCGTTGGTGCCGGCAACGCGCGGGCCGATGCCCTTGTTTTCAAAGCCGCGAATGTCGCCGTTGGTCAGCGTGAACTGGTCGAAGACGTTCAGATGCTCACCGAAACCGACGACATAACCAGCCGAGGCCGAAACCGAGCCGATGATATCGGCATCGTCAGCGAGCAGACGGTAGTAACGGGCCTTGCCGTAGATCTTGTAGAACTGCGAGTCGCCGCCGAGACCGGCGATTTCCTGCGTCGCCGTCGCGTAGATGCCTTCGCGCGGCAGGACGGTGTCATCGAGCGTGTTGTAGGTCAGCGTCTGCGAGATGGAAGACCGCGTCCACGGGCTGTCCTCGACGAGATGCTGATACGGCGCCGACAGATCGGAAAGATCGTTATTGTCAGCGTCATACTTCATCTGCTTGTAGTTATAGCGGAAGGTCGTCGCCAGATCCTCGGTAATCGGCGCGGTGACGCGCAGGACGACGCTGGTTTCCTCGTAATCGTAATTGTCGTTGCTCGACGTCTCGCTGTGGTTGACGTCGAAGCCCGCCGCCAGGCGGTAACCAAGGAAGTAGGGCTCGGTGAAGCTGACGCCGTAGGCGCGCGAGCCTTCCTGACCGCCGCCGGCCGAGATGCGGATATACTGACCGCGGCCGAGGAAGTTCTTTTCCTCGATGGAGGCTTCAAGCAGCAGGCCGTCGCCGCCGGCGGCGTAACCTGCGCCGACACCGAACGAACCGGTCGACTGATCCTGCACGTCGACGACCACCACGACACGATCCGGCGAACTGCCCGGCTGGGTGGAGATGTTGACGGACGAGAAGTAACCGAGCGCTTCGAGGCGGCGCTTGGCCTTGGTGATCATCTGCTGGTTGAAGGCGTCGCCTTCGCTCATATCGAATTCGCGGCGAATGACGTAATCGCGGGTGCGGCTGTTGCCACGGATCTCGATGCGCTCGACATAGGCGCGCTCGCCCTGGTCGACCAGATATTCGACGCCGATCGTATTGTTGTTGAGGTCGCGGTTGCCGCGCGGCGTAACGCGCGCAAAGGGATAACCGGCGGACGCGACCTGATCGGAGATCGCCTCGATCGACTTCTGCACTTCCTTGGCGTTGTAGACATGACCTTCGTGAGTGCGCACGAGCGGCTGCAACTGCTCGGAACCGACGCCCTCGACGGTAGACTGTACGGTCACCGGGCCGAAGTCGTAACGCTGACCTTCCTCGATATTGAAGGTAAGCGTGTATTTGTTGGTCGCGTCGTCGAAGGTCGCATCGGAAGAGACGATGCGCATGTCGGCGTAGCCGCGATTGTAATAAAACTGGCGCAGCGCTTCCTCGTCGGCATGGAGCTTGTCGTCGTTATAGACGTCCTTGCGGGTCAGGAACGACAGGAAGTTCGAACGCTTGGTCGCGATGACGGCAGCCAGGCGGCCGGCGCTGTAGGCATTGTTGCCGACGAAATTGATCGAGTCGATTTTGGTGCGGTCGCCTTCGTTGATCACAAAAGCGAGGTTGACGCGGCCTTCGCCGAGCGGCACGACCTGCGTCGTCACTTCGACTTCGCTGCGGCCGGTCGCGGCATAGGCTTCCTTGATCGCCTGAATGTCGGCCTGGATCTGGGTGTCGCTATAGGGGCCTGCGGCATGCGTCTGGACGATGGTGGCGAGCTTGTCGTCCTTGATCTTGCGATTGCCGTTGAAGACGACCTGATTGACGAGCTGGGCTTCCTGGACGTTGACGACAAGCGTGCTTCCGGAGACCGAAATCTTGACGTCGGAGAAGTAACCTGTCCCGTAGAGATGCTTGACCGAGTCATCGATATCGGTGTTCGAAAAACTCTTTCCGGGAGCGATGGTGAGGTTCGACCGGACAGCTTCCGCGCCGACGCGGCTGGCGCCGCGCACATCGATGCGCTGGATGACCGCGGCCTCGGCGGCCGTAGCAGAAACGAACGTCAAAGCACCTGCGCCCGAAGCAACAACACTAGCAGACAGCGCAACCGCCGATACTGCGTTCAAAAACTTTGAACCAGCCTTCATTTCACCTATTACCTTTTTTTCCCTCGTCCCCGGCTCCGGGAGAACCCGATTCCGGTCACGTGTGTCGTTTTACCCGCTTTTGACATACAAGCAAGGGAGGGCGTTAATTTCTGTTTACTTCATTTCGAAGCGTGACCCATTCGCCACTACAGCCTTGAAACATCGTAAATAAATAGTAATTCCCCTGCCTTGCGCGTTTACCCTTAGCTCAGGCTAATGTCGTTCCAGGTCGTGAAAACCATCAATGTAAGTATCATGGCCAAGCCGATGCGAAATGCGATTTCCTGAGCCTTGGCGCCCAGCGGTTTCCCTCTCAGCGCTTCCACCGCATAGAACATCAGGTGGCCGCCATCAAGTACCGGAACCGGCATCAGGTTAAGCAATCCTATCGAAACCGAAAGCATGGCGGCAAGCTGCAACACTGCCCCTACACCAAGCTTGGCCATCTGGCCCGAAGCCTGTGCCACGCGGATAGGCCCACCCAGTTGATCGGCCCGCATCGTTCCGGCGAAGATATTGCCGATATATTTGAAGGTGCCGGTGACGATATCCCGGGTTTCGATCACACTTTCCCGCAGCGCCTGGAGCGGCGTATAGGTCTGCAGGCGGAAATTGCCGACTTCCTTGCTGGTGACGATGCCGATCTGGCCGACCTCGATCTTGTTGCCGAACTGGTCGGTCATGTCGACGCGTTGCGGAACCATCGGCAAGTCGAGCTTCTGGCCGGCCCGCTCGATGGTGACGACGATCTGCTGGCTCGGGCGCATGCCGACATAACGGCGCACGTCGTCGAAGGTCTCGACCTTGCCGCCGTCGATGGCGACCAGGAGATCGCCGGGAAGGACGCCGGCAGCCGCCGCCACACCATCCGGCTTGACCTCGGAAACGACGGGATCGGCAACCGAACGGCCATAGACCGAGAACAGGATGGTGAAGATAGCGATCGCCAGCAGGAAATTGGCGATCGGGCCGGCCGCGACTGTCGCGGCGCGTTTCCACAGCTTTGCGCCGGCAAAGGAACGCGCCCTCTCTTCTTCGGACATGGCGGCGAGCTTGTCGCTGTCGGGCTTGCTGGAGGCGTCTTCGTCGCCAAAGAAGCGGACATAGCCGCCAAGCGGGATCACCGAGATTTTCCAGCGCGTTCCATGGCGGTCGGTGAAGCCGAATATCTCCGGACCGAAACCGACCGAGAAGGCAAGGATGCGGATGCCGCTCCAGCGCCCGACGAGGTAGTGGCCCATCTCATGCACGAAGACGAGCAGCGAGAGCACGAGGATGAAGGTGACGATATTCCCCATCAGGAATGCGTATATATCGGCCATCACTTCTATCAGTTCCTTCCGTCAGGCTGCCGCGTCATCAAAGGCCGAACAAAGCCGCGCCGAGCGACGTCATCGCAGTCCCCTTTATCAGGGAAAAAGTTCCAGCAAGCAAGAACGCCGAAAAACAGGCGAAAATCAGTCCGTCGACACGGTCCATGACACCGCCATGACCTGGAATGAGACGGCTTGAATCCTTGACGCCGAATTTCCGCTTGATGAACGATTCAAACAGATCTCCCGACTGGCTGCAAACCGACAGAACGAGTGCTGCAACGGCGGCAATGAGTTCAGCGCCCGGAAGGAGAAAGTGGACGAGAACGACGCCGGCTGTGACCGCCGAAACGGCGCCGCCGATTGCGCCCGACCACGTCTTTCCCGGCGAGATCGAAGGGGCAAGCTTCGGCCCGCCAAGCGCCCTGCCGACGAAGTAAGCAAGGATGTCGGTTGCCCAGACGACGGTAAAGACGAAGAGCATGGCGTAAAGGCCGGGCTGGTCATCGCTTCTGATGGCGGCGAGCGCCAGGCCGGTGGCACCGGCATAAAACAGACCCACCGGCAACCAGCGGCTGGTGCCGTGCAGGATGATCAGCGCTATGCCGACGGCGGTGACGCCGGCCAGCATGCCGGCGGCGAATTCGAAATTGCCGACGAGCACGAGGAAGGCAACCGCCGCCTGGCCGATCCAGCCGACCGCGTTGGCGACCCAATCACGCGCGATGCCTGTTATTGTCGACCATTCGTAATAGATCAGCAGGCCGATCACGGCCGCCAGGACGCGGAAGACAAACCCGCCATACCAGGTGGCGGCAAGAACGATCGCCGCCAGAATCAGTCCTGAAACGATGCGGAGCTTCAATTCCTGCTGCATCAGGTGCCGACCGCGGCTGCCTGCGACGACAGGCCGCCGAAGCGACGGTCGCGGGAGGCGAACTTCTCGAGCGCCGAGCGGAAGATCTCAGGGCTGAAATCCGGCCAATATTCCGGAACGAAGATGAATTCCGAATAGGCGGCCTGCCAGAGAAGAAAATTGGAAAGCCGCTCCTCGCCGCTAGTGCGGATGATGAGATCCGGATCGGGAATCCCGGCCGTATCGAGACGGGCATTGATCAGCGAGGGCGTGATATCCTGCGCCCGCAGACGGCCTGCCTCGACGTCCCTCGCCAGGCTGACCACAGCCCGGGAGATCTCGTCGCGCGAGCCGTAGTTGAAGGCGATGACCAGCGTCAGCGCCGTGTTGTCCTTGGTGGTTTCCTCCGCCTCAAGCAGCAGGCCGAGAATGTCGCTGCGCAGGCTATGGCGATCACCGATCACCTTGATCCGCACGTTCTGGCGATGAAGCTCGGCGAGGTCACGCCGGATGAACGCCTTGAGCAGACCGAGCAGATCGGAGACCTCGGCCTCCGGCCGGCGCCAGTTCTCCGAGGAGAAGGCAAAGAGGGTCAGATATTTTATGCCGGCCGCGCCGGCGGCGCGCACTGTCTCGCGGACCGCCTCGACCCCCTTGCGATGGCCCATCGTGCGCGGCAGGCCGCGCTGCTTGGCCCAACGGCCATTGCCGTCCATGATAATGGCAACATGCTCTGGCACAGTCACAAATACAGATTCCGACATTTCCCGTCCGGTCTTTCCAGGCAAAGGCACAGATCCACTAGACCTGCATGATTTCCTTTTCCTTCTCGCCAAGCAAGCGGTCGATTTCGGAAATCGTCTCGTCCGTCATCTTCTGTACGCGTTCCGACTGCGCCCTGCCCTCGTCCTGGCCGATTACGCTATCCTTTTCGGCCTTCTTGAGGCCGTCCATGCCGTCGCGGCGAACATGGCGAATCGCGACCTTGCTCTTTTCGGCATAATCATGAGCCACCTTGACGAGCGACTTGCGGCGCTCCTCGTTCAATTCCGGCAGCGGAATACGCAGGCTCTGGCCGTCGACGATCGGGTTGAGGCCGAGATTGGATTCGCGGATACCGCGCTCGACGGCGCTGACCATCGACTTATCCCAGACGGAAACCGACAGCATGCGCGCCTCGGGCACGGTGATGTTGGCGACCTGGTTCAGCGGCATGCGCGAACCATAAGCCTCGATCGTGACCGGATCGAGGATGTTGGCCGAAGCACGGCCGGTGCGCAGCGATGCGATGTCGCTCTTGAATGCGGAAACCGCGCCGTCCATGCGGCGCTTCAGTTCCTTGATGTCGATACCTTCACTCATGTCGGTGCTCCCGTATAAAGCGCGTCACGATGGCTGCGCCAGATAAAGCGCCGCAGCCTATATCAGTTGTCGGAGACGATGGTCTTAAGGCCACCGCCCGTCAGGATTTCAGTAAAACCGCCTTTCTCGTGAATCGAGAAGACGATGATCGGAATGGAATTCTCCCTGGCGAGCGCCACGGCGGCAACGTCCATCACCGCAAGCCCCCTGTCCAGCACTTCCTGATGCGTCAGGCGGTCGAGGCGGGTCGCATCGGGGTATTTCTTCGGGTCGGCGGTGTAGATGCCGTCCACCTGCGTGCCCTTGAAGATCGCTTCGGCGCCCATTTCGGCGGCGCGGAGTGCCGCGGCCGAATCGGTGGTGAAGAAAGGGTTGCCGGTGCCGCCGGCAAAGATCACCACACGTCCCATCGACAAGTGATAGAGGGTCGCGCGCTGCGAAAAGCTCTCGCAGATCTCAGGCATGGAGATGGCCGAAAGCACCACCGTATCGATGTTCAGCTTGCGCAGCGAGGTCGCCAGCGCCAGCGCATTGATGATGGTGCCGAGCATCCCCATGTGGTCACCGGTAACCCGGTCGCCGCCCTTGGACGCCACCGCGACACCGCGGAAGATATTGCCGCCACCCACGACGACGCCGACTTCCACGCCCATATGCCTTGCCGCGGCGATATCGGATGCAATGCGGTCCGCCACCGCAACATCGATCCCGAAACCCTGGCTACCCATGAGCGCTTCGCCGGAAGCCTTGAGTAGAACGCGTTTATAGACAGGCTCTAAAGACATCTTGGCTCCTCGTAAATTGCCGTGAATGCCCGATACACGAAGGGCACCGCGTTGTCACGCGATGCCCTTCGTGTTTTCAGAATTATGGCTGGAAGATCAACCCTTGACGGCAGCCGCGACTTCGGCTGCGAAATCGGTCTCTTCCTTCTCGACGCCTTCGCCGAGCAGAAGGCGAGCCATGCCGGCGACTTCGATCGGGGCGCCGACGGCCTTTTCAGCTTCCTTGACGGCGGCTGCGACGGTCAGATCCGGATTGATGACGAAAGCCTGCGAGAGAAGAGCGACTTCCTCGAAGAACTTGCGCATGCGGCCGTCGACCATCTTCTCGATGATGTTGTCAGGCTTGCCGGAAGCGCGCGACTGCTCGATGAAGACGTTGCGCTCGCGCTCGGCGACGGCGGCATCGACTTCCTCAGGGCGGATCGCCAGCGGTGCAGTCGCGGCGATATGCATGGCGACCTGGCGGCCGATCGCGTTCAGGGCTTCCTTATCGCCCGTCGACTTCAGCGCGACGAGAACGCCGAGCTTGCCGAGGCCGTCGGAAACAGCATTGTGGATATAGGTGGCGACGACGCCGTCCTCGACGGAGAGCGCGACCGAGCGGCGCAGGTTCATGTTCTCGCCGATCGTTGCGATCGCGTCCTTGATCGTGTCGGAAACGGACTTGCCGGATGCCGGGTAGGTCGCAGCCGCAACGGCGTCGACGGTGCCGTTTGTGGAGACGGCGACCTTGGCGATGCCGCGGACGAGATCCTGGAAGGCATCGTTACGGGCGACGAAGTCGGTTTCGGAATTGACTTCGACGACAACGGCCTTGGTGCCCTGGCTCGAAACGCCGATGAGGCCTTCGGCGGCAGTGCGGCCCGACTTCTTGTCAGCCTTGGCGATGCCCTTGGCGCGCAGCCAGTCGATCGCTGCTTCCATGTCGCCGCCGGTCTCAGCAAGAGCCTTCTTGCAGTCCATCATGCCTGCGCCGGTCTTTTCGCGCAGTTCCTTCACCATTGCAGCCGTAATCTCGCTCATTAGCTTCCTCTTGTCGGTTCATACGGTGGGCCGCAAAGCGCGGCGCGGCACCGGATTGAGGCACGAAATGTACCTGTGTGTATGACAGCGTGATGAAGACGCGCCATAACGAAACTTATCTGGCAAAGAGCCTGGTGCCCTCGCCCTGAAACAGGCAAGGCCGCCGAACTTCGATGAGTCGCGAGCGGCCTTTCCAGTCATGCAAGCTTTGGCGGAGGTTCGCTCCGCCTGCTTTCATCAGCCTTCGGCTGCTTCCTCGAGAGCCGGCTCGACCGGAAGCTCGGAGGACGCGCCGAGATCGCGGCCGGAAGAGCCCTGCTGACGAGCGATGCCGTCGATGGCAGCGCGGGAGATCAACTCGCAGTACAGAGCGATGGCGCGCGATGCGTCGTCGTTGCCCGGGATCGGATAGTCGATCAGGTCCGGATCGCAGTTCGAATCGATGATGGCGACGACCGGGATGCCGAGGCGCTTGGCTTCGTCGATCGCGATCTTTTCCTTGTTGGTGTCGATGATGAACATCAGATCCGGCGTGCCGCCCATATCGCGGATACCGCCGAGAGCCTTGTCGAGCTTTTCGCGCTCGCGCTCGAGGTTCAGGCGTTCCTTCTTGGTGAAGCCCTGGGCTTCGCCGTTGAGAATCTCATCGAGCTTGCGCAGGCGCTGGATCGAGTTGGAGATCGTCTTCCAGTTCGTCATCATGCCGCCGAGCCAGCGCGAGTTGACGTAGTACTGGGCCGAACGCTTGGCGCTGTCGGCGATGATCTCGGACGCCTGGCGCTTGGTGCCGACGAAGAGAACGCGGCCGCCGCGAGCAACGGTGTCGCTGACGACCTGCAAGGCGCGCGACAGCATCGGAACGGTCTGAGCCAGGTCGATGATGTGGATGTTGTTACGATCGCCGAAGATATACGGCTTCATCTTCGGGTTCCAGCGGTGCGTCTGGTGGCCGAAGTGGACGCCTGCTTCGAGAAGCTGGCGCATAGAGAAATCGGGCAATGCCATGCCTGTGTATCCTTTTCCGGTTGAACCTCCGCAAGGCGAACAGCATCCTCTTCGAAGATGCCACCGGGCGGAACGATCCGGATTTCTCCCGGACAATCCCATGCCTTACGTGTGGAATGCGGTGCCCATACATTCGATTTGGCGCAAAAGCAAGGCTTACGCTGAAAAATCCGGGAATTCGCCTGGCAGCCCATGATATGGGATAACGAAGAGCTGAATGGTTGGCTGGCGAATGCCGCGCCCAGTCATCGAAGCGCGGGTCGCAGCTTTCCTACTTGCAGGCCTCGGCCTTGCGGTCGAGCAACTCGAGCTTGGCGAGCTTTCCGGTCAGAACGAAATCGCCGTAATCCATCGTCAGGTCGCGGGTGATGCCGTTCTCATAGAGCTTGAAGGACATGCGGTAGACCGGCAAGGCATCTGATTTTGCATTCTCGTTGAAATAGGCGATCGTCACCGGCCAGAAGGCCGTCTTGGAGAAAGCGCCGGCATTGCCGGCATCGGCCTCCTCGGCAACCGGCGTCTCCTGCTTGCCGACGATCGTCGTCGTCACCAGCGACTTGTCGCCGTCGTCGGAGCCGTCGAAGACGCGGGCCTCGAAGAAGCGCTTGCCGTCCTTGGCGTGCTGGATCACGTCGAGCATATGCTCGGTCGGGAACCGGCTTTCGGCAAGCTGCAGTTCACGGCTCGACGGCTGCTTGAGCGCGACCTTGACGCCATCCGGCTGATCCTGAGCCGCACCGTTGACCTCCTTGTCGAGCTGTTCGTCGGTGAAGGATTTGGTGTCGAAGGTGAATTTGCCGTCCTTGAGATTCTCGAAGGTCTTCGTCTGCTGGTCGCTGACGCGCACACTGTCGCCGGTGTCGATCTGCGTCACGAAGCGGAAGTTGGTGGTGAAGCCCTGGCAATAGCTGCCGTCGAACTCATAGACCATGCGACCATACATGCCGGAGATGCCGGAGCGGTCCGAAGCATCCTTCAGTTCCAGATCGTAGACCGCGCGATGTGCGACGAGGCCGGTCGCGATCGCAGCGCTTACCGCGGGCGCAGCCGCCCATGCATTGGCGGAAACGCTAACGAGAAGCAGAGCGACAAGACCTGATCGGAACATTCATTAACTCCTGTTGGACTCGGTCGCGATGTTATAAGAACGCTTTCGGCCAAATCGAGGCTCGAACCTGTCATATTAAAGATTCTAGTCTTGATGCATAATTTTTGAAGAACTGTCAATTGAACACTCATTATAGTTTAGTTTCAATTGCTTAATCTTTCATCGATTTGCAATACCCTGTTGCGTACCCCCGCAAAGTCACCCATCGTATGCGCATGTACAGCGGTTTCCGCTATCCACGACGGGACTGACGAACGATGGATAATATACCACCCCCACCACCATTGCCAGCATCTGTCAAGCGCGCCTTGCGTGGGTTTTCGCCGACTCAGGTGCAAGAAGCTCGCAAGACTTTGGTCTCACTCGCGCAATCCTGTACTGACTATCGTACTAGAAAGGAAGCTGCTGAGTATATCGACAAGGCAGCGCGCGCCGATGATGACCAGTTCTTCAAAGGGGATGAGCAGGCATTAGAACAACTGGCATTGCTCCCTCTCGAGGAACAGGCGGCGGCGGCACTGCAACTCTTCGCCAAGCAGTCGATTACCCGTACCGACCTCGACATGATCTTGAAAACCGTTGCTGCCGATCAATCCGCGAAGATCGCAGACCTTGAACTGGCGCGGTCTCTCCTTGAGCGCGAGAACAAGGACCTGGCCCATTTGCTCCAGACGGGCAAACGAATTGACGCCTTGCCCTTGTCGCCGGAGCAGGTTGTCCGAT
The DNA here is from genome assembly GCF_001854685.1 of Rhizobium sp. RSm-3. Taxonomy (NCBI): domain Bacteria; kingdom Pseudomonadati; phylum Pseudomonadota; class Alphaproteobacteria; order Hyphomicrobiales; family Rhizobiaceae; genus Rhizobium; species Rhizobium sp. RSm-3. The sequence goes on along the minus strand of NZ_MAWZ01000027.1, from coordinate 10,896 downwards.
GAAGGTCACGGACGCAACGCTGGACCGAATTCTGCAACGCCGCGAGAAGTTGGAGCGCAAAGGCGTCATTAAGGAAGAGGCGAGTTCGCCAACCGCCATCAATGTCTGGTCATGCGGCCCCTCTGGCGTTTTGATCCCGCTCGGCACGCATAACCAGCCCGCGCTTAGCATCGTCACCATTCCTTCTGGCAAGTTCCTGACCGAGGAGTCACAAGTTACCGCTCCCGATCCTGACCAATGGGCGCGAGATTTCGCGCACCTGCCAAGCCTCCCTCCGATACTGCCCTGCCTTTCGCCGCTTATCGACGCGCCCCCTGCCCCTGAAATCCTTGCGCCAGTTATCGAGAGGGTGGCAGACGCGACGATTGGGCCACAGGCTGATGCGACGGCAAGCCCTAAGCCCCTCGCCATTCATCCCGATAAAATCGACAGGGAGGCCGTACTTGTCGATCTTGAGGCGATCCGGGCCAAGCTGGACAAGCCTATGACGAAGCTGGAGCGGATCAAATTGGTCAAAGAAGTAGAGAACGAGCGGCGTCAGAACGAGGATACTAGGCCCGCGCTCACTATGGCCCTTGCGCCGAAGTTAGGAGCGTAGAGCATGCGGGCGCCGGCAAAAAGGCCGGATGGGATCGACGTCATCAGCACCCTGCGCGGGCCGCGAACCGTCATCACATTCTTCGGTGAAACAATGACAATTGCCGAGTGGGCTGACGAGTTTGATATTCCTGAGATGCTAATTCGCTCTCGCCTCAATCAAGGCGTCCGGGACATCTCGCACCTTTTCATCAGAGGCAAGAGAAAGAAGGGAGCTAAATAGCAATGACCATTTCCGCTTGGGACCAGTTAAAGCTTGACCAAGAGCGTCGCATAACCGACCGGCTGATTGCCAAGGCCGAAGCCCGCGCCAAACGCGAGGAGCTAGAGGCATCGTTGCGACGACGGATACAGGTTCATCGTGACCACTCGTCACTTGAACGCTATGCGGCAGATGAACGTCAACGGATTCATGAAATGATCCACGGTGACAAAACCAGCCTCATGACGAAAATCGGGCGCTGGTTTAGGGCGGCTTAGCCGAACAAACCCCTGTGGCATGCATTTTTCTCATTGACACACTCAAGGTTGTATGCGTGCATACAGCTTACGAATTGAGGCAGGGGTTCCGGTAACCCTTGTGTTTTTCCAGCTGGCTCTGGTAGCCGCGAAGGCTGACTCACTCGCCTCTCCCAACAAGGAGAGAGCACATGACAATCCAAAAATTCAAAGCCCTGCTCATCGCTCGAAAGCTCGTCCAATCGATGGCCGATGCTGAGCGAGTGGTCACGCTTGCCAGATTCTACTTCGGAGATGACCGTGAATATCACAGCGCTTGAAAAGCAACTCATCGCAAATCGTTCGTTTGAGAGCCGCAATGCCGCTCATGACGCGCTCCTGGTCATCAAATATGCTGCGACGCCGGATGGTGCTGCGAAGCTCCTCGCTGGTGGCAAGCATTGCAAGACTCTGGCCGATGCCGCTGAGGTTGTTGCGCTGTCGCAGCAGTGCGAGGATCTGTGGGGCAACAAGAACTTTATAGAATGGAATGGCACAGCCACACGCGGCAAGTTTCTCAAGGAAGCGCCTGCTGACGTTTCACACGAGAAGCTTTTTCCGCACTTCGCGGAGGCCAGTCACCAGATTCGTATCGCGAATATGCATCTCGGCATGTCGCTTTCTGACGTCCACATGAAACGGATGATGGAAACGACGCTCCACGTCAAATTCGCGCCCGGCGAGACGCAGGAGGGTTTCATTGCCGGATGGGCGTCGACACCCGATCTCGACAGCTACAGGCACGTGGTTGCCAAAGGCGCGTTCGATGCATCCATCAAAGCTCGCGGCCTAGTAGGTCCGCGATCCATCAAGCTGCTGATCGGCCACAATTGGAACCAGCTTGGCGGCGTCATCTACAAGCTTGAAAATAGGGGTGCTCGCCTGTGGATCGAAGCGCAGATGAATACCGAGATTGGCTATGTGAAGGACGCCTATCTCGCAGCCAAGGCCATAGGCGGTACCAATTTCAGCGTCGGCTTCCTGTTGCAGGAATACGAATACAAAGAGACAGCGGCTGGCGTTGAGTACATGCTGATCACCAAAGGCGACCTTTTCGAGGTTTCGGTTGTGCCCTTCCCCGGCAATGAGGCTGCGACGATGGAGATCATTCGATAAGCATCGAACGGCGGTCTGACGTCAGGCAAGATTTCCCGTCAATGCAGGATAAAACCCGTGGCTAGCTTTGTTGAAGAAGCAACCCTTACGATTAACGACATGCAGGCTAAAGCCTCGTGGAAGTCGCTGAACTCTGAGATTAACAAGCTGATCAAGAATGCTCGTAAGCATTCGGTGTGGGCCGCGGTACCTACGACACGCGCATATTGCGCAAATAACGTACTGGGAAGTTATTGGACGGTCCTCTGGGCGCTACTTTCTCCGATCGAGAGTCCGCGTGCGAGCACCCGTCCACGCCATTTAGCACCAGAGGCAAGATAACACGGCCGTCCGCAGTGATCCGTCGGGGAGCCTTCAAACTACGTGCTCAGGAACAGCGGTCAAGGGCAAGCATCAAGCTAAACGCAGGTCAGGCCGGTTGAGCATCCCGCGCCGTCGGCGCTCGACAGACGTGATCACTTCAATCGGATGCTTCGTCATAAGACTACTCTAGTGTTTGCACTAGGACTTCCGATGTTCGTCTCAACCTCGCAAGACGAGCTCACCGGGCGCTTACGAATGCTCAGCGGGTGAACGGGATAAAGCTCGATGTTGGCAACGTCCGCCAAGCGCAACGCTCCATCAATACCCTAGCTCGCAGCATCAACAATCTGCCGAAATCAAAAACCGTCACGCTGACGACTCGCAGTGTCACTCATCGGTGGCATGTTCAGCGGCGGCGCAACGGCGGCTGGTGGCGCGAGTGCGGGCGCGGGCGCTGTGTCAGCAGGCATCGGCTTCCTTGCCAGCGTCGGCAACGCTGTAAAGGCCGGTGGGCTTGGCCTCGCTGCGTCACAGACACTAGGCATCGGGTCGATTCAGCATTTGCCGCCCGGCTATGTCGAGGATCGCATTGGGCCGAAGCGCAAGCTTCCGAACCCGCTTCAGGATGCTGTTGACTCGGCAAGCGGCAAGGCCGGTGGAATGCTGAATCTAGACTTTATGCTCGATTTCGCTCCTCGCATGGATCGAGCAAAACAGAGCTTCGATGAGACGTTCTCGACTGGTGCTCGCGTGCTCGGCGAAAGCGGAACCACAGCAGGCTCAAACTTCTCGACAGCGGCAGGCAACTTTCTTGACGGCGCAGCAACGCCAGGCGCGGCTTTCGGCGACGCGGCGGCAGCACGCATCAACGCTATTGCCGTTCACTGGACAGATCGGCGTTGGCTTTTGGACACGAAAACAGGGCTTGGTCTAACGGCCTGCCGCTGAGACAAGCTCCAAGTCGGCCAAATCGCCTAATTCCATCAGCCAGCCGGTAGGGTCATAGCCAGCAGAGTTCCAGTCATTACTAGGCGTAAGCAACCCATACCGGCTTACGCAGGCCGCGAGCGACTGTATGTCGCCCGCACCGTAACCGGCGTTCGTCATCGCGCCTATCACATGAGGCCAGACAGTGGCATTCTCGGCTCTTGACTCAGCATTGTTGAATTTTTGTGCTCGATAGGCCAACCCCAGTATCATCAACTCGTCGCGCGTCATCTGCTCAAGAACTCCAGCCCACCGCATGAATGCGTCCACGGTCAGCGCCTTTTGCCGTTTGAGCCCCGCTATGACTTGCGCAAGCAAGACGAGATTGTCGTGAGCGGCACCGATTTCCACAGCCCGCGCGAAGCGCAATGTCGCTGCGATGAAGGGATCTACATCGTCCTCGGTAAAGTTCACGGGACCGTGCTTGCCCGCAGTGATTTGCTCGATGAGGATGTCTGTCGCCTCCTTTCGCTTTTTTTGCTGAAAGGCATCAACATAGTTCGCCAACAGGTTTCCACCGGGCACGCCAATACCGGATAGCACTTCGGCGGCCACAGAGGCTCCCCAAGGTAGCGCACCGCTTAGTGACAAGGGGTTTTTCTTATCTGCCATGCTCTTGTTCCTCGACATCGGTTTTCGCTGACGCACGTTTGTGTGGCGCGGCGCGACGTTTGGCGCAATCCAGCGTTAGCTTTGGCACACGAAAATAAAATCTAACGATGCGCCCGGCTATTGGACAAACCCCTGCTCGGCCATACACGATTTAAAGGTGTTGCTAGAGGCAACAGCGCCTGCAATCCAATAGCGCCCGGCGAGTACCTGCGTCTCTCCTGCTCGGCCATTGCAAATAACCTTCGCTCGCTCAAGCCGTCCTGCCGCCGTATCCGATTGAACCTCACGCCATTTGCCAGACGACGCATCGCTTGTGCATCCACCGAGAAGCAGAGTCCCCACCAAAACGATATATAAGCGCATCACCCCTCCCGGTTCGCTACTCGACGCCTAGCGCAACATCGCGCCAGCTTTGCATAGCCAAATTGAAAAGCAATCGTTGAGACTGCGAAACCGGCGCACTAGCTCTGTGCTATGCAAGAGGAATACAAACCGAAATACAAACGGCACGAGACGTGGCCGGACGAAGCGAAACAGAACTTCGTGGGATACGACGGGCAGGACAATTTCGGCCCGCATTCGCCTCGATACGACACCCCATAACAAGCAAGGTAAGTGGCAATGGTCAGGCGGCTTTGAGCGGTGGGTACGCAAAAGGATTATGCCGCAGCAAGATTGGGAAGCGACCCCACGCGAGGCATCGCGCAGGGCCGAGGAACATCACGACAAACTCAAAGAGCTGCATGGCCGGTAAACCCTAGACGTCATCGTCTCTGTCACCCCCTTGACCGGGTTCGTATTCAAGCATGATAACTGGCTCACAGTCATCGTCGCCATAGTCGATCGCTAACTCAAACGGGCCAAGTACACGCAGCCGTTTGACCAGCATCGCCCGTGTCAAATACTCCTTAGCCTTCTGGACCGATATACCGGTCATCGAAGTTATCACGTCAACGCATTCGTCCGGCTCTGCTGCAAAGCACTCCGGCTTCCGGTTAGCGTAGATGGATACGACAAACATTTTCAAAGGTCCTCATTTGTGTCGGGACCTTTTAACTATCACCCGGTTTACTAGATTGCCTAGCTGCCGAGCATGACGCTGGTGTCGTTCGGACTAAAGAACACTTCCATTTGCCATGCGGCGTTGGCGTCAACCAGTTCATCGACTGTTTCGGTGTAAATGCCTACAACCTTGGAACCGAGGTGATCACGCCGCGAACGACTACGTCATTGTCGGCCTTGATTCTGCAGATAGCTTCAAATCGTTCGCCCGGCTGGTTGCGTATCTTGATGAACTCAGCGGCGCTCGTCTTTTCAGTATCATCAGGCGGAGAGCAGACAGACCAAGCGTCCTTGAGGTAGAAAGGCACCTCTCGCGGATATCCGAAGTATCGGCGCGTTTCCTTCTCATTTGGCACGCCAACCAATATCCCGCGCAAGCCATTCTTGTAGGATAGAGAAAATGCACCATCTGGCATCTCCGGTCGGGTCCAAAAACCCGCTCGATAATAATCGTAAGCGCCATAGCCAATGATGCCGAGTACAGCCGCGCCAATAATTCGTTTAGTCCAAACTCGCACTTGTTATCCCTCAATGCCCCACCCACGGTTTAGCTTCTTGCCGGCACCTCTGCAACGAGAGCGCTAATTTACCCGGGGAATATTGTCGAGATTGCCCAGACGTGCGCGTCACGCGGTTTGCGAGGTAGTTCCGCACAATGTAGCATCGCGAACGGAAACACGCGTCGCTGAGCAAAATAATGGAGGGAAATATGAGCTTGGACGGATTTGATGAGTTCGATGACGACACAGAAGCGGCTCTGAAATGCGATATTGAGCTAGATATAAAAGGCCACAAAACTCCACGCGATGCAGCCAAGGCCACGGCTGCTATACTCCGGGCACTAGCTGCGAGCATCGAGAACGGTCAACTTGACACAGGCTTCCATCCCGTCATGAACCTGGAACAGGAAAAGGTTGGGGAAGTCTACCTCGATTTCTACGGCGAAGGCTGACGGATGTCCCCACCTCGGACATGCAAAAGGGACGCTCTCGCGCCCCTTCGATACCGCCCCTGTGGCCGCGCAGGTGCTTTTCATTTCAGGCGACAAAGCTGCCTCTGAACCCTCTCGGCAACTCGGTTGCGATGCCGGTCACACCGTCCGCAATGGCCCGCTGTACCCTCGCCTGGTTCTCGGCTGCTGTCATCGGTCTCAACGGCGGAGGCGAGACGAAATTGATGGCGGCGTCCTTGGTGCGCTTCATCGCTTCAATGGTCTGAGCATCGAAGACACCGAGTCCCATGACCGTTGAACTTGGAACGGACACGAGTTCGTCCGTGACCTCATCATATTTGTACCGGCCATCGAAGAAGTGAGCCGTGAGCTTATGCAGTGCCACGGTGGGCAACTCGCCCCCGAGTTCGGCGAAGTTTTCAAGGTCTTCGGCGTCGATCTGGACAGCGTTCGCGAGGCGAACATATCGGCGGTTCGTCGCCACCGTGGCACGCAACGACTGTTTCCCTTGGTCAAGATTAAGCATTTCGGTTCCTCATTTCGTTGAAGGATTTCGACCGGCCCCATGCACGGAGATTCAGACATGGGGCCGGGAGCGTGGGAAAGCTGCAAGGAAGCTTACCCGCGCACTACTGCTGCCACACAATCGATGGATCGGATGGTGGTGCCATGAGGTTTTGCAATGCTGCCTCGCAGTCGGCCTTTGATCGCAGTATCTGTCCCCGCAAATCGTCAGACACTATGATGGCTGGCGTGTGTTGTACGATCGACAGTCCGTCGCCACGAACCGCATACACTGGCACGTCTTGATAGCGCAGCGCGCCATTGATCCATTGCAGATCGAATTGCCGAAGCTTGAGTCTTTTGCCCTTTGCGTCGAGAAGCTCCACCACGGAACCGGCGCGGAAAACAATGCTGTCGACTTCGAGCAAATCAAGCCTGCTTTCGGATTGGCAGATGTCATGAATAAACTGCCGAACGAAGTATTCGGGGTGCAGCAGTCTTTCCGCCCACAGGCCCTTCGGCACCGTCTCCCAATCCTTCAAGTCGAAGCAGACGGCCTTCGCCTGCTTGATCTCCAGGGTGTGCAGCAGCAGCGCCGCTTCTTTGGTCATCATGGTTGGCTTGAGGATTCGCATGTCGTACCCACCCTTAGATTAATCGATTGTTTGAGCCGGCCTTTGCGACAGGCGGCAGAACCGTCTTATGCGTCGCCACATCGACCGTAATGCCGAAGTGGTCGCAAAGCTTCTGGAAGGTCGGGAGAGAAGGCATGCGGCGGTCTGCGATGATCGCGTAGAGCGTCGGCACGGACACGCCACTTTCCTCCGCTAAATCTTCGTAGTTAGCCGCAGGTATGGCCTTGATTTTGCGCTTCACGCCATCGAGCAGCATCATGAGATCGATAGGCACTGACGCACCCGTGTTCTCAAGTTCATTGGTATCAGACATCGGTTGCTCCTGCATTTATTCGAAGCAACGATATCGAATTTATCGCTATCGACAACGATAACAACGTTTCCTTCCAAATATATTTTGTTTCCATACGCAGCAAATTACGTATTATTTTTGACTCCATTGAATATTGATAGACGGAAACGATTTTCTATTTGACGACCCGATCGATGGCGACGTATTCAATTTAATAATTTCAATCACAATACAGCCAATGAGGTGAGACCATGACTGCAAGAAATACTACCATGGTTGAAATATCTCGCACTGTACGCGAGAAGCTGAGAGCGCATGAGAACCTCCAACAGTTGTCGTTTGATCTGCGGATAGCGCAGCCGACCCTTCATCACATCATGACCGGACGCACCAAACATCCTCGCTCCGATATCGTTGACAGGCTCTGCACTTATTTTGGAATTCAGATAGTTGCCGTCACGAAGGACGCAGCGTAATATCCTCAGCACTCGGCCTCGCGTCGCCCTCTAAGGGCATATGGCGTGGCCAAGGAATCGAAGCTCTTGCAGCCTCGCGGTTGATCCAACCCGCAATGATCGCAATGAACCCCCCGAACTTTCATTCGGGGGATGCATAGCGAATGCGAGGTATTTTGGAACCCCTTGTATATCGCATGTATTAACCGCGAACACAAGGAGTATTACTGTGTCTATTCATGCGCCTGTTCTTCCGACTCCCGGAATCACAACTACATTTGAAAATATTCCGCAAGAGTTGCGTGATATCCAACAGTGGATCCTGTGGAAGCCTGTAGTACGCGGCAGAAAACTCGTGAAAATCCCTGTCAGTTGGATGCACCCGCTCGGCGACAATATCAACGCACACGACCCCGGCTACTGGGGGACATTCGACCAGGTCGTTTCGGTGATGCACGCTGATCCTAGGTTCGGCATTGGCCTCGTTCTCGATAACACAGGCATCATTTGTCTCGACCATGACGATCACCCCGGCGACGATCGCGAGGCCGTAGCGCTTGGCTCCGAGTACATGAGCCATCTGCAAGCTGCACACCCGACGTACTGCGAGCGCTCATTGCAAGGCGGTGGCCTGCATTCATTCTATCGCGGTGTATTGCCACATGGGCGCACAGGCGGGATAATCGATCAGCTCAATCTTGAGATCTACGCGGCACAGTTCATCGCCATCACTGGCAATGGCATAATCGGGTCTCGCTCGTCCGTCGCCGAAGGCCAACCGATCATTGACAGTTGGAAACTGCCGCCCCCTGTGGCAACGACTGCTCTCGGGCCAACCGAAGCACTTGGCCGATCGCTGCGCCTCAGCGACGCCGACGTGATCTCGACCATGATCGTGCGGCGCAAACAAATCTACTTGATGATGGCGAACAGTTCCGACCTTCAGGATCGATCGACGGCTTACGCTCAAATCATCGGCGACCTTGATAAAATAACCGGCCTGCCTGAGCAGATTGATCGCATCATTCGCAAATGCCCATTCTTCAAGAACGCTTACAACTCAAGCAAATATGATCAGTCGCCTCGCTGGCTTGGCAAATCGAACTGTACCTCAATGCTCGATTATTGGTTAAAGCAGGCACGATCGAACAACACCGAGAGCATCCCATACGCTGAGCATCTGACCGGCGAGCGTCGCGCCTTTGTGCAAAGCATCTTCGATATGTACACCGCTGAGCGAATAGCACGTGAGGCTCCTCTCCCGCCCGAGGCCATCGCCGCGCGAGCAACATCGGACGAATCCATTGCAGCGCTATCATGTCAGCAAGGTACGATTGATTGGATAATAGGCCACTTGCTGTGTGGTGCCGATCAAAATTCGAAGGCAAGTGATGCACTTGAGCATCTGATTGATTGCAACGTAGCAGGCATGAAGAAGCCTTTTCGGCTGTTTGCCGAAGTTGCGACTGTTGCAACGTTCGGCGCGCTGTTCTCCAGAAAATTCAAATCTTGCGACGGCCTAGCTAGCACTGCGTTAGAAATACTTGTCGCTCCAACTGCATCGGGTAAGGGCGAGGCATTCAGATTTTGGATTTCGCGTGTCAACGAGCGGGCAACGCCTATGACCACCGCGAAGGTTTTCACTAGCCCGATATCGTCGGCTGAGGCATTTCACGGACAGCTGCAAAAAACAGGAACTATGCTTTGGGCTCGTGAGGATGCAAATTCCGACATTCAAATTCTGGCAGCGCCAAAGGACCCGACCCAGAACCGGTTGCGTGACTATTTGTACGAGCTCTTCGACGCCTCAACGTTTGGTCACGATGCAAAGCAGCCGCCAGCATCAATAGCAAGTCGCGAACGCAAGGATGCCCCTATTCCGAACGCGTGCGGAAGCCTGCTGTGGTCCACAACACCAGCCGCCTTTCTCACGTCCTACAACCTGAAGGTCCTGTCTACAGGCTTAGGTTCACGAGCGCTTGTCACGTTCCACGATGCTCCATCTGGAAAAAGCGTCGATGACCGGGATGTTGTAAGGAAGCTTAGTCCGCGCGGAAACAATATTCTGAACCTGGCTGTTCTCCTCGCCGATGAAATCGATGAGGCATATATCAGCAGGCCGACAGAGGCAGCGGAAAAGGTGAAGTTAATCGCTTACGAACCATCTGCATCAGATTTCATTAGAAAGATCGAGCTAGCGCAGGACGACATTCACACGGGCGTCGATAGCGGCGAAATGCCAAACCACTATGCTGTGTTCCTCAGAACAGCAATGCTCACGAAAAAGATGGCCTTGGTCAGCGCGATCACACGAGCGCTAGACCTGCCACGGTGTGGCGCGCCTGTCGTATTGCGCTGCGATATCGAATGGGCTGTGTCCCGCGTTCTGCGGTCACTTGCGGGGCTGGCAAAGCTTTTCGATCAAGGCACGCTTGGCGAGGGCGGTGACGCCGAGCGCCGAGCAGCTATCAAGGAGTGGGTGAAAGTTTTCTTCGATGCTAAGAAACCGCCTCGCGACAAGCGAGTCACCACCGAAATGCTTCGCGACAAGATCATCCCGTACTGGTGGATGCTGCAACGAGCTGACAAAAACAATGCGTTTAAGCAGACAGTGTTCGGCGCAGATCGTGCTCTCCGCAGCGCCTTGGACAGCCTAGTCGATAGCGGCGCTTTTGCCCGGCTCGGCAATAGGGAGGAGGCCAAGCGCTATCAAGTTATCGACGCTGAAATTTTGTGATGAGCCGCAGATGTTTCGAGCGGCTTTGCACAATTGCACAACACCCTAATAAGCGTAAGCGGTGTTTTCAGGCCACGGCTTTGAGATCGGGCTTTGCGGCATAGGCCCACGGCAGCAGATCATCGATCTGGCTGTTTGGGTGGTCG